>JBDHKD010000117.1:0-11822 GCA_039586575.1 Gemmatimonadota bacterium | reverse complement strand
TGCTTGGAGAATGCTGTTCGCCGGATCGTACTCGTAGCCGCCGTGGATCACGTTCGTAACGACGATCGTGTATGTGCCGGGCGCAGCATTTCGCGGGACCTTCCAGGTGAAGACCGCCTCGCCGGTCGCGTCGGTGAAGGCTTGGTCTACCACGATGCCGCCAACGGGGTCCCGGATCTCGGTGAACACCTGGGCGCCGGAGACGAGCGCGCCGTTCGCGTCGTGAATCGTGGCCACGTAGCCCACCGTCTCGCGGCTGGCGAACATATTGCAGAACGTGGTGAAGTTCCCCTTCCGGTCGACGCACCAGGTCGCCAGCCTGTTCACGTGCATCTTCGGCGCCGGCGGGGTGGCCTTCTTACCCCACTCCGCCGTGGCGATGACGTACGGCTCCGCCATCGGCTCCACCATAGGTGCGTTGAGCCAGGCATCCAGCAGGAAGCGCCCCTCGTCGGCGAGGAACGGGAAGCTCCCGTCGTTGGCCAGGTAGAGGAACTGGATGTACTCCCAACTGGTGGGCTGGTACATCAGGCTGATCTTGGCATAGACCGCCTGACCGCCCGCCTGGGGCAGCTTCAGCGAGACGACATCGAAGTAATCGTAGACGCCGCCCGCTCCGGGGTTGCCGAATTGCGTCTCGGGCACCGGTAGCGCGTTCCGCACCCGCGCTTCGTCGTAGCTCATGTTGTACGGCGGGATGCGGTTGTCCTTGACGACCGTGTTGTTGAGCACGAAGTGGAACGTCTTGAAGGCCGTACCCGGCGGTCTTGCGGCCAGCTCGCCCAGCGTGTGTGTGACAGCACCTGTCAACCGGTCGAACGAGAGCGGCATGGTCTCTGGATAGCCGACCGAGACCAGCGTGGCGGCCCATTCCTGAGTCATCGCGGGCTGCGCCTCGTAGATCTTCGTGTTGGGATCGGCCAGGTCGAGGATCGACCTGACGGTCAGTGTCATGGGTGGGCGCCCAGCGACGGCGGGGAGATCCACAATGATGTCGCCGTAGGCGCCGTCCTCGTGAATCTGGGCGCCGTTCGCGTCGTACCACTTGATGTTGAGCCACAGGCGCCGGCCTTCGGGGTAGCCGGAGATCAGCTTGTGCCCCGTGTGGTTGACGATCCTGACGGTGTTATTGGCCTCGTCGACCGTCAGCGTCGCCGCCTGGCTCAGCTGCTTGAGCGCCCGCGTCTTGCCGGCGTTTAGCGCATCGATCTGTAGGAGCGTCAGACCGCCTCCCAGCCGCAGCTGCCCTAGCCCGTCGAGGTACTGGATGGCGTCGGGCACCCAGTAGTTGCCGCCGGTCATGTCGTGGAGCGGAAGGTCGTCGCGGATCGGCGCGCCCTTCTTGTTGCAGCCCGCACCCTGGACCGGCCGTAGGTGGCAGGTCTGACAGGTGTAATAGCGGAACGCGCCATCGACATAGTCTCCATTGGAACCGGTGGCCGTGGCGCTCTGCCAGCCGGCCAACAGCGCGCCACCCTGGAGATCGGCCGGCAACGTTAGGTAGTCGGAAACCAAGAGGTCATCGACCCCGCTGGCGATGAACTCACTGAACGTACGCTCTACTATGCCGTACTGGTACGGGAAGTTGTTGAAGGCGGCCTTCCCGTCCACCGGCCCTTCCAGGGTGAAGTTGGCGGTCACGGGGTCCGCCGTGGGCTGCGTACCGTTGTTGGGCGCCAGGTTGCCCACCGCCGGGTTGGAAACGTCGTGGCAGGTGCCGCAGAAATTCTTATCGCGGTGGAATAGGGACGGATCCGCCTGGTGCCTCGCAACGGCGTCGCTGTACGGGCCGAGCTTGGCGCCGCCGGCCGACATCACGAACATGCCGCTGCCGTAGTAGCCAGCCAACGGGCCAACCACCGGATCGCCTAAGTTGTTGGCGAGGTACGGTGGGTTCTGGACGCCCAGGTGCTCCGAATCGTCCGGATTCACCATGGTGTGGCAGAGGTCGCACTGCACACCGTGGCTATCCTTTTCCATCAGTCCCGACCCGTCGGTCGGTGTCGAGCGACCGTCCAGCCAGCCGTCCGGCGAGTGGCAGCGGATGCACAGGTCGCCGGCACCACCCGTGCCCGGCAGGAAGTCCTGCTCGGTTATGGCAAGGGTCGCCCAGAACAGTGGGTCGCGACCTGCGTTGGCCATCATGCTGCCGCGCCAGTTGAAGGCGGGCTCGACGGCCAGGTCGTATCCGCCGTGACAGTTGTCGCAGCGGTCGGGCGTCTCCAGGGAGGTGACCTCGCGCGGTTGGGTGCCGGGCTGCTCGACGTCCGTGGGAACGACATCGGCGACCAGCGCCCAGCCGCCGAGCACCATAATGAGCCCGAGAGCCGAGAGCTTAGGAACAGACATGATGGGAACCTCCTACTTTTGGTGGGAAGCGGTGTGTGCTGCGTACATGATGGGAACCTCCTACTTTTGGTGGGAAGCGGTGTGTGCTGCGTGGCCCCACCCGGCGGTCCCCGGTTCCGCCGGGCCACCTCCACGCGGCGGTTGCCGCGCCTTGGAGATGTAAGAAGCCACTGATGACGTTGCAGAAATGGTGCCGTCAAGTAGGTCGGTGGTGAGTGTTGGCCGCCCCTGACAATTCTGCCACACGCCCGAACGGGTGTCCCTTGCCATCGTTAGCGTTAGCCTGGGGGGCAAAAAACATTCGTTCCAATAGTCGTTTTCATAGTCGCTCGCGACTCGCTGATGCGATGCTGGAGTGTTGCTCGCTGACAATAGTGGGGAGAGCAGCCGCCACACCCAGCGAGGCTGGTGTGGCCTCGCCGCGCGGCGCTCTGTCGCCGACAGTTTGTGTGAGCTAAGGTTCCCCGAGGTCCAAGCCTGGCCAGGTTCGACGTCGATCCCCTCTCGGAGGCCCATGACAGACGCATCTCGCGACACGTACCCAAGGCGTACACCTCGGCGCGGCTTCACGCTGGTGGAGGTCATCGTCGTGATGGTGCTGCTGGTTTTGGCGACGGCGCTCGTCGCACCCGCCTTCATCTTCCGTGACGATGCGGGGGACTCGCCGCTGGCGAGCGTGGTGAGCGGCGTGCAGAAGCTGGCGGCGCGGCGCGGCGAAACGCTGTATCTCAACGTCGCCGAGGACGGCAGCTGGAGCGTCGAGGGCGCCGCGTCTCGGGAAGCCGGTCGGTTGGCGGAGGGCGATCTTGGCCGCGACTACGGCGGCCCCCGCTTCACGCTGGTGGTGTCGCCGCTGGGGAGCTGCGGGTTCGACGTGCGGAGCGGCGCGGCGGCGCGTCAGATCCCGATCGAGCCGCTCACCTGCGAGGTGCAGGAGCCGTGAAACGCGACGGGCTGACGCTGCTCGAGACCATGGTGGCGCTGGTCATCCTGGGGCTGGTCGTGGTGGCCTACCTCGAGGTGTTCGGCGCCTCGGCCCGGGCGGCGGAGAACGCCCGGAGCTGGAGCCGGGCGGTGACCTACGCCGAGGTCGGGATGGAGCTGGCGAAGCTCGATCTCGAGGCGGCCCTGCGGCGCGGCCGCGAGTCGTTGGACGGCGGCTTCGAGCGCTGGATCACCGCCGAGCCCCAGGGCCTGGGGCTCGCGTTGGTGACGGTCACCGTCGTCTTCCCCGACGGCGGACGCTTCACGCTGAACCGGCTGGCCGAGGCCGGGCCATGAAGCGTTGCGCCGGGTTCACGCTCATCGAGCTGGTCGTAGCCATTACGCTCACCGGCGTGGTGGCGCTTCTGGTCTACGGCGCGGCGCGCGCCGCCGTCGATACCCGGGCGCGGCTCGATAGCGAACAACAAGCCGTCCGCGCCGAGCTCGCCTGGAACGTGTTGGTGACCGACGCCCTGCGGAACGTGCGCAGGAACGACGACTACGGCCGGCCGACCTTCGTCCTCGAACCGGGGAGCGATGCACAGGGCCGGCCCCGCGACCGGCTACGGCTCATCACCGCCGGCGGCACGCCGCCGCTCACCGGCGACGCCGACTGGGAGGTCGTTATCGAGCCGCGGCCCGACGGGCTGGCGCTCATCGCGCAGCCGATCGGCGTGGCCGTGCCGCCCCGCCCGCTGGCCCGGCTGCCCGGCGTCACGGGTTTCGATGTCCGCGTGCCGGTCGGGCCGGCGGCAATGCAGTGGGCCGAGGAGTGGGGCCAGCCTTTCTTCCTGCCGCGGGCGGTGGAGATCACCCTGTGGACGGACGCTGGTCCGCTGGTGCCGCCGCTCCTCGTCACCCTCGGGCAGGGACCGCTGCGATGAAGCGCGCCCTCGCCTGCCTGGCCGATCGGCGCGGCGTGGCGCTGATGCTTGTCCTCTGGGTGGTGATCGTGCTCAGCGCCATCGCCGTGGGCGTCGCCGCCATGGCGCGGGTGCAGACCAGGAGCGTGGAGGGCGTACGGGTGCGCGCCGTCGCCCGCTACGCGGCGGAGAGCGGTGTCGTGGCCACGACCGCCCGGCTGCGCGCCCGGCTGCGGGACGCCCGGCCGCCGGAAGGCCGCGAGCTGGTCTATGCCGCGCTCGAAGAAGAAGTCGCCCGCTGGGGCGAGCGGCAGCTGGGCACGGCGCGCTACCAGGTGGCCATCGCCGACCTCAACGCCCGCATCGACCTCAACAACTCGGATGAGGACATACTGCTGACGCTGTTCGAGCAGTTCGTGAGCGCCGGTAAGGCGGTGGAGCTGGTGGACGCGCTGGAAGACTGGAAGGACGATGACGACGAGCCGCGGCCGGAGGGCGCCGAGGCGGCGGACTACGCTCGGGCCGGCTCGCCCTTCACACCGTCTGACGCGCCGCTCCTGCGGCTGGACGAGCTGACGCGCATCAAAGGCTTCAGCGATTCCATCGCCGACGTCCTGGCGCCCTATGTGACCGTTTGGGGGAGCGGGCTGGTCAACGCCAACACGGCGCCCGAGCCGGTCCTCGTGGCGCTGCCCGAGCTGGGTCGCGGCGGCGCCGAGGCGATCCTGGCCTCGCGGCGCCGCGGCCAGCCGGTGACCTCGGTCGTCGGCACCCTTCAGGACCTGCGGCGCCGCGGCGTCACCCGCTTCGCCCGCGGCGTGCGGCTCATCACGCTCCCCGAACGCATCCTGGTGGTGAGCCGCGGCTGGGTCGAGGGCTCGCCGCTCACCCACGAGGTGCAGGCTGTGATCGAGATCCAGGAGTATTCTGGCCCCGACGGCCCGCGCCTGCGGATCGTACACTGGACGGAGCGGGACTTGTGACGCGTGCGCCGCCGTTGCCTGGGGTTATGCGGGGAGAGAAAAGCGAGGGGGCCGCCCAAACGGGCGGCCCCCTCGCTGTTGAGAGTAGGCCTAGTAGTCCGTTCCCTTCTTGAGGGGTCTGGCGCTGGGCGACGGCGCGAACGGGTTGAGCATAACGGCGTCCGGCCGCATCATCTCGTTGTCCTCGTGGTCGATGATGTGGCAGTGCCAGACGTAGCCGTGCCCGCCGTTCGGATCGAACGGGAAGTGCAGTTGGGCTGCCGGCGTAGTCGTCGCCAGGTCGGTGGGCGCCCAGCGCACCATGATGCGGGTCACCTCACCCGGGTACATGATCACGGTGTCCTTCCAGCCCTTCTCCTGCTGGAGCGGAAGCACCTTAGGCCACTTCTTGGGGTTGAGGAACGCCCCGATCGCCGGGTTGCCGCCCACGGCGGCGTCGGCGTTGCCAGTATTGTAGTTTTTCGGCGGGCCGTAACCGCCGATGTACACGCCGCCCGGGTAGGGCAGGCCGGTCATCGGATCCAGGGTTGTGTTGGTCGCGGGGAAGAGGGCATCGTAAGTCGCGTTGTAGGCCGCCACATCGAACTTCTGCCGGTCGACCAGCTGGAACTGCACCAGGTGCAGGTGGATCGGGTGAGCATCGGCAGTGATGTTGATGATCTCCCACAGCTCGATGTCGCCCTCCTTGGGCAGCTCGGAGTAGTAGGCCGTAGAGCCACCAATCGTAACGGCTTGGAAATCGTTTCGAACACCCGCTGCGGTGATGGTAACCCCATTGTGGCTTATCGCTTCATGGATGGAGTGGCCGCCCCACTTGGTGTTGTTGACCAGCACCTCGAGCGGGCCGCCGGGGCCCATCGCCTCGTTGAGCGTCAGCTGGCGTTTCACGGCTTGGGTGGCCCCGGTTATGGCCACGATGGCGTGCCCCGAACGCAAATTCGATGTCGGGGTCGGGTTGTACGTGATGTCGGGGAGAGTCACCGCCGCCGTCGTCGACACGCGGAACTCCATGACCCGCCCGGTGGTGCTGTTGGGAGCCGGTGCGCCGCCTGGGAACGGGGTCCTGGCGTTGTTGCGCAGGTGCAGGCGCAGCGGGTCCGGGACGGCCATGCCCATGGCCGCATAGGCGGCGCTGATCGCGTTCAGCCAGGCCGTGTCGCCGAAGTCGATGAGCACGTCGTAGCGCTCGCCGGGGCCGATCACCAGGCTCTTGGCGATCCCCGCCTTGGTCTGACGACCGGTGGCGTTGGGGTCGATCAAGACCGGGTTGTCGAGGTAGCCGCCGTCCGTGCCGATCACGTACATCGGCGGCCCCTTCACGCCGCTCACCGGGTCGATCAGGAACATGTCGTAGAAGCGGGCATTGGAGCCGTCGAGGAAGAGGAAGCGGTAGCGCTTTTTGTCGACGGTCAGGTACGGCCAGGTCTTGCCGTTCACGCAGATCACGTCGCCCACGAACTCCGGCACCCAGAAGGGATGCTCGGGGTTGATGCCCAGGTTGTCGAAGAAGAGCTGGCCGTTGATGTCGAACTTGCGGTCCTGGATGATGAGCGGGATGATCTTCGCGGCACCCGCTGAGCCTCCCAGGTCGCCCGGCGGCGCGTTAACGCTGTCGTAGAGGATGTAGCCGCCCGCAATGCCGGCGTAGACATTCAGCCGCGTGATGCCCAGGGCGTGGTCGTGGAACCAGATGTCGGCCGCCTCCTGGGTGTTGGGGTAGTAGTAATCGGCGTAATTCCCAGGGGCAGAGCCGCCCGTGTAGCCAAAGGTGTGGTACGCGTGGCCCTGGTATTGGGTCCCGTTCGCGCGGGCATACCAGGCGTCCGGCCCGCCGTCGAGCTGCGGCGGCACCTCGCCGCCGTGCAGGTGCGGCACCACCGGGATGGGGCCCGCGTAGTTGGTCATCTGCATACCCTGGTTGAGCGGGTCCGCCCAATGTAGGGTCCGATCGGTGGAGGTCTTCCAGGCGGTCACAGTGCTGCCTGCCGTGCCCGGCAGCGCGTTCACCCATCTGATCTTCGTCGGGCGCTTCGTGGACGCGTCGCTGCGCTCGGCAACGACCACGGGTCCCAGGTAGGTGTCCGCGAGCGTCGGAGCAGCTCCCAGTCTGTAGCCCCAGACCCGGGTCGCCGGTTTGATGCCTGGTGCGAGCAGCCCGGTGGGCAGGATGTGCGCGTCGAACTCGCGCATGTAGATGGTGTTAAGGTTGGCCGGATTGTTGATCAGCACCTCCATCGTGCCGCCTTGTGCGGTGAGCAGCGGCAGCGGGTCGACGAACTGCGGGATCTGGTTGCCCGGCAGCGGAGGCGCCTGACCGACTTGGCCGAACGCCCTGCGGACGATCACGCTGTTGGGCAACATCACCCCGGCGCCCGCCATGGCGGTCAACTTCGCGAACTCTCTTCTCGTGAACTTCATAGTCCCTCCCTGAGCTGGTTGGGGTGTTCGGACTACGAACACGGGTGATCGAAAAGCTGCTTCGGGTCGCCCGGCCGGACCTCAGGGATCCGGCGGCGAACCAGTCCACTTCTGGATTCTCACAAGACAAACGACTCCCACGCAGCGGCAGCGCCGTGCTGAAGGACGCACGGCTGCAGCTGCAAGGGGACAGCGGGGGGTCGGACAGGCCCTCATCAACGAGCTGTTTGTAGTACTCCCGGTTTCTGCCGGGCCACGCTGTCGGTTGGCGGGAAGACCGCGATCGCGGTCAGACAACGTGGCGACTCAGATCCCGTGCTGCGGGAGTCGCAATTTGTCTCTACTACGGCTGACAAAGGCTAGACTTCCGCGGATAGTAGCAATTATCGTGCAAGGCCCGCAAGTGACAAAGTGTCCCATTCGGGCTATCGGTGGATGACGATCTCTTAGTCTTTTATGCGGGGTTGGTGGAATCGGAGGCGGAGAGGGTCCTTGATCCGTGGTCCGGGCTGTCGTCGCACCCCCACAGTGTTTGTTGCAGGGCTACCCCGAAAGAATCGACCGGGCTGAGGGCTCAGCGCGGTCGAGCCGGCTTGGCAGATCTTGCCGCGGCGACAGAGGGGCGGCCTGGGCCCTAGTTGCGCGAGCGGGCCGTGTCGGGCGGGACCAGCGCCTGGTCGAGCGCGTCATTCCTGAGGCGGTCGCGCTCGCGCTCGAGGAGAGCGGCGGCGTCCTCGTCGGTGAAGACGACGTAAGGCGTGACGAAGATGGCGAGCTCGGTACCCCGCTCTCGACGTCGAAGCTCTGCTCGTCGATCAGGCCGCCGATCACGACGGTCTGGCCGTTACGGACGAGGGCGCTGGTCTCGGCCTCACGGGTCGTGATGATCGGGGCGCCGAGGGCGGCGGCCACGGTCTGCTCGGTGAGATTGCTGACCTGCTGCAGGATGCGGAAGGTGACGTAGCCGTCGTCGTTGATCGTTGGGATGATCGTGAGCTCGGTGCCCACGTTGCGGTACTGGACGATGCGGTCGACGACGACGTCGAGGCCGGTGCGCGTGGATTGGCTGAACGGCACCTCGCTGCCGACCAGGATGCGGGCCTCCTCGTTGTTGAGGGCCAGTATGTGCGGGGTCGAGAGGACCTGCACGTTGGACTCGGAGGCGAGGGCGCGGATGACGGCGCGCACGTTGACGGTGTTCAGCCTGATGACCCGCAGCGAGAAGTCGTCGATGAGGCTGAGGGCGCTGTCGGTGGCCTCGCGCCCGAGGCGTCCCAGGATGTCCACGGCCTCGCCGCCGACGCTGTCTGCGAGTACCGCCCAGTTGATGCCGTACTGGAGATCGTCGTCGAGCAGGACCTCGGCGACCAGCACCTCGAGCAGCACCTGGGCCGGCCGCACGTCGAGGGCTTCGATGGTTTCCTCGAGCACCGGGTAGTTGGGCGGCGCGGTGCGGATGACCAGCGAGTTGGTGGCCAGGTCGGGCACGATGGTGGTCTCGCCGACCAGGCCGCTCGCAGCGGCGGCCGCCGCGGTATCGGCGGCCGCCGCCAGCTCGATGGGGATCCCCATCTCGCGGCGCTGCTCGAGTGACTGCAGCTCGCGCTGGCGGAACGACTCGAGCGTGCTCGAGAGGCTGCGGTCGGCCAGCGCATCTACGCGGGGTCGGCTCTGGACCGCCGGCACACTGGCGCCGAAGATCTGGGCGAGCGTGGCGGCCAGCTCGGGCCCACTGGCGTGTTTGAGGCGATAGACGTAGGTGCGCAGGCCGCCTTCGCCGTCCGACCGCACGTCGAGTTGGGTCAGCAGCTCGAGGTAGCGGGCGACGTTGATCCCGCGGTCGGTGATGAGGAGCGAGTTGGAGCGGGGCACGGTCTCGATGCGGGCGGTGGGACTGGCGAGCTGCTGGAGGACGGCGAGTCCTTCGTCGGCGCGGATGTACTGGAGCGGCACGATCTGCGTGATGAGGCCGAGGGGCGGTGGCGACGGCAAGTCCTTGCCGAAGCTGATCGGCCCGGTGGCCGGCGCGTTGGCGGCGGGCATCACCTCGGCGACCGGCCCGCGCTGCACGAGCACCAGGCCTTCGCTCTCCAGGATCGCCTCGAGCACGGTGCCGACCTCGTTGGCCGGCACCGGCGCCGGCGTCGTGTAGGTGACCCGCTTGGCCGGCACCTCTTCGCTGATCAGGACGTTGACCCCGATCACGGTGGCCAGCGAGCGGATCACATCACGTACGTCGGCGTTCACGTAGTTGAGGCGCGTCTGCTGCGCCCCGGCTGGCGTCGCCAGGGCGGTTAGCGCCGCCAGTATCAGGAGCGCGGGGCGCGCTGCCCGGCCCTGACCTGGGCGCGTAAGGCTTTGCTTCACGGTGACCTCCGGCCGGAAGACGGGAGTGTCAGTACGGTACGGCCGTCGTCGCCCTCCAATACGACGGCCGTTTCTCCGATCTCGATCAAACGCAAGCCCCGGACCAGATCGCCCTCGCGGTAGACCTCGGCCCCGGGGATGGCGGGGTCGGCATCGATCAGCGCCACGGCGCCCGTCGGACCTACGGCGACACCGAACAGGCGGAGACGCGGGGCGGCGCGCACCGGCCCCGGCTCGCGCGCCGCGAGCTCGGGCGGCACATAGCGCTCGCTCGGCGGCGTGCGTTCCGGGCTGAAGATGTTGGCCTGTACGATCTCCTGAAAGGCCAAGAGCGCCTGCGCCCTCTCGCTGGGGCTGGGCTCGGTCGCCGGCTGAGCGACGTCGACTGGGTCCGTGGCGGGTACCACAGGCCGGGCGGGCACGAAACGCACGGCGATACCTGCCAGCGCCAGCAGGCCGGCCACCAAGTACAGGGCCCGCGTCGCGCCTCTCATGCCGGCTCCTCTTCGGCGACGTAGAACCCGTGCAGTGAAACGGTCCAAGACAGCATCTGGGGGCCGGTCTGGCCGCTTCGCAGCGCCGCGCTCACGCTGAGCCCATCGATCACCAGCAGCTTCTCGCCGTTCTGCAGGTAGAACAGGAAGTCGACCAGTCCGTACACGTCGCCGCGCACGACCAGGTCGGCCGGTACCAGGGTGAGGCCGGTGGAATCGGCCTCGAACTCGCGCGCCACGTCGACGCGATCCAGACTGACCCGGCTCTGCTCGGCGTAGCCGCGCAACAGCGTCTGCAGACTCGATGCGGCCAGCGCCTCGGTGCTGCCGCCCAGCAGCCGCTGGGCTCGCCGATCGCGATCTTCCTCCAGCTGCGCCGTCGTCTCCCGCAGCGCGACCTCGCCCTCGACCAGCACCTGCAGCCGCGCCAACTGCTCCGCTTTCGCCGCGATGGCCGACTCGCGCGCCGACCAGCGGCGGCCGAACGGCAGGACGCCGTAGACGACGACCAGCGCCAGCAGGCTGACCAGGGCGCCGCCGGCGATCACGCGCCGCTCGCGCCGGCTAAGGCGCCCGAACCGTTCGGAGAGCCAGTGAGAAGTAGTCATAGGTCTCGTTGCCGACCTGGGCGCGGCTGGTGGCGGCGCGGAACTGCACATCCTCGAAGCGCGGGTCGTTCTCGAACAGCGGGATGAGCGCGGCGGCGTCACGCGCCCAACCGTCAAGGTACCAGTCGGGTGGCTCGGCCTGGATGGTGCGGAGCCAGGCGTCGGCCGGCAGCCCGCCGGAGAGCTCGAGCAAGGCGGTCAGCAGGTCCGCACGCTTCGCCTCGATGTCGGCGATCGCCTGCGCCTCGCGGCTCAGCGCGGCGGCCCGCTCCTGCAGCGCCAACACCCCGGACGCCCGGTCGCGCAGCGCGACGATGCGCGCATCGAGCCGGTGTTCGACCCGGGCCCTGTAGGCGTCGAGCGAGCTTAGCAGGAATAGGGCCGCCACTGCACAGCTCGCCGCTGCGGTTATGAGCCGCGTGCTGCGACGGCGGCGGTGCTGGCGTTCGAGCTCGGGCGTGAGCAGCGACTCGCGCCAAGCGATTTCGGTCCCGAGCGTCGCACCGTAGGCGCAGAGGTGATCGGCGCCCAGGTCGGCGACGCTAGGGAGCGGCTTTACCTCACGGTCCGACCAGCTGTCGGCGAGCCGGCGGGCCGTCTCCTCCTGCCAGGGTTGGAGGTCGACGTCGCTCGCGCCACCGACGCCCGGCGCGCCCGCAGCCAACTCGGCCGCCGAGCCGGCCAAATCACCGAAGAGTCGCCGTACGTTCTGCAACCGGCCGTCACGCAGCTCGAGCGCCTCGACGCCCCGGCCCT
>JBDHKD010000116.1:0-6525 GCA_039586575.1 Gemmatimonadota bacterium | reverse complement strand
GCTCCACTGCTCCCCAACTCTACCAGGGCTCCCCAACTCCCCCACCGGGTTCGCCCGGACACACCGGCGTCGTCCCACACGTGTCCAGTAGTACACATCTTCAGCGCGCCTACTCCAGACTCGTTCTGAGCTCATCAGCGTAACTGGTTCCCTGATAAGCAATTACGATCGCGGATCACGAGTCGTCTCGGTCTGGTCCCGCGTCTGCTTTGAGGAGGGGCGAGGATGTCATCGAGGACCGGCGCCGCCGGGGGGCGCCCCAGACGGAAGGAGACTCATCATGACGTGGAAAGGGATCGTGATTCATCGTTGGGGGCTGGCGATCGGCGGCATGCTGGCGCTCGCAGCCGTGATCCCGCTGGCGGTGGTAGCGTGTGGGGGTGCCGAGCAACCACGCTCGGAGGTGGAGGAGGTGAGGGAAGCGGTCCCGCCTCCCGACATCACGCTGCCGCCGCCTCCCCCCGAGGCCGAGACGGTGCTGGCCTCGGAGCCGAGCCCGGAGGCACCGCGTGAGGTGATGTACGACGAGGCCGAGGCGGCGTTCCTGGAGGGCAGGTACGGCGAGGCCGTTCTCCTGTTCACGGTCTACAGCGAGGCCAGGTCGGCCAACCCGTGGGGCCACTACATGCTGGGCCTCTCGGCCTGGAAGGCCGGCGAGCTGGAGCGGGCCGAGGCGGCGTTCGAGCGGGCGCTCGAGCTCGACCCGGGTCACGTGAAGAGCCTGGTCAACCTGAGCCGGGTTCTGTTGGACGGTGGCCGGGCCTATGACGCGCTGCTCAACATCGAGGAGGTGCTGGCCGTCGATCCCGAGTCGAACGCGGGGCTCAGGCTACTGGGCCGCGCCAACCACCAGCTCGGCCAGCCGGACGAAGCGATCGATGCGTACCGGCAAGCAATTCTGGTGGACGAGACGGACGCGTGGTCGATGAACAACATGGGGCTCATTTTGATCGAGCAGGAGCGTTTTGCCGAGGCGCTGCCGCCGCTGGCCCGTGCGGTGGAGCTGCGCGACGATGTGGCGCTCTTCCAGAACAATCTGGGTGTGGCGTTGGAGCGCTCGGGCTATTTCCGCGCCGCTGAGGAGACCTACAAATCGGCGCTCGCCATCGACGGCTCGCACGTCAAGGCGCGGGGCAACCTCGCCCGCGTGGAGCTCTCCGTCGAGCCCGGCGATCTCGCGCCCGTCGATCTCGGCGAGCTGGCCCGAAGCTTCATCGACGAGGTGGAAGGCTGGCGCGAGGCCGTGGCGTACCTGATAGCCGAGCCCGACACGCTCGGCAGGGACGGCGGCTGGTAGGCCCAACCTCTCCCCGGGCCGCTCGAGGGGCTGCGTCGCGCTGCGATGCAGCCCCTCCCTGTGCTGGTGCGTCCAAGTTGTCGAGCGTGGCTCGCCGAATGGATCCTTGTGATCGGGTTGGGGGTCTATATAATGCTGATGCGGCACCGGAGCCGAAGCTAGAGGAACGTAATTGACAGATCTCGGCCGCTTCTCACGCTCGTTCGTACTCTCGCTGACACTCGTGGCGGGCACTGTCGCTCCGGCACTTGCCCAGGGCCCGGTCGTGCAGGCGGTGCTCTTCTACTCGCCGACCTGCCCACACTGCCACAGAGTGATCAACGAACATCTGCCGGTCATCTTCCAGCGCTATGGCGGCGATCCGATCGTCACCTTCGACGCCAACCGGGCCCTTCACGATGTGTCGAACGGGCAACTCGAGATACTTCTCGTCGATGTCTCGAAGATGGAGGGGTATCCGCTGTACGCGGCCTCGACTCAGAAATACAACATCCCGCGTGAGCGTCAGGGTGTGCCGCGCATGATCGTCGGCGACAACGTGCTCGTCGGCTCGATCGAGATCCCGACCCTCCTGCCTCGGTTGATCGACCGGGCGCTCGCGGGCGAGTCGATCGGCTGGCCGGAGATCGACGGCCTGCCGCGGGCCCTAACCTTGATCCCCGGACGGCCGCTCGCCGATAGCGAGCCCGGCACCGACACGCTGGCCGCAGCGGAGCCTGCCGAGGAAGACGAGCCGGTGGCGGAGAACCGGGCTGCGACCGAGACAGAGACGACGCCTGCGGAGCCAGCGGCGGTTCCGGCGGAACCCGTCGCCGAGCCGACTACCGAGACCGCGCCGGGGCCGAGCGCCACCGATTCGGACGCTTCGGCTGTCGCGCCAGCGGCCGAGGAGATCGCGACGCCTGACGACCCGAGCGCTGCCGCCGTCGACTCGGTGGCCCCGATACTCCCGGCGAGCCGGCCCTCGGTGCTGGAGCTTTATCGGCGCGACCCGGTGGGCAACAGCATGTCGGTTCTCGTGCTCATCTATATGATCGTGAGCCTGGCGGCGCTGGCGGTCATCTCTCGGCAGCCGCCCGTGCCGGGTCGCTTCAACATCGCCGTTCCGGTCATCGCGGTGATCGGGATTGCCGTCGCCGCTTATCTCACTTACGTCGAGTCGACCGGCGCGGCGGCCGTCTGCGGGCCGGTCGGCGACTGCAGCACGGTCCAGCAGAGCGAGTACGCCCTTCTGTTCGGCGTGCTCCCGGTGGGAGCGGTCGGCCTGGCCGGCTACGTCGCCATCATCGGTGCCTGGATCGTCACGCGCATCGATTCGGGCCCGGCCGCCGATTGGGCGAAGATCGCCATCCTGGTGATGACCGTGTTCGGCACCCTCTTCTCTGTCTATCTGACCTTTCTGGAGCCCTTCGTGATCGGCGCCACCTGCGCCTGGTGCCTGACTTCCGCCGTCGCCATCACCCTGCTGATGCTCCTTTCCGCGCGGCCCGCCCTCGAGTCCTGGGTGCGCGTCCGGCCTCGTTGAAATTCCGGGCGAGCCACTTGGGAACCCGGGCCGCTGGGCTTAACTTCAGTGAGCAGACGTAGCAGGCTTGGCAACGTTTCCCGCCTTACATACCGTCTAATCAGGTAGATTGAAGGGTCTCTGCCAAGCCCTGTAGGGTGCTGACTTGTTGGGAAAATGAGATATCCTGGCGCGTTGCTGTGCCTGCTTCAGGCAGCTTCCGTGCTCGCGCTGAGTGGGTGTGCGGCGAAGGTCAAGCAGGAATTCGACGCCGAGCTCGGCGCGACCGTCATCCGCATGAACCAGAACAAGATCGGCCGCTCGGGCTCCTTCACGCTCTATGTCGATGGCGTGCGGATCGAGCAGTCCGACACGACGAAGCATGCGGTCTGGGTCGAGGCCCGCGGCCTCGATTGGGTGCGCGCCGACAATCTCACCCTGTTCGTCGACGAGCGGGAGATCGACTTTGGCAAGGGCGAGCGCTTCGATGCCGAGGTCATCTGCTTCACCAAGAGCAACCTGGGTAGCAGCCTGGGGATGAACCCCATCGACCGCTGCAACTTCCGAGAGGTGTATTCCTTCCCGGCGACCGAGGACCAACTGTTCGAGGTCGCGCACGCCGACCGTGTGATTCTGCGGATCACGGGCTACGATCTCATGCTCCTCAAGAGCTTCTCCGATGGGAACATCGCCAGGTTCAGGGATTTCGTATCCCAGTACCTCACGTCGGATGGCTCGACGCCCGTCCTCCGACACGGCGAAGACGACTCGCACTGATCGTCACCAGCACCAGGATCCAGACCTCTGACACACGGGTTGCTTGAGTGATCGACCCTAACCCCACGCGCAGAGAACTCCTCCGCGGCATCTTGCCAGGCAGCACGCTGGCCTGTCTGAGCTGCACCAACCTCTGCGGTCTCTTTCGGTCGGCTTACGCGCAGGACCAGCAGAGCCTACAGCATAAGTTCCTCGCCGACTCCAACATGAGCTACGCCGAAGTCTTCGATTTCGCCTTCGCTCACTACTTCATCCCGACCCTGCAGAGCCTCCAGGCTCAGACCGGCGAGCAGGAGTTCCTCGACTCGCTGAAGCGAGCGTCGGCGGAGTCCGGCCGTAGTGTCGGTGCGAACCAGGCGCAGAGCGTCGCCAGCAACGACCTCGCCGCCTTCACCGCCTGGACGGCCGATCCCAGTCCGCTCTGGCGGCACGCCCTCACCTGGGAGGTCGTCGAAGACACCGAGACCGCCTTCCAGATCGAGGTCAGCGAGTGCCTGTGGGCGAGGACTTTCCGTGAGGCTGGGGCAGGGGACATAGGCTACGCCGCCATCTGCCACGGCGACTTCGCCTGGGCGGAGGCCTACAACCCGCGGCTCCGTCTGGAGCGCAGCAAGACCCTGATGCAGGGGCACGACTGCTGCAACCACCGCTGGCTCTGGGAAGGCTAGCGGTGCGGCCCCCTTCGGACTCGGCTCGAGTGCTCTACCCGACCGGACCGCGCGTGATCGCGGTCAGATCATCCATCACGTCGAACAGTTTCGCGCTCATATCAAAGAGCGCCGGGTGACGTTTGACCTGAGCCGCGAGCGGTCCTTCGAGAAACGCGTGCAATGAAGGCTCGTCGTCGAACAGATAGAGCCCGCCCGCCTCGGCGTCCTGGTCGTTCATGAGCCAGATCTTCCACCGTAGCCCCGGGACGGTCGCGAAATCGCCGGCGAGCGGAGATACGGCCTCCTCGTATTCAGCGCTCGTAACGTTGAACTTGAAATTGAGCTGCAGGATCTTCCTGGACATGGTTACGCCTCCTTCGGTGACGGATGATGGCGGGTATCTCAGCTCCGGGAATCAGCGCTGCTGGAGGGACCGGCGGAGTGAATGCTGCCACGGCCGAGGCTCTCTGGAGTGGGGGGCAAGTACCCAGATCCTCAACCCTCTCCCAGTGCCTCCCAATATCCGTGGGGCGCCGCCCAGAAGCAACATGCGGTGCCCGCTGACCACTGACGCCGGAAGTTGAGAAGCCCTATCTTCAGGGCGAGGGCTATACTCGCCATGCACATGCAGATCAGAACTGTCTCAGGCAAGCTGTTGTTCGGCCTGGTTATCGTGCTGCTAGTCGCCGTGACAGCCCGCGCAGCTGGCGCCGTTCCGGATCCGCGGCCGGTTGTGATCTTCTGCGCTGTACTGATACCGGTTGTAGCGGTCCTGCGATTCACACGCCGGATTAGCTGAAGGAACGGTAGCGACCGATGAATCGAACTCTCGCCTCCGGCCGGCCGGCGCGCTAAGATGGGTCGATGACGCCCAGGCCGAAGCGGAAGCGGAGGGACTCATGAATCCACGATGGGTAGGTACTCTGGCTGCGATCGCTCTGGTCGCTCTTCTCTCTCCTGTATACTCGAGTGCCCAACAGCCCGCGGAAAAGGTCCAAGCTGAACGGATCTACGGGCTGTTCATCGGGATCAGCGACTATCCCGGCGAGGTCAACGACCTGGCCTACACGGCAGAAGATGCACGCAGGGTACACGACGCGCTGATCCGGGCGGGTATGTCGTCCAAGGATGCCGTCATCCTCACCGACGCAGACGCGACCGCCGATGGTTTGCAGCAGGCGTTCCAGATGCTGGCGAGCCGAATGGCATCGAGTAGCACCTTCGTCTTCTTCTACTCGGGGCACGGCAGCCGCGTGGAGAGCTCCGCCGAGCTCGATGCTCAGGACGAGGCGCTCGAGCTGTACGATGGCCCCGTCACCGACGATCAACTGAACACCATGTTCGCGGAGGTGCGTGCGGGTATATCGCTCGTCGTGATCGATGCCTCCTTCAGCGGGGGGTTCGCCCGCGACGTGATCTCGGCGCCCGGCCGCATGGGGTTATTCTCCAGCGAAGAGGACATGGTCTCCTCCGTAGCTTCGGAGTTCCGGGCCGGCGGATACCTCTCGGTGTTCCTGGCCGACGCCGTCGGTGACGGGCTCGCCGATGAGGACGCTGATGGCAACATTACGAGCCTGGAAATCAGCCAGTACTTGCACGAGCGCTATCGCGATACGCTGGGTGGCGAGCAGCAACTGGTTATCGAACGAGGGTCGGTGGGTCCGTACGACGTGCTCTTTCGGCTGCCGCGATAGCGAGGATACCTTCTGCGGGTGGTGTAGAGGTCACGATGCGCCGCGCCTGCCCGATCATCTCCCCCACCTGGCCCCCTCATGGACGGCACCAAGGGCCTTCAACACACGGGAGAGGTTGCGGCGGAGGATCTGCCCCGGGCGGAGGTGCTGAGGCTCTACGGCGAGGAGGCTCTACGGCGAGGGCGCGAGCGAGCGAACGCTGGCCGAGCGCTACGGTGTCTCGCGTCGCGGGACACATCGAAGCTCGCTATACTACAAGCACTTGCCGGGGTGGCGGAACGGCAGACGCAAGGGACTTAAAATCCCTGGCCCTTCGGGGCGTGAGGGTTCGACCCCCTCCCCCGGCATTTGACCCAAGCGCCTGTAATAGAGAGAGATAGAACGACGGCCGCTGATCTCATACTCCGCCGTATGCAGGCACGGTTTCGACGTTCCGTCCGGAGCCGAGGTAGGGAGGAAACCGCCACGTGAAGATGATCAAGAAGCTCGTGCACACCGACGATGACGCTGCCCCCCTGATCGCCCGCATCGGGCTCGGCCTGGTGATCTTCCCACACGGAGCCCAGAAGGTCTTGGGGATGTGGGGCGGCCATGGGCTGCAGG
>JBDHKD010000115.1:0-6228 GCA_039586575.1 Gemmatimonadota bacterium | reverse complement strand
CTTCTTCGACACGAACGTCCTGGTCTACACCGACGACCACGACGCTCCCGAGAAGCAGGCGCGCGCGCTGGAGTTGGTGGAGCGGGCCCGTCTGGATGGCTGGGGCGTTCTATCGACGCAGGTGCTGCAGGAGTACTTCGTGGCCGCGACCCGAAAGCTGGGTGTCCCGGCCGAGATTGCACGCCGTAAGGTGGAGTTGTTCGGCCGCCTCGACCTCGCCATCAACGATCTGCAAGACATCTTCGGCGCCATCGACATTCAGCGACTGCATCGGATCGGGTTTTGGGATGCCCTGATCGTCCGTGCGGCGAAAGAGTCGAGTTGTGCGGTGCTTTACAGCGAGGATTTCCAGCCCGGCCAGCGCTTCGATGGTCTGGAGGTCGTGAATCCCTTCAACACCTCCGGCTAGCCGGACTCACGCGCCACCTTCCCGCCTGGCGAAGTGCCGGTAGAGCAAGAGGGTTCCGACGAAGGCGAGGGCCAAGAGCGCCGCCGGGACCACGTAGCTCCAGAACGGGCCCCCGATCGGTGAGGTTACCGGCAGGGGCGCGGGCTCGCCGGACTGCAGCAGCGCGGTGAGAGAGGTCACGGTCGCCGACGTCATCGCGCGTCCTCCTTCCCGGCTTGCGAACGCAGGTGTTTCTTCCAGCCCCAGTAGGCGAAGGCGAGGCCGGCGAACGAGGCGACGTAGGCGATGCTCATCCCGATCAGCGTGACGAGTCCGCGGTCCATCTCTAAACCTCCGTCCCGGCGTCGAGCGCGCTCTCGTCCCAGCGAACGCTGCGCTCGAGTTCCTCGAGGTACCGCGCCTGTCGCGCCTCGTACTCGACCGAAACGGCGCGCAGCTTCGGATCGATGACCCAGTAGAGCAGCAGCGCCCCAGCTACGGCACCGAGCGCGATCAACGCACCGTCGAGCAGGCCGAGCAAGAGTCGCGCGACCCCGATGATGATCAGCGCGTAGACGATCGGCGAGAGGACGATGGCGATCCAGTCCTCGCGGCTCCAGCCGTCGGCCTCCTCGGGCGTCCAGCTGCGGCGGATCAGCGGCCGCCGGCCCAGCTGCTCAGGCTTCCGCTCCGGCGCGATCAGCCCGCGGCGTTCCGCCTCGCGCTCAACGGGGCCCCACCAGCCCAGCGGCCGCGTCTGCACGTAGTAGTGGACCAGGTGGTCCAACTTCTCGGGCGGCGTCAGCAGGGTGGCGGGGATGAAGACCGCGGCGCCCAGCGCCATGAGCAGCCAGAACTGCCCGTAGTCGGGGAGCGGCGGGATGACGCCGAAGGCCGGCAGGATCCAGACGACCAACCACGACACGCCGAGGTTGGCCATCCAGGACGCCAGGTAGCCCCAGGCGTTGAAGCGCCACCAGACGACCTGCAGGATGTTGGGCAGCCAGATGCCCGCCATCATCAGCCAGAGTGCGAAGATCAGCCAGCTGGTGATCTCCTCCATCATCAAGCCGTAGAAGAACGAGCCCAAGAGCAGCACGAAGGTCGCCGCGCGGCCCATCCAGACCAGCGTGCGTTCCGCGGCCTGCGGATTGAGGTAACGCTGGTAGAGGTCGCGGGTGAAGTAGAGCGCGCCCAGGTTCAGGTGGCTGGATATGGTCGACAGGTGAATGGCGAGGATCGCGCCCATGAAGACGCCGACCATGCCCACCGGCAGGAGCTCGAAGCCCATGCGGAACCAGCCCAGCTCGTAGTCGGCCACGTTCGCTATGTTGGGTGCCAGCACGAAGAAGGCGAGGATGACCGCAGCCCAGAATCCGTTACGAATCAGGGTGAGCGCGCCGCCCGCCCACAGCCCGTAGCTCGCATCACGCACCGTCTTCGCCGACTGGATCCGCTGCGCCTCGACGTACCAGTCGATGCTGGTCCCCATGCCGAAGCCGCCCAGCACCGCGATCACCAGCATCGTCAGCCACCAGGCGGCGGGAAACTCGCCACTGAACAATCCCGTGAACGCGAATACGTCGAGCCGCCACGCCTCGCCCATGTCGACGAGTCGTGCCGAGATCTCGGCCGGGCCGCCCACCGCCCACAGCCCCACCGCCGTGACGAGCACGATGGCGAAGATGGCGACGATCCCCTGCAGGAAGTCGCCCATCACCACGCCCCAGTAGCCGGCGGCCAACGTGTAGATGGCGGTGATCGCGCTGGGGATCACCAAACCCACCCAGACCGGCCAACCGAACACCAGGCTCCCCACCTTGCCCATGGCGATGCCCACCCAGCCGAGGATGAACATGTTCATGAACACCTGCCAGCCGGCCATCCAGCCGCGCAGCAGTTCGGCGCCCAACCCGCCGAACCGCATCACCTGCCACTCCGCCTGCGTGTAGGCGAGCGAGCGACGGAAGATGCGCGCGGAGACGAAGGAGGCGATCGCGGTCCAGGCGGTGAAGAACGTGTACCAGAGGCCGCGCAGCCCGTGCGCGTAGATGACACCCGTCACCCACATCGGCGTGTCGGTCGCCGTGTGCGTGCTGAATACCGACGAGGCCGGCAGCCACCAGGGCAGGCCGCGGCCGGCGAGGAAGAAGTCGGACTCGGAGCGCCGCGCCAGACGGTAGAAGAAGAACGCGCCTCCCACCATCAGCACCAGGAACGCGCCGGCCCAGAGCCAGTCTAATCCCGTGAAAGTGACCAAGCTGAGAGCGAGCTGAGTTGGGTGTTGAGTCCGTTAGCGGGACATGTTACCTGCGGGGCCGGTGGGCGGGCAAGGCCGGGCTCCGGGGGGAACCCGGACATTTGACAGCCGACAGTCGAATGTCCGACCCACCCACTCTTGGGCCCACCCCACGACAAACCGTCAACCTGGCAACAACGCGGCCAGTCGTCGGCGGAGCTCGTCCCGGACTACACGGAACGCTTCGAGGATCTCCTCGTCGCTCCCCGCCGCCGCCGCGGGATCGGGCAGCGGCCAGTGGACCCGGTAGGCTTCGCCCAGCCAGGCCGGACACACTTCTTCCGCGCACAGCGTGACCACCGCGTCCACCTCGGGCCCCTCGTCCGCGCGGATCTCCTCCATACCCTTGGAACGCTGGCCCGAGGCGTCGATCCTGATCTCTTCCAGCGCTCGCAGCGCAAGCGCGTTGACCCGCGACGGCGTCGAGCCCGCCGACGATATCCGCACGCCCTGCGGCGCCAGATTTCGCGCCAGCGCCTCAGCCATCTGGCTGCGCGCCGAGTTCGCCACGCAGAGGAAGAGCAGGTGGCGCGGAGCCAGCGCCCGGAGGATGCGCGCCTCGAGCAACCATTCCGGCGGCACTCCCTCTCCATCCTCGTAGCGGCGACAGGCGTAGGCGGCAGGCCCCGACTCGGCTCCGCAGAGGTCCTCACCGTCCACGCGTACGGAGGGTGACCCCGGAAAGCCGAGCCGCTCGGCTTCCTTTGCGCTTCCGACGACGGTCAGGGTGAACTCGGCATCCGGAACCAGGCCGTCGAGCGTGCGCCGGACCAGGCCCTCCGTAGCCTGCGCGTTCGGACAGTCCGCCGTCACGAGAAGCTCGACACCGACGCTCATCGCTGACCCTCCGAAGCTCTCCCACCAGCCAACACCGCGGGCAGCGGCTCAGCGAAGAAGCGGCGCTTCGCCCAGAGCGAGACCTGAACGAGACCAATCATCACCGGCACCTCGACGAGCGGGCCGATGACCGTCGCGAACGCCGGCTGCGACGCGATGCCGAACACGGCGATCGCTACCGCTATGGCCAGTTCGAAGTCGTTGCTGGCGGCGGTCAGAGCCACTGTCGTCGTCTCGGGATACTCGCCGCGCAGCAGCCGGGCGCCGACGAAGGTGATCACGAACATGGCGACGAAGTAGATCGCCAGTGGGATCGCGATGCGGACCACATCATACGGAAGCTGTACGATCAGCTCACCTTTGAGCGAGAACATCACGACGACCGTGAAGAGCAGCGCCGCCAGAGTGATCGGGCTGATCCGCGGGATGAACACGCGCTCGTACCACTCTCGGCCCTTCAGCTTGAGCAACGTGAAGCGCGTGATGAGGCCGGCGAGGAACGGGATCCCCAGGTAGATGAAGACGGTACGCGCGATCTCGCCCACGCTCACGTGCATCTCTGCCCCCTGGAACCCGAAGAGCGGCGGCAAGAGCGTGATGAAGACCCAGGCGTAGAACCCGTAGAACAACACCTGGAAGACGGCGTTGGCCGCCACCAGGCCCGCCGCTAGGTCGTGATCGCCCTCCGCCAGATCGTTCCACACCAGCACCATGGCGATGCAGCGCGCCAGGCCGACCAGGATCAGGCCCACCGCGTAACCCGGAAGGTCGCGAAGGAGCAGCACCGCAAGGAAGAACATCACCAGGGGCCCGATCACCCAGTTCTGGAAGAGCGACAGGGCGAGGATGCGCTTGTGCCTGAGCACGACCCAGAACTTCTCGTAGCGGACCTTGGCCAGCGGCGGGTACATCATGAGGATGAGCCCTATGGCGATGGGGATCGACGTCGTGCCGATCTGCGTCGCGCGGTTCAGAGCCTCCACCGGCGCCGGCCACAGATATCCTATAGCAACCCCAACCGCCATGGCGGCGAAGATCCAGACCGTCAGATACCGGTCGAGGACGGAAAGTCGCCGCGCGACCGAGCGACCGTCAGACGCTGTCATGACTGCACCTCCGCCGCCTGCGCGTTCGAAGCGCGGGCCTCCGGGGAAGCTCCCTCACAGCGTTCAGCGCGCATCGCCTCTAGCTCGCGAGAGACATCCGGGATCTCGATCTCCCCGAGAAGACTTCCCAGAGCGCTCAGCAGCAACCGCTGACGCTCCGTGGTCGGCGCCGCCACCCGGTAGTAGACCCAGAGGCCCTCCCGCCGATCCTCGACGATGCCAGCGTTGAGCAGATAGCGAAGGTGACGCGAGGCTTTGGACTGGGAGACCCGCAAGGCTCGCTCCACCTCGCAGACGCAGAGCTCGCCGTGACGGAACATGAGGGCGAGGATCTGGAGGCGGATGTGCTCGGATAGCGCCTTGAATTGGGTTGCCAGATCGTGCACGGGCCCGCCTTTGTCGTGTATGCGCGTAAACGGGTATATACTAGCCCGACTTCCATCCGCCGTCAATCCCGGCCCTAGCTCCTCGAACTCTGCGTCGAGCGGTAAAGCTTGATCGCCAGCTCGAGCGCACCGCCGACGGCGATTCCCACCATCAGGTTGGCCGTGACCAGTGAGACCACCCCGACCAGCAGGGCCGGGCCGGCCGTGACCAGACGCCCGATCACATCGCGCACCAGCATGGCGTGCAGCACTCCGATGTAGGCGAGCATCGCGGCCAGCACGGCGAGCGGCACGAAGGCGACGAACGACAGGATGACGCGGGGTGCCATGAGGGCGAGCACCACGAGAGCGGCGCCCAGCGCGAAGGTGCTCCAGCCGCTGCGCGCCCCGAACCGGTAGTGCGAGGTGAAGCCGCCCGAGCCATGGCAAACGGGAAAACCTCCCAGGAAGGCGGCGATGAAGTTGAAAGCGCTCATCGAGGTGCAAAGCGCCCGCACGCTCACCCGGGCGGCCCGCTCACCATAATAGTCGCGCGCCGTGGCAGCGGAGGCGACGGCGGCGTTACCGAGCGTGAGCGGCAACTGCGGTATCACGAGAAGGATCAGCGCGCTCGTCGCCAGCGACGGATCCAGGCTGGCCACGCTCCACTCCGGCAGCGCTAGCGGCGCGGCCGGGCTGCTGGCGACTGCGGAGAAGGCCGCACCGGCGCCCAGGAGAATCAGAGCCGCCGGGATACGGCTCACCCGCTCTTGGGCGACCAGCAGAACGATCAGCACGGCCAGAGCCACGATGATCGTGACGGCGGCCGACCCCGAGGCCACGGCCAGGTGGTCCGTTCCGTCGCCGGCCACCAGCATGACGATCGCCTTACGGATGAGAAGCAGCCCGACGCCGAGCTGCACCCCGCGCACCAGCGGCCGGGTGAAGACGCGCTCCAGCAGTCGCGCACCGCCGGTCACGGCGATGATCCCCAGCACGACGGCCATCTCGAGCGCCGCCAGCGAGATCAGCTCGACGCCGGCGCCCATCGAAAGCGCGATCACCGCCATCGCTTTGAGCGGCTGCACCGGCACGGGCAGCCGGTAATACAGTCCAGCTGCCGCGTAGGCGATCCCGAAGACGAGGAAGAGCGGGGTGGGATGGAAACCGTTGACGGCGATCAGCGCCAGCGCGATCGGCGCCAGCACGCCGCTGTCGCCGAGCGCGCCCGAC
>JBDHKD010000039.1:0-24200 GCA_039586575.1 Gemmatimonadota bacterium | reverse complement strand
ATCAGTGGCTGTGGGGCGGCATCATCGTCGCCACCGTGGTTCACTTTGGAGTCATCCGCTTCTTCCCCACACTGACGGCCGCGGACGTGGCGTTCAGCGTGACGGAGTTCGAGGCGATCGAGCTGCCGCCGGAGGTGGGCGACGGAGCTGGAAGAGGACATCACGATCGCGCCGACGACGTTCGAGGAGAACCCGGTGGAGAGCCTGCCGCCGCCGCCCAGTGATGCGGCGCGGCTGGGCGACCGGCCGGTGCTCACGCCCTACACGGTGGCGCCGCGGCTTAGAGACACGCGGCGTGCGCAGCGCATCGTGCAGGACAAGTATCCGCGGATCATGGAGCAGGCGGGTATCGGTGGGACGACGCTGGTGTGGGCGTTCATCGATGCGCGCGGCGTGGTGAAGAACGCGGTGATCAGTGAGACGTCGGGATACGGCGAGCTGGACCGGGCGGCGCTGGCGGCGCTGCTGGAGTTCGAGTTCGTGGCGGCGCTGCATTACGACCAGTACGTACCCGTTTGGATCGAGATGCCCATCACGTTCGAGGTGGTGGGCGGTGGCCGATAGATACGAGACCGGGAGATAGACCATGTCGATAAAGATCCTAGCATCGAGCCTCGTATTCCTCGCGGCAACAGGCGTGCTGACAGCATCGGCGCCCTACTTGCTGACGGCGGATGGCAATCTCAGCAACTCACCAGTCGTTACGGTGATGGCCCGCTCTCAGCTGACGGTCGGTGACCGTTTCGCGTCGGCTGGCGCTTTCGGCACGGCGGTGGAAGCGTACGAGACCGCTGCCCGGCTCGTGCGTGCTCAGGGCAAGTTGCCGGTAGCAGAGATGCGTCGCATCGCCAACGCGCAGTACTACGACGGGAACTTCAGGGGTGCAGCGAAGACTCTGAAGCAGCTAGCCGACGAAGCGGAGTACAAGAAGGACCGGGAGGCGGAATTCTGGGCCCTCGTTGATGCCTCGCAGATGGCACAGCTTGCCGGTGAGGCCTGGGATGCTCAGCGTTATGTCAGGCTGGCCGAAGAGCTCCTGAGGCTGCCGGATCTCCCGCAGGAACTGCACAGCGCGCTGGCGGAGGAGGACATGACGGTCTTCGCGCCACATCTGTCCTCGCACTGAACGACGACAAGAGCGGGTAAGCCTCATGGAGGGCACGTGGGGCTTACCCCTCTTCTTGCCTCCACGCCCCGTCACCTTGACAGGTAACAGATTCCACCCCTAGGCTCGGACTCGATTTGCACCCGCAACTTCGAGGTGGAGCGATGACTCGACGAGCTCGACGTGCTGTTCTGTTGCTGGCTCTGGTCAGTCAGCTGGCCCTCGCCTGTCGCGGCGAAGCGCCGGTGCGTCTTGACGGGACGGCCCCTTCGCTGGAGAGTTTGGCGAACGCCTCCTACGCCGGCATCTACGAGGAGCCGGTGCGCCTGGAGGACGGACGTTGGCAAGGTGAGCCGTTCGTGCCGGGAGGCGCGGCACGGCCGACGGTCTGGCTGCTCGAAGGCCTCAGCGAGGTCGGCGATCTGAACGGCGACGGCGCGGCGGAAGCCGTGGTGCTGCTGGCAGAGAACTCCGGCGGCTCGGGCTCGTATGTCTACGTGGCGGCGATGGGGATGCGCGGCGGAGCGATCGCCAACCTGGGCACGAGCCTGGTGGGTGACCGGGTACAGGTCCGCGCGCTTCGCCTGGCCAGCGACAGCCGCATCGAACTGGACGTCGTTCAGGCAGGTCCGGAGGACCCGGCCTGCTGCCCCACCCAGAAGGCGACCAGTGCCTGGAAGCTGGAGGATGACGGTCTGGTGCAGGTCTCGAGCGAGGTGACCGGCACGATCTCCGTCGCCGACCTGACAGGGGTCGAGTGGGTGCTCACGCATCTGGCGTGGGAGGAGCCAGCGCCGGAAGCACCGCAGGTAACGCTCCTCGTCGATGGCGATCGCTTCGCCGGCTTCAGCGGCTGCAACCGCTACCTCGCTACCGCCCAGGAGCCTGCGCCGACTGAACTGAGCGTCGGGGCCGTCGGGGGTACCCGCATGGCTTGCCCGGCGCCCGAGATGGAACTGGAAAGGCGCTACCTCGCCGCGCTGGGCGGAGCCTTCAAGTACAGCTTCCTGGCCGGCAAGCTCGCCCTCTCCTATCAAGAGGACGAAGCCTTCCAGACGCTACTGTTCGCTCCGCGCGCGCAAAGCAACGACCCCGAGCCGCCGCCTCCTTGAGTCCTGCGCTCGGCTCGGGGTATCCGCCCCTACTCCGCTTGCAAGGCGATCGCCGGCTGCACGCGCAACGCCCGCCAGGCCGGCAGCAGGCAGGCGAGCACCGCTACCACGATGAAGAAGAGGCTCACCGCGACGAACGTTGTCAGGTCCGTGGCCTCGACCCGGAAGAGCATGTCCTCCAGCAGCCGGCTGACCGCGACGGACCCGGCCAGACCGATGACGAGCCCCAGGCCGACGAGCGCGAGCCCCCGCTTGAGGACAAGCTCGACGATGTCGCCCTCGGCGGCGCCCATGGCGACCCGGATACCGATCTCGTACTGCCGCCGGCTGACGTAGTAGGCGAGCACGCCGTAGAGACCGACGGCTGCCAGTAGCAGCGCCACGGCCGCGAAGATCGTCAGCGCCACCGCTCTGACTCTCCAGCCGGCGACCGAGCGGCTCAACACCTCGTCCATCGTGGCCAGCTCATCGAGCGGGATGTCGCCGTCCAGGCTCCAGACGGCCTCGCGGAACGCCGGGATGATCGACTGCGGCCTGACCGCCGTGCGCACAGCGACGCGCATCGTGGAGTAGGCCATCTGCCAGTACGCGGTGTAGAAGGCGTAGAACGGCCCACCGGCGAGCGAGGATGCGCGGACGTCCTCGACCACGCCGACGATCTCGAACGCGGTTTGATCGCCAAAGTCGACCACGACCTGCTTGCCGATCGGGTCCTGGCCCGGGAAGAAGGTATCGGCCATCGCCCGGCTGATGACGAGCACCGGCGGCGCTTCCCGGGTATCAGTCTCCTGGATATCGCGGCCCGATAAGAGCGGGATCCCCATCGCATCGAAGTAGCCCGGCAGTACGCCTCGCGCGAAGGCCGATCGCTGATCGGCAGGATCGAGCGGCGGCCGATCGATGGGCCAGACGTACGTGTTGTTCCCCGGATTGAGGATCGGTAGCTGGTTGATGAACGCGACGGACTCGACCCCCGGTATCGCGCGCACTTCCTCCCGCAAACCGGTGAAGAACTGGATCCGTGCGTCCCGCTCGCTGTATTCTTCACCTCTTAAGCTGATTTCCGCTGTGAGCAGGTTGCGCGCATCGAACCCGGGGTCGACGCCCGTCAGGCTCGTGAAGCTACGAATCAAGAGCCCTGCTCCAACCAACAGCATGATGGAGAAGGCCACCTGGACGACGACCAGACCGCTGCGAAACTTGGCACCGCCGGCGTCCGTAGTGCGCACGCCCGACTTCAAGTCATCGACCAGCTCGCCACGCGATGCACGAATCGCGGGTACGATGCCGAACACCAAACCGGTGACCACCGACACCAGCAGAGCGAAGCCGAGCATCGAAAGCGAGAGGCCAACCTCCGCCGCACCCGGGAGATCGATCTGTAGCAGTTGCACGAACAGGTCTTGCAGCCAGAGCGCCACCAGTGTGCCGAAGATTCCCGCGACCACGGCCATGACGACGCTCTCGGTGAGCAACTGCCGCACCACGCGGCCGGCCGAGGCGCCCAGCGCCGCGCGCAGCGACAGCTCCGTCCGCCGCGTCGAGCCGTGGGCGAGCAAGAGGCCGGCGACGTTGCCACAGGCGATGAGCAGCACTACCACCACTGCTGCCATCAACATGAACAGGCTTGCTCGATAGCCCTCGACCATCGCTTCCTGAAGCTCGGTCAAGAGCAGCGCCTTGCCAGTGTTCGAGTCGGGGTACTGCGCCTCGAGCTGCGCCGAGATGACGTCCACTTCGCTCTGCGCCTCCGCCAACGTCACACCCGGTTTCAGCCGCCCCAAGATCAGCCAGTTGTGAAAGCGCCGCGCGCCGACGAACGGCGAGTCGGGTCGCATCGGGAGCCATACATCCACAGCGAAGCGGAAACTGAATCCGCGCGGCATCACACCGATGATCTCGACCGACGTACCGTCCAGGGTCATCGTCCGGCCGATGACATCGGGGGCGCCTCCGTAACGCCGCTGCCAGAGGCCGTGACTGATAAGCGCCACGCTAGGCGCACCTTCCAGCGCCTCCTCCCCCGAGGGCAAGCGCCCGATCTGCGGCCGTACGCCCAGCAGCGGGAAGAGTTCCCGGCTGGCGGTGTTGATTACGAGACGCTCCGGCCGCTCACCACCGGTCACCGTCCCGTTCACCGGGAAGCCCCAAAAGGCTGCCAGATTCTCGAACGATGTGCTAAGCTCCTGGTAATCCCAGAAGTCGTAGGCCGACGCCCACGGGTTTACGTTCCCGTTGAACGTCGCCCTCCCCATCACCAGCCGCTCGGGCTCCGCGTAGGGCAGCGAGCGAATCATCGCCGTATCGATGATGCTGTACATGGCCACGTTGGCCCCGATCCCCAGCGCCAGGATGAGTACGACGACGGCGGTGAAGCCCGGCGACTTGATCAACGAACGGATGGCATAGCGGATATCCTGCCAGAAACCTCCCATGGGAAACCTCCCCAAGGTGGATGAGCACACTCGCAGCTACTCTCGCAGGGCAAGGGCCGTGCCGAGGACAGCGCGCGGCAACCTGCACTACAACTCGTTTGGATCTAACGAGATAGGGAGTTAGGTCGCACTCCGCTCCGGGCCGGCGCCGCGAGCGGCGCGCGAGCGTGTCCACTTGCGGACAGCACAGTGTCGTAACCGAACACTCGGGCCGAGCGTAGCCGGAGGCGGCTGGGCCGGTTTTCGCTTGTTTTATAAGGAGATTGCGGGTTCCAAAGACCTGGCACGCGGCCTGCTTATACGAGGTCAGCAGCAGCAGGCCAAACTCGATGGAGGTGAGCGACCGTGATGCCAAGCCTGTGGGAGAACGCGGCCCTGAGATACTTCGAGTTGGCGGTGGCCATCCTGGCGATCGTGGTCGCGCTGGCCAGCCTGGGTTAGCGGCACCCTATTCCCCAAAACAAGGGATGAAATCGACGATCTCGTCGAGGCCAACGAGTGGAAGGACTCGGTAGGTGGCTTCCTCATCGTAGTTGACGACCGTCGCCAGGGTGAGTTCCCGACCTTCCCTGGCTTCCAGTACGAAAGCCATCGCCCTCCCGCCGAACAGGTAGTACGTCGGCTGCCGGTTCGCGCCGGTCGATCGCATCCAGGTCGAGCGCGCCGGCTCCAGGTCGTCGATCTGGTGAACGACGGCCTTCTCTCTGAATCTCCCGACCGGGTCCGTCGCCAGGACTCCGGGCAGCCAGGCGAACGCCGGACCCCGGTCCGAGCAGTAGACGTGCGCGCCGGCGGGCAGCTCCTCGCTGGCATCGGGATCGAAGAAGCTGCCGACGAAGTCGATTCGCGTGCCCTCCTCGCCCGATACGCATTCCAGGATCCAGCGCGTCCCTTCGGCATCACCTTTGGATTCGCAGACCGGCTGGGGCTCGCGGCAGCTCAGAACGACTGGCAGCGAGAGGAGAATCAAGGCCAGCGGTGATTTCATCACACCGATGCAGTAGACGGTTCTCACTGGGCTGCAAGATGGCGACGGTTCCGGCGACCGCAAGTCGCCGCGTGCTGACACAGCGGTGGAGCGAGTCTCGTAAGGTGGTGAGCCACGTTCTTCGCACACAGGTCGCGGAGCACACGCGCAACGCTTCGCTCGCCGGCCGCGTCTCATTAAACGACCGTGCCGAATGACACTTCCCGGAGGAGAGAGGACACATGAGAACAGCCACTGTGAGCCTGCTCATGCTAGCGCTGCTGGCGCTAGCGGCGTCTGGCTGGGCCCAGGAGGTAGACTACCTGATCCGCGTCGACGATCCCAACTCTCGGCTTTATCACGTGGAGGCCGAGCTGCCGGCCAGCGGCGCGGCGACACTCGTCTCGCTGCCCGCCTGGACGCCGGGCTACTACGAGATCGCCGACTACGCCCGCTATGTCCGGAATTTCGGCGCCAGCGCCGGCGACGGGACGGCGCTGCGCTGGGAGAAGGTCGACAAGGACACCTGGCGCATCCATAGCCGAGGGGTGCGCCGGGTCCGGGTGAGCTTTGACTTCCTGGCCGAGGAAATGACGTTGGCCAGCAGCTTGTTGCGACCGGACTTCGGGTTCTTCAACGGGACGAACCTGTTCGTCTATCCGGAGAGCAGACACGATTTCCCCGCGCGGATCCGCTTCGCGCTTCCCGAGGGCTGGCGGATCGCCACCGAGCTCGTCGAGACGACCGACCCCAACCTGTTCTGGGCCCGGGACTACCACGAGCTCGTGGACAATCCGACGTTCGTGGGCCACTTCACGATCGACAGCCTGCAGGCCGACGGGGTGTGGACGCGGCTCGCCATCTATCCGGCCGACGCCGTGAACGAACAGGGGCGGGACATGATGCTGGATGCGCTGCAGAGGATCGCCGACTACGCTCACGACCTGTTCGGCGAGCCGCCGTACCAGCGCTATACGACGCTCCTCTACCTGTATGACGGCGAACCGCGCTACGGCGGCGGCCTGGAGCACGCGAACTCGCACTTCGACATCGGTGCCGCGGCATTCTTCGCGAACCCGGACCAGGTAGAGCAAACGATCAGAGAGTTCGCCTACGGGCTCTTCGCCCACGAGTACTACCACGCCTGGAACGTCAAGCGAATCCGCCCGGCCGAGATGTGGCCCTACGCCTACGATCACGAGCAGTACACACCTCTGCTCTGGGTGTCGGAAGGTTTCACCAGCTACTACGGCCCGCTGATCCTGGTGAGGACGGGTCTGACCGACGAAGAGACTTTTTGGCAAACGATGGCGGGCGCCATCCGCGACGTGGAGAGCCAGCCCTACCAGGAGTCGGTGGAGGACGTGAGCCTCAGCACCTGGATCGACCCGATCCCGATCAGCGGCGGCTACTACTACGACAAGGGCTCGCTGATCGGCCTGCTGCTCGACCTCAAGATCCGTGAGGCGACCGACAACCGGCACAGCCTGGACGAGGTGATGTACCGGCTGTACCACGATCATTACGCCAGAGACCGCGGTTTCACCACGGAAGAGTTCCTGAACTATGTGGCCGAGTACATCGGTCGCGACGGGTTGCAGGGGTTCTATCGCGACCACATCGACGGGCGCCTGCCGCTTCCCTATGGCGAAGTTCTCGCGCTGGCCGGGATGAGCTTCGAGGTGGACACGATCGTCGAGCCGTTGCTGGGTATCTCCTCGCGCTACAGCGAGGAAGGGCGCGTGGTGATCCAAGGCACCGTACCCGGCAGCTCGGCCATCGCGGTGGGCTTGCAAGCCGGTGACCAGCTGCTGCGCGTCGGCCACGTTGAGGTGACCGGGGAAGGCTGGGCGCAACAATTCCGAGAAGTCTACGCCGATTCCACCGGTGTGCCGTTCACCGTCGAGTTCGTGCGAAATGGCGAGCGGATGAGTGGAAGCGCCAACATCGGCACGCGTACGCGGTTCGAGTCCGGGATCACGCCGATGGCGAACGCCAGCGAGCGTCAGCTCATGGTGCGGCGCGGTGTCGTGGAAGGGGTGACGCGCTGAGGCGCACCGTCAGCAAGACCGGCTACAGCGCAAGAAGCCCGGGGGTTCCCCCGGGCTTCTTGCTGCCCCTGACACGCATTCCTCGGCCGAAGCGGCTCGGCGCGATGTGACCTTCCAACCGCTTCAATCGTCAAGAGAGTGACAGCCATGGATAGTTGGATCGAGGACCGCCGTTGCGGGCGTGCGTCCGGGCGGCGTCCGGGACTCACTCAGCAAGCGGATATGGAGGTCGAAGATGGGCTCACGTTCCAGCGGGTTCGCGGTGTTTGGGCTGGCGGCGTTCCTAGGACTGGCCGCCTGTAGCGGTACGTCGACCGAGCCGGGCTCGAGCGCGGACATCGACGGCGGTGGACCGTCCGCCGAAATCGCCGGATCGGTCACGATCCTGCTGACGGACCACCCGTCGGTGGACCTAAAGGAGGCCTGGGTAGAGATCACAGGTATCTATCTGCAGGGCCGGCTCGAGGACACGATGGGCGAGCCGAGCGGCCCCGGCGGCAACTACAACGGCGATAACGAGACGCTGCGCAACCGCAACCGCGAGCGTTACCGGGAGGGGCCGGGCGATTGCGACTGCGAACCGGTCTGGCTGCTCGAGGAGTCGACCGGCTGGATCGACCTGCTGACGCTGGCGCAGACCTGGGTCTCGCTGGTGGAAGATGCCGAAGTGCCGGCAGGGACGTACGGTCAACTGCGCTTCGTGCTGGGCGACGCGGCGATCGTAACGGAGGGCGGTCGGGTCTACGCGACTCCCGGCGCCGACTTGGAAAGCCTGAGCGCTGTGCGCGGCGCGGAGACGACGGCGGACGGCGAGCTGCACTGCCCCAGCTGCTCCCGGTCCGGGCTCAAGGTCGCATTTCGCGGCGGCATCGAGGTCGGCGATGACGCCGACGCCATCTTCATGGTGGATTTCGACGTGACCCAGAGTTTCGGCCATCCGGCCGGCCGTTCGGGCCGCTGGATCATGCATCCGGTGATGATGGGCACGAAGATGTCTACGGCCGGCGCGATCGCCGGTGCGGTGCTGCTCGACGGCCTCACTCTCCCCTCCTGCGACACGCGACCGGTCACGGTAGAGGATTTCGTGCCGACGGCCGAGCCGGCGGGCGACGCCACGCAGTATACGGGCGACGTGGACTCCGAGGGAGCGTACGAGATCGCGCCGCTCGATCCCGGCGCCTACGATTTGGGCTATCTCGGGCAGGTGGACGTTCAAATAAACAGCACGACCTGGACGATCGGCTTCAACGCGGACCACCCAGCGACCGCCAACGTGCCGGCCGGCGGGATCGTGGAGGTCAATTACACGATCACGTCGGCGGACTGCAACAGCGGGGGCTGACCCGGTCCGGCGTGACGGCGCCGGGCCCCGCCTCGAGAGGCGGGCCCGGCGCGTGCGGGTTAGCTTAAGGCGACCCTTTAGGGCGATGTTCTCACACACTAACGCCAGTGGCGGAGGCCGCCGCTGTCGGCCGTCTGGATCAGGTGAAAGCCGACGAACGTTTGACGACGCGTGGCAGTGAGCCGAGCGATGGCGCGGTGGTTCGCGCCGTGCTGGCCGGTGACCGACAGGCGTACTCCCTCCTGGTGCAGCGCTACCAGGACAGCCTCTATCGTCACGCGGTACGGATGACCGACCGGCCCGACGAAGCCACCGACATCGTGCAGGCCGCCTTTATCAAGGGCTTCGAGCACCTGGCGCGCTGCCGCGACGCAGATCGGTTCGGCGCCTGGCTGTTTCGTATCGGTGCGAACCAGTGCAAAGACTACCTGAAGAACCGGCGCCACCGGGACCTGCGGCTGGAAGACGCGGCGCCGCTGCCCAGCCGCCGCGGCAACCCTGAGGAGAAGGCGGAGCGCGGCCAGCTCAGGCAGATGATCGCCCGAGCGTTGGAGCGACTGTCCCCGGACGAACGTGAGGCTTTCATGCTCAAGCACGTGGAGGGGCTTTCGTACACGGAGATGGCGGTGCTGTTGGGGGCGTCGGTTCCGGCACTCAAGATGCGGGTCCATCGCGCTCGTGAGGGACTGCAGCAGTTGTTGGAGGAATACGAATGAGACCCGAGCTACAGGCCTATCTCGACGGCGAGCTCGCGCGGCACGAGTTGCCCGCCGATTTGAGGAAGGAAGCGGAGCGCTGGGAGCGGCTGGCGGCTGAGATTCGAGCAGCCGAGCCGGCAGGGGCACCGCCCGGGCTGGAAGCCGCGATCGGCGCGGCGCTGTCCCGGCGGCGCTCCGCCTGGCGACGCGCCGCAGACTGGACCGTCCGGCCGCGCACCGTTCGGGTCTCGCCGCTGGCGGGACTGGCGGCGGCCGCTGCCGTCGCTTTCCTGCTGCTCTGGTCGCGTGGCGACGCCCCGCCGCCGGAAGCCGGCCCCGCGACCGGGCCGACGGTCTACGTCCAGTTCGTGCTGGAGGCGCCGGGTGCGAGCTCGGTAGCCGTGGCCGGCGACTTCAGCGGCTGGACGTCCGGTTGGCCGCTCTCCGATCCCGACGGCGATGGCGTCTGGACCGGACGCGTCGCGTTGAAACCCGGCGTGCACGAGTACATGTTCGTGATCGATGGTTCAGAGTGGAGGACCGATCCGAACGCGGACAGGTACACCGACGACGGCTTCGGCCAGCGCAACGCCGTCTTGGTGGTCACTGAGCCGGGGTCACGCTCCTGAGACCGCGAGCGCGCGGCTGAGGTCCGTGGCGCGGTGAGGGGCGACGGGTTACGGGCCGCGCGGGCAGCCGCCAGGCTGGCGCCGGCGCTGATCCTGATCGCGGCCCGTGGCGTGGCCGGGCAGGAGGCGCGGGCCTACCTCGACGCCGGCATGTCGCACGCGCTGCCGCCGGCGGATGTGGAGGCGGACCCAGCCACCTATGCACAGCTGGGCGGCCGCTTGGCGGTGGGGCCCGCCTTCGCCTCGCTGTACGGCGGCCTGGCGCTCGACGCCGAGTCGGCCGACTGGCTGGGCGGCGTGCTGGGGGCGACGCTATCGCCGGGAGGCGCCGGGCCGCTTCGACTGGCACTCACGGCGCTGGCAACGGGTTTCACGCTGGGCGACCCGACGCCCTACGATGCGCTGACCGGCCGCCTGGTGCCGGAGGCGCGGTTGGCGCTGGGCGGCGCAACCGCCACGTTGCGTGGCTACGGCGGGATCGGCCAGTCGAAGGTGAGTGACGCGAGCACCTCGCAACCCGGCTCGGTGGTGAGCGACCTCTGGATGTACGGCGCCGGATTGGAGCTGGGTGGCCCGCTGGGCCCGGCCTACGGCTGGGCCGGCGGCGAGGCGTACGGCACGGCAGGCGGTGACTACTTCGGCGCCTACGCGGGTGCAGCCGGTCTCCTGGGTGGGTCGGTGTGGACGGCCCTGGTGAAGTACTGGGGCACGCCTGGTGACGCGGAGCTCGAGCTGCAGCTCAGCTTGGGCCTGCCACTGGGTCCGCGCCTCGCGCTGGACGTTCGGGCCGGCCGTTCTGGTCCCGACCCGCTGCTCAACAGCCCGGCGGGAGTGGACGGCAGTATGATGCTGAGCTGGAAGGTGCTGACGCCGGCGGCGCCCCGGCCACTATACACGGTGAGCGGTGGTTCGCAGCCTGTTGTCACGATCCGGCTCGAGCGATTGGAGGCCGAGACGGTAAGCGTGATCGGCGATTTCTCGGCCTGGTCGCCGATCGCGATGCGGCGCGAAGCAAACGACTGGGTCGCGGCTCTGACCATCGAACCCGGCGTCTACCACTTCGGGTTTCTGGTCGACGGCGACTGGTACTTACCGGAGAACGCGCCGGGCCAGGTGAGCGATGAGTTCGGCCGCAGGAACGCTACCCTGGTGGTGCCACGGCAGTGACCTTTGGGCGTTCACGATCGTCCTATTAGTAGACGTGTCAGACTAGGGTCGAAGGAGTGAGAGGGTTGCGAAGCGCAGCTATAGTACCGCTGGTTCTGTTGTTGGCTGGCTCCGGCGCCCTGCAGGCGCAGGACGAGTCGCGTGAGCGTCTGCGCCTGGCCTATCCCAGCGCCGCCGCCGAGATCGACGGCTTGCTGGCCCGGGCGGAGGCCGCCGGTGTGCCGACCGAACCGTTGACGAGCAAGGGACTGGAAGGCGCGGCGAAGGGCGTGCCGGCCGAGCGGGTCGTGGCCGTGATGTCTTCGTATGCCGAGCGGTTGGGGGAAGCCCGGTCGCTTCTCGGGCCGGAGCGGCCGACTGCCGAGCTGGTGGCCGGCGCCGATGCCCTGCGGCGCGGCGTACCGCAGGATGCCGTCCGCCATTTGCACGCCCGCGGCGGCGAGCTGGCTGTGCCGTTGGTGGTGATGGGCGACCTGATGGAGCTGGGGATGCCGGCCGAGCACGCGCTGCGTATCGTCGAGCGGGCACTACAGCAGCATCAGAACACGGACGAGATGCTGGTCATCCCCTTCGCGGCGCGCCGCCTGATCCAGGAAGGCCAATCGCCGACCGATGCCGCCACAGCTATCGGACAGGCGATGAGCCAGGGCCAGCTACGGGCGCTCACCGGCCAACACGGCAACCCGCACGGCGGGCCGCCGAAAGGGCCGCCGGTGCCGCCGGGGTCGGGCCCGCCCGACAACAACCAGGGCGGACAGGGCAAAGGCAAAGGCAAGGGTAGCGGCTAGCCGCGCGCCGCCACGAGGTAGCCCACCGCGGCCACCACGGCCGTCAGAACGCATCCCCACGCCATGTCGACGGCGGCTACCAGCGCCGGGAAGCCTCGCAGCGTCGCGAGGTTGGTCAGGTCGTAGGTCGCGTACGCCACGACGCCGAAGAATCCGCCCAGCACCAGAGCCCTGACCAAGGAGCCGCGCTCCACCGCCGGCATCACAGCGAAGACGACCACAGCGGCGACGAACAACAGATAGAAGACGATCGCCGCCGGCCAGCGGACGTCATCGCTCAGCAGATGGCCCATCTGTTGACGGTAGAAGCCGCGGGCGATGAATCCCAGCCAGGCGAAATCCAGAATCAGGAACGTCACGAGCGACGCGACATAAGTTTGCAGGAGAAGAACGGTCCGCATGGCAAATCCTCCGATCGGTTTCTAGCGGCCCGCGAGCTCGACGACCATCGCAGTGTACATCCGCAGGTCAAGCTCCATCTGCTCGCGGGCGATGAACTCGTGCTCGGAGTGCGCGGTGTAGGCTACACCAGGCATAGAGGGCCCGAAGCTCACGCCGTTGGGCACGAGCCTCGCATGGGTGCCGCCACCGATGGCGATCGGTTGGGCGTCGAGGTCGCCGGTGTAGTGGGCGAAGATGTCTAGCAGCACCGGTATGTGCGGCGCGCTCTCAGGATAGTGCGCGGGTGACACAAACACGCGCGTCTCGAGCAAGGCTATCCCTGTCCGCCTCTCCCATTCATCGACGGCCTCATGGATGAGTCGCTCCAGCTCCTGCGGCTCGCGACCGGCCGGGCTGCGGATGTTGATCCCGGCAACCAGCGCGCCGTTCTCACGCCCCAGGGTCGTGAGCGCCAGCGTCAGCCGTCCCATGAACGGATGGGTGGCAGCTAGGCTACCGAACCGTTCGCCGTAGATGCCGGTGCCCACCAGGTCGTTGATGAGCCGTACCATGCGGGCCACCTGGCCGTCCGGCCAGTCGTAGGTCCCAAGCAGCGCCGCGAGATGCGCGATGGCGTTCCTTCCCTCCTCGGGCTTCGAGGAGTGTGCCGTCGACCCTGTGGCCACGACGGTCAGCCGGCCGTTCTCCGACGCGAAACTGTAGTGGACCGCCGAGTCGCGCTCGGCTGCGGCCCGCAGCGTCGTCTGGACCTCCGGCGTGGGATCGGCGATGACTGCCTCGGCGTTGCCGGGAATTTGAGACAGGAAAGCCCCGCCGCTGAACGAGATCAGGTGGTTCTCGCCTCCGACCCGCTCCTCGTCGCTCGCCGGGAGTACCAGGTGAACCGAGTTCCAACCCTTCTCCGCCACGACCACCGGATACTCGGAGTCGAGCACGACGTTGAGGCCGGGCGGCTCGTTGCGTGCCAAGAAGTCCATGAAGGCCTGCCAATCGGACTCCTCGGTGTACGAGATGATCAGCTCGATGCGACGGCCGAGCGGGAGCGCTGCGTCCTTCACCGCTTTCATCGCGTAGAGCGCCGTAGCGATCGGTCCCTTGTCGTCCTCGGCCCCGCGCCCGATCAGCCGACCGGGCTCACTAAGCGTATCGAGGCTAAACGGGCTCTGCTCCCACTCCGCCGGGTTGGCCGGCTGGACATCGGCGTGGGTGACCAGACCCAGGCGATCGTCCGCGTCGCCCAACCCGATGACCACGACTGCACCGTGGTCGGCGAAATCGAAGCCAAACTCCCCTGCCCTTCGCTCCAGGTAAGCGGTCAGCCCCTGGAACTCGGGATTGTCCGCGTTGGCGATGCCCTCGCGATGAACCGTCCTGAACCCGACCAAGTCGGCCAGCGTGGCGATCATCGCATCCGAGTAAGTCGCCTGGGCGGTTTCAGCGATCGAGCGGGCGCGTTCCGACGGAACCTCACCGCCCCCTCGGCACGACAAGAGCGCCAGGAGCAGAGCGCAGGCGCCAATGCGATTTGCAACTACCATCTTGCCTCCCGATGTTGGCAAAACGCAGCGGGTAAGAACTGGAGCAACGGGAGCTTGAAGTATGGTCCGCGGCCGCGTGACTGCGCAACAGTATCACCTAGAGACTGCCTTGCGGTCGACTCCGTCCGGGCAGCATGTTTTCCAGCCATAACTACGACGTGGGGATGCCGATGAGATACTCGAGCGTGCGAGGGGGTTGCACCATTCTGGCTTATGCCTTTCTCCCTTTGGCGTTCGCCGGTTGTGAAGCGCGACCGGGGCGGCAGGAGGCGATGGCGTCCGCGTTTCAACATATGTTGGGTGGTCCGGGCACGGAGGTCGGCAACTCCGTCCGCGAGGTATCGGATGGCGGCTTCATCATCGTCGGCTACACGAGCAGCGGGGGTGCCGGCCAGGAGGATGTCTATCTGCTCCGAACCGACGCGGCGGGCGATACGCTCTGGACTCGGACGATCGGCGGGCCCGGGAACGACTTCGGCTGGGACATCCTGGAGGCCCGCGATGGCGGCTATGTCATCGTCGGCTTCACCAACAGCGTCGGCGCCGGCGGCGACGACGTCTACGTGATCCGTACTGGCCCCACCGGTACGGTTCTGTGGGAACGCACCTATGGCGGCCCGGAAGACGAGCGCGCCTGGGCATTCCATCGCACCGGTGACGGGGGTTACGTGATCGCGGCGCAGACGGCGAGCTTCGGGGCCGGCGATCTGGATGTCTATCTCCTCCGCATCGACGCCGCCGGCGATACGATATGGACACGTACGCTGGGTGGCCCGGGCGTCGATCGTGTCTTCGCAACCGAGCCCACCGCGGATGGCGGCTCGGTGTTCGCCGGGATCACCAACAGCGAGGGTGCCGGCGACATCGACGCTTATTTGATCCGCGTCGATGCAACCGGTGATCTTCTGTGGGCTCGCACCTTTGGCGGCGCGGGCCGCGACATCGGACACGGTGTGACGACCGCACCCGACGGCGGCTTTCTCTTGGTCGGCTACACCAGCAGCTACGGTGCCGGGAACCATGACATCTACCTCGTGCGGACCGACGCGGTCGGCGCCATGCGCTGGAGGCGGGTCATCGGCGATGCGGGTGACGACCGCGCCATGATGGCTGCGGCGATGCCGGGCGGCGGTTACGCCATCGCCGGCTACTCGACTGGCACCGCCCAGTACTGGGACATCAGACTCACCGCGGTCAACGAGGATGGCCGGCCGTTGTGGAGCGAGAATTTCGGCGGCCCGGGCACCGATCGCGGCGTCATGCTGCAGCCAACCTCGGACGGCGCCTACATCATCACCGGCGGCATCTATCGCGAAAGCGACGGAGCGCCCGACCTCTTCCTGGCCAAGGTCCGGGCACCGGGCTGACGTCTATTCCGCCCTCAAGCTCTCCAACGGATCGACGCGTGTGGCGCGCCAGGCTGGCACAAAGCTGGCCGCCAGTGCGACGCCGACCAGCAACAGCGCGATGGCGGCGAAAGTGACGGGATCCGTGGGATTCACGCCGTAAAGCAGGCCACGTACGAGCCGTGTGACGGCAAGCGCGATCAGGAAGCCGATGCCGAGCCCGATGCCGACGAGCTTCAGTCCGCCGCGCATGACGAACGCGCGCACCGCGCCGGTCCCCGCGCCCAGCGCCATGCGGATGCCGATCTCGCGGGTGCGCTGCGCCACCTGGAACGCCAAGATCCCGTAGAGGCCCAGCGCTGCCAGCAACAGGCCGACGCCGCCGAACACGGTGGTAAAGAGAGCGGCGGCCCGGCTGGGCATCATGGCGATCCCCATGAAATCCCGGTACGGCACGTTGGCGTCGACGGGCAGCGCAGCGTCGAGCTCGCGCGCCGCCTCGCGCATCGCACTCCGGATGTTCGCGGCACGGCGCCCGTGGCGTGCCAAGACAACCATCGATGTCGTGGGCCACTGCTCGTACGGCACGTAGACCATCGCCCGCGGCTCTTCGGTCAGCGTGCGGTACTTCGCGTTGCGGGCTACGCCGACGACCTCGAGCTCCGCGTCATCCAGGGCGCTCAGCCGTATCCGTCTCCCCAGCGGGTTCTGCTCCGGCCAATTGCGCCGCGCGAAAGTCTCGTTGACGATCGCGACCGGTACGGCGCCGCTGCGATCCGCTTCGCCGAACGCGCGGCCGCGGGAGATCGGGATGCGGAACGCATCGAAGTACCCGGGCGTGACGCGGGCGTAGTCGGTCTCGGGACGTGCTTCCTCGTCGGCGGTCGGCCGATCCACGATGTCGAACGCCGAGCTACGGCCGCCAAACGTGACCGGTGGCATGTCGATGGCGCCCACCGACTCGACGTCCGGTAGCTGCGCGACCCGCTCCACGAGACCGCGGTAGAAACCGACGGCGCCCGCTTCGTCGTAGCCGTAGAGCTCGAGCTCGGTGCTCAGCGCCTGCACTCCATCGGGCTCGAAACCCAGCTCTACGGACCCGGCACGCGCCAGCCCGCGCGCGAAGAGCCCCGCACCGACCAGCAAGAGCGCCGAGCCGGCCACCTGCGCCACGACGAAGGCGCTGCGGAGCCGCGAGCGGGGCGTGCCGGCGGCGGAGCCGGCCCTCAGCGTCGACTGGAGGTCGCCTCGCGTAACGTGCAGGGCCGGGGCCAGCCCGAAGGCGAGCCCGGTGACCAGAGCAACGGCGAGCGAGAAGAGTAGCGCTCTCGTATCCGGCGAGAAGTCGAGGACCAGCGGGACGTCGAACGGCAGCTGGTAGGCGTTCATCAATCGCGTCACGTACAGCGCGACCAGCACGCCGCCGGCGCCGCCCAGCAGGAAGAGCATAATGCTTTCGGTCAGTAGCTGGCGGATCACGCGCGGCCGACCGGCGCCCAACGCCAGCCGCATCGCCATCTCCTTGCCGCGCGCCGCGGCGCGAGCCAACAGCATGCCACCGACGTTCAGGCAGGCGATGAGCAGCACGGTGCCGGAGATCAAGAACAGGAAGAGCGAGAAGCCCATCGCCGGACCGAAGGCGCGCGACCCGATGGGCCGGTAAGGCCATACATCGACACCGTGGTCCGGGTTATCCTCGGGGAACTCGGCGCGCAGGACGGCGCTCACCCGGTTGAGCGCCGTCTCAGCACGCTCCGCGCTGACACCCGGGGCGCGGCGGCCGAACGCGTCGATCCAGGTGTCGGTCCGCGAGTGCAGGTCGAGGCCGGCGACCAACGCCGGCGCCGCCTCGACCGGCAGCCAGACGCCGACCGCCACCATGCTGTTCGGTCCACGGAACCCTTCCTCGGTCACACCAACCACGCTGAACGGGATGCGGTTGAGCTGGACCGTGCGGCCGATCACCGATGAGTCCTGGCCGAACCGCCGCGTCCAGATCGCGTGGCTCAGCACGACGACGCGCTCGGCCGCCGCGCTCGGATCCGAGGTGAAGAAGCGGCCCAGCGCCGGTCGCACACCGATCATGCTGAAGAAGTTGCCGGATACCAGTATGCCGAAAATCGCCTCCGGCTCCAACTCGCCGCCCAGCACCACGGCCTGAACGGCGGTCGCCGCCAGATCGCTGAGCCCCGTATCCGCCTCCCGGTACGCCAGGTAGTTCGGGTAGGACATCTCATTGAACGATGAGCCGTCCTCGGCGATGCGGTAGACCCGGACCAGACCCTCGGCGTCTCGCACCCCAGGCGGTGGCCTCAGCAAGACCGCATTGACGGCGCTGAAGATCGTGGTCGTCGCGCCGATGCCCAGTGCCACCGTCAACGCGGCGACGACCACGAAGCCTGGCGACCGCTTGAAGACTCGGACGGCGTAGCGGATGTCGTGCAGGATGCTCTCCACGGCTGGATCCCTTCCTCTGCCGCTACCGCGCAGCGGCGACGCTGGGCCCGCGCGCGATCACCAGGAGACGGCGACCGCCCGTCACGTCCACTACCGGGACCTACGTCCGCGTCGGACGGCCGGTTTCGCCGTTCCGCACCTCTACCGTCATCGGAGGGGGTCTGACAGCAGCCGCCCGAGCCAGTAAATTGATCTGGCCCCAACGCCCAACCCCACTCACAGGATCAGCAACCGGGAGGTTCGAGCAATGATCGCAGCTCGCCCTGCCAACGCCGGACTACGGGTGGCGCTGGCAACCGTCGTCGCGCTTTCGGTCTGCTCACCCGCCGAGGGCCGGGCCCAGCCACGCCCGCTTCAGGAACGCGTCGAGATCCGCCGCACGGCGTACGGCGTCCCCCACATCCTGGCGGAGGATCTGGAGGCGGCGTTCTTCGGCCTGGCCTACTGCCACGTCGAGGACTACGGCGAGCGGGTCGCGATCGGGCTCGTGGAAGCGCGTGGTGAGCTGGCCCGCTACTTCGGGCCCGACTCGCTGGACGCGGACTTCCGCAACCGTCGGACGTACGCCCGGGCGCTAGAGACCTACCACCTGCTCGACCAGGACATGCGCGACGTTTTCGAGGGCTACGCGGCGGGAGTGAACTACTACATACAATTGCACCCCGAGGAGTTCCCCGAGTGGTTGGAGCCGAGCTTTGCCGGGCGCGACGTGGCGGCGCGCTGGATCGAGACGTACGACCGGGGCGCCGTGAACCGGTTTCTGCGGCGCTTGACCGAGCGAGCCGATTCGGCGTCGCAGGCACAGAACGAAGCGGGTTCGAACGCCTGGGCGTTCGCGCCGCGCCGCACACGGTCGGGCAAGGCGATCCTGGTGCGCAACCCGCACCTCGACTGGGAGGCCGGCTATTACGAGGCCCAGATCACCGTGCCGGGCGTGATCAACTTCTACGGGGACCTGCGGGTCGGCTATCCCCTCTACTTCAACGGGGGGTTCAACGAGAATCTCGGTTGGGCGACGACGAACAACGACCCGGATCTGGACGAGATCTACGCGCTGGACGTCGATCCCGAGCGGCCCGACCACTACCTGTTCGACGGCGGCTCGCTGCCGTTACGGCGCGAGACGATCACCGTGCTGTTCAGGAACGGGCCGGGGCTAGGTAGCGAGACCCGCGAGTTCTGGTACACACCGCTCGGGCCCGTCATCCATCGGGGCAACGGGAAGATCTACGTGATGCGCGCCGCCGGTGACCTCGAGTACCGCGCCGCCCAGCAGTTCTTGCGGATGATGCAAGCCGACGACCTTGACGAGTGGAAGGACGCCATGCGCATGCGTGCGCAACTCGGCTCGAACTTCACTTACGCCGACCGCCGGGGAAATATCTTCTACCTGTGGAACGCCACGATCCCCGAACTACCACACGAGTCGGGTGGTGACAGCGTGGCTATCGCCGCCTCGCGCTCGTCCGACGCCTGGATGCAGCCGGTAGATTTCGACGTGCTGCCTCAGGTCCTCAACCCGAACGGCGGCTACCTGCACAACGAGAACGATCCTTTCCACTACGCGAACCTGAACCGGCCGCTGGATCCGGCGGACTATCCGCCGAATTTCCCGGAGCCGGAGCTGGGGCTGCGCAGCCAGCATAGCCTCGAGCTGATCCACAACCGCAGCAAGTTCAGCCTCGAGGAAGTCGTGGCGCTCAAGCACAGCCCGCGGATGCTGCTCGCCGACCGGGTGAAGCCGGATCTCGTCACGGCGGTCCGTGCATCGAATCCCGAGCCGGAGGTGCTCGCCGCTATCCAGCTGATCGAAGCGTGGGACAATACGGTGGCGCCGGAGAGCCGCGGCGGCACGCTGTTCGAGATCTGGTTCCGCCGCTATTGGGAGGGCGAGCAGCGGCCGGCCGACAGGAGCGCAGCCTACGAGGCGGCGTTCTCCCGACCGTGGAGCCCCGAAGAGCCCACGACCACGCCGCGCGGCCTGAGCGATCCCGAAGCCGCCGCCCGCGCTTTCGCCTGGGCGGTGGAGGAGACGAAGCGGCGGTTCGGCGCCTGGGACGTGGCCTGGGGCGAGGTGCACCGGGTACGACTGGGTGACCTCGACCTACCAGTGAGTGGCTGTTCCGGCTGGCTCGGCTGCTTCCGCGTCATCTGGTACGACGAGGACGAAGATGGGCTGCAAGTCGCATCGGGCGGCGACGGCTGGGTGCTGGCGGTGGAGTTCGGCGACCCACCCCGGGCCTACTCGGTCTTGGCCTACGGCCAGAGCTCGAGAGAGGACTCACCACACTCTACCGACCAAGCGGAGATGTTCACCCGCGGCGAGCTCAAGCGGGTGGCGTTCACGGAACCGCAGATCGCGGAACAGCTGATCCGGCGCTACCGGCCGGGTGAGGAGATCGAGGGCAGTCGCTGAGTAGCGCCCGGCTCGCCACCACCTGGCCGTAGAACTCCGCGGTACGCTACTTCATGTTGCGTATCGCGGACATCGCCGCGTCGTGCCGGGCCTTGAGCGCGTTGCTGATCGTTTGGTACTGCCGGCTCTCCTGCTGCATCTGATTCTGCAAGGCGAGAAACTGCATGTGCGCCTCGATCTGCATCTGCTGCAGCCCGCCGATCGTCTGAAGCAGCTGATCCTGGAGCCGGGTGGTCGTCGCCCGGTCTCTCGACTCCATGCTCAGCCTTTCCGCGAGGCTGGCGACCTCCTCGATGCCAGCGCTCAGCTCGGCATAGAGTGCTGCCACGGCTTCGGCCGACTCGAGGACCCGGGCGTGGCTGGTGTCGAGCTGAGACAGGTCGTGCGTCACCGAGTCCATGGTCGCGGTCGCCCTGACCTGGAGGTCGGCGACCCGCACCTGGGTTCGTGGCTCCTGGGCCTCGACGCGGCCGGCCCAGGTCATCATACAAATCACAAGTAGAGCCAGAGCACGCATGGCTGCCCCTCCTCCTCGGTCTGAGGTCTGGATCATAAACTGGCCGGCAGCCCGCTCTAAGCGCCGGCCAGTTCTCGGACGGGATTCGTGCCTAGAAGTCGTCGTCGTCCTCGTCGTCGTCCTCATCATGCGGAACGCCGTCGTGGTCGTCGTCCTCGTATCCCTCGAACGAGTCTTCGATGTTGTTTCGCACGAGCTGCTCGTTCGCGCTACCGGCCTCCGCCGTGCCCGGATCGATGACGGTGAAGCCGTCGCCGGCGACGAACCAGCTCAAGACGTCGATGCTCAGCGTCACGTTATAATCGCCGCCAGCTTCGATCATCAGACCGGGCGCCGGGAACTCCTGCTCGATCTCGGCGTCGACGGTCGTCGTGAACGTGCCGGGCACCGTCTGCCACGTGTAGCCTACGTTGACGCCGACGATCTCGAATTCCATCTCCTCGTAGGTGCCGGGCTCGACGTTCACCGTGAATCCGGTAGCCACGTTTCCACTCAGATCGAGATCCAGCGTCGTGGCTCCGAGCGTCAACTCCTCGCACGAATCGTCGTCAGAGCCCTCCACCTCGTCTTCCTCCGCGCCGCAACCCGCCAGCTCGCCGGCCCGCTCGAACTCGATCTCGCTGAGCACGACCTCAACCGACGTGATCGTCAGATCGTCCGATACGATCAGCTCACCGTCGGCCAAGAGCGCCGCCGCGGGCGCAGCCCCGCCTACCGGCACCATCAACGACAGGCTCACCGGCGCGCCCGAGCCGGGTCCGGTCGAACTCTCGCAGCCCAGCAATCCAACCATCACGCCCAACGCCAAACCCAGAAATCGCAGCTTCATCGTCCTCTCCTCTGTAGTTGCTAGATCAGCACGGCAGGGAAGCCGTCGCCTTCGTTCCATCGAGCTTGCAGCAACCAGGCCAACGGTCCCGGATGGCGCGCAAGTTCAATGCCGACGATGAAAAACGCCACAAGCACCGGTCCCGTCAAGACTTGCTTCGGCTGTAGCAAATCGATACAGCCGGGCCGCGGCGAAACAGTCTGCAAGGAGTACCGTGCTCGTCCCGGTCTGCGGCCCGGGCACCGCCGCGGCGCGCGCGATCGGTTCTCTCCCCCGTTGATCGCGAGATGAGCCCTGCTTGACCTTCGCTTGATCCGCCGATTCTAGCTTGGCAACGAGACGCAGGGGCCAGGGCTTGAACACTAGGAGGAATCACCGATGTTCGCGCCGTACAAGCAATACAAGGCTCGGGTGGCTCCCCTCTACCAGAACGAGATCGACCGACACCTGTTCGCCACCGCTTCCTTCCACCGCAGCGGCCCGGGATCGGGGCCATGGCACGCCTGGCGACTCGTTTGGTGGCTGCGGCGCTGGCTCCGCTAGGTGTCCGATACGCGTCGCTGAGCAGGGTGGCCCTGCCCGGGAAACCCCGGTCCTCGCTTGCCCGTAGTGAACACGGCACCGACACACGACACAAGCGAGGCTGACATGTTGCGACGACTGTCGGCGACCTTCTTCTCCTGCCTTCTGATCATTGCCGCGTACGCTCCGGGCTCCGCCTGGGCCCAAGCAGCGACGGCCGAGGCGACGGGCCAATACGCGGCGATTCTGGAGGCGGGCTACCCGGCGGGCGAGCCGGGCGCTGCCGCATTGCTGGCGCGTGGTGGCGAAGTGATCTTCCTCGGTGCAGCGGGGCTGGCGGACCTCGAGTTGGGAGTCTCGCTGGAGCCCGACATGGTGTTCGAGATCGGTTCGATCACCAAGCAGTTCACCGCCGCGGCGATCATGATGCTGGCCGAGGAAGGCGAACTATCGGTCGATGATCCCATTACGCGGCACCTGCCGGACTATCCATCCTACGGTGACGACGTCACGATCGAGCACCTGCTGACCCACACGTCGGGTATCTTCAGCTACACCGACATCCCGGAGTACATGCAGGAGGTGTGCACTGACGAGTCGGTGGACGAGCTGATCGGCGCGTTCAAGGAAAGGCCGGTGCTCTTCCAGCCGGGCGAGCGCTGGGCGTACAGCAACTCGAACTACGTGCTGCTCGGCGCCATCATCGAGCGGGTCAGCGAGATGAGCTACGCGAAGTTCGTGGAGGGGCGGATCTTCGAGCCGCTCGGACTGGACAACTCTTACTACGGTAGCAACCGTCGCATCATCCCGCGCCGTTCCTCGGGCTACGATCGCGACGACGGCCGGTACGTGAACGCCCCCTGTCTGAGCTTCTCGCTGCCGTACGCGGCGGGCTCCTTGATGATGAGCGTGGAGGACATGTACCGCTGGAACCGGGCGCTATACGGCGGCGATGTCGTGAGCCGGGCATCGCTCGAGCGGATGATCGCCCCGTACGTGCTGGCGAACGGCGACACCAGCAGCTACGGGTATGGTTTAGGCCAGCGTGATATCCGCGGCCACCGCGCCATTGGCCATGGCGGAGGCATCTTCGGCTTCGTCACCGACGCCGTCTATTTGCCCGACGACGATGTCTTCGTGGCCGTCTTCTCGAACAACACGGGCGCTGCGGTCAACCCGAGCCTGATCGCCAGCAAGCTGGCGGCGGCCGCCATCGGCGACCCCTACCCCGAGTTCACCGAGATCACGCTGGACGAGTCGGTCCTACGGCGCTACGCGGGCGTCTATCAGATCGATGAGAACACGCAGCGGGTGGTGACCGTGGAAAACGGAGCGCTGTACACGCAGCGCACAGGGGGCGGCCGCAACCGCGCCTACCCGGGGTCGGAGACGCATTTCTTCTACAGGCATTCGCTATCGCACTTCGAGTTCGAGATCGAGGACGGCGAGGTGAAAGCGATGCTGATGTACCAGGGCGGCGCCAGTCGGGCGGAGCGCGCCGTCCGGGTCGCGGGTGGCGAGTAACACGGCGGGCGCGGCGGCTACCCCGGCGCCCGACCCTCGTCCAGGTCGTCGAGCATGCTTCCCAGGAACGGCACGGCCCGGTCCGGCGAACTGGCGAGGGTCAGCCGCCAGCAGCCGCCCTGACCGACGAGTTGCCTGACCGCTGCACCGATCGTCGCTGCGAACAGATCGAAACCGGGCTCGAGTTTGCCGACGAGGGCGGCTTCCGCTTCCGCGGGCGCGAGTTTCTCCAGCCTCGGCCCGCCAGCGCCGCGCGCCAACAAGCAGATGCCGGCCCGTTCGACGACCGGGAGCGCCGGCAGCCTGCCGGTCTCGCGTAGGTCAACGGCGATCTTCTCTTTGCCGTTGGCGCGAA
>JBDHKD010000008.1:0-120286 GCA_039586575.1 Gemmatimonadota bacterium | reverse complement strand
GAGCGCTGTCATCCTGGCCGGCTTCCGGTATTGGGAGGCGCAGCAGCAGGCACAGGAAGAGAGGCTCGCCGCGGAGCGTGCTCGGGTCACCGTACCGCCTTTCCCGCTCGAGAGCTGTGTGGGCAGCTACACGCACCGTGCCTACGGTCAGGTCGAGATCGTAGGAGGGAGCGGCGGTCTCGTACTACGGCTCTCCGAGCGGTTCAGCTGGCCGGTCGAGCACGTGCAGGGCGAGAACTTTAGGATCGTGTTCCATGATGGGTCGCAGGCGTACCCCGAATCTCTGGCCTTCGAGTTCGATGACGACGGGCGGGTACGGGCGCTGAGGCTCGGGGGCCCGAGGTACGAGCGTGTTACGGCGCCGGCGCAGGAATAGCAGGGCCGAGGCAGTGCGGTGGTTGGCAGAAGTCTATCAGCGCCACGGCACGAGTTGGAAGTCGTGGGTGTGGACCCCTTCGGCGCAATTCAGATTCTTCTCCACCGAGTCCGTGACCGAACCTTGGATCTCGATCGTCGGTCGGTCCGGTCCTTCCGGCGTATCGCAGGCAACGAACGTCAGGAATGCCATGACGAGTGGGACGACGGGCAAGGGAAGCCGTGTAGCGCTCTTGCCGCCACCTCCTTGGGCTGTAGATGGTCCTAGATTATTCACAGCGGATCAAGCAGCGGTGAAGGATGTTGGTCGAACCAACCTGCGGTCTCTTGCGCCGACAGGATGTATCGCGTAGCCATCTATCGCCCCAATAGTGAGCGCCCATGCGGGTGGCGACCGAGGAGGTGCAGTGGCAGTGCGCATCACCATCCTGACCGCCGGGACGCGCGGCGACGTCCAGCCGTACATCGCGTTGGGTTGCGGGTTGCGGTCGGCCGGACACGAGGTCCGGCTCGCGACCTGCGGCCCGTTCCGTGAGATGGTCGAGGCCCACGGGCTCGAGTTCCGGTTCCTGGCGGCGGATCCGCGCGAAGAGATGCGCGGGCGCCAGGGGAAGAAGTTTCTGGACTCGGGCGAGAACGCCTTGCGGTTCGCGCTGCGCATGATCCCCATCTTGCGTCAGAACCTGCTCCGCCATCTGGGCGATGTGGAGGCGGCTTGCGAGGGGGCCGATGCCATCCTTCACTCGCCGCTCGCCTTTGCGGGCTGGCACATCGCCGAGGCGCTCGGCATTCGCAGTTGCGTGGCGGGGCTGCAGCCGGCGACGCGGACCCGTGCGTTCCCGGCGCTGCCGCTCGCGGCGCGCTGGAGTCCGGGAGGGACGTACAACCTGCTGACACACGTGCTGCTCGAGCAGTGCGTGTGGCAGGCGTTGCGCTCGCTGCTCAACCGCTGGCGCCGCGAGTCGCTGGGGATCCCGGCGCTGCCGCTCAGCGGGCCGTTTCGGCTGATGCTGGAGCGGCGGACCCCGGTGCTTTACGGATTCAGCCCGCTGGTCGTACCCAAGCCGCGCGACTGGCCGGACTGGCACCACATCACCGGCTACTGGTTCCTCGACCATCCCACTGAATGGCAGCCTCCGGCGCGCGTGACCGAGTTCCTCGAGGCCGGCCCACCACCGGTGTACGTGGGGTTCAGCAGCATGATCCCGCGTGACCCGGCGGCGACGATCGATGTCGTGCTGGACGCGCTACGGCAGGCGGGCGTGCGGGGGATCCTGGCGACAGGGTGGATGGCAGCGGCGACGCACGATCTCCCCGACGACGTCCTGGTGCTCGACGAGATCCCGCACGATTGGCTCTTCCCTCGGGTGGCGGCGGTCGTCCACCACGGCGGTGCCGGGACGACGGCGGCCGCCCTGCGCGCCGGCCTTCCGGCGGTCGTCGTGCCGTTCTTCGCCGATCAGCCGTTCTGGGCCACGCGGGTGGCGTCGCTGGGCGCGGGGCCGCCACCGATCCTCGAACGGCGGCTCACAGTGGAGCGGCTGGCCGACGCGATCCGAACGGCCGTCACCGACGAGGGAATGCGGCGACGATCGGCGGAGCTGGGAGAGCGACTGCGCGCCGAAGACGGCGTGGGTTCGGCGGTGGCCATCGTGGACCGCGTGCTCCAACAGGCATCCTCCCTCGGCTGGAGCTAACCCAGCACCACCTCGACCCGGTGCTCGCGACCGTCGTCGGACAAAGGTACGAGCCCGTCTCCCGGGAGCGCTGTTCCGTCCAGGCTGACCCGGGATACTCCCCGGCACACTCCCTTCGGATTCGCGACGGTGATCTGGTAGACGGTGTCACCGTGCCGGTAGGTGACCTCGAAGCCTTTCCACCCCCTGGGAATGCACGGATCGATACAGAGGGCGGATCCTCGCTTCCGGAATCCGAGAATCCACTCCAGCCCGGCACGGTAGAGCCAGCCCGCAGCCCCCGTGTACCACGTCCATCCCCCTCGTCCCACGTGGGGAGGTTCGGAATAGACATCTGCGGGTACGGCGTAGGGCTCCACCTTGTAGCGGTGAACGTCCGCGCGACGGCTCGCATGGTGGATGGGGCTCAGCAGGTTGAAGAGATCGACGGCCTTGTCTCCCTCGCCCAGCATGGCGAATGCGACGACAGACCAGATCGCCGCGTGGGTGTACTGCCCTCCGTTCTCGCGGATGCCGGGAACGTATCCCTTGATGTATCCCGGGTCCTGGGGTGTCCGGTCGAATGGTGGGGAGAAGAGCAGCAGCAGCCGGTCCTCCCACCGGACCAGCCGTCGCTCCACCGATTCCATGGCCTGGCGCGCCCGCTGCTTGTCGCCGGCGCCGGAGAGGACCGCCCACGATTGGGGGATGGAGTCGATCTGGCACTCGTCGTTAGCCGCGGATCCGAGCGGCGAACCGTCGTCGAAGAAAGCGCGCTTGTACCATTCCCCGTCCCATGCCTCCCCCTCCAGCGAAGCCTCGAGAGAAGCCGCCTTCCTCCGCCAGCGTGCCGCACGCTCATCTTCGGCGCGCAGCTCGGCGATCCGGGCGAACTCCGTCAGGTTCACGAGGAGAAACCAGCCCAGCCAGACGCTTTCTCCCCGGCCCTCGCGGCCGACACGGTTCATGCCGTCGTTCCAATCCCCGGCCCCGATCAAGGGTAGGCCGTGGCTGCCGACGTCGAGGCTGCGGTCCAGGGCCCGCGCGCAGTGTTCGTACAGCGTCGCCCGATCCTCGGACTCCTTGGGCTCGAAGTAAGCCTCTTGCTCGTGCTCCTCCAGGGCCACCCCCTCGAGCCACGGGACCTCTTCGTCGAGCACCGCCCGGTCCTCCGTGGTCAGGAGATAATGGGCCACCGCATAGGGCAGCCACAGGAGGTCGTCGGAGATCCGGGTCCGGACCCCGCGGCCCGTTGGGGGATGCCACCAGTGCTGGACATCCCCCTCAGAGAACTGCCGGGCGGCAGCCCGGAGGAGGTGGTCGCGCAAGATATCGGGCCTTGTCACCGCCAGGGCCAGGACGTCCTGGAGCTGGTCGCGGAATCCGTAAGCCCCCGAGGACTGGTAGAACGCGGAGCGGGCCCAGACTCGGCAGGCGAGCGTTTGATAGAGAAGCCAGCGGTTGAGGAGTAGGTCCACGGAGGGGTCGGGAGTCTTGACCTGGATCGAACCCAGTACCCCGTTCCAGTGATCCTGGACCTCGCGGAGGACCGCGTCGCTGTCCAGCTCGCGGTAGCGTTCGACCAGGGATCGGGCCTCTTCACGGCTATCCCCCTGACCCAACAGGAACACCACCTCGGCGCGTTCCCCCGGCTCGAGCTCCACTTCGGTCTGGAGAGCGGCGCAGGGGTCCAGACCCGCACCGGTCTTTCCCGAGAGCTCCTCCCCCCGCTCCAACGACGCGGGATGGTCGAGGCTGGCGTTGCGGCCCAGGAACTCCAGGCGGTCGCCGGTCCAGGAGGTCTGGCGCCCGGCCAGGTCAGCGAAGGCGACCCGATCCGCGAACTCTCCGTTCCACGAGTTTCGCGCAAACATGGCTCCGGTCGCGCGGTCGATGGCGGTGACCACGAAGGGCGCGGAGCCGCTCCGCTCGACCCCCAGCACCCACTCTGCATAGGCCGTGACCACAAGCCGCCGTTTGCGGTTGGACCGATTCTCCAGGGAGAGTCTGGAGATCTTGACGTGGTCCCGAAGCGGCACGAGCTGCAAGAGATCCAGAGCGATGTCATGTGAAGTGTGCTCGAAGCGACTGTACCCCTGCCCGTGCCGTATGACGTAGGGCCAGCCTTCTTCGCGGATCGGGAGGATGGTCGGTCCCCAGACCAGATTGCTGTCCTCATCCTGCACGTAGAAGATCTCGCCAGGAGTATCGCTGACGGGATCGTTCGACCAAGGCGTGAGCTTGTTCTCTCGGCTGTTCACGGACCAGGTGTAGCCCGAGCCCGACTCGGAGACCTGGAAACCGAATTCCGGGTTCGCCACCACGTTGATCCAGGGAGCCGGGGTCCACAGTCCCTTGCCCAGAATCGTGACGTATTCGCGGCCGTCCGCTGTGAATCCTCCCAGGCCGTTGAAGAACTCGAGCTTCAGGGTGGGAGGGGAAACGGTCTTGGCCTTCTCGCGCGGCGCGCGGAGCAGCGGCGGAACCGGCCCGGGCCTCAACCACTGCAGCCTAACCACCTGCTCAGACAGCGTACCCTGGCGCGCCAGGATCACCACACGCGCCGCCGCGCGCAGGAGGATTTGGTCCCGCGCGGGCACGAGGTCGGCCCGGAGCGCGAATACCTCCCCATAGCCCTCATGCCTCTCGTGGCCGACCGCGGACTGGATCGCCTGCACCATGGCTTCGAGGGACTCCTGGAGGTCCTGGATGTAGGAGGTGCCTTTCGCATTGAGGATCACGAGGTCGGCGCTAATTCCCTTGATGTGCCAATACTCGTGCGCCCGAAGCAGCTGCCTCACGACGTCGCGCTCTTCGTCCCTCTCGATGCGCACCAGAGCGATAGGAAGATCGCCGGAGATGCCGTAGGGCCAGAGCCCGGACTGGCCAGCGCGGTTCCTGGCCAGTACCCGGGGAGCCGCGCGCAACGTGGGATCGGCGTACAGCAGACGGTTGGCCAGACGCTGAAAAAGGTGCGCCTCGTCCTGGGTGATCCGGAGGTGGTGTAGCTGGACCTGGGCCTGTGTCCAGGCCAGCGAGCTTTCTCGCTCGAACGTTTCCGGCTGGCGGTACTTCTCGGCAATCTCGAGCGCCTCCTCCCGGGACGAGGCGACGAGCGTAGTGAACACGAGGTTGACCGTCTCTCCGTGGGGAATCGCCACCCGCTGCCGGAGACTCACGATGGGATCCAGAACGGTACCCGCTGTATCGGAGAGCGGCCCCCCGTCGATCACGGAGAGCGGCGTCCGAACCCCGCGGCCCCGGCCCAGGAACCGTGCGCGGTCACTCTCGTACTGCAACGCGTCGACCGTCTCGCCCTGCACCGCGGCGAGGTGGGCGAGCCAGACCTGCGGCTCGTCCGCCGAACGCGGGCGCCGAGTCGCGAGCAGGGTACCGAGCTCGGGAACGAACTCCGTCTCGACGAAGAGGTTGGAAAAGGCGGGGTGGGCCAGGTCGGCGCCCTGCGGAGCCAGCGCGATCTCGGCGTAGGATGTGAAATCGATCTCGCGGTCCCGGTTCTCGAGGTTGGTCACCGTCAGCCGGCGCAGCTCAGCGTCGTCCTCGGGTGAAACCACGATCTCGAGCGTGATCGTCAGGGACCGGAACCGCTGCATGATCTTGGCCCGGTCCTCGGAATAGACGACGTCGTAGTGGTCCGCTTCGCTTCCGCTGGGCTGGAAGCCGGCCGACCAGACGTCTCCGGTCTCCGCGTCGCGCAAGAAGACGAACGTGCCCCAGGGGTCACGCGTCGTGTCCTCGCGCCAGCGGGTAACGGCGAGCTCGCGCCAGCGGCTGAACCCGGAGCCCGCCGCCGTGACCATGACCGTGTAGCGGCCGTTCGAGAGGAGATGCGTGCGGGGCGTGATGTCGTGCGGCGACTCGAATCGCCGCAGCGTGGGAAGGACGAGGTCGCGGACCAGCACAGCCTCCCGAACCTCCTCACCGCGGGGCCGGGTCACACTCACCGAGCGCGGCGTCCGTTCCTGAAGCAGGAGCTCCGCCGCCTGGACCATGGGATGGGAATGGAAGCGCCTGCGGGTCAGCCCGTCGTGAACCACGTTACCGAGCGAGACGAGGATCATCCCCTGGTGGTGGGTCATGTATGCCCGGACCACGGCCACCCGGGCCTGCTCCGGCAGCCGCGAGGGCGTGTAGTCGAGCGCTTCGTAGAACCCGTAGGCGCCCAGAGCTTCGGCCTCCTCGAGTCGCCCGAAGTTGGTCAGGGCTGCCCTGGGATCCACCATGGCCGCAAGCGCGGTGGCGTAGGGTGCCACTACCACGTCCTCGAACAGCCCCCGCTTGAGCCCCAAGCCGGGCACGCCGAAATCCGAGTACTGATACGTGAGCTTTAGATCACGGACGTTGTAGCCCGACTCCGACACCCCCCACGGAACTCCCCGCTCCGCACCGTAACGGATCTGGCGTCCCACTACGAGGCGACTGCTCAGATCCAGAAGGCTGCGCGCCGGCTGCGCCATCACGAGGAGCGGCATCAGGTACTCGAACATCGAACCCGACCAGGAGACGAGGGCCGCACCGCCCCCCACCGGTGTCAGGGAGCGGCCGAGCAGGAACCAGTGCCGCGGCGTAACGTCGCCCTTGGCGACGGCCACGAAGCTCGCCAGCCTGGCCTCGGAGGCCAGCAGATCGTAGCAGCTAGGATCGAGTATGCCATCGGCCACGCGGTAGCCGATGGAGAACAGCTTGCGCGAGGAGTCGAACAGGAATCGAAAGTCCATGGCCTGGACCAGCTGCTCGGCGAGTAGCGCCAGGGCGGAGAAGCGATGCCTGAGGGCGGCGGCCGCCGTCCACGACGCCTCCAGATCGTCGAGGATCGGGTCTCCGTCCGCGCTCTCCAGAACACCGGTGCGCTTAGCGATCACCTCGCGAACCGCGCGCAGCAGGTCCGAGAGCCCGGCTGCCGTGGGGCTCGTGGCGACCAACGGCTCCAAGAACGATGCCGACCGGGCTAGCCAGGTCGCCCGGCCCTCGTCTTCGCGGGCTACTCCCCCCGCCGAACCGGCGGCGTAGAGGCGTATGCACCAGGGCATGGTCGTACCGAGGTCGCGGGCGTGGCTGCGGACCGAGTTCCGAACGGCCGTCGCCCACGTCAGGACCTCGGATTGCGATCCGTCCTTGACGTCGCTCACGAGCGTGCTTGCGATGTCCAGGAGGCTCTCCGCCTGGACCTCCAGCTCCTTGAAGCGGTGGACCCATTCGGGAAGCGACGTCGGTGGATTCTCCAGCAGGTCCGACAGTGACTCGGCGGCCTCGATCAACTGCTCCGCCGTGACCGTCTGCGCGCGTTGGGGGTGCTCCGCCTTTTCCACCGACTCGAGAAGCAGCGCGAGAGCGTCGCCGATCCCCTCGAGGATCTCCGGGCGCAGAAGTGGCCGCTGCATCAGGCTGCGGCACGCCTGAGCCAGTGCGATGAGGTGTCCCGCCAGATTGCCGCTGTCCACCGTAGACACGTACATGGGATCCAACGGCCGGAGATCCCGGGTGTCGTACCAGTTGAAGAAGTGGCCGCGGACCCGGCGCAGGTTCGTCATCGTCTTCAGCGTGGCCTCGAGCCGGTCCGCCGCGTCGAGAATCCCGATCCAGCCGAAGTCGTGGGCGACCGTGGTGCTCAGCAGATAGAGACCGAGATTCGTCGGCGATGTGCGGAGGGCTTCGACGGGCTCGGGGTCTTCCTGGAAGTTGTCCGGCGGAAGGGCATTACCCTTGTCGTCCACGAACCTCTCGAAGAAACGCCAGGTCCGGCGCGCGACGAGCCGCAGGGCGCGCGTCTCATCGGGGGAGAGGATCTGTTCCTGCGGGTCCGTCAGCGGCAGGCTGATCCACCATGCAAAGACGGGGGACAGCACCCAGAGGAGGGCAAACGGCGTGGCCGCGGGCCAGGCTCCCGGCTTGAGCAGGAGGAAGAGCGCGCCGGCCGCGACGGCGAGAACCACGGCCCAGCGAAGGTGCCGGTAGAAGCTGCGCAGCCTCAGGTCGACTCCGTAGCCCGCCTGCGCGGCCGCGACCCATTCGAGGAGGTTCCGTTTCGACACGTAGAGCCGCCACAGCGTGCGTACGACCGCGTCCACCATCAACCACGCCTGGTGTGCCAGCATGGTAATGGCCAGGAACGCCTGCGTCAGGGCCACGTAGATGTCGTAGGTAACGGCCCTAAAGTGGTTGCGCTTCGAGATACCCCGGCGCCTGGGGATGAGGCCGTCGAGAACCGGTATGAAGGCTGGCACCGCCACCGATCCAAGGAACAGGCCGGTCCAGAGCAGGGGGGGAACTGCGGGAAGGACCCAGGCGGCCACCGCCATCAAGAACAACCCGGGTGCTGCCAGGCTGCGGCGCAGATTGTCCACCATCTTCCAGCGGCCGTGGGCTGGTATGCGAGCCCTCTGTCGCCGCCCTGCGGCGTCGCGTGCATGGCCCAGGATCCAAGGTAGCAGCTGCCAGTCGCCTCGCACCCAGCGATGGTCGCGGCGCGCGGCCACCTCGTAGTTGGCCGGGAACTCCTCGAACAGATCCACATCGGTCACGAGCCCGGCGCGCGCGAACAAGCCCTCGAAAAGGTCGTGGCTGAGCAGCGCGTTCTCAGGAACCTGCCCCTCCAGCGCCGCCTCGAACGCATCGATGTCGTAGATCCCCTTGCCGGTGAACGACCCTTCCTCGAACAGTTCCTGATACACGTCCGAGACCGCGGCCGCGTAGGGGTCCACACCGCCGGGACCCGAGACGATCCGCTGGTAGGTCGTGCTTCCCGGGCCCGTGGGCAACGACGGTGTGATGCGGGGCTGCAGGATCGCATAGCCCCGGACGACCCGTCCTTCTCGTGGATCGAAGCGCGGCCGGTTCAACGGGTGCGCCATCGCGCCGACCAGGCGGTAAGCGGTCCCCTTGGGAAGCCGGGTGTCGGCGTCCAGCGTGATGACGTAGCGGATGCCCTGGGGCACCGTGGGCGGCCGTCCCTCTACCGGGATGAACGAAGTGTCATCGGCGCCGCGCAGCAGCCGGTTCAGCTCGTGGAGCTTGCCTCGCTTCCTTTCCCAGCCGATCCACTTGCCTTCCTTCTCGTTCCAGAGACGCCGGCGATGCAACAGCAGGAACCGCTCCCCGCCGCCGGGCAAGCTCTCGTAGCGCTCGTTGAGTTGCGCGATGCCGTCGGCCAGTGCGGCGACGAGGGCCTCATCGATGGGCATGTGCTCGCTGAGCGCGTCCGACCAATCGGTAAGCAGGGCGAAGTGGAGATGGCCTTCGGGATTCGCCAGGTAGTGCACCTCGAGCCGCTCGAGCTGCTCCTCGATATCAGCCCGGCTCGTGACCAGCGTGGGGACGACGACCATGGTTCGAAGTTCCGGGGGCACGCCGCGGGCGAGCTCGAGCTTGGGGAGCAACGTCGGTGGAACGAGAATCGGAACCAGGCGATGAACGAGGGACACTGCGATATCCGAGGCGGGCACGAGCCCGAGAATTCCCAGAAGCACGAGGCTCCCCAGTCCCGCCCCGGCGCTCCACGTTAAGAACAGAGGGACGGAGAGCAGGAGGGCGGTGAGGACGGCGATTCCTCCCAGGTAGCCGGCGGTCGCGAGGGCGCGAATGGCGCGGCGGAGCCGGATTCGCAAGGGAACGCGAAAACCCAGATGCCTCTCGAAAGCCCTCCTGCCCGAGGAAACGAGGTAGTACCCCGGGTCCTCCTCGGCACGTTCGGGAACACCGGGAAGGCCCGGCTCGCCCTCCAGAACCTCTGCCTCATCCGTCCTAGGATATCCGTCATCCCGGGCGGCTCTCTGCGCCAGGGCCATGGCTTCTCGTGCCACCTCGATCTCCGATCGCCGTGAACGGCGGGAGAGCAGCTCGATTTGGGTCCGGTACTCGTTCCGCGTCGCGAAATCCATCGCCGCGAACCCTGGAGAGGCGCGGAGGACCTCGTCCACCAGACTTACGCTCTCGAAGAACTCGAGCCAGTCGATGGAGGACATCCACCGCATGCTCGTGATGATGTTCCGGACGGTGACGTTCCCCGCGCCCTGAGCATGGTGTTCTTGGGCGACCACTTCGTTGGCCGACGTGCCCTGGGCGCTCAACTTCTCGTGGAGCCAGGCCAGGGCCGGCATGATCGACGGATCCTGGTCACGCAGCCGCTGGATAAGCTGAACTGCGAAGGCGCCGGCCAGAGGGGCGTCGTCCAGGCGGCTCAGAACATCATCCGCATGTTCCGCCGGCTGACTGCTCAGGCCCAGCAGGCGGTCCGCCAGCTCGTCGGCCCCCGCCCGCGCCTGGCGGGCGCGGACGATCCGCTCCGCCAGCCGCCGCATGTTCTCCACGAGGGCCACGCGCAGGTGGATGGCTACAGCCCAGACCTCCCCGATGGTGAGCGGCTGGATGCGCTGGTAGGCGCGGACGAATCGCTGAAGCGTCTTCAGGTCGAACCGGCTGTCGGTATGGGCCACGTAGGCCCAGGCCAGCCCATAGACGCGCGGGTATCCGGCGAGGTGGCCCTCGGCGATCTTCGGCAGCAGGCGGTAGTAGCTACCCGGGAGATGGTCGCGGATCTCCCGGAGCTGCTCGTCCACGACGAAGAAGTTGTCGAGCAACCACTCCGCGGCCGGCGTGATCTCGCTCTTCTCCCGGACCGCCTCGACGATGTTCCGGTAAGCCCCTAGAAGCGCGCGCCCGTTCTCGCGGACCCTGGGGAGCAGATTCTTTCCTTTGGCAGGCTTCTCGGTGGTACGCTGGGCCGCGGCCAGGCTCTCGGCGTGTTGCTCCAAGCGCTCGATGCCAAAGAGCTCGGCGCGGATCGGTTCATCCACCTGAGCGGGTGCGATGAAGGCATCGATGGTGCTCACTTCGAGCTACACCGAGCGTCGTCGAGCCACCGGTACTGGAGGTAGTTCCGGGTGAGTTCGTCTTTGGACACGGTATCGCGCAAATCGTCCATAAAGGCACACGTCGGGTCGCCTAAGGCTGGCGCTGGCCGGCGCCCCGACTTGCACTTCTGGCCCGCAGGTTGTGGGGTGGCCCCGCGCTACGCTGGTCATCCCCTACCCTGGGAGGGATGGGGCAGGGTGGCCAGCCTTCGCCACATCACCTGCCCTTCGAGGTGCGGACCGCGGCTGGGGCGGGTCGACGTCCAAGGGAAGGGCGATTGTCGCTGTCGTACGAGTCTCTGATGTCCGAGCGCGGCTTACCAGGACCGCCGCCCACCGCCACGGCCTCCTCCGCCGTAACCGCCGCCGCCCCGCCCTCCACCACCTCGGCCGCCACCTCGGCCGCCACCGCCTCGACGCCCTTCGGAGCGGGGGCGAGCCTCGTTGACGTTGAGCTCTCGTCCCTTCAACTCCTTCCCGTTCAGGTCGTTGATCGCGGACTGGGCTTCGGTTTTGGCGGGCATCTCGACAAACGCGAATCCTCTTGGCTCGCCACTGTACTTGTCCGTTATGATGTTTACGGATGCGACCTGTCCGAAGGCTTCAAAAGCTTCTCGCAATTCCTCTTCGGTGACGTCGCGAGACAGGTTTCCTACATAGATATTCACTATGGAGTCCTTCTTGCTGTGGTGGTTCAAAACTAGAATCTCGCCCAACATTCATTGGACTGACCCGGCGTGAGCCAACGGCAGAACCATCGTTGGCTCAGATCGGGCTGGCGTCAGGTCATGGCCTTCTTCAGCTGTGGGTTGGCCGTCACCAGCTCGCGCCCCCGCTTGACCCAGCGGTCCAGGGGAAGACGCTCCAGGAGCGCCACCTGTTCGAAGCCTGCCATGTCGAACCACTGGTCCCCGGCTCCTGGCCACGCCAGCCACGCGATAGCCCTCAACGCGCTCACCTGTGTGTCGTGGCTGCACGGCTGCTCGATCTTTCGCGCGGCTTTGATCGCGCTGGCGATCAGCGCCGCCGCAAACCGGTAATAGGGGTCGTAGCCGGTGGACTTCATTGAAATAGACCTCCTGGCACCGACGAGAGGCGAGAAACGACGCCGAAGCACCCGGGGGGGTGGAAGGCGATTGCAACGTCTGTTCCGGTCTGTCGTCGGCTTGAGGATATCAAGCCGGTCCTTCAAGATTCGCTGTTAAACTACGCTATCTGGAGCCACGGCGCGAGACTGGCCAAGCAGGGTAGCGGTCCCTGGCAAGACGGCCTGGTAGAAACAACATGAACGCAGCCGATGTAGTGACTGTCGCCCCGATTGCTGGATGCCGAGGCGACATTCCACAGGAAGCCGAGATGCTATGACTCCGACCGGAACGTCCGACAGCCTTATTCTCTCTTCCGTCGAGGACCACGTCGGTACGATCATTCTGAATCGTCCGGACGTGCTCAATGCATTCAACCTGGCCCTGGCTGGTCAGTTCCTGGCCACGCTGGACGAGTTCAATCGGGACGATGACGTCCGCGCGGTCGTGATCCGTGGTACGGGGAAAGTGTTCTCGGCCGGAGGTGACATCCGGGAGATGATGGGCTGTGTGCGAAACGGGGAGGATCGTGCCGCCTACTTCCGTGCTCCGCTGTCCGCGTTCGGCGAGATCGTGCTGGCCCTGCGCCAGACGCCCAAGCCGGTTCTCGCCGCCGTGCACGGAGCCGTTGCCGGAGTGGCATCCAACCTGATGTTGGCCTGCGATCTCAAGATAGCGACCGACAGGACCCGGTTCACGCAGGCTTTCGTCAAGATCGGCCTGTCGCCGGACGGAGGGGGTACCTGGTTCCTGCCGCGTCTGGTTGGATACGCGCGTGCCTGCGAGCTGGCGTTGCTGCCCACCGAGCTGGATGCGGCGACGGCGCAAGAGTGGGGACTCATCAACTGGGTGGTTCCCGAGGAAGACTTCGAGGCAAGGGTCAAGGAGATCGCACTCGGGCTCGCAAGCGCCCCGGCCGCCGCGGTGGCACGAGCGAAGGCTCTGCTCAACAGCGCCTACGAGCACGACCTGGCCTTCCAGATTGAGGCCGAGCGTCTAGCTCAGGTGGACAACGCCGCGTCCCACGATTTCGAGGAAGGCCTCACGGCGTTTGCCGAGAAACGGGAACCGCACTTCGGCTGACGGACGACGTGGCCCGGCCATCGCCAGCGATGGGACTCTCTACTTCGGCCAGCGAGTCGAATCTGCATCCCAAGACATCTTCGAGGCACGCCGTGAAGGAGACGGGCACGGGACTCCGCGGATCGTGGACGCGACCCAGGAACCTGGGTGCGCGAGTCAACTCGCCTTGGAAGGACGAGTATCCTTACGTCAGCGCCGATGGGAACTACCTCTTCTTCAACAGCAACCGGCCTTCGCTCCTCTACGGTTCTCCGATCCCCGACGGCCCCGGGAACATCTACTGGGTCGATGCGAGCGTCGTCGAAGAGTTGCGCCCGACAGGAAACGAGCGGTAAGCGCAGAACCGTGCGCTGAGCGGCGCCGCAGTGTGCCCCCACAGCCATACCGAATCGCGACCAGGCTTGCCAGGACGGAACATCGGTTGTCCGGCAAACGTTCTCACTTGGAACGCTATAATAAGGTGAGGCCCCATGAAGACCGTGCGATTAGCCCTGCGCGCCGCCCCGGCCCTGGTGGCGCTGCTGCCGCTCGCCAGCCAGGCGGCCGCCCAACTTCCTGACCCGGGGATCGAGATCGACTTCGACCGGGTCGCCGTAGTCATCACCGACCCGCAGAACGACTTCCTCAGCCCCGACGGCGTGACCTGGGGTGTGGTCGGCGAGAGCGTCACCGAGAACAACACGGTGGCGAACATCGAGACGCTGCTGAGGATCGCCAAGGCGAACGACATCCCCGTCTTCATCTCGCCGCACTACTATTATCCCACCGATCACGGCTGGAAGTTCGGCGGCGCGCTCGAGGTGCTGATGCACAGCATCGGCATGTTCGACCGTATCGACCCACTCAGCCTCGAGGGCTTCGAGGGCTCCGGCGCCGACTGGCTCGAGCGGTACAAACCATATATCCAGGACGGCATGACGGTCGTGGCGAGCCCGCACAAGGTTTACGGTCCGGAGACGAACGACCTGGTTCTGCAGCTACGCAAGCGCGGGATCGATCAGGTGATCCTCGGCGGCATGTCGGCGAATCTGTGCACCGAGAGCCACATGCGCGAGCTGTTGGAGCAGGGTTTCGAGGTCGCGGTCGTGAAGGACGCCACGGCGGCCGCCAAGCTGCCGGACTTCGACGGGTACCAGGCGGCGTTGCTAAACTTCCGCTTCATGGCGAACGCGGTCCTCACCACGGAAGAGACCGCGACGATGTTAGGTCGAGGGACGTATTAGATAGAGACTTTTCGGCAGGGAGAAGAGATACCTGCACTCAACTGGCGGGTGCAGGTATCTCGCTCGTTCTTACCTAAGGGCGGCTTGCCGCTGCGAGGGAATGGCCGGGAGGAGTCGCTGGGCGTCTCCGGCGGGGAAAAGACCATTAGCACAGCCCGGCCTCAGCCCTCTCCCGTCAGCTACAGTATGCGGTGCGCGATACAAGCCAGGCAACTGGCCCCATCCCTGCATGAGTTGCGTGCGGCGGTAACCGATTCCATCCTGTACAGGCGCTTCCCTCAGGAGGGGGGTCCGATGACCATCTCCCGTCGCACGTTCGTCACGGCCGTGGCAACCACCGCGCTCGCAAGACCCGCTTGGGCAGTGCCCAGCCTGCAAGTCGCGGTCGAGCCGGGCGAACGGTTCGATCCGTGGCTCGAAGTGGACGCCGCTGCACTGCGCGAGAACGTGCACGTTGTCTCTCGGCTCGTACGCGGCCGACCCATCCTGGCTGTGATCAAGAACAACGCATACGGTCTTGGGCTTACCACGGTAGCGACCCTGCTCGAGCCTCTGCCAGAGATCGCCGGCTTCGCTGTCGTGAAGACGGCCGCGGCGCTCGCGCTGCGCGATGCCGGTATCCGCAAGCCGGTCTTGCTGATGGGCCTTTGCAGCGACAAGGATGGCCCGGAGCTGGTTATCCGCGAGATTCACCTCAGCCTGTGCACCGAGGACGCGGCCGAGCGCGTGGCACGGGCAACCGCCGCGGCGCGGAGGCCGGCGCGCGCCCACGTCTACCTTGACACCGGCATGAGCCGCATGGGCGTGCCTTACTACCGGGCTCTCCCCTGGTTGCTGGAGGTCACGCGCCTCGAGAGCGTACGGATCGACGGGACCTTCACGGGGCTCACGGAGGTCCCGGACTTCGACGAGGAGCAGCTACGCCGCTTCACTACCCTGGCTGCCGAAGCGCAGAGCCGCGGCGCGAACCTCGGCCTCCTGCATGCGGCCTCATCCAACGCGGTCTTCAACTTCCCCGAGGCGCACCTGGATCTCGTGCGGCCTGGGATTGCGCTCTACGGTGCGTATCCGAGCGACGCGGGGACCGAGAGGCAGATCGCTGAACTCCGCCCCGCCTTTCGGCTCCGCGCCCGCGTCGTACGCGTTGAGCGCCTGCGGACGGGAGACAGTGTGAGCTACGGGCGGAACTACGTGGCTGAGAGGCCGACGTGGATCGCCACACTGCCCGTCGGCCACGCCGACGGCTATCCGCGCGAGGCCGTGAATGGCGCCCAAGTGCTGATCAACGGTCGGCTCTGTCCCGTGATCGGGGCCGTGAGTGCCAGTCACACGATCGTCGAGCTCGGCGATGAGCCTACGGCCGCGATCGGAGACGTGGCGACCCTGGTCGGTCCGGACGATCCAGCGATCCACCCGAACGCGCTGGCAGGGACGACCGGGATCTCTGTATACGATGTCCTGATGCACCTCAATTGCGAGCTGCCGAAGCGGGTGCTCTAACTCACTCGCGCCATCTTCGGTGGCGCTATGGGGCGGTTCGGATGAGCGAGAAACTCTGCGTAACTCTGCTGTTGACCGCACTTGCCGGGTGTGCGTCCGACAATCCGCGTGTGCCGGTCGATGCTCTGGTAATAAGGGATGGGACCGTCATTGACGGCACCGGCGGGCCGCCGATAGCTGATGGCGTCGTTGTCGTCCAAGGGGGTCGGATCGTAGCCGTAGGCGAGGCAGCAGGCTTCCAGATTCCCCGAAGCGCGAGGGTCCTCGATGCGGGTGGCGGTACGATCATGCCTGGCATCATCAACGCACACACGCATAGCACTGGCGATCCTGCGGTCCGTCGCGCGTTCTTGACCGACGGGGTCACGAGCGTGTGCAACCTGGGGACATCACTGGATCGGCTTTCGAGGTTCGATCAGGCTTCGGTGGCCGAGGGTCCGGCGGCGCGGGGCTTTTGGGCTGGACCGATCATCACGGCACCTGGCGGCTACCCGGGTCCGGCATACGGATCGCAGTTCAGCTATGAGGTCGCAACGCCGGCAGAAGCTCGAGATGCGGTCGCCGATCTCCTGAGTCGCGGGGCCAGCATGATCAAGATCGCTCTGGCCCCCGGCGATCCTCGCGCCCCCTGGCCCATCCTGGATTTGCAACGGGTGCGTGCCATCATCGGGGAAGCCCACGGTCGCAATACGCTGGTCCGGGCCCATGCAATCGAACCGTACCTCGTAGAGGACATTGTGCTCCCGGCCGGTATCGATGTCATTGAGCACTCACCTTTCCCAATCCTGTCTGCCGAAGAAGAGCGGAGCGTCCTGGAGAGCGGCGACCCGCGTACCCAACTATTCGATATCGTCGCGCCGGAGTTTGAGCGGCTCCTCGCTCGTCTGGTAGAGCAGGGCATCGTGATGGTGCCGACTCTGGACGCCCATATCGGAACGCTATACCGGAAGACTGATCGGTCACCTGTAGAGCAGATCGTCATTGACGTGCACGTCGAAGCTGTGCACCGCTTTCATGCCCTGGGCGGCACTCTGGCGCTCGGCAATGACTACGGCGCCAACCCCGACGTCGAGTTAGGGATGCCCTTGACGGAAATGAGACTCTTCCTTGCGGCGGGTCTCACTCCGCTGGAAGTCATCGAGGCGAGCACTAGCAATGCGGCGTTCGTGTGCGGACAAGGAGAGAAGTTGGGCACGCTGGAGACCGGGAAGCTCGCCGATATCATCGTCGTGAAGGGCAATCCGTTGACCGATCTGGAAGCCATGGACGTGGTGCTTGCCGTGGTCAAAGGCGGTGAGCTCGCCTACTCGGAGGATTGAATTCGGGCCCGCTCGGAGGGGATCGGGCCGCCGGCCGCCCCCTCGTTCGCTCTCTATTCGACCGTCAGCGCCGTGACCGGATCGACCCGCGTCACGCGGCGCGCCGGTATGAAGCTCGCCGCCAGGCCGGTCAAGGCGAGCGCCAGCGAGGCGGTGCCGAAGACGGATAGGTCGCGGGCGCTCACCTCGTAGAGGAAGAACTGGAGCGGGCCGGCGCCCAGCGCGGCCAGCCCGATACCCAGCGCCAGCCCGATACCCAGCTGGATCACCCCCCGCTTCATGATCAGGCGGACCAGCCTCGCGCCGTCGGCGCCCAGGGCCATGCGGATCCCCATCTCCTGGGTGCGCCGGCTGACGGCGAACGACATCACGCCGTAGAGGCCGACGACGGCGAGGAAGAGCGCCACGAACCCGAACACCATGAAGGTCCAGCCGAAGAACCAGAAGAACCAGGTCACTCTGGCGATCACCTGCTCCATCGACAGGACGTCGTAGATGGGGAGGTCGGGGTCGATAGATTCGACGGTCGACCGGACATCGAGTGTGAGCGCCAGCGGCGCGCCGCTGGCGCGAATCGCGATGGCGACCGACGTGCCGACGGGGCTCTGGGCGATCGGTATGTAGTAGCCCGCCGGGCTGGCCGCGAGGTTCGCGATGCCTTCCATCTTCATGTCCGGCACGATGCCGACCACGGTCATCCAGGCCGCCGTCGAGTCGCCGGCGATGCGCAGGCGCCGTCCTAGGGGATCGCCCTCGGGGAAGAACGTGCGGACGAACGTCTCGTTGACGACCGCCACCGGCAGGCTCTCGCTTCGGTCCATGGTGCTGAAGGCGCGGCCCTCGATGACAGGCGTCTGGAAGGTCTCGAAGTAGCCCGGCGTGACGATGCCTTCGCGCGCGACCGGCATCTCCTCCTGCGAGCCGTATGGAACCCCCTCGATCTCGAACCTGCGCAGGCCGTTTCCGGCGGCGGGCAGCCCATCCGAGAGGGTCGCGGCTTCGACCCCGGGTATCGCTCGCAATCTCGGCAGCAGTTCGTCGTAGAACCCAGTGCGGCTCTGAGCGTCGGGATATTGGTCGGCCAGCAGGCGGAGCCGCGCGGTGAAGATGCTCTCGGTGACGAAGGGCAAGTTCTGTGTCCTCAGCCGCGCGACGCTCTTGGCCATCAGACCGGCGAGGATGAGCAGGCCGCAGGAGAGCGCGATCTCGGTCACCACGAGGCCGGCGCTGAACTTGCCCATGCGAAAGCTCGACGACCCCCGGCCCTCGTCTTTGAGCACATCGCTCACGTTCACGCCGGTGGAGCGCAGCGCCGGCACCAGACCCGACACGATGCAGGATAGCACGACCATCGCGATCACGAAGATCACCACCCGGTAATCCGAATCGAACCGGATCCAGAAGGGCGGCGGATCGATCACCGAGATCCTGTCGCCCAACTCGACGCCCGCGCGCCCGAGCGCGTACCCGAGAGAGCCGCCGATGACGGAGAGGATCAGGAGCTCGGTCATGAACTGGGTTACGATGCGAGCGCGGCCGGCGCCGAGCGCCGTGCGTACCGCGACCTCACGCGCGCGCACGGATGCCCGGGCGAGCAACAGGTTGGCTACGTTGGCGCAAGCGATCAGCAGCACGCCGATCACAGCGCCGACCGCCGTGAGCAGCAACCCGAACATCTCGGGGCCGACCCCGAGCTCGGTGAACGCCATCACCGCCGCGCCGACACCTTCGTTGGTCTCCGGATACTCGCGCTCCAGCCGCCGCGCGATGAGCGCGAACTCGGCGCGCGCTTCGTCCAGCGTGATACCGTCCCGCAGCCGCCCGACCCCATAGTACGTGGGGCCTTCGCCGCGCGCGCTCGCGTTGGGGTCGATCGTCTCCGGAATCCAGAGCTGCTCCCGGTCCGGGAAGAGGAAACCTTCGGGCGCGACCCCGATGATCGTGCGCGTCGTGCCGTTGGCGCGGACCGTCCGCCCGATCACGTCGGGCGAGCCGCCGTAGCGGTGTTGCCAGACGGCATAGCCGATGACGATCACCGGCTCGGCGCCCGGCCGATCATCGCCCTGACGGAAGAAGCCGCCCAGCGCCGGCTGGACGCGCAGCACGTCGAAGAGGTTCGCGGAAGCAAAGGTGCCGCTGTAACGCTCCGGGCGACCCTCGCTACCCGACAGGTTGACCGTGCGCATGCTGAACGCTGCCAGGTCGGCCAGCGTCGACTGTTGCTCCCGCCACTCGACGAAGTCGTGCACGCCGACGGTGCCCAGTCGGATGTTGCGGGCCGGCTCGCTCCTTCCAACCGCCACCACCCGATCGCCGCCCGGGACCGGGAGGCCTTTGTAGAGGGCGCCGTTCACCCAGCTGAAGACGGTGGTCGTGACCCCGATCCCCAGGCTCAAGGTGAGGATGATGATGAAGGAAAGCCCCGGGCGCTTGAGTAAGACCCGGATGGCGAAGACGATATCTTTGCGTAGCTGGTCCATCTGACGCCTGCCTGCGGCTACGGTGGGGTCGGGGCTCCCCTCCGTCCGTCTACTACGGCCAGCGGCTGAAGCGGGTTTCGGAGCTACTGCCGGCGCAGCTCCTGTATGAAGTCCGCCCGGGTCCACCAGATGTCGCCGCTGCCGATGAAGAACATGAACTTCCCGTCGGCGGTGATGAGCGGGCAGAGTGGGTCATTGACGGGTACGGTGATGTGGTCCAGCGCCTGCGGAGTGGACCACGCCCCGTCCGCTTCACGGTAGCTGATGACGAAATGGAACATCCCGGCGGTTGGCCCATGAGCGGTCGAGGCGAAAATCAGGTAGCTCTCGTCCGGGGCGATGAAGGGGGTGTGTTCGTGGCCGTCGGTGTTGATGACCGGACCCACGTTCTCGGGCGGCTGGTGGACCCCGTTCACCCTCTGAGAGCGGTAGATGTCCCGGCTTCCGTACCCGCCCTCACGCACGGACGAGAAGTAGAGGGTTCCGGCCTCGGATATGGAAAAGAGCCAGTGGTGGTCGAAGTCGTTCACGGCCGGCTCCAACGGCTGCGGCTCCGACCAGCCGTCACCTTCCCGCGCCACGTACCAGATGTTCTCGTCCCCAGGTTCGGCTCCCGGCTCCAGCGGGCGCATGGAAAGGAAGTACAACCGCTCGCCGTCCGGGGAGAAGATGGGCTCTCCCTCGCCGTACTCCGAGACGAAGGGGGCCGGCCTCGGCCTCGTCCAGCGGCCGTCTTCCAGCCGGGAGAAGAGGACGGGACCCCGGAAGGCCTTGGTCCAATAGACCTCGGTCCCGTCGGGCGAGAAGGCTGCCGGAGAGTGCTCGGAGTTGAACCCGTGTCCCGAAACGATCCCCAGCGCGAACCGCTCCGGGGCATCGCCGGGCTCCGGCTGCCCCAGCCAGGCGCCGCGCAGCTCCGGGAAGACCGGCGGCTCATCCGCGGCTCCCAGCTCTAACAGGCGCGTCGCCACGCTGTCGTGCCCGCCCTCCCGGGCGAAGTGCAATGCCGTCATACCCTGGACGCTGGACTCTTCCAACGGCGCGCCGTTCCCGACCAGGAACTCGGCGAAGGCGAGGCGGCCGTGCTCGGCGGCGATGTGGAGCGGGGTGAGCCCGTACAGGTTCTTCTCGTCCACGGTGAGGCCGTGGGCCAGAAGCGCCTGGCCGATGGGGAGGGAGCCACCGCGGGCGGCAGCGTGCATCGGCACGTGCTCCCACCAATTGATCTCCCGGGCCTCCGCCATCTCCGCGGCCATCTGAAACACCCCCTCGAACCCGTTGCTCGCTGCCAGGTACGTGGCCCGCACCACGGAGCCATCGTCCTCCGGCAGCCTCGCCCCCGCCGCCACTAGGGCGTCGATGATCTCGGGCCTCCCGTAGTAGAGGGTGGAAAGCAGCATCTCCTCCCCGCTCGGCGTCCGGTCATTCACGTCGGCGCCAGCCGCTATCAGCCGCTCCACTACCTCCAGGTTGCGGCCCCAATTCACCGCCAGGTAGAGCGGCGTTCGCCCGCGCGCCTCCCTGGCCATGACGTCGGCACCCCGAGCCAGGAACAGCGCCACCAGGGCCGCATCACCCCCGTAGGCGGCGTGGTGAAGGGGGGTATAATTCCAGGCGTCCACCGCCGAGATGTCGCCACCCCGGTCCAGCAGCCGCTCCGCCAGCTCCCGGTGGCCGCCCAGTACGGCTTGGTGCAGAGGGGTCCTCCCCTCTCCGTCCCGCACCCTCACCAACTCCGGGCTCGCCTCCAGGAGGGCTTCCACCCGATCGATTTCGCCGGCCCGGGCAGCTTCGAGGATCCGGTCCGCCGCGTCCCCCTGGGCTGCGGCAGCAGCGGGCCTCCCAAGGAGTAGGAGCGGCGCGACGAGAATCATAGATAGGATGCAGCTCAGCGTGGGGCCGTGGCTCGGGCGGTTCATTCTGACTCTCCTCCTCGATGTATAGAGGATCCGACTGAGGCCAATATCATCGGGAACTGGCGTCCGGGAAATGGGGTCTCGACTAAAACCTTTTCGGCCAAACGAGCGTCTAGTAGGGTAGGCATACTTCATCAGGCGAAGTATCGCGTGACGGAACTGGGAGGCCTCGCATGTTCAGCGCCGATCTGAAGCGCGGCAGTATGGAGCTCTTGATACTCTCCGCCCTGGAGGACGGTGCCCGCCACGGCTACGAGATCGGCAAGCTGCTGGAGCACCGCTCCGACGGCCGGCTCGAGCTCCGCGTCTCCACCCTCTACTCGGTCCTCTACCGGATGGAGAAGCGGGGTTGGATCAAGGGGCGCTGGGTGGAGAGGCAGGGGGAGCGGCGGCGCTGCTACTACACCCTGACCGCGAGGGGGCGACAGGTCGTGGCCCGGCAGCGGCAGGAGTGGCAGGCCTTCTCGGCCATGGTGAACAGGGTGATCGGAGTGAGCCATGCCTGACTGGAAGAGCTATCTCAGGGAGCGCCTCTCCCTCCCCGCGATGCGGGGGCAGCGGGAGGAGCGGATAATCTCGGAGCTGGCGGACCACCTGGAGGATCTGTACCAGGAGGCGCTCGCCCGGGGAGCCAGCGAAGCGGAGGCCGAGGCGCTGGTGGAGAAGTGGCTGGGTGACGCCGACCTAGCGGCCGACGAGTTGATCCACAGCGAGCCGGCGCACGTGCGGGCGCAGCTGGGCCGCTGGGCGGAGAAGCGCGAGGCAGGACTGCGGCGCAGGGGCGGAGTGTGGACTTTGCTGGCCGACGGTGCCCGCGATTTCCGCTTCGCCTTTCGGTCGCTGGCGAAGCGTCCGCTGTTCAGCTTTGTGGTGGTCTTCGTGCTGGCGCTGGGGATCGGCGCCACGACCGCCATCTTCACCCTGTTGGATGCGATCATACTCTCACCGCTGCCGTTCGACGACGCCGACCGGCTGGTGTCGGTGAGCCACGCGGCGCCGGGACTGGGTATGCAGAACGCGGGCCAGTGCGCGGCCTGGCACTTCACCTACGAGGACGAGAACCGGGTCTTCGAGGACATCGGGATGTACGGGCGGAGCTTGGCGACCATCACCGGGGGTGGGGAGCCGGAGGCGGTGAGGGTTCTCCGGGTGACGAGCGGGGTCTTCCGGGCGCTGCGCCTGCGTCCCGTCGCGGGCCGGATCTTCACGCCGGAGGACGACGAGCCCACCTCGCCCAACGTCTTGATGCTGGGCTACGGGTATTGGCAGAGCCGGTTCGGGGCTGACCCCAGCGTGGTCGGGCAGACGATCGAGGTGGACGACCAGAGCTGGGAGATCGTGGGCGTCACGCCGGCAAGCCTGCAGACCCTCGGGACGACCCCGCTGCTGATCTTCCCGCTCCGTTTTGACCGGTCGACGCTGTTCGTGGGGAACGTCGGCTGGGGAGGCGTGGCCCGATTGCGAGGCGGGGTCACGGTCGAGCAGGCGAACGCGGATGCGGCGCGCATGCTGCCGCTGGCCTTCGAGAAGTTCCCGGGTGGGCCGGTGGCGGACTTCTCGGAGCGTGCGCGTTTCGCTCCCAACATCCAGCCGCTCAAGGACAGCCTCGTCGGTAGCGTGGCGAATCTCCTCTGGATCATCATGGCCGGGGTCGCGGTCGTGCTGCTCATCGCTTGCGCCAACGTGGCGAACCTCTTCCTCGTCCGGGCCGACGGGAAGGAGACGGAGATGGCCGTGCGGACGGCCATGGGGGCGAGCCGCGGCCGGATCGGCTGGGAGTACCTGAAGGAGAGCCTGTCGCTGGGCGTGCTGGGTGGGCTGGGCGGTCTGGCCCTGGCCTACTTCGGGCTCGAGGCGCTCATCGCCGCGGGGCCGGCCAACCTGCCGCGCTTGGACGAGGTCGCGTTGGACGGTGGCGTGCTCACCTTCACGCTGGCCGTGTCGCTGGGCGCCGGGGTGTTCTTCGGCATCTTCCCGGTCCTAAGGCTCGGTCGCGCCACGCCGGTCGACGCCCTGAAGGAGGGCGGACGCGGCGGAACGACCGGCAGGAAACGGCACCGCGTTCAGAACACCCTGGCCGTGAGCCAGATGGCGCTGGCCCTGGTGCTGCTCGTCGCCTCGGGTCTCATGCTGCGTAGCTTCTACTCGCTGTGGAACGTCGATCCCGGCTTCCACGATCCTGGGAACGTCCTGGCGCTCCGCCTCTACATCTCATCGGACGAAGTCGAGGACCCGGCCGAGGCCGCGGCGACCCACGAGCGCATCGCGCGCCGCCTGGCGGAGATCCCCGGCGTCACGTCCGCTGCGCTCGCCACCGCCGTCCCGATGGACGGGAATAGCAACGTCAATCCGCTCTACGTCGACGGGTTCGACTACACGGGGGATCGGACGCCGTCGATTCGCCGGCACAAGTGGATCGGTGGCGGATACCTCGAGACTCTGGGTACCCCGCTCCGCTTGGGCCGTACGCTCACCTGGCAGGACGTTCACGAGCGGGCCCCGGCGGTGCTGGTCTCCGAGAGCCTGGCCCGCGAGTACTGGGGCTCGGCGGAGGCAGCGCTGGGCCAACGGGTCTCGGTGCGGCCCGACCCGCCGCGCTGGTACGAGGTCGTCGGCGTGGTCTCCGACGTCAGAGAGGATGGACTGGGCCAGGATCCGCCGCTCATGGTCTATTGGCCGCAGGTCACCCTGGCGTTCTGGGAAGGCGACCCGCCCGACCAGGTGCGAACCTGGCGGGGGATCGGCTTCGCGATTCGCAGCGACCGGGTCGGCACGGCGGGGTTTCTGGACGAGGTGCGGGCGGCCATCTGGGAGGTCAACCCGAACCTGCCGGTCCGGGGGCTGCAGTCGCTCGAGGACCTAATGGGACAGTCCATCGCCCGCACGTCCTTCACGCTGGTGCTGCTCGGCGTTGCCGCGGGCGTGGCGCTCCTGCTCGGGATCGTCGGCGTCTACGGTGTGATCTCCTACGCGGTGAGCCAGCGCAGCCACGAGCTGGGGTTGCGGATGGCGCTGGGCGCCCAAACCGGTCAGGTGAAGGGCATGGTGCTGCGGCAAAGCCTGCTGCTGGCGGGGATCGGCGTGGCCATCGGCCTGGCGCTGTCCTACGGCGTGACGCGGCTGATGGCGGGACTGTTGTTCGGTGTCAGCCCGCTCGATCCGCTCACCTTCCTGTCGGTGGCCGGGGGCCTGACCGGGGTCGCCCTCGCGGCGGCCTACCTGCCGGCCCGGCGCGCCGCCGGGGTCGATCCGATGGAGGCGCTGCGCGCCGAGTGACGGCGATAGCAGGAGGCACCCGCCCTTCGAAGGTTGCAGCCATTCGACGCCGGTGCTAGGGTGGAATAGTATAGGCGCCACTGTTCCGTCATCGCTGAGCCTTCGATGCACGCATCCGCGTTCTGCGTCGCTCTCTTGCTCGGCCAGCTACAGGTGGCTGTGTGGGGCACGGTCCGCGACGCCGAGACCGGCACACCGGTCGTCGCCGCCATGGTCGAGATCGTCGACCTCGGCCGAGTCTCCCTAACCGACAGCGCCGGGTCCTACGCGCTGAGCGAGATTCCGACCGGGGCACGACGGCTGAAGATCTCCAGCCTCGGGTACAAGTCGCGCACGCTCCACGTCTTCGTGCCGGGGAACGGTGCTCTTCGATTAGACGTCGCCCTGGAACCGGAACCGATACGGCTGCGGTCCGTAACCGCCAGCTCGGCCACACGACCGCTACGCTCTGAAACCGCGCCCGCTGTGGGTGGGGCACCGTGGGTTGGATCGAGTACGGTCACGGGGTGGGAGCTTCGAACGCATCCCGGACTGGCTGAGCCCGACTTCTTCGAGGCGCTCGGCGGACCCGGTGTGCTGCTCGATCCGGAGAACCCGAGCGGATTGCATGTACGGGGAGGGTCGAGCGACCAGAACCTCTTTCTGGTCGATGGAGTCCCTGTATACAGCCCCTATCACACGGCCGGCCAGTTCAGCGCCCTCAACCCAGACGCGATCTCACGCGTCGATCTCCATTCCGTCGTCGCACCGCCCGCGTGGGACGGCGCGCTCTCCGGTGTCATCGCTGCCCGGACCCAGGCACCGAGTGCGGACCGCATCGGGGTCCGCGGTGCGGTGACTGCTACCGGCGCCCGCCTGGCGGTCGATGGGCCGCTGCCGCTCGGCGCCGGGGTTCTCTTGAGTGCACGTTGGGGGCATCCCGGCTTCCTGGCGCCGCCGGGCGAGAATTCCTACGTGCGGGGCTCGTTCTCGGATGGTCTGGCGAAGGTCGAAGCGCCGCTCCTTGGCGGTCGAATCGAAGCCCTGGCGTTCACGAGTGACAACGGTCTCCGGATCGCGAGCGACCTGACGAGCGACGATCAGGAGACGGCGGCGGCGATCGACAGTGTGAACATCGAAATCGATGACGCGCGAGGACAAAACCAGTTCTCCTGGAAGAGCCGCTCCGTTGGGCTCGGCTGGGAGCAGCCGCTCTCAGGGCGCACGGCGATCCAGGCGCGCCTCTGGCGTGCCGATCTCGATGTCGCCTCCCTCTGGCGCGCCATCGGTGGTCCGTTGACTCTGTCCAGTCGGCGACGCACGTATGGCTCGCAATTCATGCTGCTGGCGGGCGGTCGCACCGGCGGCTCGCGCCTAGGGATCAGCGTGGAGCGGGATCGCACATCCTACACCGTCGTGCGGGCTGCAACGAGTGCCACGCCGACAGAGCCGCTCGTAGATGTCGGCGGCGAGCCCGAGATCTTTGCCGCGTTCGCCGAGCATCAGAGGGGCCTCGGCGACCGTCTCCAGCTGCTCGTCGGACTGCGTGGCAGCTTCGTGGCGGGCGGGCCTCCCCGGTTGGCACCGCGTCTGGCGCTGCGCTGGTCGGTTTCATCGTCTTTCTCGGTATCCGCCGGGTACGCACGCGCCCACCAGTGGGTCCAGTCGCTCCGCAACCCGGAGTCGCTGCTCGATAACCTGTTCAGCCCGAATCTCTCCGTCGCAGCGGAGGGCAACAGCGTTCCGATCGCACGTTCCGATCACTTCGGCTTGACGCTCGAGACCCGGCCGCTCGAGGGCGTGAGCGCTGGCCTGGAGGGCTATGCGCGCGTCCTCGAGGGACTGGTGCTCGTTGCTCCGACGACGGGACAGCCGTTCGCGGTCGATGGCTATTCGGTCGGGCGTGCGCGAGCCTGGGGTGGCGGGGTAAGCGTGAAGCTGGAGCGCGCCCGCTATCGCGCCCTCATCGACTACGGGTTTGGGACGGTCGCCTATGATTTGGGAAGCGCAACCTACCGGCCCGGGTTCGCCATCAGCCACTCGCTCGCGGCATCGCTGGGCTACCAGCTGTCCGGATCGCTGGTCGTTCGATCGGCGCTGCGGGCGGAGTTCGGCCGCCCGACGACGATGGTAGAGGGGCCGTTCGAATGGGAGGCCTGCAGTATCGTCGAGGGCGGGTGCGAGGCGGAGGGTAGTCCACAAGAGGTGGCGGGTCCGCTGGGTGGCACGCGACTCCCCGCCTACCTCCGCTTCGACATCGGAGTCCGCAAGCACTGGCGGTGGCAGCTGCTCGGTCGCGATGGTGTGCTCACAGGTTTTGCCACCGTCAGCAACGTCCTCGGCAAGCGCAACCTACTGGGATACACTGTCGACCCGTCCACCGGCGAGCTGTCCGAGCTAGCGATGCGCCCCCTCTCTCCTCTCACGGTTGGATTGGAGTGGAGCTTCTGACCGGCGTGCCACGCCCGGTGGCGCACCTTCAGTCTGTCTGTCACAAAAGCCACGGCTTGTCGGCTCACATGATGGACGCCGCATTGCAATGAGCCAAGTAGCCCAAACCGGATCGCGGCCGTTCGATGACGTGTTCCGCGAAGAATTCGAGAGGCGCTTTCCTCCGCTGTTCCGCTATCTCGACCGCCTCTCGGGTGATCCCGATCTGGCCGCCGACATCGCCCAGGAGGCATTCATACGTCTGTACCGGCGCGGGGCATTGCCGCTGAACAGCGGATCGTGGCTGGCCGTGGTCGCGAGGAACCTGTTCCACAACGCGCGCTCGAAATCGAACCGCCGCCGCCGCCTGCTGGCGCGTGAGGAGGCGAAGCAACTGGTCCTCGATGCCAGCCCGTCGCCCGAAGCGGATCTGGCGACTGCGCGCAAACGGAAGGCCGTTCGCTCGGCGCTCGATAGCCTTGCGCCACGCGAACGAGAGCTGTTGGTCCTTCGCTATGAGGGATACACATACCGCGAGATAGCCGAGATACTGGACCTCAAACCGACCAGTGTGGGGGCTCTGCTCGTGCGGGCAAAGGACGCTCTACGTCGAGCGCTCGGGGATTGTGGCGATGCGACACCTTGATGACGAACTGATCGATCTGTATCTCGGCGGCGAGCTCGGCGAGGCGGATGCACGTGCGGTGGCCGAGCATCTGGCGGAATGCGACGCGTGTGGCCGCCGGGTCGAGGCCGCCAAAGACGAGGATCGAGATATCGGGGAGCTGCTGGGACTGTTGGACCACCCCATTCCCCAGGTCGGCGCCGCAGACGTCATGCGACGAGCTGCTCGGCGCTGGCGCGTCTCCCACGCCGTTGCCGCGGGCGTCGCGCTCCTCGTGGTAGCTGGCGCGGCCACCGCCGTGCCCGGCTCCTCCGTCCGCACCTGGGTGGCCCGACTTCTCGAACGGCCGCAGGAGACGACAGCAGAGCAGGGTCCGGCCGTCGGCGTCGCCGGCGGCGTCTCGATGATCCCGACGGACCCATTCGAGTTGGTGTTCGAAACGAGCCAGGCGTCGGGCACCGTTCTTGTGACGCTTGTCGAGGAGGCCGAGTTCGCGGTCCGCGCCATCGGCAGGGCTCCGGCCTACTCCGTTGCACCGCAGGGTGTGCGGGTCGAGAACGCCGGGTCGACAGCCGACTACGAGATCCGGGTTCCGCGCTCCGCGAACAACATCCGGATCCGCGTGGGCGACAGCATCGTGTTCACCAAGCAGGCGGCTTCGATCGTGGCGGCGGTTCACCCCGACGCCGGGGGCCGATATGTGATAGAGTTCGCTGCCCTCCCACGCTAGGCCGCCAGACCCTGTCACATTCCTCCTGCCTCGCAGGCTCCTTAGTGGATACCTGCAAAGGGAGGAGTGACCATGAAGAGAGCGGTCTTTTTCCTCGTAGCTTCGCTCCTGGGCGTTGGCTTCGCATTGCCGAGGGCGGCCACCGCGCAGGAAGAGTTGCCGGTCTATCTACGCGACCGCGGGACCGGTGTCTCCTCTTCGATGTTCGGCACCTACATACGACGCGGCGAGCTGGTCGTCTATCCGTTCTACGAGTACTACCGCGACAGCGACATGGAATACGAGCCGCTGGAATTCGGCTACGAGCTCGCCGCGGAATACCGTGGCGAGTATCGGGCGCACGAGTTCCTGCTGTTCTTCGGCCTCGGTATCACCGACTGGCTCGTCCTGGAGTTGGAGGCGGCGGTCATCGATGCCACCCTCACCAAGGCCGAGAACGACACTTCCAATATGCCGAGCGAGCTGAGCGAGTCCGGCCTCGGCGATGTCGAGTCGCAGCTGCGCTGGCGCTGGGGCAGGGAGACCGAGAGGCGGCCGGAGCTCTTCAGCTACTTCGAGACCGTCTTCCCGACGGTGGAAAGCCAGTCGCTGATCGGCACCTCGGACTGGGAGTTCAAGCTGGGGGTCGGTGCCATCAAAGGCTTCGCCTGGGGAACGTTGACGCTCCGAACCGCCATGGAGTTCGATGCAGCGGAGAACAAGTTGGAGTTCGGAGAGTATGCGCTCGAGTACCTCAAGCGGGTCTCGAAGCTCTTGCGTGTCGTGACGCTAGTCGAAGGTGAGCAGGACGAACTCGAGCTGATCCTGGAATCGCAGTTGCATTTCAGTTCACGAGTCTTCGCAAAACTGAACGTCGGCATCGGGGTGACGTCGAAAGCTACGGACTTGGCACCGGAGGTTGGTGTCATGTTCTCGTTCCCGCTTTACTAGCTGCCGACATCCCCCTGTTACTGGTAACTAGGAGAATCGCGATGGGCGTAGCGGGCGCACTCGTCTTGTTGCTAGGCCTGCTTGGCTTCGCGCCGAGTAGACCGGCGGGGACGTCCGGCGCCCTCACTCCGCCCGCATCGCCTCGACTGGATTCGCGCGCGCGGCGCGCCACGCCGGCACGAGAGAGGCACCCAGCGCGACCGTTCCCATCAGCACGGCGACGGCGGCCAACGTCGCAGGGTCGGTCGCGGACACCCCGAACAACATGCTCCGCACGGCGCGTGTGGCGATCAGCGCGCCGCCGATCCCGATCGCCAATCCAGCGGCGGTCACGCGCGCGCTCTGCCACAGGATCAGCTGCACGAGCCGCCGCCCATCGGCGCCCAGCGCGGCCCGCACCGCCAATTCGTGTCGGCGCCGTCCCACGGTGTAGAGCATGGCGCCGTAGATACCGCCGGCGGCGAGCAGCAGGGCTACTGCGGCAAAGCTGATGAGCAGGGCCGAGTAGAACTTGGGTGTGGCGACCGACTGGGCCATCCGCTGTGAGACCGTGAAGACGTTCGGCAGCGGCACGTCGGGATCCAACTCCCAGATCGCGTCCCGGAGCGCCGGGAGGATCGCCGCCGGGTCGCCGGCGGTGCGCACCGCGAGCGCGGTCATAAAAAAGTCCGCACCCCAGCGCTCCCAAGACACGTAGAGCATGGGAGGATCACCCTGGTCGAGGCCCCAGTGGCGCAGCCCGGAGACCACTCCTACTACCCGCAACTGCTGGAGTCCATCTCGCTGCTGCAATCCCTGAAACACCCGGCCAATCGGGTTCCGATCGTCGAAGAGCCGGTCGGCGAACGACTGCGATACGACGACGGGGATGGGAGACTCGTCTGGCGCGCTCGAGGCGAGGTCGTCGCCGCGCAGGTCGGCGCCGATGGTGGCAAAGAATCCGGGCGTCACGGGTTGGATCACCGTAGCTTGCTCGATCTCGGCTCCCTCGTCGTTCACGTACCGATCTTGCCACCAGCCCGACCGGCTCCCGCCGTAGTATTGGAACGGGACGCTCATGGAAACAGCGGCCGCCCGCACACCGGGGATCCCCTCGATGCGGGGGAGCAAGCGACGCACGAATTGCAGCCTCGCCTGCTCGTCATACCGGTCCTCCCCCAATCGTAACTCCACGCCCGCCAGGTGTGCCGCGTCGAAGCCGGGCCGCACAGCGGTGAGGCGCAGGAAGCTATGGAAGAGGAGCCCGGCTCCGGTGAGCAGCACGAGCGCCATCGCGATCTCCACTACGACGAGCGTACGGCGCAGCCTGCCTCGATCGCGGCCATCGCCGGCGCGTCCACCCTCCTTCAACATCGCGCTCACGTTCAGACGAGCACCTTGAAGCGCTGGCGCTGCACCGAATAGCACCCCGGTCAGCAGTGACACGGCGAGCGCGAACACGAGCACACGTCCATCGACCGCGACACGCTCGATCAACGGGATGCCGCTGGGGTTCCAGACCTCGAACGCTCGCACGCCACCGATCGCCACCACGACCCCAAGCAGGCCACCGGCCAACGCGTACATCAGGCTCTCGGTCAGTAACTGGGCCAGGATGCGGACCCGGCCGCCGCCGATCGCGCTGCGGACGGCCAGCTCGTGGTGCCGCTCCGTCCCGCGCGCCAGCAGCAGGTTCGCCACGTTCGCACACGCGATGAGCAAGAGGAGCCCCACCGCGCCCAGCAGTAACCGCAGCGAACCGCGCACACTGCCCGTCAGGGACGTCTGGAGCGGGAGGACCGTCACGGCCCGCAGGTTGCCGTCTCGGCCGCGATGAAGCTGCGGATGCACGTCCGCCAGCCTCGCGATGGCCGCGTCCAGCTCGCTTTGCGCCGCTCCCGTCGTCGCGCCGTCCCCTAGCCGGCCGTACAGCTCGACCACGAAGAACCAGGGGACCTGCAGCTCCTCCCACTGGGGATCGAGCGCGACGAACACATCCCGCTCCCGTCCAATGAGGCCGGCGGGGGAGCTAAATCCCTCATCGAGCACACCCACGATCTGCACCGGCTTGCCGTCCAGTGTGAGCGAGCGTCCGAGGACGCCGGTATCGCCGCCGAACAACCGCTGCCACGCACCCCAGGAGAGCACCGCCCGGTACGGAGCTCCCTGGAAGTCCTGCTCGAGGAACAGCCGCCCGACCTCGACGCGCGCGTCGAACAGCTCCAGGTACTCCGGTAACACCAGCCCAGCGTTGAGTTGCAGCGGGCGGTCGCCACCCGTCCAGTCCAGTTCATCATCCCACACCCCGGTGAGCGTGGCGTAGCTCGTCGTGTGCTCGACGAAATCCGCGACCCGCGGCATCGGGAAGGACCCGCCGTCGAAATACACCAGGCGCTCGGGCTCGTGGTACGGCAGCGACTTGAGCAGCACGCCATCCACCACGGAGAAGATCGCGGTGGTGGCGCCGATCCCGAGACCGAGAAGCAGCACCGTCACCGCCCAGAACCCCGGCTCGCGCCGCGCGCTGCGCAGCGCGTACCGGATGTTGCGGACCAGCTCCGCCGCCACGGCACCGAGCGCGCCGCGCCGCTCGAGGTCACGCGCGCGGTCCTCGACCCACTCCGCGGCGGCCGGCGGAAGGTTCTTTCGCTCCGCGCTCGTGATGCGGCGCGCCAGCTCGTCCCAATCCGTCACGTCTGCAGCCGCCAGCTCCTCCGCCTCGGCCTCCGGGATCCCGCGCGCCAGGTGCGTGCGACAGAGGTCCTCGAGCTGACCGGCCAGCTCCTCCACGATCCGTTCGTCGCGCAAACCGCGCAGCGCCGGCAGCCCAAGTCGCGCGCGCACGTAGGCCTTCCAGTCACGCATGGCTCCCCCCGATCACCAGGTTCACCGCCGCGGTGTACGCCGCCCACTGACGCCGCTGCTCGGCTAAGACGTCGCGCCCCGTGCGGGTCAGACGGTAGTAACATCGCCGACGCTCTCCGGGCTTCTCCACCCACCGTCCCGAGATCCAACCATCGTTCTCCATCCGGTAGAGCACCGGATAGAGCGACGACACATTGAACTGGATCTCGCCCCCGGAGCGGACCTCGATCAGCTTGCCCAGCTCATAGCCGTGAGTGGGCTGGTCGTCGAGCAGCGAGAGGATCATCAGCTCGACACTGCCCTTCTTCAGTTCGGGGCTGAACACCGCGGCCTCCTGATACTTGGTGACGCTATATCTTGTGTCGGCAAATATACAGCGGAAGCCGAGGCTGGCAAGTGGCAGGGGAGGTCGGTCGGCAGCGCAGGCGAACCGCGCAGCCGACTGGCCTCCGCGCTCTGGCGACAGGCTATCAAAACAGCCGCCCCAGGATGATGTAAACGCCGAAATGCTCCGGCACGGACTCTGGAACCGCGGGGAGCGCGCCGACATGCGCCAACTGCTCGAGGATAGCGCCGAAGAGCGTATGGTAGCACGCTTGGATATAATCGCCGCTCGCGTACAAGAACCTCGAATAGGTGGAGCTGTTGAATGAGTCGATGATCACGGAGTGGTTGTCGAATACGAGGGCGGCCGCGCCTCTGCCTATCGCATCGAGCGTCGGCCGGAGCGACTCGATGGTGCTTGCCTGAACTTCGGGCACGAGCAGACGGTCGTCGGCAATCCAGTCCAGCGCGCTGAGGATCTCTCTGCCGCGTTCTGTGAGAGAGTCGATCCCACCTTCAGGGGTGATCTGGAAGAGTGCAGCGGAGAATTCGGGATCCCCTCTATGTGCGTTCATGCGAATCTCGAACCGCTTGAACAACGCACCATGTAGAACGTAGACCTCTCTTTGTGCATCGCCCGCGGTGAATGGATACCAGTTGGTGCCGAAGCTGGAGAAGTTCTCTCCTCGTTCAATGAAGAACGCCGCGAGCGACTGTTGGTCTTGGTCGTAGTACCGTTGAGCGCCTCTCTCCCGCTCGAGACTTCCAATGGCGGCATGGAAAGTCCCGTCGATGATGAACTTATCAATGAGCAGATGCGCGACATCTTTCCACGAAGGATCGTGCGGTGATCTTACCTCCTCGTAGAGCGCTTGTAGTTGTGGGATGTGGCGCTCGATGTGCCGCGCGACTGCTGACGCGATAGGCAGCAAATCCTCTCGTATGCCCTTCATTCGTCTGTCGGTGATGACCGGGACGGTCGTAGCCCATCGATCGTGACCGTCTCTTCTTATCAAGCGCATGGCCTCGAGGCTCGAGATGATTTCTTGGAGTTGTGACTCGGAAACTGCGCTCCTCTGCTGTATCTGATTCTGCGTGAGGGGCTCTTCTGCAATGGTCAACAGAATACGATCGATGTCGGTTTTGCCGCTGGCATAGCTCTGAGAGAATTCTGCTGGAAACCGCTGGACGAACCCTTCGGCGCCGCCCACGGTCCAGAAGCTCAGCTCTGCGGGTGGCAGACGATCTTGCCCCCGGCAGGGGGCGACCGGCGCATGCGCGAAAACGAGAATCAGTATTGCGATGTGCCTTCCTAGGCTGCCCATGAGTTCTCCTCTCCTTGATCGAGAACGTTACCTGTAGTCAGACAAGCCTAAGCGGGAATGGGTTGCGACTTGCAGGGCAAAGTGGCTGGCGGCCGTCGTCCGCGGGTCCGTCGATCGGTCGCGACTCGCCGGGGCGATGGGGCTGCGACCCGAGCAATGGATCATCCTCGCCCAGACGGTGGGGTATCCGAGGTGAGGAGCGCGGCGGCCGCGCTCCTCACCTCGTGCAGTTGGCGTGTCGCGCGTGAGCGGGCTCAGGCCCGCTCACGCTCCTGGGGGACGAACTCTTCCAGCACGGCCTTCCTGAGCAGGGCCGGCGGCAAGAGCCCCTGGGCGAGTATGAAGTCGTTGAAGCGCTGGCGGTCGAAGCTGTCGCCCAGGACACGCTCGACCTCGGCGCGCAATTCCATCAGGCGCGTGTAACCGTAGAAGTAGGAGGTCGCCTGGCCGGGCAGCCGGAACGTATAGCGCTGCACTTCCTGCAAGGCCATGGCGTGCGAGAGCACCACCTCTTCCTCGAGCAATCGGAAAGCTTCTTCGCGGGTGACCATCCCCAGCTGCAGGCCGGGATCGAGGATGGCGCGCGCGGCGCGCATCAAACGGCTCTGCAGCGAGATCAACTGCCCGTCGAGCGGCAGGTAGGGTTTCATCTCGGCTTCGGCGTAGAGCGCCCAACCTTCGACGTTGACGCTGTTGAACGCGAATAGCACGCGGGCGGTCGAGAGCCCGGCCTCGACCATGGATGCGAACTGCAGCTCGTGGCCGGGTCGCCCCTCGTGGGCGGTGAGCGTCCAGGACGCGGCCTCCAGGGTGAAGTCGTCCATACCGATCGTCTCACCGCTCTCGTCCGGGATCCGCAGGGGCAGCACGAACTCGCCCATCTCGCCGGTGTTGCCGATCAGACGCGGCGGCCTCAGGTTCGGCGCCGGCAGGGCGGCCGACTCCGCCTCACTCGCCAGCCGCATCAGCATCTCGCGCTCCGGTAACGTGACCACACGCTCGCGGCCGATGATCTCCTCGAGGTCCCTTATCCGTTGCTCGTAGTGCGGTAAGATCGCCTCGCCGACCAGCTGCTCCTTCTTCAGCTCACGGATCACGTCGCGATAGTCGGTGACGGTGAAGCCACGCTCCTTCGCCACCAGTGGGGCGAGCGCCTGCATCTCGTTCTGGATCTCGCGAAACGATACCTGGGCGCGCGAGATGAGCTCGGCCACGGGGATATCGACGCCGAACTGGCGCAGCGTGAACGCGTAGCGGTCCTCCGGCATCCGGAAATCGCTGCGCGCCCTGGGGATGACCTCGGCGCGCACGAAGGCGTGATACTCCTCGATCTGCGTCTGCAGGGCGGTGTACGCCTCTTCGTAGCCCTCGACGCCGTAGCTCTGGAAGAGCGACCCGATGCCGGCCAGGAAGGCCGGCGCGTTCTGCAGATCCTGCTCGATCTGCTCCTGGAAAGGCGCGCTGAGCGCTGGGTCCCCGAGGCGCTCCTCGATCCGCTCGCGCGCCAGCTGCGCGATGGGCGTGTGGCCCCCCTCCAGCCCGGCGTACTTGCGCAGCCGCACCAGCGCCGCGGGACGCCGCGACGCCTCGACCTGGTCATCGAGCAGGGAGCGGATCCCCTGGAAGACCGTCTGCGCGAGGTTGAAGTAGGGGAGGTCGTACTTGAGGGTGAACTCGGCCGCCTCGATATTTTGCTCCGCCGACTCGATGAGGATCTCGAGATCTTGGCGGACCAGCGGGTGCTCCTCCTCGGCGAGCCGCGCCTGGAGCGTTTCGACGGCCTCGCGGACCGCCTGGTTGGCCCGCTCAATGACGCGAGGCCCGAGGTCAAAGACCTCTTCGTCCAGCCCGGATACGCCGAGCTGGCCCGCCCCCTCCGGGGCGAAGCGCGCGAAGATGTCCAGCAGGATCTGGGCGTTCGCATTGCTGCGCTCCACCCAGTCGTCGGCCTGGGCCCGGCCGCTGGCTGGTAAGCAGAGCAACGCGACGCAGGATAGGATGGCGGGCGCGCGCCGCAGACACTGAACTCTCATGGCCCGTCGGCTCCTTTCTGGGAAATCCGTGCTGTCCCGGACGCTGCCCGCGCTCCGCTTCTCTCCCCTACGTGAGAAGCCTGGCGGAGGATTCCGAGCCGCGGGTCGGGGGTGGCCAGAAGGCGGCGCTAGGCCAGCTCCTCCTCGATGATCCCGGCGATATCGTCGGCCTGCCGCCAGGCCGCCTCCAGCTCGGCGCCCTCGCCGGCCAGCCGCTGGCGCTCGACGTTGGCGTTCACCGAGATCTCCAGGGCGAGCCGGCGTATGCGCCCGAGGCCGAAGAGCGAGCGCCGCTCCGCCGCCAGCCCGCTCACCAGGTTCTCCGCCGAGCCGGCGGCCTCGATCAGGCGGATGGCGTCGGCCAGCTCGTCCTGCGAGGCACCCTGGACGTTGTGATAGGCGAGCACGCGGCGCAGCACTAGCTCGGCGGCGGCGCCGTCCAGGCGGTGGACCTTGTCGACGGTCCAGGGGTCGCAGCGGCTGCAGGGCAGGGCGATTGAGGGCGCGCGCTCGGCCGACGGCAGCAGGATCAGGAACTTCGTCCGGTAGAAGAAGAGTCGGATGAGCACGCTGTGACACTGCGGGCACGGCGCGCGGCCGGCCCAGGCCGTTCGGCCGAACCAGCGCCAGCGCATGATGTCGGCGTAGAGATCGTCCGGTGGGTAGAAATCGCCGGTGATCCGCGAGAGGCCGAGGTTGTAGCCGACGTAGGAGACGGCGGCATAGGACGCAGCGCCCAACATGGAGAGCCGGCTGTGGTAGGCGGCGCGGCGGCGCCTCAGCTGGCGGCCGTAACGCCACCAGGCTTCCTCGGGCAGTCGGGTGCGCCCCACGCGGATCAGCTCGCGCCCCTGCGCATCGAGTAGCGCGACGTTGTCGGTCTGGTAGAGCAGGTGGGCGCGGCCGGTCGCGGCGCGCTCCAGGCTGGGGAGCGCCTCGCGGCCGGAATCGTGGGGCCAGAGGCTCCAGCCGTGGCAGCGGTCACAGACCGACCAGACGCGCTCGCGTGCCGGGTCGAAGGATAGGCGGATGCCTTGCTTCAGGTGCTCGAGGCCCTCATCGCGGGCGAGCTTCCGGCCGCAGTACAAGCAGTGGCGCAGCATGACATATGTATATTGTGCCCACCCTGTCGGAACAGACAAGTGTTTCATTGCCACCCGGTCTGTCGAGTGACATCTTGCAGCGGACCCCACCATCAACGCTGCGGCAGTCGACATCCTGTCAAATCTTCAGGAGGTTCTATGAGGAAGGCAGTCATCGCAGTCCTGGCTCTGCCGTTCTTGAGCTCCGCCGGGTTCGCCCAGTCCGGCGAGGACCTCAAGGTCTTCATCTCGGTCGACATGGAGGGGATAACGGGCGTCGTCAACTGGGAAGACGTGAGCCGATCGGGGAAAGACTACGACTATTTCAGGAACATCATGACCCGGGAGGTCAACGCGGCGATCGAGGGGGCATTGGCAGCGGGCGCGACCGAGATAGTCGTACGTGACGCTCACAGCTCGGCGCGCAATCTGCTGCCGGAGCTGCTCGATCGGAATGCGCGGCTGATACGGGACTGGTCCGGCGGACCCAAGGGTATGATGGAGGGCATCGACGAGAGCTTCGATGCGGCGATCTTCATCGGCTACCACGCCAAGGCGGGGACCCCGGACGCGCTGCTCGAGCACACGTGGTCCGGCAGCGTGACGGACTTCTCGATCAACGGCGTCTCTCTACCGGAGGCCGGGATCAACGCGCTGATCGCCGGCACCTACGATGTGCCCGTCGTGTTCGTGGCCGGTGACAAGGCCCTGTGCGATCACGTGGAAACGCTTTTCGGCAACGTGGAAACGGTGGCGGTGAAAGAAGGCATCGGGACCGCCGGTCTCAACTTGCACCCCGAGGTCTCGCGCGAGCGGATTCGGGCTGGCGTAGAAGCAGCGCTCCGCAATCTGGATAGATACACGCCGTTCACGATGGATTCTCCCTACACCTTGGTCCTCACGCTGAAGAACGAAGAGGCTGTGCACAGCGGCGCCGACTTCCCGGGCGCACGAAGAACTGGCGATTGGGAGATCACTTACAGCAGCAGCGATTTTCTCGAGGTTATGTACGCGTTCAGCGTGATGATGAGATAGGCGGTCGACTCGTGCACGCGCCGCACGGCGCGTGCACGAGTCGATGGTTCCGGTGCTTGCGCTGGCACCAACGGTCCCAATCGAAACCACCCGCGGGGTTCGCAGTCAACTCGGCCGCAACTTGACCTGCGTCAGTTCGTCGATCGCAGACATCACCGCCGCGAACCCCGCCATGTCTCTTGCATTCACCATGCCTCTCAGCCGTCGCTCGAGACGATCGACGATCTTGTTGATCCGCTCGGCTAGCAGGCGCCCTTTGCGGGTCAACCTGATCAGGAACGAACGCCGGTCCTCATCGTTGATCGCTCGCCTGATCAGCGCCCGTCGTTCCAGTCGGTCGAGCATGCTCGTCAGCGTGGACTGCTTCAGCCCGAATACCCGGACCAGTTCCGAGATGGGGCAGGGGGCGTAGGACCTGAGGTAGCTCAGGAGGTGCCCTTCCTGTGGACTGACGTCCAGGTCCTCCAGTCTGCGCTCGAAGTAGACCCCGATCTGGCGGCTGGCCTTGTGGATAGGCGAGAGAAACTTGAGCATAGCTGCGGGTCCTCATGGGCTGAGTGTCGTATATTACGATATCGGAATATACGTCCGAGCGGCGGCGCGGCCAAGGGCTGCACCGACTTGCCCGACGGGTGGGTCGGAAATATATTGCGATCTCGTACTATTCGTCGACGGAATATGTTGGCGGTGCTGACTCTTAGCCGGGACCACACGACCAGGAGGTGCAGGATGTCAGCTGGTAAGCAGCCGAGCCCCACCAGCATCGACCTGCTGATCTTGCAAGTCAGTGCTACTCACCGCGCTGTGAGAGCGAACACTGAGGGACTGACCGAGGAGGATGCGCTGCTGCAGCCGGCCCCGGCTGGCAACTGCCTGAACTGGGTGTTGGGCCACATCATGACTTCGCGCAACGCGACCTTGCGGCTCCTCGGTCGGGAACCGCTGCGCGAGGAGCGTTACGCCGAAGTGTACGGCCGCGGGCGTTCGCCGTTGGTCGATGCGTCAGGTGGCTTGCCTTTCGGAACGATCATGGCCGACTACGAGGAGTCGCAGGCCATGATCGTGCAGGGATTGCGAGAGCTTACTCGTGGCCGGCTGGCGGAGCGGATCCCGTCTGCTGCTTCGGGTGATACAGATGAGAGTGTGGAATCGCTGCTCGCGGGCCTGGTCTTCCACGAGGTGTATCACGCGGGCCAGACGGGTATCCTGCGGAGGATTGCCGGGAGAAGTGGGGCGATCGCTTAGAACCAGACCAGGTAGGTGAGCTTGACGATGAAGGCGCGGCTCTCCGGGTTCCAGGTTGAGCCGACGATGTCGCGCCGCTCGTTGAAGACGATGAACAGGTCGCTGCCCGGCCGGTGGATCCAGTCGATGCGCAGGTTGGCGGAGAAGGCGCCGGTCTGGCTGTTGTACTGCACGAGTGCGTTGCCGAAGAGCCGGGTGTTCGCCGCCAGCTTGAGCCGCCCGCGCACCAGATCGGTGGTGAAGGCGCCGCCCGGCACATCGATGTCGTTGTGCTCGTAGCCGAGCGCCAACCCGACGTGCGGGCTGTTGAAGGCCAGCTCGCCGTCCACCTGCCAGCGGTCGCCGCCCCAGAAACCGCCGTAGCCGCCGGCCAGCTCGGCCGATAGCGGGCGCGCCCGGCTGGTGCTGAAGTCGAGACGGTAGCCCCACTCGGCGTAGTCGCCGGGCGGCACGATGACGCCCGGCGCCAAGCGGAACTCCTCGTCGGGACCGAGACGCTGGAAGTCGTATTCGAGCGCGAAATCGGCCTCGTCGCCCGAGTCGAGCTCCGGAGAGATGCTGATCTCCCAGCGGCGGTCCTGGACCTTGCGGCTCTCCGCGCTGACCACGTACTCGAATTGGTTGCGGATGTCGACCTTGCGGAGGCCGGCGATCGGTGGCCGAGGGGTGAACCTCAAGGATCCGGAGGTCTTCGCCACATCGCGGCGGCGAATGTACCCGATGCCCGGTAGCATGTCCGGGCCGACCTCCAGCTGCTCGAGCCGCCAGCCGAACCAATCACCCGTGTAGTCGAGCGTCACGATCCAGGAACGGTCATCGCCGCCGGGGCGCGAGTCTTTCGTGCGTGCGTAGAAACCCTCGAGCACCAGTTGCCTGGTGAACCACAAGTTCCAGTCCACACCGCCCGCCAGGTTGCTGACACCACCTTCTTCTAGCCGGCTGGTGACGATCGCCCCGACGTACGAGCGTTGTCCGACATCGCGCTTGATGCGACCGACGGCGAAATTGGTGAGCGGCACGCCCAGGTTCTCGTCTTCGCCGGTGACCACGTCGAGGAAGCCGATCGTCTGACGACCGGCCCGGCCGGTGAACCGACCACCGGCGAGGATCGGTACCGTCTGACCCTCGGCGAGGCCGATGCGACGCGAGAAGAAGAGCAGCATATCTGGCGCCCCGTGCCCGAACCCCCCGGTGCCGAAGTCGAAGATACCGGCGTTCTCCAGGAAGAACTCGCGCTTCTCGGGAAAGAACAGGTTGAAGCGCGTCAGGTCGATCTGCTCGTCGTCCGCCTCCACCTGGGCGAAGTCGGTGTTCACCGTCAGGTCGAGCAGCAGACCCGAGGCGAGCCCCAGCTTGGCATCCGCGCCGATGGCGCCGTCCAGAGCGACATCGCCGCTCGGCTGCTCAACGTAGTCGCGGCCCGCCTCACCAAGGACGTACGGCTTCACATACAGATCGAGGCCGGCCGGCAACGACTCGAGTCCCGTGAGCTCGCCGGCCCGACTCACCCGGGTCAGCCCTTCGTTCTCCCGGGACCAGGCGGTCCAAAGGCTTTGTTCGTTCTTGCGCGCGACCACTCGCTGCACGTTGAAACCCCAGATCTGCTCGCCGTCCTGGGCGGGGAAGCGGATGCTGCGAAGCGGGATCGAACGATTCGTCGGTGATCAGCCCGTCTGATAGCACGCCCTGCGGGTTGGTGGCGAAGTAGTAGGCGTTGCGGCGGTCGTGGAAGGTGTCGAGGATGATCTCGACGGCGTCGTCGGTACCGGACGGGCCGAAGCGACTGACCCCTAAAGACGCGTCGCGCTCGAGCTGTCGGGCCACGATACGGTCGGGCTCCGAGTCGAACGCTCGGACGCCGATATAGAGGTATGCCCCGTCATAGAGGACGCGGACTTCGGTGTCCTCGCTCGCCGGTTCGCCTTCGAGCGGCTCTTGCTGCCGGAAGCCAGTGATACGCGCCGCGCGCTGCCAGACCGGCTCGTCGAGCGCGCCATCCAAGTGCAGGCCGACGCCGTCGTCGATCTGTAGCGCCCGCAGAACAGGCACGTCGCCGCCGGGGCCGTCACGGGGGTCGGTTTGGGCGGCGGCCGGCGTGGCCGACCAGATGAGCAGAAGCCAGAGCGATGCGCGTCTCACGGGATATACGATACGAGGGCTTGGATTAGACTCCACTGGCACTCGGCGGCCCGGCGGGCCGCCCAGTTGTAGAACACTCGGGCCCCCGTGAACGTTGAGCCTGTCGCTCGGGTCCACCTGGCCCCTCGAAACCCGCTGATTCTCGGCTGCGTAGTCCCTGGTGGACGCTCCCGCCAGTGCGCTCCCGGTAGAGCCGCCAGCGGTCCTTCTTGCGCGACGGGATCACCAGCGGAGGTTGCTCATGACTTACGTGCCCACGACCACCTATGGCTCGCGTCCGTCGCCACAGTCCCAGGAGCTTGCCCACAAGATCGAGGGCGTCATCCGGGAGTATCGGCAGACCCACCCGGGCATGTCGCCGGCCGAGGTCGGCACGGCGATCAAGCTGGCGCAGTCGCGGACCGGCGCCGCCGACACGGCCGTCAGAGCCGGCCTCTTGATCATGGTGGGCCTCGGGTTGCTGCTGGCGTTGGGCGCGGCGTTCTTAATCCGGGCGGTATGACGGACAAACTCCGCTAGCGAAGCAGGTCCCGCAACCACTCCTCCAACGTGTCCAGGTATTCCGGCGCGTAATTGGTCCATTCGCGTCGCGGCCTGCGCCTTCGCTCCTCAATACAGCCGGTCTCCGAGAGGATGATGTTGTGGTCGACTCCGGGTATGAGCTCGACCCGTGAGTGCGGGTTGCCGCCGCGCTCCAGCGCCGCCTTGTAGGCCTCGGCGCCCTGGAGTGGATCGATCTGCGTGTCCTTCTCGCCGAAGAAGGCCAGCACCGGGATCGTGGTTCGCTCGAGGACCTGCATGGGATCCCAGTAGTATTCGCCCTGGCGATCGTCCACATGCCAATCCGCCCGCGGCGTTACCTCGACACGTTGGCCGTATCGCGCCAACGCCTGGAAGGCGGGATGGGCAGCCAGTGGCGCCTTGTGCTGTACGTACTCCTCGTACGTCTGCGCCTTCGTGAATCCGCGGATCTGGTCCTCGAGCTGTTCCACATCTTCCGGGTACCCGGCGCAGATCATCTGTCTCGAGAGCAGGTAAATGCCCTGGTCGACGCCCGCCACGCCGGGGCAGGAGACCGCGATCATGAAGGCGACGTCATCGCTCTTCGAAAGTACGCGCGGCATCACGTAGCCCGCCTGACTGATCCCCCACATACCGATTCGAGTGGCGTCGATGTCGGGGCGCTGCTTGAGCACGGCGATCGCGTCCAGAACGATCTGGGCCCGCTGCTCGCCTAGGCGGCTGCGGTCGATCTGGCCGGTGGACGCGCCGGTGCCCGGCTTGTCCCAGGCGAAAGTCGCATAGCCGGCTCGCCGCATCCGCTCCATGATCGGTGGGTAAGTCACGCCCGAGGTGCGGTTGTTCGGTCCGTCGCCGTGCACGAAGACGACCACGGGATGGGGGCCGCTGCCGTCGGGAAACCTGAGATCGCCGACCACCCGGAACGACCCGGAGTGGAAAACGATCTCCTCGGTCGCGGACTGCTGGGCTCGACCGCTGCACGACGTGACGAGCAGCAACGCGATCATCAACTGTATGCATCTCATCTTCTCACCTGCTACTTCCGATCGAGTTCCTGAGATCGGCGGTCTGTTCTCCTGTGAGGGGCAAGCTTGATGCCAGCCGGGCCGATGCTCGGAACCGCCGGTTGTAGAGCGGCTCCGGGGGGGTGAGCGGGCCGATCCGTCGCCGACGCCGGTGTCCGACTTCGGAACCCGCGCGTGCGAAATCGAACAGTGCCGGACTGTCCGGTTCCGGAACCGCCCTTCCAGACGGCTCTTCTACCGGGAGAGTCTGTCGGCACGGGGCTTGCCAATCAGGGGGATAACCGGCCGCTTAGTGTCGACAGGAGGGATGGCCGATGGTCGGCATCTGGCAGGACATCCGGCAGGGCAGTCGCGCGCTGCTCCAGACGCCCGGTCTCAGCGGCGTAATCGTACTGATCCTGACCGTGGGGATCGGCGCCAACGTCGCGATGTTCAGCGTCATCGACGTGGCGCTGCTGCGGCCGCTGCCCTACCCGGAAGCCGAGCGACTCGTGCTGGCACGCACGACCTATCAGGGGTCGGTGCGCAGTTGGGTGTCGGCCCGCGATTACTGGGATTTCAGGGATCGCAGCACCTCGTTCACCGAGCTCGCCGCCTTCATAGGTCTTCCCCGCGACGTCACTGTCACCGGCGTCGACGAGCCGGAGCGGGTGGCCCGGCTGGTCGTCAGCCGCGAGCTCTTCCCAGCGCTGGGTGTCGCGCCGCTAATGGGCCGGCGTTTCAGCGCCGCCGATGAGGCCGCCGAGGCGCCGCGCGTGGCGATCCTCAGCCACGGCTACTGGCAAAGGCGACTCGGGAGTGCGCCGGATGCCATCGGCCGTGTCATGGCGATCGATGGCGTGCCGACAGAAGTCGTTGGCGTGTTGCCTGCCGGGTTCCGCTTCAGTTACGACGTGGACATCTGGCTGCCGATGCGAACCGATGATCCGTTCATCGCCGAGCGCGGCAAGACCAACTGGAGCGTGGTGGGCCGGCTGGCGCCCGGCGTCACGATGGCGGAGGCGCAAAGCGAGGTCGACGTGATCGCCGCCCGGCTGGCGGCTCAGTATCCCGACAGCAACCGCGGGGTCGGTCTCGTCTTGACGCACCTCCAGGCGGCCTGGTCGGAGAACTACCGCGAGAGCCTGTTCATGCTGCAGGCTGCGGTGGTGCTGGTCCTGCTCATCGCCTGCGGCAACGTGGCCGGTCTCCTGCTCGCCCGCGGCTCGACGCGGCGCGGCGAGCTGGCGCTGCGCGGCGCCTTGGGAGCCTCGGGCGGCCGCATCGCGCGGCAGCTACTGACCGAGAGCCTGATGATGGCGGGCGCCGCCGGCCTGCTGGGCTTGCTTCTGGCCCAGTGGCTGCAACCGGCGTTGTTCCATCTCACGTTCGTGGAGAGTGTGGCCGGCCGGGGATCCGCATTGACGACGAACGTCCTCGCGTTCGTACTCGTCGTATCGATGCTTACCGGTCTGACCTTCGGCACGCTGCCGGCCCTGCGGGCGTCGCATGTCGACCTGGCGCAGGACCTCAAGTCGACCGCTCGGACAACCGACCGCGGTGGGGCCAGGTTCCGCAACGGCCTTGTCGTCGTCCAGGTGGCCGTGACGCTGATCCTGCTCGTGGGGGCTGGCCTCTTGATTCGAAGTCTGGCGAGCCTGATGGGCGATGACCTCGGGTTCGATACGGACAACTTGATCACGGCGGAGATCCAGCTGCCGCGTGACGAGTACGCGGATCCCAGCCGGCGGATTCAGCTCTACACGGAGTTGGTTGAAGTTCTGCAGGCGGTACCTGGGGTGGAACGCGTCGGTCTCATCTCTCAAGTACCGATCCGGCAGCCCGGCAACAACGAGCCCGTTTACGATCTGGCAGACCCGCCGACCGGTCTGGTCGAGGCACGGACGGCCTACCTCCGCTTCGTGCTGCCGGGCTACTTCGAGGCGCTGGGTGTGCCGCTGCTCGCCGGGCGCGACATCGCGCCGACTGATGTCGCCGGCTCACCACTGGTCTTCGTCGTCAATCAGGCGTTCGCCGACTCGATCCTCAGAGGTCGCGATCCGATCGGGCGGCAGGTCGTGCTCGACTACGACAATACGTTCGAGGTCGTCGGTATCGTGGGCGACGTCATCATCGGCGGATTGGGCGTCCCACGCTTTCCGGCGATGTACATCCCGTACGCCCAGGCACCGCTCTTCGATATGGGGTTGGTGGTGCGGACGGCCGTCGAGCCCGAGTCGGCGGTCGGTGCGTTGCGCGCCGCCGTTCGCAGCCTGGAGCCCGACATCGCCGACCCTGAGGTAGTCACGATGGATGAGATCCTCGCCCGCTCACAGGTCAGGCGGAGGGTTAGGACCGTCGCGCTGGCGGTCTTCGCCGGCGTGGCTCTGCTTCTGGCGCTGACCGGCCTCTATGGCGTGCAGGCTCAGTCCGTGGTCGAGCGCCGCCGCGAGATCGGCGTACGCGTCGCGCTGGGCGCGGCGCCAGGCGACATCACCGAGATGGTGCTGCGGCAGGGCCTCTCGCTGGTCGCCGCCGGCATCGGCCTCGGCCTGCTGGCGGCGCTCGCCGCGACTCGTCTCCTGGAGCAGATGCTGTTCCGGGTCGAGCCCAGCGATCCCGCGACCTTGATCGCCGTGATCGTCCTCTTCACCGCCGTCGCCGCCGTCGCCTGCCTGCTACCGGCCTGGCGCGCGGTTCGTGTCGATCCGCTGGCCGTGCTGCAGACGGAATGACCAGCCACGCAGGTAAGTGCTATTCGTCTGGAGGCCCGATCGAGTCAATCCTTTGCCAAACGGAAGACTTGAACGTGCTCGACCTCCATCTCATCCAGCCAGCGACCGAGTAAACAATCAGACCCGATCTCGTGGACGGCGAAGCCCGGCGGCGTCTCCAGCGTCGCGATCATCCGTCCGCCGCTATCGAACACGGTCCAGCGTCCGGGCTCCACGGGTGATACGTATTCGGCTACCCAAAGATTGCCCTCGGCGTCGACGGCGATGCGGCTGTAGGCGGGCATGGTCTCGGGGTAGGGTAACGCATCGAGATCACGCCTGAGGCGCGCACGTGCGTCGGGTTCGCCCGTCAGCTCGAGCCGCCTCTCCTTGTATCTCTCGATATCGGCGGGCGTCACTGGCCGCTTCATGTGCTCGCGGCGGATAACTCTCCGCAACGTCCCGTCGGCCGCGTAGTGGCGGATCTCGTACGTCGCCGGGTAACCCAGGTAGAACCCGTCGCTCAACGCAGCCACCTGCGTGGTCGCCCCGAAGGGGATTCGCATCACCGACAGCCCCTCGTCGCCGCTCCGCACGTGAAGGTCGCTGTAGGCGAAGTGAATCAGGCTGTCGAGCGGCTCTCCGTCGGCGCTGTATCGATAGAGAGAGGCGGAATCCTGGAGCACGCCGGTGCGGCCGGGACTGGGCAGGCCGATCGAGATGACCAGCAGCTGGCCGTCCGCCAGTATGCCGACCGGCAGTGGGAGCCCCACACCGAGTAGCAGGTTCACCGAGCGGGCGAGGTTGCCCTGGCCGTCGTAGAACGTGAGTCGGGAGTTCCCCCAGTCCCAGACGACCAGTGAGTCGTCCGCAAACTTCGATACGCTGGCCAGGTTCCTGAACTCGCCGGGTCCGCCGCCTTCGCGACCGACGGCGCGAATGAAACCGCCCGTCTCGTCGTAGAAGCGAAGCTCGTGGGTGCCGCCGTTGGCGACCACGATGCGGCCGTCGCCGAGCCGTGCCGCCGAGAAGACGCGGAACAGCTGGTAGCTCGGATCGCCCTCCGCGGCCCCGATCTCGAGCAGCGGCGACTCTGACAGTCGCCACTCGACGAGCGTCGCAGCTGCCCCCGCGGCGTGTTCCAGGATCTGGACTCCCGCGCTGTCGCGGACCTGAACGGTTTCTGTCGCGTTCTCGCTGTCGCAGCCCACCAGGACGACGAGCGCTAGGATGGCAATACTCACCGAGCGCGATTGAACCATCTCTCCGCCTGAGTCTGAATGTATTGCAGTGGTTGGGGGTGCTGGCCCGAACTACGGTTTCCTTCGCCGCGGTGTTTCACCACGCCAGGCAACGGGGGTTGCAGCTGACACATCTAAACATCGAGGTTTCCACGTCGAGACAGTGCCATGCGGCGCTCTGCCTATCCTGATCAACTAAGAGGTGACACCATGGGGTTCGATGCTTTGAAGCGCTGGAGATCCATTTGCGTGGCGCTCGCCGTTATGGCGAGTTCCAGCATGACCGCGCTGCAGGCGCAGGAGCCGGCGGAGCAGGACGCACTGGCGACGCCGGAAGGTGTGGTCAGCGAGATCTACGATCTGGTCTCGTTCGAGGCGGGAAGCGTACCGGATTGGGATGTGGTCAGGTCGATGTTCATCCCCGAGGCCATCGTAGTTCTCCGTACGAGTTGGGAAGCGACGACGGTCTTCTCGGTAGATGGATTCATCAACGACTTCGTCAACTTCGTCGCAAACTCCCCCGCCGGTCAGATGGGCTTCACGGAGAGCATCATCCGCATGAAGTCGATGGTGTTCGGGGACATGGCCCATGTCCTCGTCCTCTACGAAGCACACATAACCGGCTCGCCTCGGCCGCCGCAGCAGGGCGTCGATAGCTTCTCGCTCATCAAGAAGGACGGCCGCTGGTGGATCGCCGCGATTACCAACGAGTTGCCGACGCCGGACAGGCCGCTGCCGGAGGAGCTTCAGGACGGCTAGGCGTTCGCGTGCGAGCTGCGCTCTGGCAGGTGCAAGCGCCACCATTCAGCGGCGCGATCTGGCGTCCACGGCCTCTCCGTCCCGATCTCATCCAGTTCGTGGACGAGATCCTCGGCGGTCGCGGGACGATCGGCGGGGTCTTTGGCGAGACAGGCAAGGACGATTGAGTCGAGCGCCGTAGGAACCGTTAGCTCGGCCCGTGCGCTGGGCGGCTCCGGCGGGTTCTTGATGTGGGCGACGACGGTCGCGATCGTCGTGTCCCTCTCGAACACGCGCCGACCGGTGAGCAGCCAGTAGGCCACGCAACCCAGCGCGTAGATATCGGCGCGTCCGTCGACCTCGCGATCGCCGGCCGCCATCTCCGGGGCCATGTAGTCGGGCGTTCCCGCGACGGCGCCCACCTCCGTCACGGGCGCCTCGGCTGGCGCTTCGACGGTCGGGCTGCGCCTGACCAACCCGAAGTCGAGGACCTTCACGAAATCGTGTTCGAAGGCGCGCCGGCAGAGATAGATGTTGGCTGGCTTGATGTCCCTGTGAACGAGCTCCAGTCGATGCGCCTCGCCCAGGGAATGACAGGCCTGGCGCAAGATGTGTACGACGCGGTCGGCGGCGAGCGGGCCGAAGCGATCCACCAGCGACTATCCACCAGCGACTCGAGATCGATCCCTTCGAGAAGCTCCATCACATAGTAGAGGGTGCCGTTCTCGCTGACCCCGTAGTCGTACAGTTCGACCGTGTGGGGCGACTGTAACGACGCGGTGACTTGCGCCTCCCGCTCGAAGCGTGCCAGGGCCCTCTGCACGTTGCTCGTGTCCGGGCCGAGCGCATCGCTGCGGATGAGTTTGACCGCTGCCGGTCGCGCCAGCATGGTGTGCTGCGCCCGCCAAACCTCGCCCATGCCGCCGCGCCCAATGAGCTCCAGCAGGTGGTAGCTGCCCATCTCCCGTGCGCGCCGGATGTCGGTGCCTAGTCCGTAGATGATCCGGGCGGCGATGTAGGACAGGACGACGACGGGGACGTAGGGATATACGAAGACGGGAATGAAGTCCATGACCGGCAGGGCGGGAGCGTTGCCGAACCGGGCTAGTAGCCCGATCGTGATAGGCACGGCCGAACCCGAGAGCGTAAGGGCGATAAGTGCGTGTCGGGGCCTGGCGGGTACGAGGACGGTGAAGAAGAACATCCAGATCGCGACCGGCGACACGCCGAGCAGGTCCCCGGAAATATACTGGGGCTCCACACCTCTAAAGGTGTTCCAGTACTGGCTGAGCGGAATACAGAAGGCGATGACCACCTCGTACACGAGTCCGACGGTGATCACGGCGGACGGGCTCAACCGAGAGCTGCGGGCGAGGGCCAGGGTAATGATCGACGCAAGGAGCATGGCCGTCGGCGCGCCCCACTGTAGCGGTGTCTGGAACTCGCCGGCCAGGTCGCCCTCGATCCAGTTGCCGACCAGCCACCCCACGACGACCAACACGATGACCGACAGGCTGACCGCCTGAAGGCGCCTCGACGCCTGTCGCAATACGCTGAGCGGCAGCCCCGCCGTCGAGGGGCCAGGCCGCTCGAGCGGAGCGGCCAGTCCGCCACTCTTGGTCACGAGCCTGTCGTCATGGCTCCTCACACCGCTGGCTCCTTCGTGCTGGGGATCGAGTTCTCAGCCATTCAATAATCCCGAGGCACCTGCTGAGGCAAGTTGGAGCGAGCGCCGGGCTGCGTCCGGCAGTTGCCCCCCTTGTCGCCGGGTAAACGCCGAGCTAGGCTCATGGCTCACTTGGGCACCGTTCGGGAGGCATAATGTTCATTCGGAAGATCATCCCTCAGGATAAAGCCTTCTTCGAGCTTTTTCGAAAGCTCGCCGGATCGGTCCGTGACGCCGGCGAGGTCTTCGGCCGCTGCGCGGACGGCGCGACTTCGGTGCCTGCAGCCGCGGAGGCGCTCACCCGCATCGAGCACTATGCCGACACCGTCACGCACGAGCTGCTCCGCCGCATGGAGACCACCTTCGTCACGCCGTTCGACCGGGAAGACATCCACATGTTGGCCGACCGACTGGACGAGATCATCGATACGGCGGAGGAAGTAGTCCAGCTGGCGAGAGTCTACCGCATCGAGCGTCTCAGCCGGCCGGCCGGTGAGATGGCGCGACTGCTGGGCCGGGCGTGCGCGCAGGTGGCGGAAGCGGTGCAGGCGATGCCGGCGACGTCACCGGTTCTCGAGGTGACCAAGGCCGTGAGGGCGACGGAAACCGAGGGCGATGCGGTGTACTACGCGGCGCTGGGCGAGTTGTTCGCCAATTCTCTCGATGCGCTCGATGTGATCAAGTGGAAGGACATCTACAACCAGCTGGAGAGCGCCCTCGACGCCTGCGAGCACGTGGCCGGCACGCTCGAGGGGATCGCGCTCAAGCACGGCTGAGGGGTCGGCCTTGGTCGCGCTCGTCATATCAACGATCTTCATCGCCTTCGCGTTCGATTTCGTCAACGGCTTTCACGATTCCGCCAACTCGATCGCCACGATCGTCTCCACGCGGGTGCTCACGCCTTTGCAGGCCGTCTCGTGGGCCGCGTTCTGGAACTTTGCGGCGGCGTTCACCTTCGGGACGGCGGTGGCGAAGACGGTAGGGAAGGGGCTGGTCGATCTTTCGATCGTCGATCCCTGGGTCATCCTCTGCGCGCTGCTGGGCGCGATCCTCTGGGACCTCATCACCTGGTACTACGGTCTGCCATCCAGTTCCTCCCACGCTCTGCTGGGCGGCTACGCCGGCGCGGCGATCGCCAAGGCGGGTGTACACGCCCTCATCTTCAAGGGCTGGATCATGCCGCTGGCCGCGATCGTGGTGTCGCCACTTCTGGGGTTCTTCTTTGCCGGGGTGTTGGGCATCGGCAGCCTGTGGGTCGTTCGCAACTCGCGGCCCGGCCGCGTCGACCGTTGGTTCCGGCGGCTGCAGCTCCTATCGTCGGCCGCCTTCTCGTTCAGCCACGGCAGCAACGACGCTCAAAAAACGATGGGGATCGTCGTGGGACTGTTGGCATCGAGCAGCTATCTGTTCGTCAACATCCCCGAGCCGTGGCGATTTCTCTACCTGCCGACCGCTGACCACGTCCCCTATTGGGTGATCCTGAGCGCGCACGCGGCGATCGCGCTGGGCACGCTGTTCGGCGGCTGGCGGATCGTCCGCACCATGGGCACCCGGATCACGCAGCTGCGGCCGATCGGCGGCTTCGCCGCCGAGACGGGCGGCGCGTCCTCGATCCTTATCGCGTCCTTCCTGGGTGTGCCGGTGAGCACGACCCACACGATCAGCGGCGCGATCATGGGCGTGGGCGCGATACGGCGTGCGTCGGCGGTGCGTTGGGGCGTGGCGGGCGAGATGCTCGTCGCCTGGATCCTGACGATCCCCGCCTCGGCCTTCGCCGCCGGCGTCTTCTACTGGCTGGCCCACCTGCTGGGTGTGACGGCCTAGATCGTCAACCAGGACAGCGCCAACGACGCGAAGCCCAACACCATCAGGAAGCCGCACATGTCGGTGACGGTGGTCAGTATCGGGCCTGACGCCAGCGCCGGGTCCAGCCGCAGCGACTTCAGGATCAGCGGCAGCGATCCGCCGAGCAGCACGGCGAGCAGCGTGTTGAGCGCCAGGGCGCCGCCCACCACCACTCCTAGCATCAGGTTCCCCTTCCAGGCCACCGCCGCGGCGCCCAACAGCACGCCGAGCGCGAGCCCGTTGATAACTCCCAGTGCCCCCTCTTTGACGATGACCCGCATGTGCTCGTAGGGCTTGAGCAGCCCGATCGACAGCTCGCGGATGCTCACCGCCACCGCCTGGTTGCCGGAGCAGCCGCTCATGTCCGAGATGATGGGCAAGAAGACCGCCAGAGCGATCACGGCAGAGAGCGTGTCCTGGTAGAAGGCGATGACGCTGGCGGCGATGATATTGAGCACGATGTTGATCGACAGCCAGGAGAGCCGCCGGTAGGAGCGTTGGAACGTCGGCATCGTACGGATCTCCTCCGCACTGATCAGACCGCTGAAGCGCAGGAAGGTCCGGGTCTCGCGCTCGCTCAGCGCGGCCTCCACCGCGATGCGCCGCACCACGCCCACCAGGCTGCCGGCCTCGTCGACGACCGGCATGCCGACGAAGCGGTGCTCGTCGAACATCCGCTTCAGCTCGTCAAGATCGGTCTGCACCGTGACGTGGATCGGCGCATCGATCATGATCGAGCGGACCGCCTCGTCCCGGCGTGCCAGGAGCAGGTCACGCAACCGAAGCACGCCGACCAAGAGGCCGGTGCCATCGACGATGTACGTGTACTGAATGACGTAGTCGGAGTAGCGATCGCCGTGTTGGCGCAAGTCGTCGACGACCTGGGAGATGGTGAAGTGTTCTGGGTAGGCGAGGTACTCGGTGAGCATCAACCCGCCAGCGGTCTGCGGGTCGTACTGCATGAGCTGTCGGGCCTGGACGGCCTCGGGCGGTGTCATTCGCTCGAGAATCGCCTGCGCGTCCGCGTCGCTGAGGCCTGCCAGGACGTCCGCCTGCCCGGCGCTGGGCATTTCCTCGACGATCGCCGCCGCCTGAGTAACCGGCAGCTCCTCGATGATCTCGGCCGCCTGCACGTTGGAGAGCTGGTCGAGGATGCCTGCCGCCTGCTCCGGTCCGATCACCGCCAGGGCACGTTCGACCTCCGGATCGCTGAGCCGCGAGAGGGCGCGGGCCGTCTCGTCCGGCGGCAGTGAAGCCAGGAAGGTCTGTAGCTCGATGACGTCCTCGAGCTCGAGCAGCGCGGCGAGCGCCACCCACGGCTCGTCGGCGCGTTTCCGTTCGGAAGGGCCGTCCATCTCAGGGCTCCGTTACTGTCATGTGTGAACGGCGGCCCGGCGGCCGAATCGAGGCCGTGGGTCGCCGCGAGAACATATTACCCGTCACCGCCGGTTCGGGTACCCAGGACCCCACCGGGCGATGCAGGTATTATATCCCGAGCCCTCGCGGGGCTGAAAGGAAGGTTCGGCTGGCCGGCTGCTCGCTACTCGGCGCGCAGCGCCACCACCGGGTCGACCGCCGTGGCGCGTCGCGCCGGGAAGAAGGCGGCGGTGACGCCGGCGGCCAGCAGCACCAGGGCGACGACCGAGTAGGTCAGCGGATCGAACGGACTGACGCCATACAAGAAATACGACAGGCTGCGGGTGACGGCGAGCGCGATGCCGATGCCGAGGACGACGCCCAGCAAGGCGAGGCTGGTGCCCTGGCGCAGAACCATCAAGACTACGTCGCGGTGTTGAGCGCCGAGCGCCATGCGGATGCCCATCTCCTGCGTGCGCTGCGAGACCGAGTAGGCCATGACGCCGTACACGCCAGCCAGCGCCAGGATCAACGCGATCAGGGCAACCGCGCTCATGATCTTGGCCATGATCGTGTCACCGCCCAGGTTCTCATTGATCAACGCATCGAGCGAGCGCAGGCGGTAGGCCGGGATATTCGGGTCGACCGCGCGTATCTCGGAGCGGACGGCCTCGGCCAGCGTCTCTAGGGGGATATCGGCCTCGATCATGTAGGCCAGAGTGCGGTCGTCGTCCTGGTAGGCCGAGAAGTAGACCTTGGGCCGCTCGCCCAACGCGGTGGACGAGGTCCTCGTATTGGCGGCGATACCGACGATCTCTTTGCTGCCCGAATAGAAGACGAGCTCGCGCCCGATCGGGTCTTCGCCCGGCCAGTGTCGCTCGGCCATCGCCTCGTTGATCACGATCACACGACGGGCCGCCTCGCGGTCGGCGTCCTCGATTCCCCGCCCACGCAGCACCGGGATATCGAGCGTCTCGAAGTAGCCGGGCATGACATCCTCGTGGTCGGTGATCTTACGGTCCTGGTCACTCTGAATGTCATCGCCTGGTAGCCAGTAGTAGGTGGCCCACCTGCCGTGCAGTGGAAGGTTAGTCGTCGCGCTGACGCTCCTGACACCGGGGATCGAGGATAGTCGCTCGCGCAGCTCGGAGTGGAAGGCGACCGTTGATACGGTGTCGGGGTAATCGTGCTGCGGCAGCGAGACGTGGAAAGACAAGAGGTCGCTGGTGTCGAAGCCGCGGTCGACCAGCCGGATGTTGATGAAGGCGCGGACGAGCAGTGCCGACGATACCAAGAGTACGAGCGCCAGCGACACTTCGCCGACGACCAGCGCCTTCCTGAGGCGGGCGCCGCGGACCGCCGTGCCTCCGCGGCCGCCCTCCTTGAGCGACTCCACCATGTCGGGCTTCGTGCTCTGCAGCGCCGGCGCGAGGCCGACCAGTATGGCGGCCAGCGTCGCGACCGCGGCAGTGAAGACGAGCGCCCGCGGGTTGAGGCCGATCTCGTCGACTCGCGGGAACCAGCTGGGCATGAGTGAGACGAGCCCGCGGATACCGATGACCGAGAGCCCTAGTCCGACCAGGCCGCCGACGGCGGCCAGGATCAGCGTCTCGGTCAGGAACTGGCGGACGATGCGGCCACGGCCGGCGCCCAGCGCGGTGCGGACCGCGACCTCGCGCTCGCGACCGGCCGCGTGCGTCAGCAAGAGGTTGGCGACGTTGGCGCAAGCGATGAGCAGCAAGAAGAGCACGGCGACGGTCGCGGTCAGGCTGCCGGTGCGGAATCCCTCATTGAAGACGTCGCGGTGCAGCGTGATGGCCACCGCGCCGTTGTTGGCGTTGGTTTCCGGGTACGTGGCGGCCAGCTGAGTGGCGATCCGCCCTATCTCGTCTTGCGCCTGCTCCGGTGTCACCCCTGGCTCCAGGCGCCCCAGCACGCGGATGTAGTGGCTGTTACGATGCTCGGAACCGGTGATGTAAAACGGCGCCCAGATGTCGACGCCCGGGTAGCTGTACCAGAAGCGGGGCGGCATCACGCCGACGATCGTGTGCGGCTCGCCGTCCAGCAGCACGACCCGGCCCACGACGCCCGGGTCGCCGCCGAAGCGCCTCTGCCACAAGCCGTCGCTGATGATGACCACCTGGTGTCGCCCTTCGACCTCCTCCTCCGGCGCGAATGATCGGCCCAGCGCCGGCTGCACGTCCAGCACTCGATGAAAGTCCGGACTCACGCGCATACCCGTAAGCCGTTCCGGGCTGTCGCCCTCCGACAGGTTGAAGCTCGTGCCGGTCGTCGCCGCCAGAGCCAGGGCGCGGCTACGCTCCCGCAGGTCGACGAAGTCGGGCACCGAGAAGGAGACCTGATTCCAACCGCGCTCGCGGTTCGTCGTGTAGACCACGTAGAGGTCGTCGGAGTCGGGGTAGGGCAGCGGCCGCAGCATGAACACGTCGACCGCGCTGAAGATCGCCGTGTTGGCGCCGATCCCGATGGCCAGCGAGAGGACGGCGATGACGATGAGAGCGCCGCCGCGCCGCAGGGATCGTAGCGCGTACTTGAGGTCCTGCAGCAGATCGTGCATGGTGCGGATACCGCCGGTTGGAGTTTCGGCCCGCTACTAGTACAAAGGTCACTACGGGCCTTCGAGCGGCGGGTTTCGGAGAGCGGCCTGTGCCCCAGACCTCGCGGTCGGGGAACCGCGCTGCCGAATTCCGGGTGGAGACACCCGGCCGGCGTCGAAGGCGGTGGGAGTTGCGCCTAGCCTTCCGAGATGCTGTATGCGTTCCGAATCGTCGGTCTGGTGGTGATTCTCCCTGCTTCGTAGAGTGACATCAATTCGTCTCTGCGGTCCTTGCGCTGGAAGTAGTTTATTGCAGCCGCGCACGTGCCCCAGATGGTTCCCAGGGTAAAGGCGCACCCTCCGCCGATGATCACAGCAGTCTTGCCTAGGACTAGTAGTCCCTGAACAACTTCCGGGTTCATTGTGATTCCGATTCTCTGATTGTTGGCATCCCTAGCGAGCCGTTACTCGTCCTCAGTTGCGACGCGGCGTCTGCAATAACGCGGCGATATCGGCCATCTCTTCGGCGCTGATCATGGGCCAAAGGATGGCAGCACCTCCTGCAGCGTCTACGTGTAGCGTGTGATTCCATAAGGCGGCGATGACCTCGGCAGGTGATTCCATACCCGCAGATTCGGCAAGAACACCGGCAGCGGCCCCGCCCCCGCCGTTGCGCGAGTGGCAGGTCAGGCAGCCTTTGCTCGACAGTAGCTCACGCCCGGCCTCGGGGTCGCCTGCATCGGCGAAGTACTGGACCGAATAGAGGTAGGCCACGATATCCGCCATCTCTCCCGCTTCGAGCTGCGGGCTGCGCAGCCCGCGCTCCTTCATCTCAGCGATCATCCGCGGCCCCTTGTTCCACATGGCGGCCGCGAACTCGATCAGGTTCCAGCGCACCCCCCGCCGGGCTAGATCCGGCCCCGTTTGGCCTCCCGTGCCGCGAACGCTGTGGCAACCTGCGCAACCCTTCCCACTAAACGCGAGGCGACCCTCTTCGGCAACTCCCGGCAGTACGTACAACGGACTGGCCAGCGAGGGCGGCGACATCGATTCGAGGTAGGCGATCAAGTCTGCTAGTTCAGAACCGGAGAAGGTTGGTCGCACGATCCCCTTGTCCTCCATCATGTTTTGCATGCCGGGGCCGTGATTCCACATCGCGGCTGCAACCAGGATCGGTGACCCATACAGCCCCAGATGGTCGAGGTTGGGCCCGGCTACGCCTCCCTGCAGGCCCACCTGGTGACACACGACGCACTTCTGCTCGACAAAAAGGTGCTCGCCGACCGTCGGGTCGCCCGGCGGATCGAAGTAGTCCAGCGTAAACAGGAACGCCACCAGGTCACCCGCCTCTTGAGCGTTCAGTTGTGGGCGCTCGATGCCGAGCTCTTGCATCCGCTGTCCCATGCGCGGCAGGTGGTTCCACATCGTGGCTACCAGATCGTAGAGCGATTGGCGGCCGATGCTGAGTCCCAGGTCTGGTCCGAAAGCTCCGCCCAACCCATTCACCGAATGACAGGTGACGCAGCCTTTGGATCCGAAGACTTGGGACCCAGCCAAGGGATCCTGTGTCGGCTCCCAGCTTTCTTGTGCATGGGCTGGCTGCGAAACCCACAGCAGAAGCACAGCCACGGCCAGGGTCGAGGCTACGTCGGCTCTGCTATTGAGACTGATCGATGGGTGCTTGGCGATCATAGTACACCTCCGGATCGCGCTGTGTGTGCCTCCCTGCAAACCGCGTCACTGGCCAGTGTCCATGTTTCTCAGGTAGACCGCGAGGTCTCTCATCTCGACCCCCTCAAAGCGAGGCCAATCCACGTGCTCGAGCTGAATGACCGTGTACATCGCGGGTGCGTGGTTCCACATCGCGGTCGCGAGCTTGAGCGGCGCCATTATGGCGTCCGACTGAGAGAGATCGGGCCCGATCGCCGCGCCGTCCTCGGGGGTGTGACAGCGGGCGCAGCCTTTCTGTGCAAACACTACTTCACCCGCGCGTGCGTCCCCTCCCGTATCGTAGAATCGCAAGTAGTACAGAAAGGCGATGACGTCCGCCATCTCTTTGCCCTGAAACCGAGGGAAGGCGATCCCTCGGGTCCGCATGGCCTGCGCCATTCGGGACGAGTGATTCCAAAGCGTTCCGGCGATTTCCGAGACCCGGAGCCGCTGAGTCGCACTGCGGAGGTCCGGTCCGTACGCCGTTCCACCCCCATCGCGCCCATGGCAGCTGGAGCACCCTTTGGCCAGGAACAACTCGCGGCCGGCATTGGGGTCGGGGGGTTGGAGAAACACGATTTCGCGGCCCGCGAGGCTCGAAACCTCCCGGATGTAGGCTTGGATGTCCGCCATCTCCCGCCCCATGAACGCGGGGACCGGCGCACGCAGCGTACCCTGCTGCGCCAGCATGGCAGAGCCGTGGTTCCACATACCCGTCGCCAGCATCAGCGGAGCCAGGTAGCGGGCGTAGTCGTCCAGCGGCGGAGCGCTGCGGCCGCCGGCACCGCCAATCGCGTGACACTCACTGCAGAGCATCTCGCGGAACCAGCGCTCGCCGAGAACCGGATCGCCCGGCTCGTCGAATAGTTTCACGTAATAGATGTAGCTGATGATGTCGGCGAGCTCTTCTTCGCTGAAGTTCGGCCACTCGAACCCGCGGACCTGCACGGTTTGGATCATCTGCGGTGTGTGGTTCCAGAACATGCCGGCGAGCTGCTGCAGGCTGCGGCCGGCGCCGACCAGAGCGAAATCGGGGCCGAGCGTCCCGCCGTTACCCCAGATGGCGTGGCAACGATCGCAAGCGCGCGCGACGAAGATCCGTCGTCCGGCGATCGGATCGCCGGGGAACGACTGCTCGGTTTGGGCGTGCGCTGCCGCCACTCCCAGGGGCGAGCTGCAGCAAAGCACGGCGAGCGCGGCGAACCTCAGGGTCTGTGTGATACGAGGGATCAGCATTTCATATCCTCCGGCGCCGCGAGCTAGGCGCTTTCCGGCAAGTACCCAGCCACCCGGTCGGCGACATCCCGCACCGAGTGCTCTCGTCCTTCTTTGATCTCCCAGATCGAGACGATGGGGACGAACTTGGTGGCCAGCATGTACAGCAAGGTGAAGCCCGAGAATGTCGCGGCCATGATCGACAGCTCAACCCACGAGGGTAGGTATTGTCCGATCGACTCGATCTCCCAGCGCGGATTCACCGAGGTTGGAACCACTATGTTGAATCGCTCGAGCCACATGCCGATTATCACCGCGATTCCGGCGATCAGAGTGCCGCGCGGCGTCCTCATCGAGCGTCGTGACATGAGGGAGAGCGGTATGATGAAACAGCCCATGACCATGGTCCAGAAGGGGATGGCGAAGGGCCCCGTCAGCTTCGACCAGAAGGCGCGCATCTCTCCGGGCTCGCCGCCGTAGAACGCCGTCAGGTATTCGGCGAAGGTGAAGTAGAACCACAGCAAGCTGAACAAGAGGAGCAGACGGCCCAGGTAATCGAAGTGAATGTCCTTGAAGTACTGTTGGAGGCCGAAGGCGCGGCGCAGCACGACCATGGCGACAAGGATCGCGGCGATCCCGGAGTAGATCGCCCCCATGACGAAGTAGGGCCCGAAGATGGTACTGTGCCACATCGGTCGGAGCGTCATGGCGAAAATCCAGCCGATCACCGTATGGACGGACACCGCAATGGGGATCACGATGATCGAGAGAACGCCGATGACCCGCTCGAGCCGCGCACGCTGAGCCGGCGTGTCGCGGTAGCCGGCCGCCAGGAACCGGTAGAGACGGGGTGCCTTGATGCCCGAGTCGCGGATGAGCGCCAGGTCGGGTAGCATGGGGATGTAGAGGTAGATCGTGCACGAGATGAAATAGAGGCCGATGCTCGTGACGTCCCAGAGCAGGGGTGAGCGCAGTTGCGCGTGCAGAATGACATTCAGCACGCGGTCGGGGCGGCCCAGGTCGATGATCGGTTGGATGGCACCGAAGCCGATCACCAGGACGGTGATCAATTCCGCAGAGCGAGTGATCGAACGCCGCCACTCCGCCTTGCTCACTCGCAGGATGGCGGAGATCAACGTCCCGGCATGACTGATCCCGATGAAGAAGACGAAGCAAATGATGTAGATGCCCCAGTAGCTGGGACGATTCAGGCCGGTACGACCGAGGCCGTAAGTGACTTGCAGGTAGTAGGCAGCCATCCCCCAGAGGGTGATGGCCGCCAGCAAGGCGGCGACGACGTAGAAGCTGCGCGAGGTCTCGACCAACGGTCGCAGCAGGACCTGTTCATCGGTCGACATGCGAGCCAGCTTCTCTCTCACGACTTGTCGCATTCTTATTCTCTCGGCCGCAGATAATAGACCTTCGGTTGTGTTCCCAGGTCTTCCATCAGGCGCAGTACCCGAGGATCCTCTTTGAGGCTAGCTACCCTGTGACTCGGGTTGTCCAAATCGCCGAAGACGATGGCCCTGGTCGGACAGATCTCGACACAAGCGGGCTGATAGTCCTCCTCACGTAGTTCGCGACCCTCGGCGCGCGCATCTTCCCGGGCCTTCTGCAGTCGGTGGTGGCAAAACGTGCACTTCTCGATGACACCAGCCGCCCGAATCGAGACATCCGGGTTGAGGTGCTGGCGCTCGGGCTCCGACCACTCGGGCCCGTACCAGTTGAAGTACTTCACCATGTAGGGGCAGGCATTGGCACAGTACCGGCAGCCGATGCAGCGTGCGTAGATTTGGCCGACGATACCTTCGTCGTCGATATAGGTTGCCTGAACCGGACAGACCCTGATACAGGGCGGGTTGTCGCAGTGCATGCAAGGGCGAGGGTAGAAGTGCATGGTTGTGTCGGGAAACTCTCCTTCCACATGAGCCATGACCTTCATCCAACTGCTGGCACGGCCCATGTCCGCCTCGTCGGCAGAGACGGCAGCGATGTTGTTCTCGCTCTTACACGCCACCTCGCATGCCGCACAGCCGGTGCAGCGGTCCAAGTCGATCACCATTCCCCAGCGTGCCATGTTCTGATCCGTCACACCCGTTCGAGGCGTACAAAGGTGGAAGACCAGCTCGGGAGTCCCGTGAGCGGGTCGGTGGAGCCGTCGAGCAGCTGGAGCGGATTCGCCAGCTGCCCGTCGGACTGGCGCAGGCCGTATGGCGCGCAGACGGTCTCGGGTGCTGCCCCTGGAAACACTTTGAGGCGGGCTCGGTACCGGCCTCGCGGCGTGGCCACCCAGACGAGTGTGTCATCGCTGAGCCCCAGCGCCTCTGCCGTCTCCGGAGCCACCTCGACCCAGGGGTGCCAAAGGACGTCGGGGAAGATCCCCGGTTGCTCGGCGAGCCAGCGCTCGAGAGCGAGAGTACCGGAGGCGAGGGTGGAAACGCGATAGGGTAGGAGTCGCAACTCCAGCTCGGCTGAGCCTTCCGCGGTCCGCGTGGCGACATCGAGGTAAAGCCTGCGCCCCGATCCTTCCGAGCCAAGAGCGCTCAGCAGCACCGCCGGCACGAGCTCGATGCGACCGCTATCCGTTCGCGCCAGGCGGTGCGGGTCGGAGTGATCGTAGAACAGATCGGTCCAGCCGCCACGCTCGACCAACTCTTCCCAGAAAGACTCGAAATCGGCGTGCTCCGGCAGCCACCAGCCGCGCTCCTCCATCTGGCGATGGTGCGTGCGTTCGAATTCGCCGCCCAACGTCATGCCGCGCCGGACGGCAAACAGTCCGCGGGCCCTCTCTTTGAGCAGCGCCGCGAAGCTCTCGTAGGGCAGGCTGTCGGCCAGACTTCCGCCCAGGCTGCGCGCGAGCTCGAGCGCGACATCCCCGGTGTGCATCGCGCCCTCCGGCGGTTCGACCAGTGGCCGGGCCAGACCCCAGACCGGATAGGGGTAGGAGCTGGGCGCCGGCGCGTCCTGCCAGCGCTCGTAGGGCAGCAGATCGGGCAGGATCACGTCGGCGTAGCGGGCGGTCTCGTCGAGAAACGGCGAGAAGCTGACGACGAAGGGCGTCTTCTCGAGCGCATCGCGCCAAACCGCAGGGTGTGACGACGAGGCGATGGGATTGGCGTAGTAGAGTAGCAGCGCCTCGACCGGTGGGACTTCGGCCCCGGCTATGGCCTCGGCGAAGCGAAGCGCCGCACCGTTGCCACCGAAAGCCGGCCGGGGAGAGCCGAGCGGCTCGCGAGCCACGCCGGCGCGGGCGATCTCATCCAGCGCGGGCGAGCCCAGCGGTCCCAGGGGGGCGTCATCCGGGAAGAGCACACCCCCGGGGCTGTTGATGCTGCCCATCAGCACGTTGATGCTGTGCACGGCCAGGGCGGCGAGCAGCCCGTTGGGAGCGAAGGTGACGTCCGTTCCGCAGACGGCGACAGCCGGGCGGTTGGCGGCGATCGCTCTGGCCAGTGAGGTGATCCGCGCGACCGGTACGCCGGTGATCGCGGAGACCTCCTCGGTTCGGTAGTTGCGGGTTACCAGCGATCGATAGCCCTCTCTGCGTTGGCCCTGGGCATCGACGAAATCCTCGAAGCCGGATACATGGCGCGCCACAAAATCGGCGTCGAACAGCTCGTCCCTGATCAAGACGTAGGCAATTCCGAGGGCGAGCGCGGCGTGCGTTCCCGGCCGCACGCCGACCCACTCGTGGGCACGCGAGGCCGTGCGGGAGAAACGCGTGTCCACCTGAACGAAGCGCGGACCGCCGTCCCTTTCCTCGTCCGGGCTCGCGAAGGCCACGAACGCCTGAAGTGGAGACCACCACGATTCGAACAGGGGGGCGCCGAACGAGAGCACCAGGCGGGCGTGGTCGAGATCGTAACTGGGTCGACGATCGATGCCGTGCATGAGCGCCATGACGGCGTCCGTACCATCCTCGTACGCATCGGCGACATAGTTGGGTGATCCATAGGAGCGCAGGAACTGGCGCCAGAGGTCCTGCATCGTGCCCGCGCAGTAGCCTGCCAACAGGGCGAGCGCCTCGGGCCGCCCGGCCGCTCGCAGTTCGCTCAGCTGCTCGGCGATGCGTGTTATGGCTTGCTCGCGCGTGACCGTCTCCCACTGGCCGCTGCCGCGGGGACCGGCGCGGACCAGAGGCGCGGCGAGCCGTTCCGGGTGATAGAGCATCTGCACCCCGGCGACGCCGCGCGGGCAGAGGCCGCCACGGCTCAGCGGGTGGAAGGGATTGCCGTCGATCCTGACCAGCCGGCCGTCCACCGTGCGGCCACGGATGCCGCAGCGCGAGGGGCAGATCAGGCAGGCGGAGTTTCGTCGATCTTCGGCTCCGGGCGTCCAGCCGGGATCGGTCGCCTCCCCCGAAGTCCAAAAGACATCCTGCGTCCCTTTCAGGGCCACCGTGGCGGCGGCGGCACCCATCGTCCACAGGAACTCGCGCCGACTGGGGCTCATCCTCGTCCTCCCCGCGCTAGCGGTGGCATGCGTTGCAGTCGAGGGTCTGCCCCTGCTCGCGGTGGCAGTCCATGCAGAAGTCCATGTCGATCCTCACCAGCGGACGGGCCGGTGGTCGTACGGTCCTGGCGATCGCGCCGTGGCAGCTCTCGCACTGCAGCTCGGCGATCCCGACATGGCGGCGGTGCGTGTAGAACACATGCGGTGCGAGGCGAAACAGCTTGTTGAACGTCAGCGGGTCGCCTTCAGCGAGCAGCGTCGTGACGCGAGCTGCCTCGGCCGACGTGCCTTGCGGAGTCTGGTGGCAGATCGTGCAGGTCTGAGCGTCCGGCAGTCCGGCGTGAGCGCGCTTGGTCACGTGCACATGACAGAACTCACAATTCAGACCGAGTTCCTCAGTATGCTTACGGTGGTTGAACGCGACCGGCTGTGGAACGGGGGGGGTGCGCGTGGCCAGCAGTGTGATGAGCAACGCGGTAATAAGAGTCAGGCCGATTCCCCAGTAGCCCCACCACACGCGTGCGAATCCGCCGCGATCGGCGGCAGTTAGATCCATCCCGTCTATCTCGAGTTTGGCGTTCGCGCTCGCGGTCTTTCCCCTGAGCGACGTTCAGGGGAAAGACCGCGCGGATCTCTGACGGCGTGGCGAGCAAGCGTTGGGGGTACGAGCCGCTGCCAGCACCAGCCGTCACTGATGCTGCCCTAAGGGCTCGGGTCCGGATAGTTGGCCGCGTTCCTAAGCGCCAGGTAGAGATCCCGGATATCGCTAACGTCGGTCAGGATACCACTCGCCATCGTGGTTCCTGGCTGACCGAACTTGACCTTGTGCTGCACCTCGTACGGCTTCGCACGCAGGAAGCTGCCAACGCTGTAGGTGCCGTCCACGGGGACGGCGGTACCGTCGGCGCCGTGGCAGATGGCGCAGCTGGCGGCATAGACAGCATCGCCGTTGGCCGCGTTACCCCCCGTGCCGATGTCCGAGTAGGTGATCGATCCGGTCGGGTAGGTGCCGAGGGTCGTATAGCCATAGAGGAAATCGGTATCGATCGCCTCCTCCCTCAGAAACTTCACCAGATCCCAGACCTGCTCCTCGGTCATGATATCGCTCAGGTCCGGCATCTGGTCGCCGACCGTCGAATTCGTCACCGGGTCGTACGTCGAAAGATCGGCGCTCACTGGACGACGACCGGTGGATCTCCAGAGCGCGTCGAAAAGCTCCTGTTCGGACATCGCTGCCGTAGCGGTCTTCAGGTTCAGCGAGGCCACGTTGGGTCGCGTTGTGCTCGGCGCTCGTCCGATGTACGACGCCGCGGTTCCCAGCCGGTCCCAGGCGTGGCACTGCTTGCAGCGGAAGAAGTCGGCATAGTCGTTAAAGGTCTGCAGGTTCGGGTCGCTCTGATTCCAGCCGGTTTCCGGGGTCCAGAACTTGTCGTACATCGTGCCGCCGTTGATGCCATCCGCCACCGAGAAGGCTGGATCCGGATAGCTGGTCTCGTCCGTCAGTGCAGCGTAGAGATCCAGAATGTCGTCGATGTCGGTCAGGATGCCGCTCCCCATCGTCGTTCCCGGCTGCCCGAACTTGACCTTGTGCTGCACCTCGTAGGGCTTCGCACGAAGGAAGCTGCCGACCGTGTATTCACCGTCCACGACGATGGCCCTACCGTCGGCGCCGTGGCAGGCCGCACAGTTGGCGGCATAGATCGCGTCGCCGTTGGTCGCGTCACCGCCCGCCCCGATGTTCGTATAGGTGATCGACCCGGTCGGGTACGTGCCGGTGGTCGTGTAGTCGTAGAGCAGGTCGGTGTCGTTCGCCTCCTGCTTCAGGAACTTCACCAGATCCCAGACCTGCCCCTCCGTCATGATCTCGCTGAGGTCCGGCATCTGGTCGCCGATCGTGGAGTTCGTGTTCGGATCGTACGTGGAAAGATCCGCACTCACCGACCGCCGGCCGCTGGAGCTCCACAGGGCGTCGAAGAGTTCCTGCGGCGTGTGATGCTCGGCATGTTCAATCAGATTCACGGATGAAACGTTGGGCCGCGTGGCGCTCGGCGCACGGCCGATGTACGACGCCGTGTTGGCCTTGCGGTCCCAAGCGTGGCACTGCTTGCAGCGGAAGAAGTCAGAGTGATCGTTGAAGGTTGCCAGGTTCGGGTCACTCTGATTCCAGCCGGTTTCCGGGGTCCAGAACTTGTCGTACATCGTGCCGCCGTTGATGCCATCGGCAGCGGTGAACTCCGGTGGGTCTTCGGGCAGGCCCGTCGTCCCCTCGTCGTCGCAAGCGGCCGCGCCGACCAGGGTGAGGGCTAGGAGCGTTAGGGCCAAGGTCCTGAAGCGAGATGAATCCACGGCGTCCACCTCCTGTGGGTCACGAGAGCAGCGGTACGAGCCCGACATGGGTCCTCCTTATAGTGGGCGACTGCAATGCCGCGAGGTCCGCGGTCGGCGGGACGACACGGTTGGGGCCTGTATTTCTGCACTCTCCTAGGCGCAGGACTCGTACCAACTTTTCTAAAGATTCAACTCGTTGCGACGAGGCAACTTACAGGAAGGGCTGGTGCGGGAGCCCGGTCGACATAGGGGCAAATGCCCCGCCCAGTGTGGGGGATTTGGCCCTTTCCAGCGGGCGGGGGGTATCGACGGAGTATCATTATCGCTTATTCTTCAGGTAGTCGCTTGGCGGTACCGTTCTTGCCCGAGCCTGAGATGGGCAAAAGACCCACACGTCAATTTCAGCTCGGAACCCAGGCACTCGGGAAGGTGGGACTGAGATTGGGGAAAAAGATCGTCTTGGTGGATGACGATCGCTTGGTCTTGCAGAGTGTGTCGGCTGCGCTCGCGGCGAGCGGCTACCAGGTATGGTCGACCGATTCGACGGAGGAGGCGGTGGAACTGACTCGCGAGGTAGAGCCCGACGTGTTGGTGACCGACTACCGAATGCCGCTGATGGATGGTGTATCGCTGCTGGAGCGGGTGAAGGAATTGGCAGTGGTCCCGCTGATGCTGGTGTACAGTGCAACGCCGCCGCCAGGAGGGCGTCTGGCTCAGCGAGTGCGAGGGGTGCACTGGGTCGCCAAGACGACGGGGCACGGCGCGCTACTCGGGAAGCTGACGGATCTCCTGGAGGGCGGCGTTGGCCCGAGCTAGTTTCTGGAGCGCACTCTGGCGGGACACGCCGCTGCGTGGCGGACTGGGTCGGCGGATCCTCTTGTGGTTCCTCGTGCTCTCGCTGGTACCGCTACTGGTCTCGAATACTGTGGGCTACCTCTATACGCGGGAGATCATAGACCGCCAAGTGAAACGCTACTTGCGCGCTCTGGCGGAGACCCAGGCACAGCAGGTAGCGAGAGAAGTCGAGCGGCACCAACTCTTCCTGGAAGGCATCACGTCCAGTAGCAGTCCTCTCTTTCAGAGCATGACTGTTGTGGCCTCGCCGGCGGGGCAAGGACAATCTCGCCCTCTGACAACACTCGCTCAGCACCTCACTCACGAACTCGCGGAACTGCGGTCGCTAACCGAGCTCTTCGTCATCGACACGACAGGAACGGTGGTCGCGGCGACGGACAGCGACCGAGTCGGACAGGATTGGTCGCTGAGGTGGCTCTTCCGCCGGGGCCGAGCCGAGCACTACTTCGCGGTCGACTGGGACGAGCAGAAGGGCGAAGTTGTGCCTGTCTATATGCTAGCGGTGCCGATACGAGACGGGGAGCAGAGACTGCTGGGCGTGCTTGGGGGTGCGGTGGGCTTCGACAAGTTGCCGGCCTTTCTGGGTGCTTCTCAGCATCTGGCCATTGACGTGCACGGCTTTATCGTGGACCGTTACGGCCGCGCTGTTTTCGTATCGCACCCCCACATCCACATTGACTATCGCCAGCGCTTCCCGTCGCCGCTCGTCGATCGGGCGCCGGGCTCGGTGGCCCGCTACGTGAACTACGAGGGCGTCGATGTGATCGGCACCTCCATCGCCGTACCCGGGTACCCGTGGCTCTACATCGCCGAGGCATCGGTAGCCAGCGCTCTCGGTCAACTACGCGGCCTGGCGCTGCTGGCCGCCGCGCTGGAGAGCATATTCGCCCTCTTGCTCGTCGCGATAGTCTGGACCGTGGCCCGGTCGATCGTCGCACCGCTGCGGCGCCTGGTTGTCGCGGCCGAACGCATTCGCAAGGGCGATCTGGATGTCGAAGTCGGGATCGAACGAGGCGATGAGCTGGGCGATCTCGGCCGTACGTTCAATCAGATGTCCAGCGAGCTTCAGGCATCGGCGGTCGAGATCCAGGAGCTTCACGAAAAAGAGATGCGTCGGGCGGCACAGCTCGCTTCCGTCGGCGAGCTGGCCACCGGCATAGCGCACGAGATAAAGAACCCGCTAGTTGGCGTGGCGAGCGGGGTCGACCTTCTGTCGAGACGGGTCGCGACGGATCCGAAATCGGCTGCTCTGTTGGACCAGATCCACGCGCAGATTCGGCGAATCGAGTCGGCCTTACAAGACTTGCTCAGCTACGCCAGTCCCAAGGAACCGCTCTTTACCCGGACCGACCCCAAGCAGCTCGTCGAGAGGCTCGTCTCGCTCGTGCGTCCACAGGCCGAGGCCGCAGGAGTGCGAATCACGGAGCGGCACAGCGATGCGCTACCGACGATTCAGGTCGATCCGGAGATGCTAACTCAAGCCTTGGTCAACTTGGCCCTCAACGCGATCCAGGCGATGGGGCCCGGGGGAGTACTGCGGATCTCCCTGGCGAGTGTCGATGGCAACGTGTGTCTCTCGGTGTCCGACACCGGAAAGGGGATCGCGGCCGGGGAACTAGAGCGGATCTATCGGCCGTTCTACACCACGAAGCATCAGGGCACCGGACTCGGCTTGGCGATCACACGGGCAATCGTCGAGCGCCACGGCGGCCGGATGACGGCGGCGAGCGAGCTCGGCAAAGGCTCTACGTTCACGCTCGTCATTCCGGCGACGCCGCAGGAGACGTTGGTGCGATGAGCACGCGACCCGTGATCGTCGTCGTCGACGATGAGCAGCTGTTTCGGAGCTGGCTGAACGAGCACCTCGGTGCGGCCGGGTACGCAGTCTTGGAGGCAGCGACGGGCCGCGAAGCGCTGCGGCTCGCGGCAGAGGAGAGCCCGAGGCTCATGCTGCTCGATCTGCGGCTCCCGGACGCTGACGGCCTCGAGCTGGTCAGTCAGCTTCATGAGATCGACCGGGATCTGGTCGTCGTGATCGTGACGGCATACGGGCAGGTGAAAACGGCGGTCAGGGCGGTGAAGGCCGGAGCGTACCATTTCCTGGAGAAACCTGTCGATCTCGACGATCTGTTGATCACGATCGAGAAAGGCTTGGAAGCTCAGAGCCTCCGTCGGGAAGTCGCCGTATTGCGCGAGCAGCACCGCTGGCGGTTCGCGAACGTCGAGTTTGTCGGCCGCTCGCTCGCCGTCCGTCAGCTCGCCGAGACGCTCGAGAAGGTGGCCCGCACGGAGTCGGCCACGGTGCTGCTTCAAGGAGAGAGCGGGACGGGCAAGGACCTGGTAGCTCGCGCCATTCACGCCCACAGCAGTCGCAAGGACAAACCGTTCCTCGAGGTCAACTGCACCACGCTGCCAGAGCAGCTGGTGGAGGCGGAACTGTTCGGCCACGAGCGCGGTGCTTTTACGGACGCGCGTGAGCGGAAGAAGGGCCTCGCCGAACTAGCCGACGGTGGTACCCTGTTGCTGGACGAGATCGGCGACATGCCGCTAGGAGCTCAGGTCAAGCTGCTGCGCTTCCTGGAGGATTCGCGGTTCAAGCGGCTGGGAGGCACGAGTGACATTCCGGTGAACGTGCGGGTCATAGCCGCCACCAACCAAGACCTGGGCAGGGCTACTGAGGAGGGGAAGTTCCGCAGCGACCTATACTACCGGCTGAAAGTCGTCGATCTGTACATCCCTCCGCTGCGCGAGCGTCGTGAGGACTGTGCGCCACTGGCACTCTACTTCATTGAGCAGCTGGCTCGGGACCTCAAACGTGAGCCACCGACGATAACTCCGGAGGCGATCAGCGTCCTCGAGGCCTATTCCTGGCCGGGCAACATCCGTGAGCTTCGCAACGTGCTCGAGCGCGCGCTCATCCTGGAGGACACGCAAGAGATCCGACCGGAGCACCTCCCGGCGGAGATTCGCGGCGCCGCCCCTTCGTCCGACAGGAGGGACGGCATCGTGCAGATCCCGGCGCAGGGGCTTCGTATGGAAGATCTCGAGCGCAGCGTCATCGAGCAGGCTCTGACGCGAACGGGTGGCAACGTCGCTCGTGCCGCACGTCTTCTCGGCCTCAGCCGCGATACTCTCCGCTACCGAATGAAGAAGTACCACTTCACGGAAGCACGGTCGCGCTCCTAAGAACGTACTTGCCTCGTGAGCACCGGACGCTGCTGCGCCGCACACAGCTGAAGGCCATACATCTGTTGAGACGAGACACCGGAACGAGTGCCTCAGATGTTGGGCATCGGTGCCGCTAACGGCGTGCGACAAGCATCCAGTGCCTGTGGTTGCGGCCGCTCTGGGCGAAGAGCTCGTCCTGCTCGAGCACCTCGAAGCCCGCCTCCTGTAGCTCGCCTGCGACCAGATCGATGCCCAGGTCGTGCTCCCTGGTCTGTCGAGCGCGCGACGATTGCGGATCGGAAGGCACATGGTCGATGATCACGAGTCGGCCGCCGGGCTTGAGCGCGTTGAACATCCCGGCGAGCATCGCCTCGTAGGCTGTCATCTCGTGGTAGGCGTCCACTACCAGCACCGCATCGAGCGTGCGCTCGGGTAGCTTGGGATCGTCGATCTCGCCGCGGACGACCTCGACGTTGTCGAATCCCTCATCCTCCACCAGTCGCCTCAGTTGCGATAACGCCCGATCGCTGATGTCCACGGCGTACACACGGCCGCCGCCGCCGACCGCCCGCGCCAGGTGGGCCGTGAAGTAGCCGCTGCCCGCGCCCACGTCCGCCACCTGGCTCCCCTCGCCGATCGCCAGCGCCGCCAGCACGTCGGGCACCCGCTGCCAATTGTCGCGGTCGCGACCCTGGGCCTGGAGATCGGCCGGTAGCAACGTCGCGGCGACCAGGAGCCACGCGGGGATCCAGGACGAGTGACGCGGCGCGAGCAAACGGTGTCCGTTGTTCATCGGCCATCCTCCAACATTGGAAGCGAGGTGACGGGCGAGCAGTCGATTGCGATGCCCTCAACTGAGTCAGACGCGCGGCCCGCTGTCACGGTTGGCTGATCAGCCCAGGCTCGTTGGGCCGGACGGTCTAGCGGCGCGCGATGAGCATCCACTGCTGGCGGCCCTGCCCGCTCTCGGCGAACAGCTGGTCCTGTTCGAGCACCTCGAAGCCCGCATCCCGGAGCTCGCCTGCGACCAGGTCGATGCTCAGCTCGTATTGCGCGGTCTGCCGATCGCGAGCCGCGACGGGATCGGAAGGTATGCGATCGATGATGACGATGCGACCACCGGGCTTCAGCGCTCTGTGCATCCCGGATAGCATCGCGCGGTACTCCGTCATCATATGGTAGGCGTTAACGACCAGGACCGCGTCCAGCGTACTTTCGGGCAGCTTCGGGTCATCGATCTCACCGCGGACGACCTCGACGTTCTCGCGGCCCCGGCTCTCGACGAGCTGCCTCAGCTGCGCCAGCGCCCGCTCGCTGATGTCCACGGCGTACACACGGCCGCCGCCGCCGACGTATCTAGAAAGATGCGCCGTGAAGTAGCCGCTCCCCGCGCCCACGTCGGCCACCTGGCTCCCCTCGCCGATCGCCAAGGCCGCCATCACGTCTGGCACCCGCTGCCAGTCGTCGCGGCTGCCTTGCTGGGCGTGAAGTGAAGTTGGTAAGAGCGCTGCGATCAACAGGATCAGCAACAAGAGCGGCGACGATTCGCGCGGCGCCAGCCAGCGGTCTCGCATTCTCATCGGAAGTCCTCCTGGTCTGATGGCCAAGCTGGCAGCACGGTTGGTTGAAGGGAAGAGCCGCAGCCCACAAGAACCGTCTTCCTGACGCAGCTCTGACAAGTTGCTGACCATCTACTTACGCTTCTCGGGTTGCCGGAGGCCGTAGGCGCGGTAGGTTGGCTGCGAAGTTAAGATGTGGTGCGCAACGATCGGGCAGCATCCGGCGTCTATATAGGCAGGTGCCCGGAGCACTACTCCGAGATCTCGCTACAATGTAGAATCGAGTGCACGAGCTCTCCAGAAGACTCCGACTGTTTCCCGCCACGAACATCGTCGTCGCCGACATGATCGGAGTCGGGATCTTCACCACCTCCGGGCTCCTGCTCGCACAACTCGGCAGCCCCGCGCTGATGATCGGGCTCTGGGTCGCTGGCGGTGTCCTGGCGCTCTGCGGCGCGCTCTGCTACGGCGAGCTGGGTGCCGCGATTCCCCGCGCCGGCGGCGATTACGTGTATCTCTCGAAGCTGTTTCACCCGCTGCTCGGCTTTCTGACGGGCTGGGTGTCGTTCTTCGTCGGCTTCTCGGCCCCGCTGGCGGCATCGTCGCTCGGCTTCAGCGAGTACTTTGGCCGGGCCTTCCCGGGTCTGATCGGATGGGGCGATCCCGAGCTGCTCAAGAAGGTAATCGCGATCTTCGTCATCCTGGCCCTGACGCTGGTGCATCGGCGAGGGCTCGAGCTCGGCGCCAGGGTACAGAACTGGCTGACCGTGGGCAAGGTTATGCTGATCGCCGGGTTGGTGGTCGCCGGCTTCGCACTGGGCCGCGGCGATTTTGGCAACTTCGGGCAGGGCGCCCAGATGCAACGGGGCGTCGAGGGCTGGAAGACCGCTGCCCTGTCGCTCATGTGGATCATGTTCGCCTACAGCGGTTGGAACGCCTCGGCCTATATCGGCTCCGAGATCCGCGACCCCGAGAGGAACCTGCCGCGCTCGCTGCTCCTGGGGACCGGCGTCGTGATGATCCTCTACTTGAGCCTCAACCTGCTCTTCGTTTACGCCGTGACTCCGCAAGAGATGAGCGGGGTCATCGCGGTGGGCGGCCTCACGGCGGCCCGGTTGTTCGGTGGCCCGGCCGATGTCGCCATCTCGCTGCTGATCGCGTTCGCGCTGCTCTCGGCGATCGGCGCGCTCATCATCCTCGGGCCGCGGGTCTATTACGCGATGGCCAAGGACGGGTACTTCTTCAAGCCGCTCTCCGAAGTACACCCGGTGTTCCGCGTTCCGTCCAAGTCGATCGTCCTGCAGTCCCTGATTGCAGTTGTGATGGTGATGTCGGGCACCTTCGATCAGATCCTGACCTACATGGGCTTCTGCTTGGGGATCTTCCCGATCGTCGCGGTGATCGGCGTGTTCAAGTTGCGAAAGGCTGGCAGCAGCACGTACCGCATGCCGCTCTTTCCGATCGCGCCGCTCGTCTTCGTGTCGGTGAGCCTGTTGATTCTCCTACTCGCCTACCTCGAGCGGCCGGTCGAGTCGTCGATCGGGCTGGCGACCGTGGTCATCGGCATACCGGTCTACATCATCTTCGCCAGGGCACGAAAGGTCGCTGTGGCAGCGGCGAGCGTGGAATGAAACTGACTTACATAACCCACCCAGTTACCGCAGCGCTGTGGCTGAGTGTCATCGCGCCTCTGTGTGTCGCGCAAGAGATCGAGCAGCAAGCAGACTTCGATGCACGGGTTCAGCGCTTCCTCGACGCGCACCGCTACCAGTGGCGCGACGCGAACGTTGGCGAGGCGGATGGCAGGGTGCTCTACGATCTGGTTCTCGGCAACGGCTACACGAGGGCCCTGGAGATCGGAACGTCGACCGGACACTCGGCCATATGGATCGCCTGGGCGCTGAGCAAGACCGGCGGTAAGCTGATCACGATCGAGATACACGAAGGTCGGTACAGAGAGGCTTTGGAGAATTTCGAGGAAGCCGGGCTCAGCGAGTTCATCGACGCACGCCTCGCCGACGCCCACAAACTGGTACCGGAACTGGAAGGGCCCTTCGACTTCGTGTTCGTGGACGCCGACAAGGGTTGGTACGCGAACTACTTCCGGGCGGCCCTGCCCAAGCTCGAGTTGGACGGCTGCTTCACCGCCCACAACGTGTCTGCCCGGAGAATGAGAGGTATGAGCGAATTCCTCGATGAGCTGGAGAACACCCCGAACCTGGAGACTGAGATCGTCCACGCGAGCCGTTCGGGGATCTCGGTCAGCTACAAGCGGTCACCTCAGCCCTAGAGGTGTTACTCGGCGGCCAACGTCTGCAGCGGATCGACCCGCGCCGCGCGTAGGGCGGGGAACAGCGTGACGGTGATCGCCGTGACTGCCAGCAGCAGCGTCACGACCGAGTAGGTGGCCAGGTCGGTCGGCTGCGTCCCGAACAGCATGCTCGTCATCGAACGTGAGAGCGCGAAGGCGCTGGCCAGGCCGATCGCCAGGCCGAGGAGCGCGCTACCCAGGCTGCGTCGCAGCACCAGGCCAACGATTTGTCGGGGACGGGCGCCCATGGCCATCCGCACGCCGATCTCCGGATAACGCTGCGACACCTGGTACATCATCACGGCGTAGACGCCCAGCGTGGCGAGGATGAGGCCCAGCGCGGCGAAGGCGGCGAACAACCGTGAGAGGAAGAGTTGTCCGCGGGTGGCGCTGGCGACGAGGTCGACGAGTGGCTGGACGGTGGGGATCGGGACGTCGGGCGCCACCTCTCTGATCGCCTGCCGGATGGTTCCGCTCAGCCCGGTCGGGTCGATCGTGGCGCGCACGATGACGGTCATCGTGCTCCAGGTGACGGTGTGGTAGTGGAAGTAGAGCGTGGGGTCTCCCTGCTCGGCGAGCCGGCGGTCGAGCACGTCACCGACGACGCCTACGACCTCCAACTCGATCCCTCCCACTCGCGACCAGACGAGGCGCCGGCCGATGGGGTTCTGGTCCGGCCAGAGCCGGTCGGCCAGCGACCGGCTCACGACAACATGCCCGAGCTCGCCGTCCGGCGGTGTCCGGTCGCGCTCGTCCAGCGTGCGACCTTGATGCAGCGGTATGCCGCTGGTCGCGAAGAAGTCGCTGGTCACCGTGCGCCACTGGATGGGGAAGAACTCTTCCGGGGTCTGTGGGTCCCAATCGGCAGCCGCCACACGATTCGAGGTACTGCCGCCCTCGAACGGATCGAGGAACGTCGACCCGACGCCGCTCACGCCGGGCAGGCCGGCGATGCGCTCCTCTACCGTACTGAAGAACGCTTGGCGCTCTTCCACCGAGTAGGAGCTCGGCAGCTGGAGCCGGATGGCGACTAAGTTCTGCGGATCGTATCCGAGGTCGGCGCTCTGCATGCGAAGCAGGCTCTGATACATCAGGCCGGCGCCCACCAGCAGGACGACCGCCAGCGCCAGCTCGCCGACCACCAGGGCGTCGCGCAGGCGGCTCCCGCCGACCAGCGTGCGCGCCCCCTCCTTCAGGTCTTGCTGCGGGTTGGTGCTGGAGGCTTGCAGCGCGGGCGTCAGGCCGAAGATGACGGCGGTGGCCAGGGTGGCGGCGAGCGTGAACAGCAGGACGCGGCCGTCGATGCTGACCTCATCCAGCCGCGGCAGGTCGGCCGGTCCGACGGCCTGGATGAGCGGGATCGCCCAGGCGGTGAGCAGTACGCCGACTCCGGCCCCGAGTAGCGCCAGGATGAGGCTCTCGGTCAGCAACTGCCCGACGAGGCGGGCGCGGCCGGCCCCGAGTGCGGAGCGGACGGCGATCTCGCGCTGCCGCGCCACCCCTCGTGCCAACTGGAGGTTCGCCACGTTGGCGCAGGCGAGCAGCAGCAGGAAACCGACGGCGCCGAGCAGGACGAAGACGGCGCGCTTGATGTTACGCCCGACCAACCACTGGTCGTAGGGTGCCAGCTCGACGCCCCAGGCTTCGTTCGATGCCGGATAGGCCTCGCCCAATTGGCGGGCGATGGCGGCCATGTCCTCCCTGGCAGCCTCCGCGGAGACGCCGGGTGCCAGTCGACCCACGGCTGTGATGTAGTGATTGGAGCGGGACGCGTCGGGATCGGCGGCGAGTGGCACTACGACATCCCGGTCGCCGAACGGGAAGCCGGGCAGCGCGACGATACCGATGACGACGGCGGGAATACCGTTCAGCGTCAGGCTGCGTCCGACGATCGCCGGATCGCCCCCGAAGCGCCGCTCCCAGAAGCCCTGCGTGAGGAGCACGACCCGGTTCTCGGCGTCGGGACGATCTTCCTCGGGCAGGAAGCCCCGGCCGATCGTTGGCGCGATGCCGAGCAGCGGCAGCACCTGGTGCGAAGCCCCGAGCGCCGGCAGCCGCTCCGGCTCGCCCTGGCCGGTGAGCGTGACGCTCTGCCAGTCGTAGCCGCCCAGTGCCTCGAAGCTGCGGTTCATCTCCTGCCAGTCGAGCAGCGTGGGCTCGGACGTGGTGTAGAGGCGGCCCTGCGGCGTCAGCTCCCAGACACGCACCAGTCGCTCCGGCTCGTGGAAGGGCAGCGGTCGCAGCACGACGCCGTTCACCACGCTGAAGATCGTGGTCGTGGTCCCGATGCCTAGAGCCAGGATGGCGATCGCGACCAGCGACAGGCCGGGGCTCTTCGAGAGCTGCCGGACGGCGAACGTGGTGTTCTGGCGAATGGCGTCGAGCAGTGTAAGCATCGTCGCTCCCCTGAGCGCGAGTCTGGGATCGCTGTCTGTCGTGAGGGGCAATATCCGGGCCGTGGAAAGGCGGCCAATGGAGCGGACGCTGGAGGTCGCGGGTGTCCGGTCCCGGCACGGGCCGTCCGCATCCGGACGCATCTTCCGGCGCTCCGTTCCGCTTGACTCGCCCTTGATCCGCGAGTCCTAGGCTTTGCGGTGACGAGGCGACCGGCTCTGGTGCCGGGCTGAGAATTCACCGTGACGCGGCGACGCTGCCGCTGGGACCATGCGCAAGACATTACGCAACTACTTCGAGTGGTTGGTCGGCCATCGGCTCATCGTGCTGGCCGCCACCCTGACGGTCGTCGCGGCGGCCACCGTCGGCGCTAGCCGCGTCCCCATCGACTTCACGATGGAGCAGTTCTTCCCGGGCTGGGGGCCGGAGCGCGAGCGCTACGACCGGTACAAAGAGAGCTTCCCCAAGGAAGACATGCAGATCTCGCTGTTCTGGAAGGACGCACGGCCGGTCGGCACCGCCGTCTACAGCGACCTGCAGACGGCGGCGGCCCACTTCGCCGAGGTCGGCCTCGAGGACGTGCGCTGGTTCGGGGGCGTCGAGGTCGCTGACGTGGATGGTGGCGCGAGCCTGCGCGTCCACCGGCTGATTGAGGAGGATAGCCTGAGCGACGCCTACGTGCGCGACGTGCTGGCGAGCCGCCGCAGCGACGATTTGTACCGCGGCTACTTGTGGAACGCCGATCAGACCGTCTTCGCGATCCACGGGTCGCTGAGCGCCGCGGACATGGAGGACGAACTACGGCGCCGCGAGATCGACGACACGCTGCAGGCGCGACTCGAGGCGCTGGCGGGGGAGGGGACCGAGTTCGCCCTGAGCGGCGTGCCCATCACGCGCTCGCGGATCCCCAAGCTGTTGGACGAAGACCAGCGGCGTTTCGTCGGCGCCGGCATCGTCGTCTTCTTGCTTATCCTGTTCCTCTTCTTCCGGCACCCCGGCCAGGTCTTCCTCTGTCTGGTCTCGATCGTGCCGGCCTACCTGGTGACCGTGTCGGTCATCGGGCTGGCCGGGAAGACGGTCAGCGTGCTGACGGGGTTCATCCCGATCATCGTGCTGGTCGTCGGCGGCAGCGACATCATCCACCTGCTCACCGCCTATCGAGGCAAGCGCGCGGCAGGTAGCGAGCCGGGTGGCGCGATCGTCGGGGCGTTCACCGACCTGGCAGCGCCCTGTTTCTATACGTCGCTGACCACGGCCATCGGGTTCCTCAGCCTGGTCGGCACTCGGATCGGCATCGTCATCGACTTCGGCATCTTCACCGCGCTGGCGATCTTCGTGACCTACGGATTCAGCATGACGCTGCTACCGGTGCTGCTGAGCCTCTATCGCCGAGAGCGTTTCAACAACGCTGGCCTCGAGGCACGCTGGATCCGCAAGCTCGTCGAGTCCGCCGCGACCCTGGCGATCCGGCCGTCGCGGAAACTGCTGGCCGGCTTCGCCCTTCTCGCACTCGCGGCTGCCGGGCTGGCGGCCAGCCTGAAGGTTAACTCCTACCTGATCGACGACCTCAAGAAAGGTGCGGCGGTCCGCCGCGACCTCATCTGGATCGAGGAGAACGGCTTTGGCATCTACCAGGTCGTGGTCCACATGCGCCAGGCCGGTGACCAGCCGCTACACCACCCGGACGCCTTACGGTGGATGGACGGTTTGCAGCGGCACGTGGCCGGGGCGCCGGTCGTGGTGAACTCGTTCGCTCTGACCGACCTGCTGGAACGGTTGCCGCGGGTCGGGGCGGACGGCAGGTGGGCGGTGGGCGTGCTGCCGGAGAGCCAAGGCGAGGCGGATCGGCTCATCTCGCTCGGCCGGCTCTCCGACGCCGACTTCTTCAAGGACATCTATCGGCCGGAGGACGGCGAGGCGCAGCTGATCGTCACGGTGCGGGACGCCGGCTCGCAGCTCATGCTGCCGTTCCTTCGCGAGGTCGATCTATATATAAAGGACAATCCGCTACCGGCGGGCAGCGCCGTCTCGACGGGCACGGTCAAGCTCATCCAGAACTACTCGGCCCAGGTGCTCAAGAACTTCGGGCCCAGTCTCGCCATAGCCATCGTTCTCATCTTCTTCGTGATGAGCGTCATGTTCCGGTCGTTCAGGCACGGGTTCGTGGCGCTCATCCCGAACTTCTTCCCACTCCTGGCGCTGCTCGCCGTGATGAAACTGGCCGGCTTCCCGCTCAAGCCCTCGACCATCCTCGTCTGTTCGATCGCCTTCGGCCTGGCGGTGGACGACTCGATCCACGTGCTGGGACGATTCCGGCGCGCGGCCTGGGAGGGTGCGGGCTTGCGTGAAGCGCTGGAGCGGAGCGTTCGCGAGGCCGGCCCGGCCATCCTGATGACGACGGTGGTGGTGAGCGCCGGCTTCGCGATGCTGACGTTCTCGCGCTTCGAGGTGCTGTTCCTGGTCGGCCTGATGACGGTGATCAGCGCCATCGCCGCGGTCGCCGCCGACCTGTTCGTCTTTCCGGCGCTGATCGCGACGGCCTGGCGCCGGCGCGCTGCCGAGCCGGCCGGCCGCCGTGAGTGGGTCGCCGCTCCCGGCGGAGTGCTCCATCACCAGGCGAAGGTGTAAGTGTACTTCAGCAGCAACGTCCGGTTATCGGTGAGTGGTAGGGCCGGGTCAATCCGGTCGCGATCCAGGTTGAACCCCTCGTTATAGACGAGCCAGAGATCGTTGCCTTCGCGGAAGTTGTAGCGCAGGCGGACGTTCGCCGCGACGAAGTCGTTGACGTTGCTGAACTGAGTGAAGGCGTTCACCGAGAACTTCGTGTTGAGTGCCGTGCGGACCCTGAGCCGCGCGATGTGCGCGTCGAAACCCTGATCGCGGTCGGGAAAGCGAACGGCATCGAACTCGTACTCGAGGATCAGCTCGAGATAGCGCGATACGTTCCAGACCGGCACCAGCCACACATTGGCCCGCGGCTCCGCCTCGATCCCCTGTTCGATGCGCTGCGCGACCACCCGCGCTTCCGGGCGCTCGTGGCCGAATAGGTTTCCCAATAGAAAAGGGGGCGCCGAGTCATCGACGCCCCCTGTTGCCTTGTCGCGGCGTGTGACGTTCTTCTATTCCGCTCCCTCGTATTGCCGCCAGACGATCACGACCGGCGGGACGAGGATCAGGCCTGCAATCACCATCGCTATCAACATCACTTGCTCATCCCCCTCTTCTAACACGTCCTCACGGGACTACGATTGCCGAACCGGGGCCAGCTTGCCCGAGCCGCACGCCGGGCCCGCTGTCGCGGGTGAGAAGTGGGGCAAACGGCGTGCCAGCCCTCGGGCCGGGGTGTTTGCGTGGGCCTCAGCCTGTAAGTGTATGATTATCAGGCGATTCCGGCTTTGGCCGGCCGACCTGCACGCGAGGTCTCGGCGCAGCTGGGCGGACATTTTGACCCCAAGGCGGCGCGACTTTCTCCCGGCCGGCCCCCCACCGATATTCCGGTGTGCCTGTGAGACTGCAGATCGCCATCGTGCTCGGACTCGTGGCGGGCCTCCTGTTGGGGCTGGCCGCCGCGATCACAGAGGCGCGGCCGCTGGTCGGGTTGGCCGAGGGCGTCGAGCCGATCGGCCGGGCCTTCGTCGATCTGCTCAAGATGGTCGTCATCCCCCTGGTGGCGGCGGTCATCTTCGTCGGTGTGGCGTCGTTGGGCGACCTGCGCCGGTTGGGCCGGATGGGTGGGGCGGCGATGGGGTTCTTCGCGGTGACGAGCGTGGTGGGGGTTCTTCTGGGGATGGGCGTTATGAGGGCCCTGCTACCGTTGGCCAGCGAGTCGGCGGCGCTGGCGGTGACGGGCGAAGCGCTCGCCGCTCCCGTCCTCCCGGGCCCGATCGAGTTTCTGCTGAGCCTCATTCCGAGCAACCCCTTCCAGGCGGCCGCCGAGGGCGCGTTACTGCCGCTGATCGTGTTCGTGCTGATGCTGGCGGCCGCGACCGGAACGCTGCACCGGGAGAAGCGGGATCGTCTTGTCGGATTGGCGGGGGCGATCGCCGCTGCGCTCATCAAGTTGACCCATTGGATCCTCTGGATCGCACCGGTCGGCATCTTCGCGCTGGCCGCGCCGGTGACCGCTCGCGCCGGTTGGGCGATGCTGCAGAGCCTCATCGCCTTCGTCATCGCCGTGCTCGCGGCGCTCTTGGCGTTCGTCGCTCTGGTCTATGTGCCGGCGATCCGACTGCTGGGCGCGATGCGTGTGGGGACTTTTCTCAAGGGGTGCGTGAGCCCCCAGGTCATCGCGGCGGCGACGGTCTCGTCGCCGGCCACGGTGCCGGCGATGCTGGAGGCGGCCGACGACGAGCTCGGCCTGTCGCGGACCGTGTCCGGTTTCGTCATCCCGTTGGGGGCGGGGCTCGGCCGTGCCGGCAGCGCGGTGTTCCAGGGGGCCGGCCTGGTGTTTCTCGCCTGGCTCTATGGGGTGTCGTTGGCGGTCTCGGGCATCGGCGGCGCCGTGCTCGCCACCTTCATCGTCTCCTTCACCGTGCCCAGCATACCGGGTGGTAGCGTGTTGAGCCTGGCCCCGGCGCTGGGGACCGTGGGCATCCCGCTGGATGGCCTCGCGGTCCTGCTGGGTGTGGATCGGATCCCCGACATGGCCCGCACGGCGACCAACGTCACCGGCACGCTCGCCGCGACCGTCGTCGTCGAGCGGCTCGAGGCACCAGCATGAGCGCGGTGGTACCCGAGCATGAGATCTACTTCCAGGCGAGCCGCTCCGGCGGTCCGGGCGGCCAGCACGTCAATCGCCGGGCGACGCGCGTCGAGGCGTGCTGGAACGTCCGCGAGAGTCCGAGTCTGACGGAAGAGGAGCGGGCGCGGATCCTGGAGAAGCTGGCCTCGCGTATCGGCAAGGACGGCGTTCTGAGGGTGGTCGCAGAGGACGAGCGCAGCCAATATCGCAACAAGGAGTTGGCGAAGCAGCGATTGCGCGACCTGGTCGTCGAGGCGCTCCGGGTTCCCAAGCGGCGGAAGAAGACGCGTCCACCGAAGTCGGCGGCCGAGAAGCGGCTGGCGGAGAAGAGCCGCCGGGCGCGAGTCAAGCAGCTGAGAAAGCCACCCAAGCCCGACGACGACACCACAAAGTAGCCGGCCCCAGCAAAAACTTCCCGGTCAAGATGTCTGCGCGTCCGCTAAGTCGTGGGGCGCGAGCGCCTTCTAAGGTGGCACGGAAGTGGCACTCCAGTGCGATCGCCGTTGCTCGCCGGACGAGTCCCAGCTGAAACCGTGACCGTGGAGGTTACCATGCAGTCAACCCGCCTGGGGCTGCTCGCCTTCCTCGTGTTTTCGCTGTCGACCAGCGATGCGGCCTTCAGTCAGACCGGAAACGGGGCGCCCAACGGCCCCCACTACAACCTCAACATCATCGGCGTCCCGAAGGCGAAGACGGCGGAGATGACCGGCAACAGCGGTCACCGCATCTTCGTGGACCTGGGCAAGCCGAAACCCGAGCCAGCAGTGCGCACCAGGATCAACCTTCTGCAAAGCACCGATGGCACGTTCCAGGTGCTCGATGCCAACGGGACCGACGGTGGTGCGATCTTTCAGCTGCCGGCGCCGGGCAGCTACACCGTCTGGGTCCGCGGACTGGGCAAGCCGCACGGCGAGGCCGAGATGACGACATGCGCCGAGGACGTAGTCGACGAGGGTGACATCTGCTCCACCGAGTCGGTGGTCGAGGTACGTGAAAAAGGCCGCCGGCGCTTCACCAACGTGACCGAAGAGTTGACGACGATCCTACTGCCGGCGGGTAGCGAGGCGGCCCTGGCCTGCGGTGACACGCGCGTCAGCCTGTTCAACGACTGCCTGGAGGGCTACTTCTGGGCCTACGACAACAACGGGCTGCGTCTCCTTCAGGTACGCTTCTATTACGTGGAGCCTTAGACGGCGACGAGAAGTCGTTGACAGTACCGGGTGCCCGGCCTAGGGTGGAGGCACCACGGCTCGCGCCGTGGTGCCCTTCTCCTCCCCGCCGGGAGTCCCGATCATGCCCAAAGGAGGGAGTCCCATGTTTCCGTCGAGCTCGCCACGAACCGCAGTCTCCCTAGCTACACTGGCCCTCGTCGCCAGCGCGACCTGGCTGGGGTGTAGCCGGGATGCCAGCGATGTTCTGGGGCCGCCGCCCGACGCGTTGTTCAGCCAGCGGCAGGCCATCCAGACGGCCATCGCCGTCCAGGACCGCCACACGCCGGAGCTCTTGAAGATCCCCGGGGTCGTGGGAACCGCGACGGCGCTGGGCGAGGACGGCCGGCCGGTGCTGCGGGTGTTCACCGAGCGGCCGGACGTCGCCGATCTCCCCAGCCGCCTGGAAGATCTACCGGTGGACGTGCGGATGACCGGGTTGATCGTGGCGCTGGAAGACCCGACGGCGCGCTTCCCACGGCCGGTGCCGACGGGCGTTTCCACCGGTCACCCCAACATCACGGCGGGCACGATCGGCGCGCGGGTACGTGACGCGCTGGGCAACGTCTACGCCTTGAGCAACAACCACGTCTACGCCGACCAGAACCGGGCGGATCTTGGGGATCCGGCACTGCAACCCGGTCCTTTCGACGGTGGCCAATCTCCGGCCGACCAGATCGGAACATTGGATAGCTTCGTGCCCATCGACTTCACCTTCAGCGGCTACAATCTGATGGACGCGGCGATCGCACTGTCCTCGACCGCCGACCTGGGCAACGCGACGCCGGCCGACGGTTACGGTACACCTGGCTTGACGATCTACGGCGACGCCGATGCCGACGGCTATTTCGACGACACGGCTGACCTGCTGAACCTGGCGGTGCAGAAGTACGGGCGCACCACCGGTCTCACACACGGTACGATCACTGAGGTGAACGTCTTCGTCGAAGTCTGTTACGAGGTGTTCTACATCTGGTGCATCAAGTCGGCTTATATGTACGACCAGCTCGGCATCGCGGGCGTCGGGTTCAGCGGCGGCGGCGATTCGGGCTCGCTGATCATCACCGATGACGCTCAGAAGAACCCGGTGGGCCTGCTGTTCGCCGGCGGCAGCGACCGTACCTTCGCCAACCGCATCGATCTGGTGCTGAACGCATTCGGGGTGACGATCGATGCGGCGCCGGCAACGCCGATCACCGATGTGGCGGTGACCTCGGTCGATGCGCCGAGCCCGGTGGTGCGGGGTGATGGGGTGACCGTCGGTGTCACGGTGCGCAACGTGGGGACCGAGGATGTCGGCGGCTTCGACGTCGAGCTCTATGACAGAACGGACGATCAGCTCATCGGGACGCAGTCGGTAATCGGCCTGCTGGACGGTGAGACGGTGACACTCGACTACCCGTGGGCGACGGCGGGCTCCAGCCTGGGCGACCACGAGCTGGAAGCGTACCACGCGATCGCCGGGGATGAGAACGTGACCAACGACAGGGCGAGCACCACCGCCACGGTCATCGAGGCCAGCGTGGCGCCGATCGTGACCAGCTGCATGCCGGACAACGGGTACCAGCGGACGACGGTGACCGTGGTGATCGCCGGCGAGAACTTCCAGGAGGGCGCCACGGTCGACTTCGGAGCGGGCATCGCGGTTCGCGACGTGGCTTTCGTGGCCCCGACGAGGCTCGTTGCGACGGTTCGGATCAAGTGGCGGACGGAGTCCGGTGCGCGCGATGTGACCGTCACCAACCCGGACGGCCAGAGCGGGACGGGAGTAGCCTGTTTCCGCGTGAACTGAGCCGGGCTCAGCGGTGCGAGCCGGGCCAATCACCTTATTGCTCTTCGGTCTCCTGGGCCCGGACCTTGGCTGTGCGGCTCCGGGAGACCGCACGAGCGCCGGCGCGGCGCAGGAGGCGGATATCGGCAAGAGCGTCCAGGAGGTCCTGCGCGAGCACACGCCACGCTTGATGGCCGTGCGGGGCGTAACCGGCACGGGGCAGGGCGAATGCGAGGGCGCGCCCTGTGTCGTCGTGTTCGTCGTCGCGCGCACGCCGGAGCTCGCGGCTCAACTGCCCGATTCGCTCGGCGGGTATCCGGTCGACGTCAGGGTCAGCGGGGAAGTACGCGCCCAGGGAGACTCAACGACGCTGCCACCCTAGCCCCTCGACGATTTCGACGGTCTGGTTGACGGGCAGGTCGGCGACGTGCTCGACCGTTCCGGACGGCCAGCGCACGGTCAGTCGCTCGACTGCGGTCGCCGGGCCGAGTCCGAAGTACGCGGTCAGATCGTTCTGGCTCCGCCAGCTCGTGTGGGCGGTGATCTCACGAAGCTGGACCAGCGTGCTGTCGTCCACGCGAGTTTGGATCCACAGGCGGGCACCGATGGCCGATCGGTTGGATGCCGTTCCCCGCAGACGCACCGCCAGCCAATTGAACTCAGTTCCCTCGTTGCGGTACAGGTGGTTCGGCTCGCCGTCGCCCGGTTGGTTGGGCCAGCTGCCGATGTAGAGGTCGAGATCGCCATCCCGGTCGTAGTCGCCCCAGGTGAGGCTGGAGGCGTAGGCGATGGTCTGGCCGAGCTCGCCGGCCGCGGCCCGCTCGAATTCGCCGTCGCCACGGTTACGATAGAGCACCGGCGCGGCGCCCCAGTTGGCCACCAGAAGATCCAGATCGCCATCCCGATCATAGTCGGCCCAGTTGACGCCGTAGGAGTGACCGCCATCGACGACATGGGGGCCCGAGCGCACGGATTCGAAGCTGCCGTCCCCGTTGTTGCGGTAGAGGCTGTTCGCCAGGCCGTAGATGTTGGCCACGTAGAGATCGAGATCGCCGTCGTTGTCGTAGTCGCCCCAGGCGGCCGCCATCGACGGGAACGCATCGGTCGCGATCGGTCCGTCCTCGATCTTGGTAAAGCGCCAGTCGCCGTCGTTGCGGTAGAGGTCGTTGGGACCCACTCGGTTCGCTACGAAGAGGTCGGGGTCGCCGTCGTTATCGTAGTCGCCCCAGACCGCGCCGCCGGACGCGGACGAGTCGCTGACGACCGGCCCCTCCACGATGCGCTCGAAAGCGCCATCACCGTTGTTGCGGTACAGGAAGTTCGGTTCCACGCTACTGAGCCCACCGTTCGACACGAGTAGGTCGAGCTGGCCGTCGCTATCGACATCGACCCAGCCGGCCGAATAGGAATGCCCGCCGTCGGTCGTCGGCGGCAAGCCGCTCAGCTGTGTGAAGCCCACCGCGCCGTCGTTGCGATACAGCGCGTTGTCCTGACCGCGCTGGTTGGAGACGAAGACATCGAGGTCACCGTCGTTGTCGTAGTCGCCCCAGGTACTTCCCGATGAGTAGGAGCTGTCGGATACGAGCGGTCCAGAAGTGACCGAGGTGAACCGGCCGTCTCCGTCGTTGAGGTAGAGCCGGTTGGCTTGGGGCGACGGCTCGGCTGCGCTGACGTCGTAGCCGTTCGTAACGTAGAGGTCAAGGTCGCCGTCGTCGTCGAAGTCTACCCAGGAGACGCCGCCGGTGCTGGCTCGATCCTGGGTCAAAGCGCCCGCGGTGACGCGAGTGAAAGAAGGCGCACCGTCATCTTGCGACAAGGAAGAGGCCAGCAACAGTACGAATCCGACAGCTCCCAGGATGCGCATCATGCCTCCCAGTACTCGGGCCGGTCCGCTCGGCCGTGCGAATTTCAACAGCTAGAGAGCTCGAAAGATGGATGCGTACGAGGCCGGATGATACCACCCGTCGATGAAGACGGCCTATCCTGCGACGGGCTGCGCCGTCGGCGCGGTGAACTCGTGGCGCCGGGCTCAGCGGTGGAGCGGCGCGCCGCCCACGCCGACCTTCACCTCCCAGACTCTCCCGGTACGCGTCGACGTGGCGTAAATCGCCTGATGGTCGAACTCGCCACCTCCGAACGCCAGGCTCGCGACACCCGGCATGTTCTCGGCGATGATCACCGTCTCTCCGGTTGCCGGGTCGATTCGCTGGATCTGTCCGGCGCCCCAGACAGCAACGTAGATCCGCCCCAGCTCGTCCAGCGCCAGCCCATCGTTGCCGCCCGGCTCACCGGTGTGCGCGATGACCTGCGGCGCTCCGGCGACCACGCTCTCTTCCAGCGGCACGGCCCAGACGCGGTCGTCGACGACGAACGGGCGGAGGCTCTCGAAGATCTGCGCCACGTAGAGCGTAGAACCGTCGGCGGAAAGCGCCAAACCGTTCGGGTGGCCGACGGCATCGGTGAACAGAACGACTTTACCTTGCGTGTCGACCCGGAAGATCTCGTCGGTCGCATCGTCGGAGACCAGGAAGCTCCTGTCGGGCATCACCACGATCGCGTTCGGGTCGCCGATCCCACCGTCCACCACCCGGGTCTTCTCGCCGGACGGCGTGATCCGCCACACGATTCCGTCGGCGTTGGGTCCCGTATCGAACCGGTTGGTGGGTCCGAAGTCGGCCATCAGGATGTCCTGCTCACCGATCGGCGCAAGCCCGAGGTTCGTGTAGAGCTCGGCGATCTTCGTTACCTCACCGGTGGTGCTCACCCGCCAGAGCGACCGGTCGCCGGCCACATACAGCTCTCCCTCGCCGTTGAAGGCGATCCCCTCGCAGCGGGTGAACTTGCCGTCGACCAGCACCGTGGGCTCGACGGGAAACCGCTCTTGACCGCATAGCGCCCGCAGCGGAACGAGCAGACCGGCGAGGGTGAGTAGTGCGGCCAGGACGGTCAGGTCGGCTCGATACCCGGAGTGCCTCGTAGATGTGTTCATCGGATCCCGTATGGAGTTGGCGACCCACCTGCCGATCCGCCGTACGGTTCCGGCGCGGGGCGGGTTTCAGCGTAACCTCAGAAACTGTTGATGACGGCCTATTCGGAGCGCAGGGCGACGATCGCGTCCACCCGAGACGCCCGGCGTGCGGGGACATAGCTGGCGAGGAACGCCACCAGCATGAGCAGTGCCGCGATCGCGGCGAAGGTCAGCGGGTCGGTGGGCCGCACGCCGACCAGCAGGCTCGAGAGTACGCGGGTGACGGCGAGGGCACCCACGAGTCCGATGGCGATGCCGGAGACGGAGAGGATCATGCCGCGCCCGACGACCGAACCGAAGATGTCGCGTTCTTCAGCGCCGAGCGCCACGCGGACGCCGATCTCCCGCGTCCGCTGCGCGACCGAATAAGAGATGACACCGTAAATGCCGATGGCAGCCAGCAGCAGCGCCACCGAGGCGAAGACCCCGATCAACAGCATGTTGAAGCGCGGTCGCACAAGCTGGCGATCGAGCAACTCCTCCATAGTCCTGAAGGACGAGATCTCCATGTCCGGGTCGAGCGCCTGGAGCCGACTCTCTATGGGTCGAACCGCGTTCGCCGGGTCGGAGGCCGTACGAATCAGCAGGTAGGTTGCATAGCGCGGCCGTTGCCGGTAGGGCCAGTAGATCTCCGGTTCGATGGGGTCACCGACCCGTAGCGGCTGCACGTCGGCTACCACACCGACGATGGTCATGGGCCCACCCAGCATGGTCACCTGCTGGCCGAGCGGGTCGACGCCGGGAAAGTAGCGGCGTGCCAGGGTCTCGTTGACGATGGCCACGGGCGGAGCCGTCTGCGCGTCGGTATCGGTGAACCCTCGGCCCCTGAGCAACGGGGTGCCGAGCGTCCGGAAGTAGTTGGGCCCCACATCGTAGCGCCGCGCCACCGGGTACTCCCCGGGCTGCGGTGTCGGGCGTCCGGCGATAGTGAACTCGTCGGGCTCCCGACCGCCGAACAGCGGTCCGGCGGAGGTGGCGCCCACCGACACTACCGTGGGCAGCGATTCGACTTCCTCCACCGCGAGGCGGAAGAGTTCGGCAACCTGGTGTGCGTTCGAGTACTTGCCGTCGGACGCCAGCAGCCAGACGACCATCAGGTTACTGCGATCGAAACCGGGCTCCCAGCTCAGCAATCTGACGAAGCTGCGCGTCAGGAGCCCCGCTCCGATCAGCAGGACCAGGGCCAGGGCGACCTCGGTGATCACCAGGGCGGAGCGTAGTCGAAAGCCGGAGCGGCCCGGGCTACGCTGATCACCCTCCTTGACCGCCTGGCTCAACTCCAGCCGCGTGGCGTAGACGGCAGGAGCCAGTCCGAAGACGATGCAGGTCACGACGGAAAGCAGGGTGGCGAAGGCCAGGACGAGAGAATCGACACCGACCTCGCTCAGCCGCGGTATATTGCCGGGTGCCAGGGCCACGAACGCATCCACCGCCCACAGCGAGAGCAACAAGCCCAACGCGCCGCCCAGCAGCGCCAGCACCAGACTCTCGGTGAGCAACAGGCGCACCAGCGGCCAGCGACCGGCGCCGATGGCGGCGCGGACCGCGAACTCGCGGCGCCGCTCCGTCGCCCGGGCGAGCAACAGGTTGGCCACGTTGGCGCAGCCGATCAGCAGTACGAATCCCATCGCCCCCAGAAAGATCAAGAGCGTCGCGCGGATCGATCCGACGACCTGGTCCTGGAGGTAGGCGACCGATATAGCCCAGCCTTCGTTCGTCGTCGGATAGGAGCGGGCGAGCCGATCGGCGATCACGTTCATCTCGTCCTGCGCTTCACCCAGCGTCGCCCCCGGCGCCAATCGCCCGTAGGCCCGGAACCCGCGCCACTCGCGATGCTGCTCGTCCCGGGGATCGATGTGGAGCGGCGTCCAGATTTCGATCCCCTCCAACTGGGGGACCCGAACGCCGGCCGGCAGCACGCCCACCACCATGAAGCTCCGGTCGTCCAGCGTGATCTCCCGGTTGATGATCTCCGGGTCGCCGCCGAACCGGCTCAACCACAGCCCGTAACTCAGGACCGCCACGTTGTTGCGTCCCAGCTCCTGGTCCTCCGGCAGAAAGAGGCGGCCAAGCTGCGGCCGCAAACCCAGAACCCGGAAGAAACCCGGCGTCGCCAGGCCGCCGTTCAGCCCCTCGCTCGCGCCCTCGAGCTTCAGGATGAACGGCCAGTCCCGTCCAACGCCCAGCTCCTCGATCGTCCGGCTCTGCTCCGACCAGTCTTCTACGTTGGGGGGCGAGGCGATGCAGTACCCGGCGACGGCAGGGTTCTCCTCGCACACGATCACCAGTCGCTCCGCTTCGGGGAACGGCAGCGGCCGCAGCAGAATGCTGTTGACGACGCTGAAGATGGCCGTGTTGGCGCCAATCCCCAGCCCCAGGGTCACTATCGCGACGGCCGCGAATCCCGGACTGCGAGCCAGTTTCCGCAGGCTGTACTTGAGATCGCCCCACGAGCTGTTCATTCGGATCTCCTCCGCCGAGTCGGCCAGCCGGCGCTCATATCAAGGAATGGATCTAACAAGAAGAGGGCAAGGGCAAGGCTCATGCCAGCCACCTAGTCTCTAACACGTTGACACGTTTAGATTTCGCCGCGCTGAGCCTCTACCGGGTGTCCGGATCCGGAACGTGAGGTCTCACAGGCGTAGAGGTGGGCGGCGGGATCGGAGTTTCGACTCTTGGACCGAGTCGCTTTATTTGAACTTGCACTCACTCTCGTGGTGACGGGGCTCGATGGTTGGCAACACGCTGCCGGCGCGCGGTCGCCTACCAGCAGCGGCGCAGGATGGAACGGCTCTGCTGCTCCCGCGTGGCGAAAGCTGCGCGAGAGGCTGGCGGAGCTTGGCCCGCTGCGCGGTGGTCGGGTCGCTGATCCTGCAGGGGTGCACGACGGTCATCGTTCCACCGGTCGAACCGAGAGAGCCGCGACCGGTGTTCCTCCTCGATCATGGCCGGCACGCGAGCCTCGCCCTGCCGGGGAGCGACGGCGGGATCGTTCTCTACGCTTACGGCGATTGGAGGTATTACGCAGAGGCCAAAACCGGTGTCTGGGAAGCGTTTACGGCGGTGCTCTGGCCCACTCGGGCAGGGCTCGGGCGCCGCGAGTTGCCGGGCCCCCCGGAGGCGGAGACTGTTCGCCGGCACGTCAGGGTCTGGGTCGAGCGGCTGCACGAGCTGGTCGTCGACTCCGAACGGATCGAGAGCTTACGCACACACCTGGATTCCATCTACGAATCCAATCTCGAGTCCCGGATCTATAATACGAACTACGATCTCGAGTTTGTTCATCACCCGAGCATCTACTGGGCCTTTCACAACTCCAACGAGGTCGTGGCCCTCTGGCTGAGGGAACTGGGCTGCCGAATCCGCGGTACGGTGCTCTTCTCGAACTGGAAGGTGGAACCTTCGCCGGAGCAGAGCGATGCGTTATTCGAGTTCGTCATCGTGATAGCGAAACAGACGGAGCGCTCCGGAGCGCCGGCCGCGCCCACGGTCGTATCTTCTACAAAGAAATAGACTTAGAGGATTCGCTGCCCCACGTTCGAGCGGCGGCGCCGCAGCGGATCGCATGCGCCTGTGAGCCGGCGAGTGCGCGACTCGAGCACCAGGATCATTACATCGAGTCGAGGGTATGTAGAGTGGGAGTGCCCCTCCTCGTGCCGCCCGCAGTTTCCCTCCTCCTTGCGACACTTCTTGCCGAGACGCGACCGGCACTAGTCCATTGCCTCGACGACAACAAAACCCGCCGGGAGGAATGAGCAAGAATGTATCGCCATATTCCTCTAGCGGTCGTAGCTGCCGCCGCCTTGGCATGCTCTGCGTCGACCTTCACCGCGCCGGCTCCGAGTGCCCCCGTCCGGGCGTCCAGTGACACGGCGTGGGTCGACCATCCGAGGCCCGTGCTGACGCCGGAAGCGCTGAACCAAATCGTCGAACTCTATGCAGGACAAAAGTTTCCGGGAGCCTGTCTGGGCGGTGAGTTCGTGGAGCACTCCGGTCACGGCAGGCTCGCCCATGTCACGCAGGTCGCGCCATCCGTATCCCCCGAGCGCTGTCCCGCTGAAGGGCACGTCGGCGTGATACTGTTCATGGACGGCGGTGCAGCGCGAGCTGCAGGAGACGGCGACGTTACCTGTCGCGTGCTCCTGCGCCACCCGGAGTGGGGCATCGTGGGTGCTGTGAACGGACTCACTTATCAGGTTCTGCGCGACCCGGAAGGGAACGTCGTCGGAGAAGGGCCGGCTCCGGTCGCTTGGTTCTGCGGTTGGACGCGCCGTGACACACCCACCTTGATGTCGGTGGTGTCGACCACCTGAGGTCAAAAGACGCGCCACCCCCTCAAAGCCATTACCATAATGCCGACCGGGCGCCGGCTCGCGAGTCGAACCGGCGCCCGGTCGGTCGGGCCTGCAGGGGCTGCCCAGGCCAACCTAGGATCGACTCAAACGCTGTTCCGCCTCAGAGCGGACCAGCGCGTAGCCGATGCTGTTGAAGTTGTTCTCGAACACGTACTGGAAGATCTCCTCTGCCTGGCTGGCATGGCCGGCACCATCGTGGGCCAGGCCGAGGTGGTAGCGCGTGTAGATGTTGTTGGCGTTCGCCTGCTCATAGTGCTCGATCGCGCCCTGGTAGTCACCCTGCAAGAGCGCCGCCAGCCCGAGTAGATCGTGATAGGGCTCCAGTTTGCGCGGGTTGGCGTCCGGTTCCAGGAAGCGCGCGTTCTCATCCGCCTTGCTGGTGGCCATGTCGAAGTCGCCGCGGCGCGCCGCCGCCACACCTTCCCAGTAGGCGTTGTTGGCCCGCGTCACCCTGATGAAATCTTCGTCGCCCGTCGTCATCGCGGTTTCCAGCGCCAGCTGGTTGCGCTGCTGAACGGCGTGCTGGGCGACGTCGTGCATTCCGTGGTGCATGGCGATCTGTGCCATGTTGGTGAACGCGAAAGTCTTGGCAGCGTTAACCTGATCGGCAGGGGTCGTCTCCGCCGCACTGTCGGCGATCCGCTCTAACTCGTCGATCGCGTTCTGCGGTTCACCCTGATGTACCCAGGTGAACGCCCGGTAGTTGGCGTAGAAGCTGTGCTGCTGCGGCTTCGCCACCGCGAGCGCCCGGTCGTAGTCGGCACGTGCCTCGACGTAGTTGCCGAGGAACGAGTTCACGTGGCCTTTCTTCAACAGCGCGATGGAGTAGATCGCCTTCTCGTTCTCGGGGTCGAGCTCGGCGGCGCGGCCGTAGGCGTCGCGTGCCGCCTCCAGATCCTGGCCGCCCCGATAGGCGTCGCCGAGATTCACCTGTGGCTGCGGCTCGTCGGGCAGCAGCTCCACGACGCGCTGGAAGCTGGCTACCGCCAGGTCGAAGTCCTTGGGGTCGTTGAACAGATAGGAGAACCCGAGGTTCGTGTGCGCCAGCGGGAACGACGGGTCGAGCTCGATGGCCCGCTGAATCGTCTGGCGGGCCTCTTCGATCCGCTGCAGGTTGGTGTACACGCCGGCGAGGTTGAGAATGGCGCGCGGGCTGGCAGGGTACTTCTCGACCAGCTCCGTGGCCAGCGCCAGGGCGCCGTCCACGTTGTTCTCGAAGAACGCCATGTTGATGTCCATCAAGATCCGCTCGCCGTCGCTGGCGTTCTCGGCATTGGCGATGGCGAGGTCCAGGTACTCCTTGAACTCGGCGGCCGAGTTCGCGGTGTTGGCGACCCCGAGGTAGGCGCGCGCGAAGGTCGGATCGGCCTCCACCGCTCTGAGGTATGCGGCCCGCGCCTCGAGCCCCCGACCGTTGTCGGCCAGCGTTTGGCCTTCCTCGAAGTGGGCCAGCGCCATGTCCGATGAGGTGCTGATCGGTATCTCGGACACGGCGGCGGCGCTGATCGTGCTCGCCTGCTGCTGCTGGCCTTCCTGCTCGGCGCACCCCGCGAGGGTTAGCAGGACCACCAGGCCCGAGATTTCTAGGATTCGCTTGCTCATGAGCTCACCACCTTGCTGTGGGGATAGGGTACGGGGCGAAAGAACTTAAGCCGGACGGCCGTGTGGCCCGGCCTGAACGCTTGCGCAGCGGAATCCAGGCTATGTGTTGAGGCTGGCATGTCTACTCAGATTAGACGGGCGGCGGCCCGAGATGGTTTCAAACCGATCGCTCCCTGAGGATCCTGGCCCTGCTACTCCGGGTTCAGCGCCGCCACCGGGTCGACCCTGGTGACCCGGCGTGCTGGTACGAAGCTGGCCAGGAGCCCGGTCGCGGCCAGAGCGAGGACGACCGCGCCGAAGACCGTCGGGTCGCGCGCCTCGACCTCATAGAGCAGAGCCTGTAGCGGGTTGGCGGCCAGGGCACCGAGCGCGATGCCCAGCAGGGCTCCGATGGCCAGCTGGATCACACCCCTTCGCATGACCAGGCGTATGAGCTGCGGTGAGCCGGCACCCAGCGCCATGCGGATCCCCATCTCCTGGGTGCGCTGGTTGACGGCGAACGACATCACGCCGTAGAGCCCGATGGCGGCCAGGAAGAGCGCCACGAACCCGAAGACCATGAATAGGCTGCCGAAGGTCCGGTAGAACCACGTCTCGCGCGCGATCACACCCTCCATGGACATGACGCGGTAGATGGGCAGGTTGGCGTCCAGCGACTCGACTGTGGCCCGGACGTCTGGCGTCATGGCCATGGGCGCGCCGCGCGTGCGGATCGCGATGCTGACGAACGTGCCGACGCCGCTCTGCGCGATCGGGATGTAGAAGCCGGCGGGGCTGGAGTTCGGGTCGCCGATGCCCTGCATCAGCATGTCGGGAACGACGCCGATGACCGTCAGCCAGTGCGCCGTCGTGTCACGACGCCCCATGCGGATGCGGCGGCCCAGGGGATCGCCGTCCGGGAAGAAGCTGCGTACGAACGACCGGTTGACGAGCGCCACCGGGAGGGTCTCCGGCCGGTCCAGCTCGGTGAATGCTCGCCCCTCGAGGATCGGGGTCTGGAAAGTCTCGAAGTATCCGGGCGTCACGATCCCTTCGCGAGCGGTGGGGAAGTCCTCATCGGACGCATAGGATCCGCCCTCGACCTCGAAGACCCGGGGCCCGTTGCCCGAAGCCGGCAGTCCGTCGGAGAGCGTCGCCGCCTCGACACCCGGCAGCGCGCCCAGCCGTGGCAGAAGTTGGGTGTAGAACTGGATGCGGCTGGCCGTGTCGGGATACTCCTCCGCTGGCAGCCGCAGCCGCGCCGTGAAGATGTTTTCGATGGCGAACGGCAGATCCTTAGTCTTGAATTGAATGACGCTCTTCACCATGAGCCCCGCGAGGATCAGCAGGCCGCAGGAGAGCGCCACCTCGGTGACGACGAGGCCGGCGCTGAACTTGCCGAGCCGGAAGCTCGATGAGCCGCGCCCCTCGTCTTTCAACACCTCGCCGATGTTGCCGCCCGTCGCCCGCAGCGCGGGGACGAGACCGGAGAAGAGCGCGGTCAGCATCGTCATCGCTATGACGAACAGCACGACCCGGTGATCGACGTCGAAGGTGATGAAGAAGGGGGGCGGCTCGGCAGCGGTGAGGTTCATGAACCCGTCGAGGCCCCGAACGCCGAGGTAGAACCCCAGAACGCCGCCCAGCACCGCCAGCATCACCACTTCGGTCATGAGCTGCATGACCACGCGGCCGCGGCTCGCGCCCAGCGCCGTTCTGACCGCGACCTCACGCGTTCGCAGAGAAGCCCGCGCCAAGAGAAGATTCCCTACATTCGCACAGGCGACCAGCAGCACCGCGATCACCGCGGCCAGCATAGTGTGGAGCAGGTTGAACGCCTGGCCGCCGAGCAGCACCTCGCTGACCGTGTTCACCCGGGCGCCGATCCCAGCGTTGCTCTCCGGGTACTCCTGCTCCAGCCGCTGCGCGATCGTCGCGAACTCGGCCGCCGCCTCGTCGATCGAAACGCCCGGCCGCAACCGGCCGATGCCGATGAACGTGGGACCCTCGCCGCGGGCGTGCGCCGTGGGATCGATCTCCAGCGGTAACCAGAGCCGCTCCTGGTCGGGAAACAGGAAACCGTCGGGGGCCACGCCGACGATCGTGCGCGTGATGCCATTCGCACGCACCGTTCGCCCGATGATGTCGGGGCGGCCGCCGAACCGCTCCTGCCAAACCTCGTAGGCTATGATGATGACCGGCTCGGCTCCCGGGTTGTCATCGCCCGGCTGGAGAGCCCGCCCGAGTACCGGCTGCACGCGCAAGACGCTGAACAGATTGGCGGGCACGATGGCACCGCTGTAGCGCTCCGGGCGCCCCTCGCTCCCTGCCAGGTTCACCGTGGCGGTCGCGAATCCCGACAGGTCCTCCAGCGTCGTACCCTGCTCGAGCCAGTCGACGTAGTCGTGGATCGTCAGGTTCAGGAACTGGATGTTACGCGACGGATTCGTCCGGGTCACCAGCACGAGCCGGTCCGCCTCCGGGAACGGTAATCCTTTATAGAGCGCACCGTTCACCAGGCTGAACACCATCGTCGTCAGCCCGATCCCCAGCGCGAAGGTCAAAACGATGATCAGCGAAAGGCCCGGCCGCTTGAGCAGCATGCGGACGGCGAAGGCGAGATCCTGGCGCAGCTTGTCCATGGTCCCCAGTGCTCCCGATGCCCGGTTGGGGCTCCGGCGCGCGCGTCGCGCCGGCCGGCTGTCGCAAGCACCACTACGGCCGCGGCCGCGGTGCGGTTTCCGGGCAGCGGCCCCCCGGGCACTGGGGCCGGGGTTGACAGAGCCCGCGGCTGATTGTATCATTGCACTAGTACAATAGTTGAACAGTACACTAGAGGACCTTGGAGCCTTGGATTTTTTGATCGATCTGAAGAGTGGGGTGCCGTTTTACCGGCAGATCATCGAGCAGGTGAGGTTCGCGATCGCCCGGGGCGTGCTGAAGCCGGGGGACCGGCTGCCAACGGTACGGCAGCTGGCGGTGGACCTGTCGATCAACCCCAACACGGTCGTTCGCGCCTACCGGGAGATGGAGATCGAGGGCGTGCTGGATACGCAGCAGGGGTCGGGGACCTTTGTGGGCGCGGTGCGGCCGGAGATCGATCCCTTGGAGCGGCAGCGGATGCTGGACCAGATCCTGACCGAGCTGCTGGCCCGCGCCTCGGGCTACGGTTTCAGCCTCGATGAGGTGCTCGAGGGGCTGCGGCAGCGAAAGGAGGAGTAGCGATGAACGGAAGGTTGAAGACCGCTCGAGCTGGAAGGTTGGCCGAGCTCTCGCTGGAGCGATTCGCGACGACGATGCGGGCCGATTTCCGGTTCGCGCCACTGAACGCGCTGCTCTTGGTGGCGTTCTTCGTCGGCGGGCTGGTGGTGCACTTGAGCGTGCATCCGTTCAGCGTGCTGGCCGTAGCGTTCTCGCTCGGCTCGGCACTGGGGCTGATCGTGGTGCTGCGTCTGTTTCAGATGTGGGAGGCCGTGGTGGTGTTCGGTACCGCCGACTGCCTGTGGATCTTTCTGGAATTGCGGCCGGAGAGCGAGATCCTGCTGGCGAGTGCGATCGTCGCGTTGCTGGTGGCACCGTCGGTCCAGATCGCCTACCAGTGGGAGCGGGCGGTGCTGTTGCGGTTCGGCAAGTTCCGCGGGCTTCGCAAGTCGGGCCTCTTTGCAGTGATGCCAGTGATCGACAAGGTGGCGCAGTTCGTCGACCAGCGGATTCGAGTCACCGACTTCAGCGCCGAAACGACGCTGACCGCCGACACGGTTCCGGTGAATGTGGACGCGATCGCCTTCTGGATGGTGTGGGACGCGCAGAAGGCGGTGCTGGAGGTGGAGCGATTCGATGAGGCGGTGGTGCTGTCGGCGCAGACGGCGCTGCGCAACGCGATCGGCAAGAACGATCTCGCGGTGCTGCTCTCCGAGCGGGACCGTCTGGGCCACGAGATCCAGGAGCTACTCGAGGAGAAGACCAACGCCTGGGGAATCACGACCCACGCGGTCGAGATCCGCGACATCATCATCCCGAAGGGGCTGGAGGACGCGATGTCACGTCAGGCCCAGGCGGAACGGGAACGGCAGAGCCGTATCATCCTCGGCACCGCCGAGACCGAGATCGCCGAGAAGTTCGCCAAGGCGTCGGAGCACTACCGTAACAACCCCGTCGCCCTGCACCTGCGGGCGATGAACATGGTGTACGAGGGCCTGAGGCAGAAGGGCTCGATGATCATCGTGCCGTCTACTGCGGTCGAGACGATGGGCCTCGGAGCGCTGGGCGGTTTGACGGCGTTCGGCCGGGGCGCAGGCGGCGAAAGCGAGGCTTCGTCAGCGAGCCCGCAAGACTAGGCGCACCATAGAGGCAGGGGAGCAAGACGATCCGGCGCCAGCACGAGGAGGTAAACCATGAGAGCGAACCTGACGACACTCGTCTGCGTGGTGCTCGGCGTGGTGCTCGGCGTGGGGCTCGCGTGCGACGATGCGCCGAGCCCACCGCCGGCACCGTCGATCGTTGAGTCGGCGGCCGGAGATCTCATCGCCCTGCTGCCTCGGTCCACCCTGGTCGCCGTGGAACTGCGAAACGTGGGCGGCCGCTGGGACGAACTGCGAGCGATTCCCCGGTTGGCCCGTCTGCAGGACCGAATACTGGAAGAGCTGGGAGTTGCCACGGACGACATCCCGGCGATCGTCGGCCGGAGGGCGGTTCTGGCACTTGTGGCCGACGAGCGCTCGTATGAGACGGCGTTCGTCGCCGTCTTGGATCCGGCTTCCCCTCAGGTCGCCCTGGCGCGTCTCGCTGCGAGCGGGAAGCTGGCCGTCGTCTGGGAGCGGGGGGCCGTCTGGGTTGGCCCGCCGAGCCGGGCCCGGCTGCTGGAACGAGCGGCTGCCGGGGACGGGACCTCGCTACGCCTGGCCGTCGATTTTGGGGAACTTGACGCACGGCTTCCCGAGGGCGGTCTGGCGCGTTTCGTCTTCCACCCCCGCGCGCTGAGGGAATATCTGGGGGTCCGCGCTGAGCTGGCGGGCTCGAGCTTGGCGGGAACCCTGGCGGCGTTCTTTCGCTCGGACCTGGAGGCGGTTGAGGTGCTGGGCTTCCGGCGCGACGTCGTCGCCGGGCAGATCGTGACCAACGGATGGATCGGCTTCGACAGGGAGGTCATTCCCGAGGCCGTTACGAGAGCGCTGGCGTCGTCGCGCCCGCCCGCCGCGCTCCCCGGTAACCTGCCGGGTGATGTCCTGTTCGTCTCATCGTTCCGCACTGAGGCGGAAGCGAGCCTGGCGTGGCTGCGCACGATGGCCGCACGTGATCCGCGCGGCCCGCTTCGCAACTTCGACTTCTGGGTCGACGAGTTCGAGGCGCGAACGGGACGCAGCGTCGAGCGGGATATCGTCGAGACGCTGGGCGAACGCGGACTCGCTCTCGTACTCGAGGGGGAAGAGGCGGGGGCGATCGAGTTCGTGGCAGTCTTCCAGGCACGTGATCCAGCGAGCTTGGAAGCCGCCCTCGTTGACCTCCGCGACTGGCTGGCCGAGCAGGTTTGGGGACGGTCGTTGGGGCTGGCGATCCCGCGATCCCGAGACATCGGTGAGCCGGGCGGTATCGTACACGGTATCGAGTTCCGGAGCCCCTTCGCCACGTTCAGCGGTCCAGTCTTCCAGCGCGCCGGCGACCACATCGTCATCGCGACGAGTGGCCGTAGCCTCGATCTGGGCGTCCAGCTCGCGCTGTCGGCCGACTCGTGGCAGACGCCCGCTTGGGCGCTCGAGGACGGTGGTCCGCCGGACGAGCTCCTGTCGATACGCGGGGGGGCGCTGGCCGGCATCCTCGCTGTGGCTGCGACCTATGCGCGGGGCGAGGACCTTTGGCTGTTTGAGGCCATCGGCGAGCTGCTCGCCGGGAGCGCAGACGGCCGGCTCCGGGTGGATTACGAGGAGCAGGGCCTTCGCATCGGCGGACGGCTCCGCATCGACGGTTAACGCACCGGACCGTAAGAAGCTCCCCATGGTACGGTGCGCCTCGCACCCCGGTGGATGGCGGCTGCCGTTGTCCGCCGGGGTGCACTCGTCAGGCTGACATTAGAAGGACTGTGTGCGATGGATATCGTGGCGGATCTGCAATCGGCTTTCCTGGTGCTCGTCGCCGGCTTCGTCATCTTTCGGGTGATCGTTAGACGCGACTACCGAAGGAGAGGCCGGCTCACCCTGCTGAGCAGCGCGCTCGAGTGGCTGGCCATCCTTCTCTGGGTCTACTGGGCGTACGTCCGCCTGCCCGCCGCATGGCCGGCCGTCCGCGTCGCTCAGGTCGTGGCGGTGGTAGGTTGGGTTCTGTTCGCCGGCGGCCTGCTCGCCACGTTCGCTTCTTTTTTCCGGCTGGGCGTCGGGCGATCGCACGGCTTGAAGGTGGACGGGTTGAGACAGTCCGGCCCCTATCGCTTGACGCGTAACCCCCAGTGTGTCGCGTTCGGTGTGGCGATGATCGGGCACACGATGCTCTGGCCGTCCTGGCAGATGGTGGGCTCGCTCGTTCTGCTGGCAGCGGTCTTCCATATGATGGTGCTCACCGAGGAGGAGCATCTGCTAGAGGTCTTCGGTGAAGAATACGAGCGGTACCGCGCGCGGGTCCCGCGTTACGTGGGTATTTCGCGCGGAGCCCAACCGAGCCGCGCGGCGTGAAGCCGGACGATCCCTCGCTCACCCTGTTGGGCGGGGCGGCTAGCCGATGACGCTGACGCCGTTTCGGCCAAGACAACGTCGATCATCGTGCTGTGGAACGCCTCCCGCTCTTCGATGTTGGGGATGTGGCCGGAGTTCTCGAAGTAGATGATCCGCTTCGCCGGTGCCTCGAGGACGGCGTAGTATTCCTCGACCAGGACCGTGGGTGTCTTGTAGTCGAATCGGCCGGCCATGAAGTAAACGGGGATCTCGAGGCGCGGGACGTCGCTCAGCAGGTCGAGGTTGAAGAACCAGTCCTGGTCTGTGATGAGAACCGAGGAACCGTAGAGCTCCTGCCAGGCATCCTCGTTGGCGATGTTCTGTGCGGTGTACTCGGTCGCCGCCCTCAACGAATCGAGTAACTCGGGGTAGAGCGACGTGTCATGAAGATCGCCGTAACCGAACACCTCGAGCCAGCCCTGCACCACGACCGCGTCGTCCCAGGCGATACTCGGCTCGGTCTGTATGGCGGACAGCTGATCGATCGCCTCCTGGACTCCGAGCTCGATCGCCCGGTCGAGGGCTGCCTCGTAGCCTAACCTCAGGCCCCGCTGGCTGTGAACCGCCTGCCCGATACCGACGTAGGCGTGAAGAAGCTCTGGGTGATCTCTGGCTATGATCGTGCCGAGATGCGATCCCCAGGAGAGGCCCATCAGATAGACCTTATCCACGCCGAAGCGCTCGCTCATCATCGTGATCAGCTCGTGCGCATCGGCGAGCAATCGCGGTAGCGTGATCGAGCCGGGATCGATACCCGCGTGGTACGACTTGCCGCAGCCTCGCTGGTCCCAGACCACCACCGTGAAATGTCGCTCCAAACCGCCGAACGAGTAGCGGGCGTAGGGGATGGCCGGACTGCCAGGCCCACCGTGCAAGAAGATGAGCACGGGATTCTCGACGTCGTATCCGCGGATCAGTATCCACTGCTCCACGCCGCCGAGCGTCACAGGCTCCAGCGAGGCGATCCCGTTGGGGCTGACGATCGCGTCGGTGTAGCTGCCGTCGGGCGCCGGGTCATTCGGCCCGCCGAAGACGCGGAGGGCGGCAGGCGATGTCGAATCGGAGCACCCGGCGAGGGCCGGGAGAAGCGAAATCATCGAGACGAGGATCGGTGTGATGCTTCTCGCGCACTTCATCGGCTACCTCCGGCGGGAAGTCCATGGGGAGCGTTTACGAGGTGCCGGAGAACAAGAAACGTGCCGGGTCCGAGACGCTTCGGAATCACTCACCGCCGCCAAATCTGGCGCTGGACCTACCTAGGCGCGTGTCCGACGGAAACGGAGGTGTGTCAGCAGAGTATGAGGACCTCGACCAGGTGCCGAGCCTGCGTCAGCGCAGGCTCAAAACTGGCAGAGGCTCGGTGGGTGGACTAGAGGCCGCTAGCCGCGCGCTGGCTCAGGAGTCTTCTTTGTACGTCGCCGCCGTGATGATACGCTCCAGCGACTCGCGCAGCGCCGCTTTGGTCTCCTTCAACCGCGCGCTGTCGCCGTTGGTTCGGTACGTGTACAGGTCCCGTGTCAGCGCTATGAGCTTGTGGATCTCGCCGCGCAGCGCCCGGTTCTCGCGCTTGTGCAGCAGCTGGCCGGTCAACCGCCAGCTTCCCACGTAGATCAGCAGGACCCCGAAGGCGAGCAGCAGGGCGTGCTGGGGGGAGAGGTCGAGGACATAGAGCTCGATCACGACGATTGCCAGGCCGATGACGGCCAGCAGCTTGTCGGGCAATCCGCGCCAGTACATAGGACCTTCTCCCTCGGCTTGTCGTGTAGCCCAGCTCACATACCGTTCACAGTATACGCAGAGGAGGGGGGTTTGTTCCAGGGGGGAGCGCCGAGCGCTGCGGCGCGATGCTAACGGGCGCGCCGTCCCGCTTGTCCTTGGAGGTGCAAGCGTGCATCCTTTGGGACCCGAATTGCATCTTCATAATAGAGAGGGAGAAGGGAGAACGATGAACGAGCGGCCCTCGCGCCTCGGACTGTTCCTGTCGGAGCTGCAGCGGCGGCACGTCTGGCGTGCGGCGATCGCCTACGCCGCGGTGGCCTTCGTGTTGCTGCAGCTGGGCGAGATCGTCTTCCCGGCGTTCGGCGCGCCCGAGTCGGCGCTGCGGCTGTTGGTCGTGCTGACGCTGGTCGGCTTTCCCATCGTCATCGCGCTGGCCTGGATCTATGAGATCACGCCGCAGGGCATCCGCCGGACCGAGAGCCCGGCGGCCGAGCCGGGGCGGCGCGGTCGGCCGGGTAGCCTTCTCCCGCGGGTAGCGTTCCTCTTGCTGACATTGATCGTTGCCGCGGTCCTCGCCTGGTGGATGATGATTCCGGCGCGGCAACAGGGAAGCGGTACGGCGCGTTCGTCGACCGATGCGCCGGTAGTCCCGGTGACAGCCGATCCCGGTGCGGCGATCCGTTCGCTGGCCGTCTTGCCGTTCGAGAATTACTCCGAGGGTGGAGAGCCGGACTATTTCTCGGCTGGCATGCACGAGGCGGTGGTCTCGCAGCTCAGCCAGCTCTCTGCCCTCAGGGTGGTCTCGCGCACGACGGTGATGGGTTACGCGGGCAGCACCAAGTCGATCCCGCAGATCGCTGAGGAGTTGGCGGTCGATGGGGTCGTCGAGGGCTCGGTGCTGCGGGTCGCTGACGAGGTACGGATCACCGTGCAGCTCATCCACGGGCCGTCGGATACCCATCTGTGGTCGAAGAGCTACGAGCGTGATTTCGCCGACGTCATCGCTCTGCAGCGGGAGGTCGCACAGGCGATCGCCCAGGAGATCGAGGCGGAGCTCGCGCCCGAGGAAGAGACGTGGCTCGCCTCGGTCACACCGGTCGAACCCGAGGCGCACGAGGCGTACCTGCGCGGTCGCTGGGAAGAGCAGCGCGGGACGGTGGCAGGTTACGAGGAGGCGATCCGCTACTACCAGGAGGCGGTGGATCAGGACTCCAGCTACGCCGAGGCCTACACCGGACTCGCCAGTTCCCAGCTGCTGCTGGGCTTGAGCCAGCCCGACAGGGCCCTCGGCTACTTGCCGGCCGCACGGGAGGCGGCCGAGCGGGCGCTGACCTTCGACGAGACGTCAGCGGAGGCACACGCCATTCTCTCGGAGGTCGATCGGGCGTTGGTGGAGGCCGCCGACTCGCTGCGCGAGGAGCTCCAGGTTGTGAAACTGGACTTGCGCATCGACTCGCTGGACACGGCCGCCGAAGACTGGGTGGTGACCTTCACCGAGGTCGGACGCCAGGCGCGGCGAATCGCGCTGGCCCGCGAGGCCGAGACGCAGGACGCGCCAGCGGCGGCCCGCCAGGTTCGCGTCGCTCGCTTCATGATCGACCACGGCCAGTACGCGGAGGCGGAGATGATGCTGCGGCAGGCGCTAGAGCATGACAGCGATCAGGGCGAGGCCTGGGAGGCGCTCGAGCGTCTGCGCGTGATCCATGGTGACTACGAGGGCGCCATCGAGGTCCAGCGCGAGCGTGCGGGCCGGGCCGCTGGTGCCAGCGAAACGGAGATCGCGGCGTTGGAGCGAGCCGTGGCGGAGCGAGGTGGTCGAGGCTACTGGGAGTGGCGGCTGGGGCAGCTCGAGCAGCGCGAGCGGCGCGGCGAGTCGGTATCACAGGTCAGTTACGCGGCGGCTCTCGCTTCGCTCGGGCGGCACGACGAGGCGCTGGAACGCCTGGAGCGTGCCCACGAGTCGCTTGACCGCCAGCTCGTCTCGCTGCAGAGCGACCCCACATGGGACGCGCTTCGTAGCGATGCGCGGTTCCGCCAGCTAGTGACGCAGATGCGGCGCGTACCCACGCCGCCGCCCGAACCGCGAGAGCCCAGCTAGAATCGCTGGCCGAGATCGACGGACAGGTTCGGCCATTCGGCGAGCGTGGTCTCCGCCGCCGTCACGGTAACCGGCCCGAGTGGGGTGCGAATGCCGAGGGTGAGACCGTAGCCGTCGATGTAAGCGTCCGGGTCGAACTCCCACGCCTCGAACGTATTCCCCGTGTTCCAGGTCAGGACCGTATAGACGCGTTCCGCGAACTCGACCTGTACGCCGAGCCCGAACGCCTGCAGGTGTCTGCCACGACGCTCCTGCGTATCGAGCCCGTAGAACGCCAATTGACGGTCGGGAAAGACGAAGTACTTGCTGGGACCGCCGAGGAAGAACAGGTAGTGGCCCGGCAGGTCGTCGCCGCCGGAGGACGTGCCCAGCGTCCCACGAGCCAGCAGCGAAACGGGGCGCAGCACGGGCAGGTAGGCCTCGGCAGCGATCACATTCTGAGAGAACGTGAGACCGCTGCCGATAGAACGGTCAGCCCACTCCGAACTCAAGGCGAGCGAGAGACCGCGGGTGGGGAAGTCTTCACGATCGTAGGTGTCGGCCCACAGCAACCCCGCTATCGTGTAGAATGTCTCCTTCTCATCGAACGGCTCGGCAGTGATCGCCGACCGGTTATGGGCGTACTCGCCTTTGACTCGCAAGCCGGCAAGCACCGAGTTCGCCAGCCCGAGGCCGGCGAAGCCGGCCAGGTTCACCACATCGGATGTGACCTCGGCGACCCGACGTCCGTCCTCGTAGATGTCGAGCGGGGCCTGTAAGTACTCGCCGCGCAACCCAAAGCTGAACAGGCCGCCCGGGCCCGAGCGTCTGAAGTACTGGCCGTCGAGCTTGATCTGCCGGCCGAGCCGCAAGTTGAGGCGCGTGACCGACCCCGAGGCTAGCAGGTTGTGGAGCACCGCGGACATTCTCAGCGATGCCTTGTAGCGGGTCTCGTAACGGAAGCTGAAGCCGAAGCGGTCGCGCGGCTCCTCCAACACGCTCACGATCAGTATCCGGTCACCACCTCCGTCGGTCGCTGGACCGAGTCGGTAGGTCACGCTGGCGAACAACCCGCTGTTGTAAACGCGTGCGATAGCCTCGTCGATCTGTGCGGGCGTCACCCAACCGGGCACTTCCAGGTTGAGCGCATCGGCCACGGCGCGGCGACGAGCATCCTGCAAGCCATCGACCTCGACTCGCTGAATGAACGCGGAATCCACCGCGGGCAGGCGCGCCCGACTCGCAGGTGACCGCAGCCCCTGGCCGGCCAGGTCGAGGATCGCCGGCAACGCCGCGCGGGTCGCCGCTTCGCCACGCTCGATCCACTGGGCCGCCCGATCGAAGGCTATCGATGACAGGCCCTCGATGTCCGGCTCGATCACCAGATCGCAGAGACGGCGCTGCTCTTCCGTCGCGGCGCTGGCCCGGAACGAGATCGTTTGATCGAGAACGTCGAGCAGTGAGTGGATACTGTCGGCCGGAGCCAGTGGGTCGGAGACATCGCTACAGATGACGATATCGGCGCCCAGCGCCCGGGCGTCCTGAGCGGGCAGGTTGCGGGCGACACCGCCGTCGACCAACACCCGACCCTCGATAGGCACCGGAGAGAAGATGCTGGGCAGCGACATGCTGGCCCGCATCGCTTCGGGCAGGAAACCGTGGTCCAGCACGACGGCCGCGCCGGTCTCGAGGTCCGTGGCGACCGCGGCGTATGGGATGGGCAAAGTCCTAAAGTCCTCGACCGAGTGAGCCCCCCAGGTCAGACCGGTGAAGAGCAGCGAGAGGCGTTGCCCGGCCACGAGGCCGCTGGGCAGTTGTGGGCGTCCGTTCCTTATGGGAAGCTCGATAAGCTGTGCCCTGGCCAGCTTCCGCTCGATCGTCCAGCTGCGCCGCTCGTAGGTGTCGGTGAACAGCGCCTCCCAATCCTGCCCTAACGCCAACGTTTCCAGCATCTCGGGGGTGTAGCCGATGGCGTAAAGGCCGCCGACCAACGCCCCCATGCTGGTACCGGTGAGCACGTCGATCGGGACGCCCGCCTGCTCCAACACACGCAACACGCCCACGTGGGCGAAGCCCTTAGCGCTACCGCCGCTCAGCGCGACGCCGATCCGCGGATCGGTCGGCGGCGGTTGACGCTCCGGCTCTTGGGCCGCCAGGGGCGAGGCCAGCAACAGGGCCACCAGAGTCAGCCGTTTGTTCATGGTCATCGCTTTACTTTCGATGGCTCGAGAGCCCAACTTATCCCGAGGCCCAGGTCGGTGGAAGGCGATCGTGACAGAACCCGGACACAGCGCTTGCCCGGCCCTGACACCGGAGCCGCGGCTGGCTGATAGCTTGAGAGAGGCAAGCGGCCGGCCCTCTGACTTGCTCGACTGGCGCGGGCCGGCTTAGCATCCTCTGAAGATGAGCACTTATCGTCGTCCATTTAGTCAGCGATCGAGGGCACGCTTCCTCGTCGTATTGCTGCTGCTCACACTGGGGCTGGCAGCGGTGCTTGCTTACGAGGCGCAAAAGGCGGCCCGCTCCCACCGGGCGGCGGCGCGCAGCGCCCTCCAGGACCACGCGGCGTTCGTCGCCTATCAGTTCGCCGATCATGCCCAGAGCAAGCTCGACCACATGATTGTTACGCCCGGGCTCCTGTATGTGATGTCGGCGGATAGAGGAGCAAGCGGAACTCCAACCCCGCCCAGGTTCCTGCGCAATGTCTTGCATCTAGATCTGACGGACGGCCTGTTCACGGTCAGTGGTCCCAAGCCGCCCTCTGAGGTCGTGCACGCCTGGGCTCGTGACACGTTGCGGGCCGTGGCGCGGTCGAGCTACGAGCCGGGCTGGGATCACGCTGTAGTTGCCGGCGCGCCGGACGGGCAGACTCATCTCCTCGTGTACGCTGTCGAGTTCGATGCGGCGGGCAACCCGAGGACGGTGCGAGGGTTCGAGGCCGATCCATCCTATCTTCCGCAAACCTTCGCCCTCGCGTTCGGTTACCTGCTGCTCCCGCCTTCGCTGACCGGCGAGACGCGCAACGCGGAGATGCTGTCGGTGCAGATATCGGGACCGGCCGGAGATACGCTGTTCGCGTCGGTGCCGCAGTACGACTCGGAGCTAGCGGCCACCGAATTCTTCACCGGCCAGCACGCCCACCTCCCGGTCCGCGTCGTGCTCCGCGCCGAAAGTGCCGACGTTTTGATCATCGGCGGCCTACCGCGCTCGCGACTGCCACTGGTGCTCGGTCTGCTCCTGCTCACGGGTGGGCTCGTGGTGGCGTCGATCTTCCTGCTGCGGCGCGAGGTGGAGCTCGCCCGGCTGCGCGCCGATTTCGTCTCCAACGTATCGCACGAGCTGCGCACGCCGCTCGCCCAGATCCGGATGTTCACCGAGACGCTGCTGCTGGGACGTGTCCGCTCGGACGACGAGCGGCAGCGCGGGCTGCAGATCATCGACCAGGAAGCGCGGCGCCTGTCACACTTGGTCTCGAACATCCTTCTCTTCTCGCGCGCCGAGCGGAACGGTACGCGGCTGCGGATCGAGCGGACCGAGCTCGGGCCACACCTCAGAGAGGTGCTGGATGCGTTCCGACCGCTGGCCGCGGCGAAGGGTGTGGCGATCGAGACGGAGGTCGCTGAGGACGTGGTCGCGGACGTCGATCACAGCGCCTTCCGCCAGATTGCCCTCAACTTCCTGGACAACGCCGTCCGCTACGGGCCGGAGGGCCAGACGGTGAGGCTGGGGCTGGTGGAGCGGGACGGAAACCTGCGACTCTGGGTTGACGACGAAGGGCCGGGCGTCCCCAGGGACAAGCGCGACGATGTTTGGAAGCCGTTCGCGCGACTCGAGCGTGAGCGGGAGAACGCGACGGCGGGCACCGGGATCGGCCTCTCAGTGGTGCGCGAACTCGCAACTCGACAGGGAGGGCGTGCTTGGGTCGAAGACGCGCCGGGCGGCGGCGCGCGCTTCGTAGTCGAGCTTCCGCAGGTGTCAGAGGCATGAAGCAGAGAATCTTGATCGTCGAAGACAACCCGGACCTGGCCTACGGTCTGCGCAACAACCTCGAGATCGAGGGCTACGAGGTGGAGGTCGCCGCCGACGGGCGCGCCGGTCTCGAGGGTGCCCGGTCGATGCGGCCCGACCTCGTCATCCTCGATCTGATGCTCCCGGAGCTTGATGGCTATCAGGTGCTGCGCCGACTGCGCGGTGAGGGCTACCAGATGCCGGTGCTCATCCTCACGGCGCGCGGCGAGGAGATCGACAAGGTCCAGGGCTTCCGGCTCGGGGCCGACCAGTACGTGACCAAGCCGTTCGGCTTGCTGGAGCTCTTGGCCCGCATCGAGCGCCTGCTCGACCGCCGCGACTCGGGTAAAGACGGTCCGGGCGGCGAAGACCACATCGTGAAGCTCGGCGACATCGAGATCGATACAGCGGCGCGCCGCGTGGTGCGCGATGGCGCCGAAGTCACCCTCGCTCCGAAGGAGTATGAGCTGCTCGCGGCGCTGCTCAGGCGCCGGGGTGCTGCCGTCTCGCGTCGCGAGCTTCTGGACGAGGTCTGGGGCTACCCGAACGTGATCGTCAGCCGCACGGTGGACACGCACGTCGCGGAATTGCGCCGCAAGCTGGAACGCGACCCGGCGAAGCCGCGCCATATCGTCACGGTACGCAAGGTCGGTTACCGGCTGGAAGGCTGAGTCGCTACGCTCGTACCGTCCGCACGATTTCCTGACATTCCTTGAAGAACCTCTGACAAGACTCTCACGGCACGGCAACCTGCGGGCACCGCTCGCCGCCTAGCTTTGCATGAGTCGCAGCAAGCGCTGCCTCCTCCTCGACTCGTGGAGCGTGAGCTGGATGAAAAGCGTTACTGGCAGAACGGTGATCGTGCTCGCAACCGTTGCAGTAGCCGTGCTGCCTGCTCGGGCGCCGGCACAGCAACTGGTCGAACTGCCGCGTCTGAGTGGGCCGGTCCGACTCGACGGTCTGAGCGACGAGCCGGCGTGGGCGATGATCGAGCCGCTCCCGCTCACCGTGCATTGGCCGGCCTTCGGCAGCCCGATCAGCGAGCGCACCGAGATCCGTGCGGCCTACGATGATCACTATCTCTACTTCGCTGGCCGGTTCTACGACTCGGACCCGGACGGTATCAGGGCGAACACGTACTACCGCGACCGCTGGAACGGCGACGATGCGTTCGACATCGTGATCGACTCGTTCAACGACGACGAGACCGCGCTCAAGTTCACGACCAACCCGCTGGGCATCTTGCTCGACCATGCGATCAGCAACGATGCCGATCCGTCAAGCGGTGCCGACCCACTGAATCGTGACTGGAACGGCTTCTGGGACGCGGCGACGAGGACCACGGACGAGGGCTGGTTCGCCGAAGTCCGTATCCCGTTCTCGAGCCTCGGGTACGAGGCACACGACGAGCGGGTGGTGATGGGGCTGATCGTGGGGCGCTACATCAGCCGCAAGGACGAGAAGTACACGTACCCGGCGATCCCTCCCAATTGGGCGCTGGCCGACATCAAGCCATCGCAGGCGCAGGACATCGTGCTGGCAGACCTGGGGAAGCGCACGCCGCTCTATCTGACGCCTTACATCCTGGGCGGAGTCGACCGCACGCGGGATCTGAGCGAGCCGGTGGGGCCGCCGGGAACCGAGACGACCAGCCGGGCGGGCCTCGACGTCAAGTACGGTCTGACGAACAACCTCACCCTCGACCTCACGATCAATACCGATTTCGCCCAGGTGGAGGCGGACGACCAGCAGGTGAACCTCACCCGCTTCAGCCTCTTCTTCCCGGAAAAGCGGCGCTTCTTCCAAGAACGTTCGTCGATCTTCCAGTTCTACACGGGCGACCAAGGACGTCTCTTCCACAGCCGTCGCATCGGTCTTACCGAGGGAGGACAACCACTGCCGATCTTGGCGGGAGCGCGGCTGACCGGGCGCATCGGGTCCTGGGATGTCGGGGCGATGGACATGCAGGTGGAGGCGGGCGCGGGGCAGCCGGCCGAGAACGACGCTGTGCTGCGACTACGTGGCGGTGTCTTGAACCCGGGGTCCGCTGTAGGAGCGCTGTTCACGAGCCGGGTTACCAGCGATGGGGCGGCGGATGTGAGCTACGGATTGGACGCGCTTCTCAACCTTTTCGGAGATGACTTCCTGACCGTGCAGTGGGCGCAGACGTACAACCACGCCGAGCGGTCAGCCAGCGGGTTCGACCGTGCCCTGGTGCGGCTCTTCTGGCAGCGCCGTTCGTTGGACGGTCTGGGATACGAGTTGGAGGCGGCTCGCTCGGGCCCGTCCTACGAGCCGCGGCTCGGGTTCGAAGAGCGGCACGACTACACCACCTTAAAGACGAACTTCACCTATGCCTGGCAGCCGAGCGGCGGAGCGGTCAGCCGGCACAAAGGATGGCTCACCTCGCGGCTCTTCCTGCGCAACAGCGATGGTGCGGTGGAGTCGGCGCTGCAGCGGTTCCGCTGGTCGATGAACCTTCGCGGCGGCAGCTTCTTCAACGTAGCGCTCAACTTCCAGTACGAGGACCTGGACAGTCCTCTGGAGTTCTCAGACGACGTGTTCGTTCCGGCCGGCAGCTATTTCGGACCCAACATCTTCTTTTATTATGAACATAAGCCGAGCGCCCGGGTGAACGGAGTCGCCGAACTGCATACCGGCACCTACATGGACGGCTGGCGTGGCCGGCTCACGCTTCGACCGGCCTGGGTCGTCTCGTCGCACCTGACCTTGGAGCCGGAGTACACGTTCAATCGCCTCTGGTTTCCCGAGCGCACTCAGCGCTTCGCTGCCGATATCGCGCGCCTGCGGGCGCAGGCGGCGCTGAACACGCATCTCTTCTTCGACGCCTTCGTCCAGTACAACATGGCGGCCGAGCGGTTCGCGGCTAACTTCAGGGTGCGCTATCGTTTCGCGGAGGGCCACGACCTGTATCTCGTCTACGACGAGACACAGGACATCGGTCGGCTTCCCGAGGAGATGATCATCGCCGGGACATTCGATCGCCGCATACTGCTGAAATACGAGCATACGTTTCAGCCGGGGATCTAGCGGCGATCTCCAGCAACTCGGATCGAAGGAGGAATAACTTGAAGCGGCAGGGATGTGTCGGTTGGACGGCCGGAATCTTATTCGCGCTGCCGGCGACCCTGTGCGGGCAGGACGTCGGCACCAGCCTGATCAAGCTCACGAACGTCGAAAGCTCTTATCCCTTCTGGTCTCCCGACCAGAGCCACATCGTCTTTCAGTCGAATCGGGTGGACGGGAATCGCGAGATCTACGTGATGGCGGCCGATGGCACGGGCCTCGAGCGGCTGACGCGAAGTCCGGGCGAAGATCAGACGCCGGTGTGGTCGCCGGACGGTGGGAGAATCGTTTTTCAGTCGGACCGGGACGGCAACCGCGAGATCTATCTCATGAACGTCGACGGTACGGGGCAGACCAACCTGACCCGACACCCGGCCGAGGACTCTCACCCCAAGTGGTCGCCGGACGGCCGGCGGATCATCTTCGATCGGCCGGTAGACGGCGATAACGAAGAGATCTGGGAGATGAGCGCCGACGGGGGCGCGCTGAAGCGGCTCACCAACGACCCGAGTCGCGATACCTACGCGTCCATCTCACCCGACGGTAGGCGCGTGGTCTGGAGACGCAGGTTCCGTGACCCGAGCGCCGAAGGTGGCTTCGGCAACTCTGAAGTGTTCGTGATGAATCGGGATGGGTCGAACCCGGTGAACCTGACGAGCCACAGCGCCTACGATGGTTGGCCGGCCTGGTCGCCGGATGGCCGGCGGATAGCCTTCGCCTCCGATCGTGAAGCGTCAGGCGTCTGGCACATCTACGTTATGGATGCTGATGGCTCCCACGTCAGGCGCGTCACGCCCGCTGACCCGGAGGATGGCTACTTCACCAAGCCGGCCTGGTCGCCCGATGGCACGAGCATTCTGTGCACGCGTACCAAAGACGGTAACGTAGAGATCTTCCTGATCGAGCTCGCCGAGTCGGCGCGCTGAAACCGACGGCGCGCGCGGCTCGCCGCTGGCGTGGTCAGAGAGCGGCCAGCCTGGCCGTGATATACCAGAGGTAGATGGGCAGGAGGATGGCGGCCGCGGCGCTGGCCGCCGCTAGCCCGAAACCGAATCGCGCACGCGTCCGCGCCGCCTCTCCGGAGAGGATCCGCGTCTCGCGGATGACGCGCTGGCCCGGCGGTGGGAAAAGCTCGAACTGTTGGGTCCGCAGCGAGAGGCGGAAGAGCCACCAGGCGAACGCCGCCAAACCCAGTCCCAGGGTCATGGCCAGGAGCTTGATCGCGCGGCTCGCCTGCTCGATGGCCAGGCCGGCATCCACCTCGGCCAGCTCGCGTAAGTCGGCGACAAGACGGTTGGTGGCCAGCATGGCGATGAGGCCGAGGCCGGCCATGGCGAGTACGAGGATCGCCGCGTTGCCGCGGGCACGCGGGTCGGGGGATTGTGTCGGCGGGACCACGCGTACTACCCGTTGGCCTGCAGGGCAGAGGCTCTCTGCTTCTCCTGCCCTTCCCGCAGACCGGCGGCATCGATGACCCGCTCGACCGATTCGCGCAGGTCGGAAGCGGTCTCGAACGCCGCCGTGAGATCACCGCTCACCCGCTGCCTGTTGATCTGCCGCACCAGCCGTATGAACAGATCGACCTCGCCGCGCAGCGGCCGATAGACGCGCCGATCCGGTAGCACGTTGCTGAACAGACGCCAGATACCGACGTAGATCAGCAGAACTCCTACAACCACCATCAGGACATGGATCGGCGAATAAGCGAGCAGGAGGAGCTGTACCATCACCAGAGCGACGCCCGTCAGGGCTATGCCCTTGTCGAGGGTACTGCGTGAAACTTGAAACGGCATCGTCAACACCTCCCGGACGGCTCCTGCCGTGGGCCCATCGATGGAACCTCTACGGGTCCTGCCCTTTGGCTCTGCCTGTCTTGGGTTCGCATTCCATCGCGCCTTCCTCAATGGCTGGCTCGTAGATCATGATGAGGCCCCTCACATTACCCACGTACATCGCGCAGCGGAAATCGTTGCGCTTCAGGTGGACGGTCCGGGCACTCCAACCTTCCTTGATCCCAACCATTTGCACCAGGACGTCCGGGCTCCGATTGAAATCGAGCTGCTGCGTGTTCGGGGCGTAGCGCGGTCCACCAGGGTCCTTGAAGCTGTCGAAGTAATAGGCTTCCTGCGCGGTGGCCAACGCCCTCAGGTCGCTCTTGATTACCGCCAGGTACGCCTGCCGCCTGGCGTTCACAAGCTTTAGGCTTATTGCCGCCAGGATACTGAGGATCACCATTGCGACGAGTAGCTCGAACAAGGTGAAACCGTGCACGGCTCTTGCCGGTCGTGTCATTAGCGGACCATGGACGTGAAGGACCGTTGGGGGCGGGTGCAAGGGGAGGGTAGCCGAAGCTACGTTGCTGCCGAAATATACGCGCAACCGGCGGTTTTGTTCCAGGGCTGACGAGTTCTCGGGTAACGTAAGATGTCTCACTGTTCTGTGCGGAGCGAGAAAAGGCATGAAACTCCAATTCTGGGGAGCGGCCGGTACGGTGACCGGGTCGATGCATCTCGTGGAGGTCAGCGGTCGCAAGATCTTACTGGACTGTGGGTTATACCAGGGGCGGCGCAAGGAGGCGTTCGAGCGCAACCGCGGCCTGCCGTTCGCTGCGTCGGAGATCGACGCGGTGGTGCTCTCGCACGCGCACATCGACCACAGCGGCAACCTGCCGTCGCTGGTGCGGGCGGGGTTCGGCGGTTGCATCTACTCGACGTCGGCGACGCGGGACTTGTGCGCCTACATGTTGCTGGACTCGGCGCACCTGCAGGAGAACGATGTCAAGTTCGTGAACAAGCGGCGCCGCAAGCAGGGCAAGAAGCCGTTCGAGCCGCTATACACGAAAGAGGATGCGGTCGAGACGCTGAAGAGATTTCATAGCGTCGACTACGACCAACCGTTCGAGCCGCTGCCGGGCATGACCGTACGGTTCCGCGACGCGGGTCATATACTGGGCTCGGCGATCGTGCTGGTCGAGGCGGACGAGAGAGGGAAAAGGTCGCGGCTTGTGTTCAGCGGTGACATCGGCCGCAGGGGCCTTCCGATCCTTCGTGATCCGCAGGTGTTCGAGGGCGCCGACTACGTGATCATGGAGAGCACGTATGGGAATCGTTTGCACGAGACGCAGGGCGACGCGAAGCAGCTCCTGAAGCAGACGGTGGCCGACACGTTGGAGCGGGGCGGCAAGTTGCTGATTCCTGCGTTCGCGATTGGGCGCACGCAAGAGATCGTCTACCGTTTGAACCAGCTTTGGGAAGCTGGCGAGCTGCCGGCGATCGATGTGTTCGTGGACAGTCCGTTGGCCGTGAATGCCACTGGCGTCTTCCGTGTGCACCCCGAGTGCTACGATCGGGAGTACCTGGCGACGATGGTCAGCGACTCGGACAACGACCCGCTCGGCTTCGACCGCTTGCGTTATGTCAGGAGCACCGACGGATCGCGATCTCTGAATACCCGAGAAGACCCCGCGGTCATCATCTCGGCGTCCGGCATGTGCGAAGGCGGCCGCATTCTGCATCACCTGGCTCACCACGCGGTGAACCCGGAGTCGATCGTCCTCTTCGTCAGCTTCCAGGCCGAGCACACGCTGGGCCGCAAGATCCTGGAAGGGGGAAGCCCCGTCTCGATCTACGGTGAGAAGTACGATATCCAAGCCAGCATTCGAAAGGCGGAGGGCTATAGCGCTCACGCCGACCGGGCGGGACTACTGAGCTGGGCCGCGCGCGTTCAGGAGCTGGGCGATGTGAGGCACATCTTCTTGGTCCATGGCGAGCAGGAGAGCCTGACGGCCCTCGCCTCGGGCTTGAGGGAGGCAGGGGCTGCCGACGTACAGATCCCCGAGCGCGGTCAGAAGTTCGAGCTCTGAGCGCGACGGGGACCCGACGAGGCGGCGATGGAAGGTCAGGCCGTTTCGGCGGCGGTCTTGCGGACGAAGTGCAGGGCGTCCAAGGCCGCGGCGAGCACGACGGCGGTCGTGATGATCGGGATCAGGATTCTCCCGGGCGACACGCGCCAGTCTACCCCCAACGGGCCACCGAACAGAATCACGACTCCCCAGCTGAACGGCAGGGCCAGGGCGAGGATTACGCCGGCCTTACGCGCCGGGTTGCCCGTCAGGCACTCGGCCGCGCGCAACCGTGCAGCGATTGACGGGGCGCCCCACCGCCCGCATCCTGTCTCCTGTCCTCGCCGGAAATGAAAACCTCGTGCGGTGGCTTCCGCTGCCGGGAGAAGCCGAATGGATCCAGTCATTCTGTCGCGGATCCAGTTCGCCATCACCGCGGGCTTCCATTTCATCTTTCCGCCCATCACCATCGGGCTGGCCTGGCTGCTGGTGTACGTGGAGGGGCGCGCCTGGCGCAGCCGGGATCCGGTCTACGAGCGGACGGGGAAGCTGTTCGGGAAGTTGCTGGGCTTCACGTTCGCCGTGGGGGTGGCGACGGGTATCCTGCTCGAATTCCAGTTCGGGACGAACTGGGCGCGTTACTCGAAGTTCGTGGGAGACATATTCGGAGCGCCGCTGGCCGCCGAGGGTATCTTCGCCTTCTTCCTCGAATCGACGTTTCTGGGTCTCTATCTGTTCGGCCGCGGCCGGGTGCCGAAGCCGGTTCACTGGTTCTCGATCCTGATGGTGGCGGTGGGCTCGGTGATCTCCGCCTTCTGGATCCTGGTGGCGAATTCGTGGCAGCAGACGCCAGCGGGTTTCGCGATCCGCAACGGCCGGGCGGAGCTTGAAAGCTTCTGGGCGGCGGTCTTCAACCCGTCGACGTTGCCGCGATTCTTTCACACGATCGTGGCGACGCTGTTGGTCGGCGCGTTCGTGATGGCGGGAATTGCCGCATATCGCCTGCTGAAGAACGGCGCGGACGAGATCGGGCGATGCGCGCTGAAGCTGGCGGTGCCGTGGGGGTTGGTCACGGCCATTCTGGTGGTGTTTCCCTTCGGTCATTGGCATGCCCAGCAGGTCGCCGAGACTCAGCCCGAGAAGTTCGCGGCCATCGAGGGTCTCTATACCAGCCAGCGAGGCGCGCCGCTCGTACTTTTCGGCCTGGTGCACGTTGAGCCGCCGGAGCTGCGAGCGAAGCTCGAGGTGCCGGGCCTGTTGAGCTTGATGGCGTTCGGGGACCCGCAGGCTCCCATCCGGGGGATCGATGAGTTCCCGGCCGACGAGGTGCCGCCCCTGTGGATCACCTTCGTCTCGTTCCACAACATGGTGATCCTCGGCCTCCTGTTCATCGCCTTGACGTCTTGGGGCGTCGTGAAGCTTTGGCGCAAACGGCTGGTCGAGAGTCGGCGCTACCTGAGGCTGCTGCTCTGGTCCGTGCCGTTGCCGGTGATCGCTTGCCAGTTCGGCTGGGTGGCCGCCGAAGTCGGCCGGCAGCCGTGGATCGTCTACCACCTGCTGCGGACCGGCGACGCCCACTCGCTGACGGTCGGAACGGGTGAGGTGCTGTTCTCGATCCTGACCTTCGGCCTCATCTACCTCTTCCTCGGCGCGCTTTGGGTCTACCTGATGATCAAAGAGGCAGGACACGGGCTCGAGCCCGCCATCGGCCAGGAGGTGATGGCGTGATGGACCTGAACACGATCTGGTTCCTGCTCGTCGGGGTGCTGATCACCGGTTATGCGGTGCTCGACGGGTTCGACCTCGGGGTCGGCGTGCTCTACCTCTTCGCGCGCAGCGAGGAGGAGCGGCGCATCTACCTCAACGCCATCGGTCCGGTCTGGGACGGCAATGAGGTGTGGCTGCTCACGGGCGGCGGTGCGCTGTTCGCGGCGTTTCCCATCGTCTACGCCACCGTGTTCAGCGCCTTCTACCTGGCGATGATGCTGGTCGTGGTGGCGCTCATCGCGCGCGCCGTCTCGTTCGAGTTCCGGGGCAAGCTCCAGGGGCCGGGCTGGAAGCGGCTGTGGAACGGGTGTTTCGGCTTGGGGAGCCTGGTCGCCGCCCTCCTCTATGGGGTCGCGGTCGCGAACCTGGTGCGTGGGATCCCGCTCGATGAGGTCGGCACCTTCAGCGGCTCGTTCATCGGCCTGCTCAATCCCTTCGCCCTGCTCTGCGGGATCACCGGCCTTGCCATGTTCACCATGCAGGGCGCGGCCTACATGGCCCTGAAGACGGAAGGAGAGTTGCAAGGGCGTATGCAGGCGTGGACCGTCCGCGGCTGGACCGCCTTCGTGACCCTCTATGCGGTCGTGACCCTGGCGACGGTCTTCGCAGCACCGCACGTCTTCGCCGGCATCGCAGCGAAGCCGCTCTTCTGGATCCTGCTGCTCGCCTTCGCTGCCGCCGCCGTGATCGTGCCGATAGGCAGCCGCGCCGCCCGCTATGGCCGAGCCTTTCTTGCCTCTTCGCTTTCGATCGTCTCGTTGGTAGGACTGGTGGCGGTCGGCATGTTCCCGCGACTCGTAGCGTCGAGCGTCGACCTGGCCTTCAGCCTGACGATCTACAACTCCGCCTCGACCCCGCGAACCCAGACCGCAATGCTGGTCATCGCCCTGATCGGCATGCCGCTCGTGCTCGCCTACTCAGCCTATGTGTACATGGTGTTCAAGGGGAAGGTGGTGTTCGACGACGCGAGCTATTGAGGGCGTTGGAAGAGTAGACCAGTAGATCAGTGGGTCAGTAGGTCAGTAGATAGATCTCACCGGTCCAACTGACCTACTGACCCGCTGACCTACTGACCCACTGACCTACTGACCCCCTGGTCTACTGGTCTCCGCCTACTTCGCCTTCAGAACCCTCGCGGCCCGTGCATAGTCCTTCGGCTTCACCCAGAGGATCATCCCGTAGCGGCCCTTGCCGGCGGCGACCGCATCGGCGGCCGTCACGTTGACCTTGCTGGACGCCAGTTTGTCGATGTGGCGGTGCACCGCACCGATCTGATCGCCCCCTTGGATCAGGAAGCCCTTCTTCATCGTGCTCAGGCGCCAGCCGTGCTTCTTCGCGACGCGGCGCAGCGCCGACATGTTCTCCGGGATCAGGTCGAGCTGAGCCTTGCCACCCTTACCCGGAAAGCCCGAATAGGCGAGCAAGTTGACATCGGCCTCGCGCAGCGCGCTGAGCACTTTCGCACCCTGGCCCGCGCGGTTCGGGACGGTGAGGTAGACGTAGTTCACCTTCTTCACTCGGTCCGCCATGGGTACCTCCCTGCTTCGGTGACAACCGCGTACGCTCGAGCCAAGCGCACCGCTGAGTGTGGATTCACCTTCCAAAATGAGGCGGATGGCGCGCGGACGCGAGAGGGAGAGCCGGGCCGCGGCTAGAGCGCAGGGGTAGGGCGCGGTCCGGTTGCTGGCGATGCGACACCGTCATACACTAGTCGGGAATCGGCAAGCCCATCATCTCACAGCCATAACCAGCGGTCTCTTTTCTGCAGAAGGAGGTAGCGACATGCGCAGGCTCTCGATCATCTCCACCCTGTCGCTGGTGGCGGTTACCCCTCTGATGCTATCGGGGAGGCTCAGTGAGCGTGTCGAGAATGGCGCGGCGGATTCGGTGTGCGTCGGCTGCCATGCAGACGTGACCCCGGGCATTGTCACCGACTGGGAGATCAGCCGGCACAGCAGCATGGGCGTGGATTGCGCGGTGTGTCACGGTGGCGGGCATATGACGGCGGAGGACGTGAGCGAGGCGGCGATACCGACGCCGGAGACGTGCGCAGCCTGCCACAACGAGCGGGTCGAGCAATTCAAGAACGGCAAGCACGCGTTCGCTTGGGCGGCGATGAAGGCGATGCCGACGACCCACTGGATGCCCATGGCGCTGACCGAGGGGATGAAGGGTTGCGGCGGTTGCCACAAGATCGGGCTGAAAACCGAAGAGGAGATCGAGGCGCTCAAACAGCAGGGTGCCGGATTCGGTCTGGCATCGTGCGACGCCTGCCACACACGGCACACCTTCTCGCGCGTCGAGGCGCAGCAGCCGCAAGCCTGCCAGACCTGCCACATGGGATTCGATCACCCGCAGTGGGAGATGTACTCCGGGTCGAAGCACGGCGTCCGCTACCTGCTGAAGCAGAACGGCACGCTGCCGGAAGGTTCGTCGGCTCCGACCTGCCAGACCTGCCACATGCAGGGCGGCGACCACGAGGTCCGGACCCCGTGGGGCTTTCTCGCCGTGCGCTTGCCACTGCCGGAGGATGAGCGTTGGCGGGCCGATCAGATCACGATCCTCCAGGCGCTCGGTGTGCTGGACCCGGAAGGCAATCCCACGGGTCGCCTCGAGGTCGTCAAGGCCGCCGACGTCGCGCGGCTTACCCAGGAAGACTTCGAGGCCGAACGCGCCAAGCTGATCGCCGCCTGCAGCCAGTGTCACTCCGAGAACTTCGCCCGCGGCGAGCTCGATAAGGGTGACGAGATGATCCGGGAGATCGATCACCTGCTAGCCGAGGCGATCCGCACCATCGCCGCCCTCTACGAGGAGGGTATCCTCGAGCAGCCCGATTACTACTCGTACCCGTTCCCCGATCTCCTGACCTTCCACGACGCACCGACCACGATCGAGCAGAAACTGTTCGTCATGCATCTCGAGCACCGCATGCGCGCCTTCCAGGGCGTCTTCCACGCCAACCCCGACTACGCCCTCTGGTACGGCTGGAGCGAGATGGTACGCGACCTCCGGGAGATCAAGGAGATGGCAGAGGAGCTGCGGAGGCACGCCGAGCACCACCCGGGGATGTAGCCAGTAGGCGCTCGACAGCCGATGAACGACGCTCGACCGCCGGACGTCGTGGAAGGCTCTGGTGGTCGGCTGTCGGCTATCGACTATTGGCTGTCGAAAGCCAACCCACCGCTTGCCATCCCTCCGGACAGACGGCATTATGGTAAGAGCGAGAATCGTTATCTATTTGTGCGGCGGGGGATCGTCTATCCGCTCGCCGCCGGCCGGGTTTCGTTCCCAGCCGGTGCAGCCCCAACCAGGCCCCTCCGCGTGGCGGGCCGAGCAACCGGGAGGTCGAATTGAGAGCGTCGAGGTTAAGCTTCCTCGTGCCTGTGGTCGTGGTGGCCCTGTCATTCACGGTAGTGGCGGCCTGCGACGACGACGGCGGCACCAACGCCGGGGCCACCCTCGATGCGGCCGAGGCACAGGCCATCGTCGACGGCATCTTCGATGCGATCGAGGGCAACGACGCGGCGGAGTCGCTCGACGGTCTGAGCGACTTCATCACCGGGATCACGAGCCTCCAGGGTGCGCCACCGCTGAGGGCGGTGTCGCCGCCGTCACGAATTCCCACGGCGCTCTTGGGTGCGACGTGCACCTGGGACACGCTGGCCGAGGGATACGAGGACAACCAGAGCCGCCGCGGCGAGGGTCCGGCCGACGCGATTCGCTTTGCGCTCTACACGATCAGCCCGCAGACCTTTCTGCCGGCGCGGCCGCTGGACGAGATAGGCACCATCGACATCTGGGATTTCACGGTGGGCGAGATGATCGATGTGCAGCACGAGGCGGCGGTCGGCGGAGTGACAATGCTGGACTACGATGTGAGCGGCATGCTGGGCGATGTCGACTTCGATCTCATGACGGCAGGGCTGGTCTCGGATGGGACGGTGACGGCGTACTTCACGCACCAGGCCGAGGGGGTGTCGGGTGTGACGACGCTGCTCTATCTGGACGTGACGTCCGGGACCTTTCAGTTGGGCTGGAATTACGCGCCCGGTGGAACGGGTGGGTGGACGAGCGAGGCCTATGTGAGGGATACCGGTAGCGGAGCCTCGATCGAGTACCTGATCGAGTTCGACGAAACCTTCGTAGCGTCGGCGGCCAGCGGTGTCCGGTTCAGCGGCGTCAAGGTCGCCGACATCGTGGGAACGGGCGGCGGCTTCTTCGACATCGTGGCGCTCGAAGGAAGCGGTCTGGTGGACGCGGACGTAGTGGATCTGATCAATCTCCACCAGACGCTGGAGACTGGCGCCAGCGTGGGTCTGGGGCTGCTGTTTTTCGGGCTCGAGAACGCTGGACGTTCGCTACCGATCTTCTGAGCTGGATGCGGTGGCGGACAAACGTGGGCGGCCCGATTGGCCGCCTGCGTTTTTTTAGCCATTGACGAACCCTCCGGTCGGCACGACAGTTAGGCGAGTGGCACCCAAACGACCGATCTGAGGGGTAGACCGATCATGGCCGACACCTACGGAAGTCATGCAGAGCTGAAAGTCGGCGGCCGGCGATACCGCATCGCTCGCCTCGCGGCGCTGGAGCAGGCGGGACTGCCGGTTGGGCGTCTGCCATACGCGTTGCGGATCCTGGCGGAGAATCTGCTGCGCAACGAGGACGACAACACGGTAAGGGCGGCCGATATCGAGGCGCTGGCGCGCTGGGATGCGAAGGCGGAGCCGGCGACCGAGATAGCTTTTCGGCCGGCCCGGGTGCTCCTGCAGGATTTTACCGGCGTGCCGGCCGTTGTCGACCTGGCGGCGATGCGTGAGGCGGTGCGCGCGTTGGGGAGCGACCCATCGCGGATCAACCCATTGCAGCCGGTGGAGCTCGTCATCGACCATTCGGTGCAGGTCGATGCCTACGGCACGGCCGATGCACTGCTCCACAACGCGCAGAAGGAGTTTCAGCGCAACCGCGAGCGTTATGGCTTCCTGCGGTGGGGACAGGAGGCCTTCCAAAACTTCCGTGTCGTGCCGCCCGAGACCGGGATCGTCCACCAGGTGAACCTCGAGTACCTGGCCCGGGTCGTGATGGCGGGCGACGACGGTTGGTCCTACCCCGACACGCTGGTCGGTACCGACTCGCACACCACGATGATCAACGGCCTCGGCGTGCTGGGCTGGGGAGTCGGCGGAATCGAGGCAGAGGCCGCCATGCTCGGCCAGCCCGTCACCATGCTCATCCCCCAGGTCATT
>JBDHKD010000196.1:0-2933 GCA_039586575.1 Gemmatimonadota bacterium | reverse complement strand
GCTGACGCGGCCCAGCGTTGGGCGGCAGCGCGGAGAGTCGGTGCGTGTCAGTGGCCGACGCTTCGCCCTGGCGACTCGATATCTTCAGGGCGAGAGGGAGACGAGGTGACAGACAACGCTGTCGATCGGGTGATCATCCTCGGTGGGGGGCCCGTAGGCCTTGGTGCGGCGTTGGAACTCGCGCGATGCGGTGTGCGATCTGTCCTGATCGAGAAGCACGACACCACGTCCTGGCACCCCAAGACACGGAACTTCAACACGCGGACGATGGATATCGCACGCGGGTGGGGCTCCGCTGTCTACAAGCGACTCCGCAGCATCGACACCCCGCCGGGGTGGAAGAGCCCGATCCGGTTCCTGCGGACGGCGACCGGCGAGCAGTTCGGCGTCATCGAGTCGAAGGGTTTCGAGGGACCAGGCCCGGGCGTGAGTCCGGCCCAGCCGGTCATGTCGTCGCAGGATCTCATCGAAGCGATCCTGCTCGATGCCGTCCGAGCGACGGGAATGGTCGACGTCCGGTTTGCGACGGAAGCGACGAAGCTCCTGCAGGGCGGGAGCCCGGCCGACGAGAACGTTGCGCTCGAGATCCGATCACGGGGATCGGGAGCGGCCGAGACGCTGACCGGACCGGCCCTGGTGGCGGCCGACGGTGCAACGAGTTTGATCCGAGGCGAGCTGGGAATCGACCTGGAGGGCTCGAAGGAGCTGGCGCACATCGTGAACTGCTACTTCCGGGCCGACATCGAGCCGCACCTCGGCGAGCGGAAGGGGGTGCTGTTCTTCGTCTCGAACCCGCACGCGAACGGCGTTCTCCAGCCGCTGGACGGAGCGGGCCGCTGGCTGTGCCAGATCACGGTACGGCCGGAAGAGTGGTCCCTAGAGGTCTTCACCCACGAGCGAGCGCGAGCCTGGATCCGCGCCGCCGTCGGCGTTCCCGGCCTCGACCCCGAGGTGCTGTCGCTCGGACTCTGGAAGCTGAATGCCACCGTCGCCGAACGCTTCCTGCAGGGCCGGGTGCTGCTGTGCGGGGATGCCGCGCACCAGTTCCCGCCGACTGGCGGCCTCGGCGTGAATACCGGCCTCCAGGGCATGCACAACGCCATGTGGAAGCTCGCCTGGTTCGTGCTCGGCCGGGCTGGATGGCCGCTCGTCGAGACCTACCAGGCGGAGCGACGTGGCGTGGCTCAGCAGATCACGAGTCAATCGCTGCAGAACTCGATCAACGTGGCGCGCATAAACGCCGCCGCCATCAAGGGGACGGGGGGCGAATTGACCGCCGAGCAGGTCGTGACCGAGTCACGTCGGTACGGCAATCACCTCGGCGTCGAGTTCGGCAGCGTCTACGAGTCGAGCGCCGTCGTCGGCGACGGAGCGCAGCCCCCGGACGTCGCCGACAGCTACTCGGACTATGTTCCGTCGGCTACGCCCGGCGCGCGCGCGCCGCACGTCTGGCTCGGACACCCGGAAGCGCGCCTCTCGACGCTCGATCTGTTCGGCAGCGGGTTCACCCTGCTCGCCGCACCTGGAGAGCTAGGAGCCCCGATCGATCGCTACCTCATCGGCGGGCCCGGGCTCCGTGACGTCGGCGGCTTCGCGGCTGCGTACGGGCTCGGCCAGGACGGCGCCGTGCTCGTCCGACCCGACGGGCACGTCGCCTGGCGCAGCGCCAACGGAGAGGCGAACGGCAAGGCGCTGATCGAGTGCTTCTGGCGCATCCTCGCCCGCTAACCAGGCAAGGCCATCTTCCTGACTCGCTCTACGGCCGCGAGAGTGGGCCGCCGGCCGACAAGCGGCTGCCGCCGACGCCCAACAGCCCGCTCCAATCGACCCGTGGTACCGTTTGGCAGCGAGATCGGGCGCTTCGGTCGCGGCTCAGCAGCTGTGGCTCGCGGCCGAGGGCCAGGTCCCTGAGGCACCGCCAGCCATGATGGACTATTCGCGCTTTGCCCATTTCTACGACAGCTGCGTCCATTTCGATGCCGATCTGCAGTTCTTCGTAGAGGAGTGCCTTGCGGCGCGGGGCTCGGTTCTCGAACTGATGGCGGGTACGGGCCGGGTGACAGTGGAGCTCGTCAAGTCGGGTATTCACCCTACCTGCGTCGACTCTTCCCGAGAGATGTTGGCTCAACTCGCAGACAAGACGCCTGCAGAGTCGCGGCACATCGTATGCGCAGACGTGAGAGGCTTGCCGTTCTCGCGCGCGTTCTCAATTGCGATCCTGCCCTTCAACTCCTTCTCCGAGCTCGTCTCGGAAGAAGATCGCTACATCGCTCTCGACTCGGTACAGGCGGCATTGGCTCCTGGAGGGCGCTTCATCTGCACGCTGTACAACCCGGCGTTTCGGATCAGGTCCGTCAACCCTCAACAGCAAGTCACCGCCCGGTTTCTCAGCCCTTCGGGGCGCGGACAGGTCTTGTTCAGCATTGCGTCGGAGTACGATGCGGATCGGGGTGTGGTGTCGGGCACGCAGATCTTCAAGACCGTCGCCGACGACGAGCTCGTGGACGAGGTGTCGGTTCCGATCGAATTCTGTCTCCCGTCTCAGGTCTGGTTCGCCGAGGCAGCGACCGCCAGTGGCTTCGAGGTCGAAGCGCTATTCGGGGACTACGACAGATCCGAATACCATCCGGAGAGCAGCCCCTACATGATCTGGTGTCTCAGAAAGGGCGCCGCCTAGCGGGGCTAGCCCCCGGCGAGCTCGCCCCGGTGCGAGTTCGCGATTGAGCGTTCTTGCGACCGCTTGCCCTGCAGCGCTCCATGTGAGCAGCGGCGGTGGGCCTGCGCTGCGGGAGCCGCCGGACGACCGACGCCGCGTCCGGCTTCGGCGCGCGGTCCGCCAGCCACGCCTCGATCGCGCGCTTGCTCCGGTGTCGGGCACGCTCCAGCAGCTCGACGTGGTTCTCGGGCGTCAGGTGAGGCGCCAGCAGCTTCAC
>JBDHKD010000114.1:0-6358 GCA_039586575.1 Gemmatimonadota bacterium | reverse complement strand
TTGGAGACCCTGGTGTCGGACGGCTACGCTAACGTGACGGACGGGTCGGCGACGGTGCAGGGCTATCCGATGAGCTGGGCGGTGACGGGGACGGACCCGAAGCAGGTCACGCTGGTGATGACGCGCGAGAACTTTCGGGGCGAGACGGTTGAGGACACCGTGGTGACGTATCTGGCTGACCCAAACTAGCGATGTTCGAAGGAGAGCGCGGGCCCGGACGGCTGGGAGAAAGCGGCGTCACGTTGGTGGAGTTGCTCGTCTACTTCATCATCGCGGTGATCGTGCTGGCGGGGGTCTACAACCTGCTGATCGGCCAGAACCGTCTCTACATGAAGCAGCGCGAGCTGCAGGATGTGCGGACGAGCCTCAGGTCGGCGGGTAATCTGCTGGCGTTCGAGCTGCGGCAGGCGTCGGCGGCGCACGGCGACCTCTATGCGATCAGCAGCGACTCGTTCTCGATCCGTGCGATCCAGGGTAGCGGGATCATCTGCGGCGAGCACACGAACCTGCCGCGCTACGGCCTGTGGGGCACGACGGGCGAGTTCTTCGAGACGGCGGATGACAGTGCCTTGGTCTTCGCGGCGGCGGATCTGGGGTCGGAGGACGATTCGTGGAAGGTCGTGGCGCAAAAGAAGGTGATGGACAAGGGGGTGGCGGGAGTCGGCCGCTGCGGCTGGACCGATAAGGCGGTCGGCAAAGGGAAGGGTAAGACGAAGGGCGTCGGCCCGGTGATGGACGGTGTCGGGGTGCCCGATCTCGCGGTCGAGGTCCAGGGAGACATGGACGACGTCTATCTAGGCGCGCCCTACCGAGCGTTCCGCCGTGTGACCTATGGTATATACCAGGAGGAGGGGCGCTGGTGGCTGGGCCGGCGCGTCGGGTCTTCGACGACGTTCGAGATGCTGACCGGCCCGCTGCGCGCACCGACGGACAGCGGGCTTGTCCTGGTATACTACGACGCGAACGGAGCGACTACGAACGTGCCGACGGAGGTGCGGCTGGTTGACATCGTCTTGAAGGGTGAGAGCCTGCGCGAGGTCCCGCGGGCGCGAGAGGCGCCGGACTTCCAGCAGGACACGTTGACGATACGCGTTTCACTCAGGGGTTGACCCGCCCACGTGAACCCGCCGAGCAAATCCGCGCCGCTCTTCCCAATCGTCGCATTCCTGTTCTTCGCCTCGGGCGCCACGGCGCTGGTCTACGAGGTGGCCTGGCTGCGGTCGTTGGTGCTGATCTTCGGCTCGACGGCCTTCGCGGTGAGCACCGTGCTCAGCTCGTTCATGGCGGGGCTGGCGCTGGGCAGCTACACGATCGGCCGTTGGGTGGACCGACGCGGGCGCCCGCTGGTCGTGTACGGGCTGCTGGAGATCGGCATCGGGCTCTACGCCCTCGCGATCCCCTATCTCTTCCAAGCGATGCCGTTGCTCTACCGGGGAGCCTGGGCGACGCTGCAGCCGCCGGCCTACGCCTTCGCGCTGCTGCGGTTCGCGCTCTGCTTCGTGGTGTTGCTGGTGCCGACAGCGTTGATGGGAGGCACGCTGCCGGCGCTGGCGCGCTTCACCGCCGCGGCGCGCCGGAATCTGGTCGTGGGGGTGGGCGGCCTGTACGGCGTCAACACGTTGGGCGCCTACTTCGGCACGCTGCTGGCCGGGTTCGGGCTCTTGCCCGGCTTCGGGCTCGGCACGACGCTACGTGTGGCGGCCGCCGTCAACCTGCTGATCGGCGCCGGCGCGCTGCTCGTGGCCTGGGCGCGAAGAAGGGAAGGTGAGGCGCAGGCAGGCTTGGCGCTCGAGGAAGTCTTGAGCGACGAAGCGGCCGCGGTCGCGCCTGGCGACGGAGCGCTCAGCGGCGGCATCATCGCCGGCGCCTTCGCGCTGACCGGCTGCGCGGCGCTGGCGCTGGAGGTGGCCTGGACCAGGATATTGGCGCTGGTCATCGGGCCGTCGGTGTACGCGTTCAGCCTGATGCTGGCGGCGTTTCTGGTGGGGCTCGGGCTGGGGAGCGTGATCGTCGCCTGGGCGATGGCCCGCTTCCGCTGGAAGGGCTGGGCGCCGTTCGTGACCCTGTCGGCGGCCGCCGGCGCGCTCGCCTTTCTGACGTTGCTCGGCTTCCAGCGGCTGCCCCACCTGTACTTCCAGCTCTTCAATCGCTGGGGCGCAGGAAACGACCCCGGGATGACCTTCGCCATCGGCATGCTGCTGAGCGGACTCGTCATGTTGCCGCCGACTTTGGCGATGGGCGGCCTCTTCCCGGCGGCGCTCGAAGGGTTCGGAGTCTCCCGGGAGCAGGCCGGACGGGGGGTAGGGCTTCTGTACGCGGCGAACGGCGGTGGCGCGATCGCCGGGTCGTTCGCCGCCGGCTTCATCTTCATCCCGGCCCTCGGCCTCCAGCGTACTGTGCTGCTGGCGGCCTGGCTCTACCTGGCCGTGGCGGGCGGGCTCGCCGGGGTCGCCTTGCGGCGGCGGCCGCGCGCCTGGCTGGGGCCGGCCCTGGCCCTGGGCTTGGGCTTCCTCATGTACGTCGCGGCGCCTCCCTGGAACCGGTTCCTCATGTCGAGCGGCGTCTACCATTACGGCATCGAATCCGACGAGCCGCTGTCCGCCGCGGAGTTCAGCGCGCGCAGCACCGAGGGATACGAAGAGCTGTTCTATCGTGAGGGGTTGGTCAGTACGGTGATGGTGGCCCGGGAACGGGACGTCTACGGGTGGCTGGGCGCCGATAGCGTGCCCGGGGTATTCCTGGTGACGAACGGCAAGGTGGATGCTTCTTCGCTGTTCGACATGCCGACACAAATCCTCAGCGCCCATATACCGCTGCTCCTGCACCCCGATCCGCGAAACGTGCTGGTCATCGGGTTGGCCAGCGGGACGACGGCGGGCTCGGCGCTGCGGCACGACATCGAGTCGCTCGATGTCGTGGAGATCGAGCCGGCGATCGAGCAGGCCTCCCACGCCTTCGACTTCGTCAACGGTCGCCCGCTCGACGACCCGCGTACGCATTTGACGATTGCCGACGGCCGGACGTTTCTGCTGCTGGGCCAAGAGCGCTACGACGTCATCATCTCCGAGCCGTCGAACCCCTGGATGACCGGTGTGTCCAACCTGTTCACGCGCGACTTCTTCCTAATCGCCCGCCGGCGGCTGGCCGCAGGCGGCATCTTCACCCAGTGGGTGCAGATGTACGGGATGTCGCCACAGAATCTCGCGGTCCTCTTGAGAACCTTCCGCTCCGTCTTCCCCTACGTCTACGTGTTCAACACGATCCCTTACACTGACCTGATCCTCGTCGGCTCGAGCGAGCCGCTGGCCATCGATCCGGACCGCGTGGATCGACGGGTCCAAGCGCCCGGCGTGCTCGAGGACCTCGGGCGCCTCGGCATCGAGAGCGCCGCCGGGGTCCTGGCCCATGGCCGGCTCGGCCCCGCCGAGCTGGGCGCGCTGGTCGATCGTGCCCCGCGCCCGGGGCTCCTCAACACCGACGACAACGCCTGGATCGAGTTTTGGGCACCGCTCGACCTCTACCGCCAGACGCGCGAGGCCAATGAAGCGCAGATCGCGGCCTACGCCCGGGGTCTCGCCCCCTACCTGACCGCCGCCGATCCCGAGGCGCTGGCCGAGTTCCGCGCCCGGCTGGCCGCCGAGTACGAGCGGCTGGGCTTTCGGGCGGAGGAGGCGGCCGCCCGTTAGCGCGCCAATCCGGTCACTTTGACCGAATTTGCACGGTGTCGGGAAGCCGCTCGGCGAAGGGCCATCGCCATATCTACAGCATTTGCAATAGCTTATAATCCCGGACGGGATTTGGGGGTTCCGGCACGCCGCTTGCGACTAGGCATCAGCGGTGACCCCTACGTGGGGGGGCCGATGAGTTGAGGGCTGCATATAGACTAGGACTAGGTGTCGCTAAATGATGAGAGAAACTGAGAAGCAGAGGGGCGTCGACCGCGAGGGGTTCGTGCTGCCGGTTGTCCTTTTCGGGCTGCTGCTGATGGGTACGATGTCGGTGGCGGCCCTGATGACGGCCGACGACGAGAGCCGTTCGGGCCGGGCGATGCGCGAGGCGACCGGCGCGTTCTACGCGGCGGAGGCGGGCCTCAACGAGGTGTACGCGACGTGGGATAGCGTGGCGGCGCCGGCGGTGGATACGCTGGCGGGCGGCGCCAGCGTGGACCTGGGGTGGAGGACGCTGGACAACGGTGCTATGTACCGAGCCGAGATCCGGCGCTGGGACGAGGGGTCGGACCAGCCGATCTTCCAGCTGACCGTGACGGGGAAGTCGGGAACCGCCGAGCGGGAGCTGAGCTACACGCTGACCAGTGACCCAGCCGGCGTCGGCGAGGGCTACATGCTGGGCGAGTGCTGTGCCGCGGCGATCACGATGAAGGGCACGTACGGGCAGAGGACTGCGGTTGATACTCTCACTGGAGTCGGGGGCCGAATAGTACATAGCGGCTTCGACGTGCATCCGCCCAACTGGGAGGACGCCGACGTCTGCTCCGACTCGCTGTACGACAAGCCCGGGCTCGTCATGAGCGACACGACGCAGATCGAGCGGTTGGACGTCCGCGGCGGGGTTTCGGGCGTGCCGCCGATACTGGAGGACCCGGGGATCACCGACGCGGCGTTCGACACCTTCGGGGATTACACGTGGCAGGATATCAAGGACCGGGCGACCATCATCATCGAGAACGGCTACATCCGTAACGCCGACGGGAGCATCAACATTCAGTTCGACAGCTCGCTGCCGAGCCAGAAGCTCAAGGGGACGGATCACATACGTCCCCGCTACACGGTCGATCCGATGACGGGTGAGATGCTCTGCGACACGGACCACCCGATGAACTGGGGCTCCGACGACCCCAACGACCCCTGCTTCGACCACTTCCCGATCATCCTGATAAATGGCGAGCTGGACATGGTCGGCGAGCCGGCCTACGGCCGCTTCTACGGCCAGGGCATTATCATCGCGAATTTCAACGAGGTGGCCGGCACCGGCGCGGAGATCGAGTTCGAGGCCCAGTCGAACTTCCGCGGTGTCACCATGGGCAAGGGCTGTATCGAGCTGCAGAAGGGCACCCAGTACTACGGAGCGGTCTTCCTCGACGCCACCTACGATGGCGTCACCTGCGACAAGTCGTACGACATGTATACCGACTGCTACCCCAACGGGACTCCTCCCTGCCTCGGCCAGACGCTGATGCAGTGGAGCCAGTGCGCCGTCGATCGCGCCTTGGTGGAATCGGGGCTCTACGAACTGGCCGAGCCGACGATTCCGCCGCCGGGCGGCGTGGAGCGCCTGGGCAACCGCTCGTTCATGGAGTCATTCCGCTAGGCCTGCTAACTTCCGACCCGAGGGGCCGCGCGGCGGCCCCAGCGGCCACCGGCCGCAGTCGAAGGCTGCATAACTGGGAGGGCCCGTTTCGGTCATTGTGACCGAAACGGGCCCTGGCCGTGGTGCGAGCCGCGGCCGGCCTGTCGTTCTAAGTGCAACATATACAACATGTTATGGGGCCGACACCCGCCTGGCGAGTCGGCACGGGACTTGCCCCTACGGTAGAGGGGTGGCCTGGCGAGCGGGGGCACCGCCAAGAGAGACTACGATCACACGTTGTTGAGGACGGATGATGGCATTTCAGGCGAAGTTGTTGAAGGCGTTGCGGCGACAGCGGGGCGTGAGCCAGGAAGGCTTCGTGCTGCCGATCGTCATCTTCGGGCTCATGCTAATGGGGACGATGTCGGTGGTGGCCCTCATGACGGCGGACGACGAGAGCCGTTCGGGCCGGGCGATGCGCGAGGCGACCGGCGCGTTCTATGCGGCGGAGGCGGGGCTCAACGAGGTGTACGCGAGGTGGGATAGCGTGGCGGCGGCGGCGGTGGATACGCTGGCGGGTGGCGCCAGCGTGGAGCTGGGTTGGAGGGTGCTGGCCAATGGTGCGATGTACCGAGCCGAGATCCGGCGCTGGGACGAGGGGTCGGACCAGCCGATCTTCCAGCTCACGGTGTTGGGGAGGTTGGGAACCGCCGAGCGGGAGCTGAGCTACACGCTGACGAGTGAGCCGGGCGGTGGCGGGGAGGCCTACAAGCTGGGCGAGTGCTGCGATGCGACGGTGACGGTGCGGGGGGACGTAAACGTGACCCATAGCGGGACCACGCTCGACGGGGGTGATGAGCATCCCGCGGGCTGCGGCACCGGCGGGCTGGCCGGCTTTTGCTACGATTGGACGGCGGCCGATGTCTGCTCCGACTCGCTCTACGACAAGCCGGCCATCGCGATGCAGGACACCACCCTGTTCTACTGGGACGGTTCCGCCTCGCTGCTCTCCGATCCGGTGGTGGTCCAGGAGCCGGGCATCGACAACACC
>JBDHKD010000113.1:0-6359 GCA_039586575.1 Gemmatimonadota bacterium | reverse complement strand
GCTCGCGGAGCGAGTCCGCTCGCTTGCTCAACGATGCTAAGGGCAGCCGCAGACGCGGATTCACCTTCAGCCGCTCCTGGTGGCGCGCCAGGTAAGACCAGTAGAGCGGGGTGAGCGGGCAGGAGCGCTTGGGGTCGAAGTCGCACTCCCCGCAGTAGTCGCTCATCCGATTGATGTAGGCGGCCCCGCTGACGTAAGGTTTTGTCGTCATCAGGTCGCCGACGGCGAAGCTCCCCATGCCCAGGACGTTGGGCTCGACGGCCCAGTCGTACGCGTCGGTGTAGGCGATCCAAAACCAGTCCGTCAGCTCGCGCGGCGACACGTCGAGCAGCGCCGCGATGTTGGCCAACACCATCAGGCGCGTAATGTGATGGCCGTAGCCGCTCGCCCAGACCTCCGCAACCACCCGATCGAGGCAGTTGAGTCCCGTGCGCTGGCCCCAGAAGCCCGGCGGCAGCGGGGTCGCGGCACCGAGCAGCGAGGGCGACGCGCCCCCATCCACCGCCGCGGCCGTCGTACCCTTCCATTCGTCACCCGCCCAGCGGCGGTAGCCGGCATCGCCGGGCTGTTCGGCCACCGCTGCTGTCGTATCCGGTAAGTGGCGGAACCCGTCCGTCGCCCCGTGCACGTGGCGGACGAACTCGCGCCAGCCCAGCACCTGGCGGATGAATCCCTCGATGCTGGCGAGTGGCGCGTCGAGCGCCGCGGCTTCCCGCACGACGCGGGCGGCGGGCAGTCTACCCAGATTGAGCAGCCCCGAGATGCGTGTGTGAAAGAGCCCGGCCGAGTGGATCGACATGGCGTCCTCGAAGGGTCCGAACTCGGGCAGGCAGTTCGCCTTGGCCCAGTCCCATAGCGCAGACGCGTCGGCAGCGCTCGCTGGCAGAGCCTCCAGGCGAAGCGCGCCGGGATGATGGGCGAAGCGCGAGCGAATGAGGTTGCCGACCTCGGCCTTGATGTCGTCGACGGGAAAGCTGGGCGGTGCCGGTGCCGGCGGATCACCGTTCCAGGGCTTGCGGTTCTCGACATCGAAGCTGTACTTGCCGCCGGCCGGCTTGCCGTCTCGCATCAGGAGCCCCGTGTCGCGCCGCACCTGACGGTAGAACGCATCCATCCGGTAGGGCGGAGCAGCGCGCTGGCTGGCCTGGAACTGCTCCGCAGTGGTGAGCCAGCCCTCATGCTCGATCAACCGCAGACCCCCGCTATCGCTGAGCGGCCGCAGATCGGCACGCAGCTCGCGCTCGGCCGGAACCATGACTCGCAGAGGCCCCAGCTCGGCGATCACCGGCGCCAGCAGCTCGTGATACGGGGCATCACCGACGACGTAGCGAATCGCGACTCCACGCGCCGCTTGTTCGAGGGCGAAATGCCGCTGGTTGGCCAACACCAGCGCGAGCTTCTGTTGATGGTAGGGACGCCGCTCCGCCTTCCAGCGATTCTCGATGAGGACGATGCCGACGCGGCCGGGCTGTTCGCGCGACAAAGGCCCGTAGCTGTCGGACAGCTGGTCGTAGGGGACGTAGAGCCAGCGCCGGCCGCCGGGATCGGGTTGTCGCTCGGCCAGGCGGGTGGCGAACGTACTCACGTCGCGTAGCGCGCGAGGTATTCGGAGATACGAAGCTTGCGGGCCGTGTTCTCCGAGCTCATGTAACGGATCTTGCCGAAGATCGGTCGCTCCGGTCCCCAGGGCCGATCGTAACGGCCCAGGCACCAGAAGATCCCGCTGTACGAGTTGGGGTCACGACCGTCGAGCGCATACTTGTCGTTGAGCGCGATCATCGTCTCGGCGGAAACCTGCGGTGTCGGACTCCACTCGAGGATCTTCTTGCCCCACAACATCCGCAGGTAGTTGTGCAGACGCCCCTCGCGCACGAGCTGCGTCTGCGCCGCGTTCCAGATCGGGTCGTGGGTGCTCGCCTCTTCCAACTCGGCGAGCGTGTAGACGTAAGGCCGCCGGTCGGCGGCATGCTCCGCTAGTGTGGCTCGCGCCCAGTCGGGCAACGACTCGTAGCGGTCGTAGTCGTCCTGCCCTGCACATTTGTTGAGGCCCAGCTCCCGCCAGGTGATCAGCTGGTCGAGGAACGCCTCGCCGCTCTCACTCAGACCCCACCAGCCGCTCCGCTTTCCCGTCGACTCGGGCGCCAGTCGATCGACGTCCCAGTCCTCGCGCTCGACGAGCTGGGCGAATACCTGGTGGCTGGAGATGTGCCCGAAGTGGAGGTAGGGTGAGAGGTCGCTGGTGACCGACTCGTCCGGGTGGTTGCGGTCCTCGGCGTAGGCGGCGAGCCGCGTGTCGAGAAAGCGGTCGAGGGTCTTCTGCGCCGCCGTCGTGCCTCCCTCGCTCTCCGTCTCGCTGACCGTATGATCGATCGGCAGGTCCGCCAGCGCCGGCCTGGCGTTCTCCAGTAGATCCGGCGCCGAGTTGGGCCAGCGGTCCGCGATCTCGGCGGGCAACGGGCCCAGGCGGGGCAGCTGTAGGCGGCTAACAGGCCGTGGCTTGGGGAGCTTGGTCAGCTGGCCGGGCAGAGTGCGCTGGAGATAGCGCCGGAAAGCGTAGGCGGTCTCGTAGACACGGTCGGCCGCACACAGCGGCACGAGCCCGTTGCCGTCGACCTTCTCCAGGCGCACCGACAACTGCCGGGCCGCGGCAGCGAGCATGCGCGGCAGGAAGAATGCCGGGTAGTCGTCGGTGACGACGACGCACGCCCGCTCGGCCAGTGCGCTCAACAGCCCGCGGCCGGCCCCGCGCCGCCGCTCGACATACGCATAGTACGAGAGGCTGGACTTCTGCAGGCGGCGGGCGTTGTCAGCCATGCCGTCGATGATGAAGCGCTGGAGACGATCGCTGGCCCACGGGTAGTCGCAGCGCAACGCCTCCAGGACCAGCAAGGGCTTCTTCAACTCGCGCGCCCACTCGATCGCACGCTGCAGGCTGAAGTTCCACTCGACCCGGCGAAACGCCGTCATCCAGTAGACGACGTAGTCGCCCACTTCCCGGACCGGTGCATCGTTGCACGTCACGATTCGCGTTTCCGGCACGCGGGCCGCTGTCATCCCGTCGCTCATCGCTGTCACGCGGCGTCCACTCCGTCCGTGCTACTCGCCATGACTAGGTCCAACGCCGAGCGTAAGGCCGGTGCATCGGTCAGCCAAACGGCACCCATCTCCTCCAAGACCCCACGGTACCCACCCGCCGCCTGCCCGCCAACAATGACCGTCACCTGATCGGGAAGCAAGCGGCGCAGCTCTCGCAGCTCCTCCGCCAAGCGCGGATCGTCATCCGGGTATATGATGCTCAGCGCTACGGCGCGTGCCCCGGTCATCTCTACCGCCGTCGCGATCGAGTCGGCCGGCAGGTCGGCACCCATGTAGATGACCCGCCAGCCGGCCGCCGCCGCGGCGGCGGCGGCCAGCATCGCGCCGATCTCGTGGTGCTGGCCCGCCGGCGTGGCGATGACCAGGCCGGGTCCGTTCAAGGTGTGCAGCGTCGATCGCGTGCCGTCCAGCGTCCGCCGCACCACGGTGCTCGCCAGACGTTCGTGGCCCGGCGTCAGTTTGTCGTTCCACCACAGCTCGCCGATCTCGATCATCAGCGGCGTCACGACCAGATCGATCAACTCGGCCGCCGTCAGCGCCAGCGACGCCCGCTGTAACACCTCCTCCAAGCGCCTGGCGTCCATCCGCTCCACGGCGCGCAGGCTCTCTTCCAGAAGATCGCGGCCCAGCGAGCCGCGGCCATTCGCCACGCTCTGTGCCGCCGGCGAGGGCGCCTGCGCATCCTCGTCCACCAGGCGCTGCAACTCGTCCGTCGGCAGCCCCGCCACCTGGCCGATCCGCCGACCCGCGCGTAACGCCTGGTGCATCAACCGCAGACGCTCGACGTCCGCGTCCGAGTACAGACGCTGCCCGCCCGCGGTGCGCTCCGGCTCGACCACCCCGTAGCGCGTCTCCCAGGCGCGCAACACGTCGCGGCTCAGCCCGGTGCGCCGCGCCACCACCCGGATCGGGTGTCGTCTGACGTTCTGGCTGTCATTCGTCATGGACAAAACCTCGTCGCTCGACCCGACAGGGCCCCGCACGCCTCTCTCCTGCCGGAAGCTAGAGTACCGTCCATCGTTTGTCAAGATATGTAAACCGACAAATCCTTGACATTATAGCGACGCCCCGGTATATTGCTCGACAAGTGCTTGACACCGAAGCCCGGTGCCCCGCTCGAAACGGGAGGCTCGGCCCGGTCAGACAGTCGACGCCAAGGAGGCTCTGCAATGAAGACGCTGGACGTGATCGCTGCGGTCGTTTTGGTGATCGGTGGTCTGAACTGGGGGTTGGTCGGTGCGTTCGATTGGGACATCGTGGCGGCCCTCGTCGGTGAGCTCGGGCGGGCCATCTACGTCTTGGTCGGTCTCGCGGCGCTCTATCAGGCGCTGAGTTGGCGAGAGATCCAGAAGCGTTGGGCGCTGGCCTGGGCACGTTACGAGTAGTACGAACGCGTCAACGCTGTACAGTTTACTACCTAGTCGAACTAAAGGAGGAAAACCATGAAGTCTCGCACGCTAAGCTCGCTGATCGCGCTCGCGGCCGTCGCGGCGCTCGCGGGCCCTGCCTCGGCGCAGCACGGTTACATGTCGTCGCACAACCCAGACAAGGACATCGTCGAGACGGCGATCTCCGCCGGCTCGTTCCAGACGCTGGTCGCGGCGGTTCAGGCGGCCGGCCTGGTCGGCACGCTACAGGAGGAGGGTCCGTTCACGGTCTTCGCGCCGACCGACGAGGCGTTCGCCAAGCTGCCGGCCGGTACGGTGGAGGAGTTGCTGAAGCCCGAGAATCGTGAGCAGCTCGTGGCGATCCTCACCTATCACGTCGTACCCGGCAAGTTGATGGCCGAAGATGTGGTAGGGATGTCCTACGCGCAGACCGCGCAGGGCCAGCAGGTCAAGTTCTCGGTGAAGGACGGCGAGGCGCGGATCAACGAAGCGCGGATCGTGAAGACCGACATCATGGCGAGCAACGGCGTGATTCACGTCATCGATTCGGTCATACTGCCGGAGAGCGACTAGACGATTCCGCTGCGGCCACCAGGTCGTGAGCGTTGATCATAGATGCTGTAGAGTAGCCGCACCGGTTTTGAGCTGCGAAGGCGTGGCGTTGGTGACGGCGCAAGGAAAGTAACAACAGACGGCCACGACCGTCTGACTTCGAGATCAGCGGTGCGAAACGGGACGGTTGGGCGATAGAGCGGGGAGGGGGTGTGGTTCACTCACCCTCTCCCCGTATGCACAGCGGCATGATACATGGCCGCCCGCTGCGGGCGGCGTTACATGGGGGACAGGGTGATGAGACATACTGAGGGCCGTGGGCTCGAGAACGGGGCGGTGCACTTGATCCTCGGCGCGACCGGGGGAATCGGCGCTGCTTTGGCGCGACGGCTCGCCGAGTCGGATGCGCGGCTGATGCTGGCCGGACGCGACCCGGAGAAGCTCGAGGGATTGGCGAACGAATTGGGGGCGCGGTGGCAGGCCGGTGATGCGACACGATTCGCTGACGTCGAGCGCTGGGTTGCTCAGACCGGCGAAGCGTACGGCCAGCTGGACGGGGCCGCCAACTGTGTGGGCTCCGTGTTCTTGAAGCCCGCTCATCTGACGAGCGAGGAGCAATGGCAGGAGACCCTGACGCGCAACCTTGGGTCGGCCTTCGCCACGGTGCGGGCGGCCACCCGTGCCATGATGAAGCGAGGCGGAGTGATTGTGCTGGTGTCATCGGCGGCGGCACGCGTCGGGCTGGCGAACCACGAGGCGATCGCGGCGGCGAAGGCGGGTATCGACGGCCTGGTGAGGGCGGCGGCGGCGAGCTACGGCGGCTACGGCATTCGGGTGAACGCGGTGGCGCCCGGGCTGGTGCGCACGGCCCAGACCGCGGCGATCACCGGCAGCGAGGTCGGCGAGCGGGTATCGATCGCCATGCACGCCGCGGGCCGTCTCGGGCAACCGGTAGACGTGGCTTCAGCCATCGCCTGGCTGCTCGAACCGGGCAACGATTGGGTGACCGGCCAGGTCCTGGGCATCGACGGCGGCCTGGCCACGGTGCGTACGCGTATGAAAGCCTGACCTCAGTGCAGCGGGCCGATATCGCCGGTCTCCAGGCTGGCCACGCCGGTTGCAGCGTCCTCACCGTTGGTCTCGCTGATGATCTGACCGTCGAACAGGTTGACCGTGCGATCGGCGTAATGCGCGTAGCGCGGGTCGTGCGTGACCATGCAGATCGTGCCGCCCTCCCGATGCAGATCCTTCAACAGGTCCATCACCGCGCCGCCGTTCTTCGAGTCCAGGTTGCCGGTCGGCTCGTCCGCCAGCAGCATCAGC
>JBDHKD010000112.1:0-6467 GCA_039586575.1 Gemmatimonadota bacterium | reverse complement strand
TTCTGCGAGCCTGACGCGATGAACCTGGGGATCGGCAGTGCCGCCCTGGTCTACGACAACACGTTCTGGGGCTACACGGGCCCGATCCTCGGGCAGCGCTATCGCCTGGAGGTGGCGCCGGTGGTTGGCACGGTCGATTACGTCGGCGCCCTGGTTGACTATCGCCGGTACTTCTTGCCGGCAAACCCGTACACCTTGGCCGGCCGCGTGATGCATTTCGGGCGCTACGGCGATGGCGGTGAGGATTTCCAGAGAATCTACCCGCTCTTTATCGGGTACCAGCAGCTAATCAGGGGCTACGATTCAGGCTCGTTCGGCATCGAGGAGTGTGTCGATCCGGTCGATGACAATTCGTTTCTCTCTGGGCAGGGTACTGGGTGCCCGGTTTACGATCAGCTGTTCGGCAGCCGGCTGCTGGTCACCAACTTCGAGCTGCGGACGCCGTTCCCGACCGGGTTCGGTGTCAGGGCGCCGGCCGGGATCCCGCCCGTAACGCTGGCGGTCTTCTTCGACGCCGGCGTCGCCTGGTGGACGGAAGGCACGGCCGCCGTCGTCGGAGGCAACAAAGATCCCTTCAATTTCGTGAGCAGCTTCGGGATCACGTCGCGCATCAACCTGTTCGGCATCGCGCTCTTGGAGATCGACTTCGTCCACCCGAACAATCGCCCGCGCAAGGGCTGGGTCTGGCAGTTCGGCTTCTCGCCGGGCTTCTAGACCGTTCGAGGACTCGAAAACAGCCGGACGCTCCGCGAGGCGGAGCGTCCGGTTCTTAGTTACCCCTGCTGCTACCGCCTTTCCGCAATCTCGCTCGGCCGCACGGGTCGATTCCGTGACCAGGCGGAGCGACCATCCGGCGGCCTTGCGCATCTATACAAGTGGAATGAGAGGCGAATCCCTGGCACTGGCAGGCGCGGAAGAAGTGGCCCGCGCGCAGGCGGGCGACCTGGAGGCCCTGGAGCGGGTGTATCGCGCCTATCGGGCGCCGGTCTACAACCTGGGCCGGCGGATCTGTGGGAACGAGGAGGATGCGGAAGACGTGCTCCAGGAGACGTTCCTGGAGGTGTGCCGCTCGATCGGCAAGTTCCGTGGCGATGGCTCGCTCTGGGGATGGGTGCGGCAGGTCGCGGTGAGCAAAGCGCTCATGTTGCTGCGCCGCGATCGCCACCGAGCCGCCCGGTCGCTGAACGGCGACGATAGCCTGATGGGGCGGTTGCCGCCGGAACCGACCGTTCCGATCGACCTGGAAAGCGCGCTACAAAGACTGTCGCCGCTCACCCGGGCGGTTCTCTGGTTGCACGACGTCGAGGGATACACACACGAGGAAATCGGCGAGCTGATGGGAAAGACGGCCAGCTTCTCGAAGTCGCAGCTGTCGCGAGCCCATCGGCGCCTGAGGGAGTGGTTGGACTGATGGCGAACGATCGGCACCTCGAGATGGCTGAGTTGCTCGCTCTGCGAGACGGCGAGGGTTGGGCCTTCGCTCGTTCTCACATCGAAGAGTGTGAGCGGTGCCGGCAGGAGGTCGAGAGGCTTCATCGGCTGCGTACGGAGCTGCGGGCGCTGCCGACCTTCCAACCGCCGCGCGAGCTGTGGCCGAGGGTCGCGGCGAAGGAAGTGCGGCGGCGCTGGCGGCGGCGGTTCGTCTACGGCGGCTTGGGACTAGCGGCGGCAGCCTCACTGGCGGGCTTCCTGGTATTGCGTGGGCCGGCGGTCGAGCCGGCGGCGCCGCCCGATCTGTGGGTCGCCGAGGCGACCAGCCGGGATCTCGGCCCGATGATCAACCGCTCGCGGCAGCTGGAGTCGCTCCTGCAGGTCTACGCACCGCAGAGCCAGGTCTACGATGCGCCTACCGCGCTGGCCGTGTCGGTCCTGGAAGACCGGATCGTCCTGCTCGACCGGATGCTCACGCACGTCCGCACGGATGGCGCGGACCGCGAAGTGCTGCGCGGGCTTTGGGGGGAGAGGGTCTTGGCGCTGGAGCAGCTGGCCAGCTTGCAGCTGGCGCCCGAGCCGACCGGGGTCTGGCGCTAGCGCCGGCTCTGAGAGACACAACGGCAGGTGAGACGTTCTTGATACAGGAGATGGATGGAGGAGATTCCATGAGGTGGTCAACGTTGATGACGGCGGGTGTGTTGCTCGTCACCGGAGTGTTCCAGCCGCTGCAGGCGCAGGAGGAGCGAGAGGAGCGCCAGGACAGCGTCTGCATAGCGGTGCCGCGCATCCAGGCTGGAACCTGGTCACGCGGCGGCGAGTTTGGCAACTGGCCGCAGGTCGTATGGGTAGGCGGGCGCGCGCGCCTGGGGGTCTACGTGAACACCCGGGCCAACGAGGATACCGATCGTTACGGCGCGCTAATCAACGGCGTCACGGACGGCGGGCCGGCGGACAAGGCGGGCATCCAAGAGGACGACATCATCACCCGGCTGAACGGCGCGAGCTTGCTGCAGGGCGATGAAGAATACGACGAAGACGAGTCAGCGCCTGGCATGCGGCTGATCGAACGGGCCCGCGAGCTCGAGGTCGGCGATACGGTCACCGTCGAGTACCGGCGCGACGGCGAAACGAAGACGACCGAGCTCGTGATCGGCGATTTCGAGGGCAGGCTCGGGGTCGCCTGGAGCGGCGGGGTGCCGGAATCCTGGTCGCTGGCCGAGTCGTTCGGACGGCTGCGCCAGCTGCCGGAGATCTCCGTGCGGGGCCCGGAGTCGTTCGCGCTGCGGCTCGGCGCGGCGCTGCCCGGCCTGGAGCTCACCAGTCTCAACCCCGATCTCGGCCAGTACTTCGGGACCGAAGAGGGCGTGCTGGTGGTGAGCGTTCCGGAGGACAACGAGCTCCAGCTCAAATCCGGCGACGTGATCCTGCAGATCGACGGGCGCCAGGTGAGGAGCCCGAGCCACGCGATGCGGATCCTGCGCTCCTACGAACCCGACGAGGAGGTCACGCTGCGCATTATGCGGAGACAGCGCGCGCAGAATGTGACAGGCAAGATCCCCGACCTCCTGGGTACCAGCCCGCGGGTCATCATCGAGCGCAACGACTCCGAGTAGCGGACCTAGCGCACAATTCGCTGCACGAGACGGCCGCGGCGCCTGAACCCTCTGGGCTCAGGCGCCGCGACCGTAGGTGGCGGCGACGCTACGCTTCACTCCGGGCTCGTCCAAGGCGAACCCGCCGTCTGCTGGAGGTCGCCGATAATCTTGAGATGGTGGCGGGTGTGTATCTCGATGACCTTGAGCCACTGAAAAGGCGTCAGGTCGCCGAAAGCGAAGTGGTTCGAGCGGACCGCTGATTCTTCGATCGAGGGCAGCTGTGCCTCGAGCCCCTCCAGCGCTCGTTGCGATTCGCCAAGCTCGTGCCTCAGATCCTCGCTCGAGTGAGCTTGCGGTTCCGTGTACTGCGGCGCCTTGCCGGCTCCACGCGGAATCCAGCCGGTCAGCAGAACCAATCGCCCCACGAAGGTGGGACGGCCGCCGCCGCGCGCGTCATCGGAGGCGAGCGCCTTGCGGATGGCGTCGGCCATCGCCCGGTTGGCCTTCGCCAGGTGGGCGAGGTGATCTGCCACGCTCCAGGTCGAGACCGACCCCGCTCGAAAGAAGAGCCGGGCGTCGGGCTCAGCGGCAAGCGCCTGCAGCTGGTCTGCTTGGCGCGCCAGCTTGGCGAAGACCTTCCGACAACGACCCGCGCTGCTCTTTTCCATCGTACGATTGCATCCCCTGACGCTGAGACGGTATAAACAGGTCACCGCTGTGCTGCGTATCATTGGTGATGGCTCGATGATATCGCCGGTGATCGGTCTTGGAAAGCGTAGAACGAACCGACGGGATTGCGCGTGGAGGAACGGGAACTAACGGCGCTGGCGGCGGCCTTCCAGCAGGGCGACGCGGAGGCCTTCCGGCGCCTGGTCGAAGGTATGACGCGAACGCTGATCGCCACGGCGTATCGTTACACCGGCGACTGGGAGTGGGCCCGTGACCTGACCCAGGAGACCTGGGTCAAAGTGCACGACAGGATCCGACGCTACGATCCCACCCGCTCCTTCCGCGCCTGGCTGTTCACCGTCCACCGCAACGGCTGCTTGAGCCACCTTCGTCGTGCTTGGGTCAGGCACGAAACGGTGCCCGGTGAAGATGGGATCATGGCTCTCGGTCTGGCCGACCAGCGCGATCCACTGGCTGACATGGAGCGCCGCGATTTTCACCGGCGGCTGCTGCTGGCGCTGGGCGCGCTGAGCGAGAGCCAGCGCCAGGTGTTCGTTCGGGTCGATCTGGAAGGGGAAGATCAGCAGGCGGTCGCGCGGGCGTTAGGGATCAAGCACGCCACCGTGAGAGCGACTTTGCACTTCGCCCGCAAGCGACTCGCCGGCTTGTTGCGAGAAGTGGAGGAGTAGTCGTGACGAAGAATAACGATTGTGAGGTCTTCCAGGACCGGCTCGATGCGCTGAGCGGCGGCAAGCTGCCGGACAAAGCGGTGGAGCAGCTGCGTGACCACGCCCGCGGCTGCGTGGAGTGCGCGATGCTGCTCGAGATGCACGAGCATCTGGCGTCGCCGCCGCTCGCTGACCTCGAGGACGCGGTTCCGGATGAGCTGGTGGCGTCCGTTTGGCCAAGGGTCGAGGCGGCGATCGCCACTCGGGCGTCGGCGCGGTTGCGTGGGTCGCGGGGCTGGCACGGCTGGGCTTGGCTGGTACCGGCGCTGGCGGCGGCCACGCTGGTGCTCTTCGTGGGCAGTGGGCTGCTCTTCCGCGAACTCGTGCGACTGCGCCAGCGAGAGGAGGTTCTCGTGCAGCGGGTAGCCGAGCAGGAACGCTGGCTGGCGGAGCTGGAGCTGCGGACGGCCAGCGACCCGGTGGCGAGAACCGCGGGTCTGGCGGGCCGGGCCGCCTGGGAGCGGGCCCTCGCACGGCGCACGAGTGTCAGCGTCGCGGAGCTAGCCGCCATGCTGCGCAGCTTGCCGGCGACGGCCACGATCCTCGGTGCCGCGCAGGCGGAGGAGGCCGCCGGCAGCCTGCCGTCCTGGTTGGCCACCGCCTGGCGCGGGCCGCTGGCGGAGTTGGATAGCGAGGACGGCATCCAGGCGCGTGAACTGCTTCGGCTACTGGAGAGATTGGATGTCGACCCCGAGCGCCGCGTATCGACGGCCCGGTTGCTGGCGCTCTCCAGAGGAGCCGTCCGTCTCTGACGTTGGCGATCGATGTGATGTCGAGTTCTCGAGAGAGGTGAAACGATGATGACGTTGAGCGCTAGTAACCAGCGGAAACAGATCGCCGTCTTGACCCTCACCCTACTCGGGTTGGGCGGCTGCATCGAATACCGGATCGAGACGACGCTGAACGGCGACGGAAGCGGTACGCGCCGGGAGGAGATGATCGTCGATGAGAACGCGGATGAAGGGGTCAACGTCTCGTACGCAGACTTCGGCGAGCTCATGTTCGTGGGCGAAAGGTACGGCTGGACGCACGTTGAAGAAGTGCGGGACGATGACACGGTGCACGTATTCCGACGTGAGACGGAGATCGGCGACCTCGCCTCGTGGGCCGAGTTGAGCGATGACGTTCGGATCGCCGGCGCCCTCGAGGCGAGCGCCGATTCGAGCGTCGGCCGCGTCTCGCTGGGCGACGTGCATTTCCGTAATCGGGTGAGAGTGGAAAGCGGGCGGGTCGCCGAGTACACCTCGTTTACGTACCGGGAGACCTTCTACTGGGAGAATCTGATCGATGCCGTGATCGAGCGCCTGCTGATCGATGTCGGGACGACGCTCGACGCTCAGTATCCGGACCTGACGCCGGGCCAGCGCGGTGAGATCATCGGGGTCGTCCGCGGCGGTCTGTGGGGCGCTGTGGATCGAGGTCTGTTCGATGCCAGCGGTGACGAAGAGGAGGCGATCGTCTCGGCGTTCGTCGACCGCTCGGCGGAGCAGGCGGTGAGAATCGTGCGGCAGCGCTACCCGGATGCCGATCAGGCGGCGTTTAGAGGGATGCTCAGACAGGTCTACGATGATGACGACGACCGACTGGGGACGTTTCTCGAGGAGTTGCTGCCGGGCGTTCAGTTGGCGGTGAACTCGGAGATCGTGTTCCGTCTGACCATGCCCGGCCGCGTCACGTCATCGAACGCGCACGAGCGCGATGGGGCCGTCTTGGTCTGGAAGTTCGGACCGGGCGATGCGGCGACGGCGCCGGTGGAGATCTTTGCAGAGTCGGCCGTTGGGCGCTAGTCAGCCGCTGACGGTATCGACGGCCGCTTCGGCGCTGGGGAGCGCCGCTGGCGCCAGCTCGATCGGTGGCGGCAGCTCGATCGGTGGCGGCAGCTCGATGGCCGGCAGATAGCGCTCCAGGGAGGATGCGCGGTATAACCGTCGGCGGATGACTTCCACATAGCGCTGGTAGCCGGAGCCTGTGCTGCCCGGGTGCCAGGTTGCAGGCCGCGGCAGGGCAGCCGCCAGCTGCGTCGCCTCCTGAAGGCTCAGCG
>JBDHKD010000038.1:0-24895 GCA_039586575.1 Gemmatimonadota bacterium | reverse complement strand
GTGCTGCGGCTCTCGCGTCGCGCCATCGCCAGGGTGAAGCGCAGGCTCACGGCGCCGCCACCGGCTCGTCGGATACGATGCGGCCGCCGGAGAGCCGGATGATGCGATGGGCCTTAGCGGCGAGCTCGACGTCGTGGGTGACGAGGACCAGCGTCGTACCCTCTTCCTGGTTCAGCCTGACCATGATCTCGATGACGTTGGCGCCGGTCTCGGCGTCCAGATTGCCGGTCGGCTCGTCGGCCATCAGGATCTTCGGCCGGTTGGCGAAAGCCCGGGCCAACCCCACCCGCTGCTGCTCGCCGCCGGACAGCTGGGCGGGGTAATGGTGCGTGCGGTCGCCGAGACCGACCCGCTCGAGCAGGCCGCCGGCACGCGCCGCCGCCGTGGGGCCATCGACGCCGTCGCCGTCCCGCAGCTCGATAGGGACGAGCACGTTTTCCAGAGCGGTGAGGGTCGGGATCAACTGGAAACTCTGGAAGACGAAGCCTACTTTGTCGGCTCGCACGATGGCCCGTTCGTCCTCGGACAGCGCGCTGAGGTCCTGACCGTCGAGGATCACCTGGCCGGCTGACGGCAGGTCGAGTCCGGCCAGCAGGCCGAGTAGAGTCGTCTTGCCGGAGCCGGAGGGGCCGACGATGGCGACCACTTCGCGCTCGTCGATCTCCAGATCGATGTCCTTGAGAACGGTGAGCGGCCGACCGCCGCTCGTGTAAGTCTGCTCGAGTCCTTTGGTGATGATCATCATGGTAAGAAAGATACTCGCCGTCGGCCTCGCCGCACTGGTCCTGGCGTGTGGAGGTGAGGAACGTCAGCCGCCGGCACGGCAGCCCGCAGCGGAAGCCTCAACCAACGATACGGAGGCGCCGGCCGTGCTGTTTCTGGGGACCAGCCTCACCGCCGGGATGGGCCTGTCCTCCGATCAGGCGTACCCGGCGCTGATTCAGGCGAAGATCGACTCGGCCGGCCTGGCGTTTCGAGCGGTCAACGCCGGGGTGAGCGGCGAGACGTCGGCCGGGGGCCTGCGCCGGATCGACTGGCTGCTGCAGCAGCCGCTGGCGGTGCTGGTACTCGAGTTGGGTGCCAACGACATGCTGCGCGGCCTGGACGTTCCGGCGATGCGGGCCAACCTGCAGGAGATCATCGGCCGCACCCGGGCGGCGCATCCGGAGGCGCGGATCGTGATCGCCGGGATGAGAGCGGCACCCAATCTGGGCCAGTGGTACGCGGGCGCGTTCGAGGCGACTTTCGCGGAGCTCGCCGAGTCGAACGGCGCGGCGTTGATCCCGTTCCTGCTCGAGGGCGTGGCCGGCGTGCCGGAGCTCAATCAGCCGGACGGCAACCACCCGACGGCGGAGGGGCAGGAGATTGTGGCCGGGAACGTCTGGGCGGTACTCGAGTCGGTGTTGAGGGGAATCGAAACCCTGGAGGAGAATCGCGCGTCTAACTAAGTAGGAAGACTCCTCGAGTCAGGAGCCCCCTCACATGTTCAGGGTACTCTGCTGTCGCTGCCTGCTTTCGGCACTTCCTCTGGTCGCTTTGAGCTGTTCTTCGTCAACCGGTACCGATAACCAGGCCCCCCACCTGTCGATCGTCGCCCCATCGCCGGGGGCAGTGTACTTGCGCGGTGACACCGTCGACATCCAGGTGACAGCGTCGGATGATGACGGCGCCGTCACAAGAGTCCGATTCTACGTAGACGGCGCCTACCTGGGCGTCGACTCCACGAGTCCGTATCTGTTCGGCTGGGACACGCGCCAGGTTGCCGTGAGCGAGCACACCTTACGCGTGGTGGTCGAGGACGATGACGGCGCGCTGGCGAGCGGCGAGGTCGAGCTGCGGGTCGGCTGGCGGTATTTCCAGCCGGAAGAAACTGGGGACGGATGGGAGACAGCGACTCTGGCCGCCGAGGGCTTCGATACGAGCAGCCTCGACGAAGGGATGGACCAGCTATACGCGGCCGGTTACGACGACTTCCTGCATGCCATACTCGTGGCCCGGAACGGCAAGCTCGTCTTCGAGGAGTACTTCCGCGGCTTCCGGCGCGACTCGTTGAACCACGTTCAGTCGACCACCAAGAGTTTCACGTCCGCGTTGGTCGGGATCGCGATCGACAAGGGTTACATCGGCGGCGTCGATGAGCCGTTCTTCGACTACCTGCCGCGCTACGCTCACCTGCGGGACGCCGATAAAGACGGCATCACGCTGGAGCACCTGCTGACCATGACGCCGGGTCTGGAATGGAACGAGGGATCAGTCCCCACGCTCGATGATTCGAACGACAACATGATCGGCAACCGGGGCGATGACTATGTCGCCTACGCGCTGGCCAAGCCTGTCGTGGCGGAGCCGGGAACCGCCTGGTGGTACAACAGTGGCTGCTCGATGACGCTGGGCGAGATCGTGAGGAGCGCGACCGGGCGGAGCGCCGACGTATTTGCCGAGCAGCATCTGTTCGGCCCGCTGGGCATCACCGACTACTACTGGCCGCTGATGGCCGGTGGGCACGTCTCGACGCACGGCGGGCTGTACGTGCGCCCGCGTGACATGGCCAAGTTCGGCCAGCTGTATCTCCAGCAGGGTGTCTGGAACAGCGAGCAGGTGATCTCGGAAGAGTGGGTCACCGCTTCCACGCAGCCGTACATCACGATCTGGGGAGGAATCCAGTACGGCTATCAGTGGTGGTTCGAGGTAGTGCATGGCTACGATGTGCCTTACACCAGCGGCTATGGCGGACAGCACATATTCGTTGTCCCGGCGCTCGGAATGGTCGTCGTGACGGCGGCCGACTACAGTAACTCGGGGGCCATCGGTCGGCAGACGGGGATGATCATGGAGCTGTTCAAGGACGGGATCTTGCCGGCGGCGCAGCCGCTGGCGGCGCGTTGACCCACCCGTAGCTTATCTTCCCTACAACAGGAGGTTCCGTGATGCTGGATCTCGAGGGGCGGGTCGCGCTCGTCAGCGGGGGAAGCAAGGGCATCGGCAGGGCGATCGCGGCGGCGCTGGCTGGCGCCGGTGCGGCGGTGGTCGTCTGCGCGCGCGACGGGTCGGCGGCCGAGCAGGCGGCGGCGGAGATTTCCGCGGCCGGGGCGGGGCGCGCCCTGGGGCTGGGGGCCGATGTGCGGAAGCTCAAGGATGTGGAGCGGGCAGTGGCGGCGGCGGTGGGCGAGTTTGGAGGACTCGACATCCTGATCGCCAACGCCGGTGTGGGCGGCGGCTTCGGCCCGGTTGACGAGATCGATCCCGAGACCTGGTATCAGGTGATCGACACGAACCTGACCGGCGTCTACCACTGTTGCCACGCGGCGGTACCGGAGCTGAAGAAGCGAGGCGGCGGCTGGATCATCACCATCGCCAGCCTGGCCGGCCGCTATGCGTTCGCCGGCGGCACGGCCTACAACGCTTCCAAGTTCGGGCTGCTCGGTTTCACGGAAGCGCTGATGCTGGACCTGCGGGAGCACGGGATCCGGGTGAGCTGCGTGATGCCGGGCTCGGTCGACACCTACTTCAACGAGAGCGAGCCAAGTGGCGAATCTTGGAAGCTGGCGCCTGATGACGTGGCGAGGACGGTGGTCCAGCTGATCGAGCATGAGGGCCGGGCGCTGCCCAGCCGTGTGGAACTGCGGCCCTCCCGACCCAAGCGCTCGTGAGCACGATGCCCGCGCGATACTACATCGGTACGCAAGGTTGGTCGTATCCCGACTGGACCGGCCCCTTTTACCCTGATGGCACGCCGGGCTCGCGTTTCCTGAGCATCTACGCTAAGGCCTTCTCGGCCGTCGAGATCGACAGTTCGTTCTACGCCGTGCCGCCGGCATCGCACTTCCTGGGTTGGCACGAGCGGACCCCCGATTCCTTCCGCTTCGCGCTCAAGTTACCGGGCGAGCTGACGCACGAACTGCGACTGCGTGGCGGGGACGAGGTGCTGAAGACGTTCTGCCAGCGCGCCCAGCTGTTGGAAGAGAAGTTGGGTGTCGTGCTGGTTCAGTTGCCGCCCGATTTCACGCCGGCGGAGCGCCGGGCGCTGAAGGCGTTCCTAGGTCGCTTGCCCGCCGGGATCCAGTTCGCCGTCGAGTTCCGACATCCCGAGTGGCTGGACGAGCGAACGGCCGAGACGCTGCGAGCTGCTGGCGTCGCCCATGCGCTTTCGGATGGCCCGTGGATCGATCGCAGGCGGGTGATGGCGGCGGCGGCCCGTCCGACGGCCGCGGTCGCCTACTTCCGCTGGCTGGGCGATCGTCCGCAACTGTCCGACTACGCGCACACGAGGTTCGACCGCTCGGAAGAGATACTGGGATGGGCGCGGGTCCTGCAGGAGTTGTCGGGGCAGGTGCGGGAGATCTACGGATTCTTCAACAACCACTACGAGGGCCATTCACCGGCCAGCGCCCGACGCCTGCTCGAACGATTGGGGCAACCGGTGACGGATCCGGACGAGCTGAACCCCCAGCTTTCCCTGTTCTGATCGCTTTTCCGACTCCCCAACTCCCCTAGCCCTCGGCGGGGTCGTCGGACGAGTGCAGGTGGACCAGCTTCCAGTCGCGTTCGCGCTTCTCATAGATCTCAGTCCAGCGGCCACAGCGGCGATGCACGCCCTCATTGCGCCGGGCTTCGATCTCGTAGCGAGAAGCGACCCAGCCGATGCGGTCATCGCTTCGCTCATCGACACGGACGACAAGGTCGAAGGTCCTCAAACTGAACGTGTTAAAGGACTGAAGAGCTGGGGCGACGTGCTCGAGAAATTCCTTCAAGCCGTGGAAGACGGGAGGGGGAACGGTGTCGAAGATGTGGCAATCGGGGTCGTAGATCTCGCCGAGCGCGCCCAGGTCGAACTCGTTCCAGGCTCTCACGTGCGCCGCGTGCCGCTCCAGCAGCCGGGCAGCTTCAATTCCTTCGTTGTTCATCGTTTGGCGATCACGATTGTTAGTTCTTCGTCGTCTTCGCGGATCCAGCGTACGTCGGTGAATCCGGCGCCGGCCAGCCAGGTGTGAATCTCCTGGAACGTGTAGCAGCGGCCGACGCCGTTGCTCAGCAGCATGTGCAGCGAGAAGACGGCACCGCTAGTGGGTCGCGTGCGGGTCTCGTCCATTATCAGGTCTTGAATCGCGATCGTGCCGCCGGGCTTCAACCGGTTGTAGAGGCGCTCGACCAGGGCGCGATTCGCGGCGTAGCTCCGGCTGTGGATGACGCTGGACATCCAGATGAAATCGTAGTCGCTGGGGAGCTCACGTTCATCGACGTCGTACTCGAGGACGGTGATTCGCCCCTCCAGCCCGGCGGAGTCGACCAGGTCGCGGGCGATCGCCGCGGCGATCGGCCGATCGACCAAGGTGACGCGCAGGTCCTTGTAGGCCCGGCAGAAGGCGACGGAATAGGTGCCGGCGCCGCCGCCGAGGTCGAGCATCTGCTCGCAGCCCTTCAGGTCGATGGTGCCGCGGTCTAGAATGTCGGTGGCCCGGGAGCGGGCGGCCGCGTGCAGCGAGAGGAGAAGATGACGCGCCGCCTCAGGGTCCTCGAGGAAGATGCGCTTCTGGCGCTGGCGCTTGCCGGTGCGCAGCGCCGAGAGCAGGCGGCCCCAGAGTTCCCAGTTATGGCGAGCCTCGACCAGCCGGTGGCCGAGGTAGTCGGGCGAGCTGGGGACGAGGTAGCGGTCTGCGGCCCCGCTGTTCGAGTACTTGCGGCCATGCTTCTCCAACAGGTCGAGGGCGGTGAGGGCATCGAGGAATAGCTGTGTCGCGCCCAGCTCGAGGCGCAGCCGCTCGGCGACCTCGGTGGCACCGAGCGGCCCGTCGGCCAGCAGGCCATAGAGGTCCAGGGCTGCCGACTCGAGGATCAGCCGGTTCGCCCAGAAGTCGGCGACCTGCTCGAAGCGCTCCGGGTTCCAGGGGTTCGGCGGCATGGGGATTACGGATAGCGCCTCACGGCCCTTGATGCAACGTGGTGGGCCGCACCTGTCCGAAGCTTCTGATGATGGACCGTGGCCGGGATGTTTCTATGCCTTGATAGCCGCGACTACTTTATCAGTACACGGAAGGGTAAGGAGGGAGATTCACCGGCGATGGAAGGGAGATCGCAAGTGCTGAAAACGGGCGATGCGGCTCCGGATTTCGAGTTGGCTTCGGACGACGACGAACGGGTCAAGCTCTCCGACCTGCGCGGCAAGAAAGTGATTCTGTATTTCTATCCGAAGGACGACACGCCAGGCTGCACGACCGAGGCGTGCGAGTTCAGAGATCAGATGCCGGCGATCCAGGGCGAGGGTGCCGTGGTACTGGGTGTGAGCCCGGATAGCATCGCCGCGCACCGGAAATTCAAGGCCAAGTACGAGCTGCCGTTCAAGCTGCTGTCCGACCCCGATCACTCGGTGGCCGACGCCTACGGTGCTTGGGGCGAGAAGAAGATGTACGGGCGGACCTACGAAGGCATCCTGCGTACGACTGTTATAATCGATGAAGAAGGCAAGGTCGTGCAGGTGTTCGGGAAGGTGAAGCCGAAGGGGCATGTGGGGCGAGTTTTGGAGACGCTAGAGGATCTGTGATCGGCAGTTCAGTGGATCAGTAGGTCAGTAGTGTCAGTGGTCGCTCGATTGGTCGATACTGACATCACTGACTCAACAGACCTACTGCCCCACTTCGTATGGTCCCGCGTGCTCGAGGATCTGGCGAATGGTTCGCGCGTCCGCTTCCGAGTAGCCGTAGAGCGTCACCTCTTCGATAGACGTTTTTCCTTCGGCGATGTAGCGGCGTATAGCGGCGAGCATGATGCGTGTGGCTTCGGCTAAGGGGAAGCCGGCGACGCCGGAGGCGAGGATCGGGAAAGCGATGGTCGTAATGCCGTTCTGGTCGGCGAGCTCGAGGGAGTGGCGGGTCGAACTTTCGATGGACGCGCGGCTGGCGGGCTCGTCACCCATGGCGGCGGCGTGGATCACGAAGCGGGCCGCCAGATCGCCAGCGCCGGTGATCGCCGCTTCGCCGACGCGGATCGGGCCGTGCGCGTTGCATTCCCGTTGAATGGAAGGCCCGCCTTTGCCGGCGATGGCGCCGGCGACGCCGGCTCCGAGGATCAGGTGGTTGTTGGCGGCGTTGACGATGGCGTCGCCCGGGAAGTCGGTGATATCGCCCCGGGCGACCCGGATTCGGGTCTGAGCGGGCATGTTCTCCACCGTGCCGTGTGAGCGGCCCCGCCGGCTGCGGCGCCGCGGGGTCGTGCTATATTACGAGTGATATTACCGAGGTACAGGGGAGCGGGACCAGGCCGTGGGGCCCGGCCGCGCCAACTCGAGGTGACGGCATGATCAAGTTCACGGATAAAGCACGGGAGCGGGTGCTCGCCTTCATCGAACAGGAAGCGAGCCCGGTGGCGCTGCGGGTGGCGGTCAAGGCGACCAGCCCGCTGGCGCCCGAGTACGAGCTCTCGCTGGTTGATGAATGGGACGAGCAGCCGGAAGACACGGTCGTCGATGCCGACGGGTTCAAGGTCTACGTCGATGCTGAGAGTGCCGGGATGCTCGAGGGTGCCACGGTCGACTGGGTCGAGAGCGTCCACGGCGGTGGGTTCAACGTCGAGAACCCGAACATCAAGCCGATCGGCTCCGAGGCGCCCAGCGGGGAGCTGGCGCAGCGGGTAGCGCAGGTGATCGAAGCGCGTATCAACCCGGCGGTCGCCTCGCACGGCGGTCGCGTGTCCCTGGTGGATGTGCGCGACAAGACCGTATTCGTGGAACTGCAGGGCGGTTGCCAGGGCTGCGGCATGGCCAGGGTCACGTTGAAGCAGGGGATCGAGCGCCTGATCAAGGAGATGATCCCGGAAGTCGCCGACGTCATCGATATTACCGACCACACACTCGGCAGAAACCCGTATTACCAGGCATCGAAGTGATCGGTCGCCGCCGTTTCCTCGCCGGCGTCGCGGTTTCTCTGCCGGCGGTACAGGTGATCGACTGGGAGGCGGAGCCGCGCGGCAAGGTCGCGGACTTCGCCGAGCGCGGCTTCATCGGACTACAGAACCACGACGATCAGAGCCCGGCGTACTTCAGGAACATCTTCATCAAGGAGCTCAGGGTGGGAGTTGGGGTCTCCATTGAGTGATCTTCCTTACACTAGATGCCCAACGCTGGCGCCTGACCCGCCTCTGAAGTAATAATAGTAATCCTGAAAGATTAGATTTCTGCGGACCCGCCGCCGGGATCAGGTTCCTCGTGCACAGCTGTAGCCCGGCGGCGTCCACCGAAAGGAGCCCCAGCCATGCGTATCCAGGATATCCTCCGTCGAAAAGGGACAGGGGTGGTGACGATCGGACCGACGGCCACGGTTCACCAGGCGGTGAAGGTATTGAACGAGCACAACATCGGCTCGTTGGTCGTAGCGGCGGAGAACGGGAAGATCGTGGGAATCGTGAGCGAGCGCGACATCTTGCGTGAGGCGGATGAACGGTCCGACCGGCTGAAGGTCACGCTGGTCGGCGATATCATGACGCGCGACGTGATCATCGGGCTACCCGACGACGATCTCGACTACGTGATGGGCGTGATGACGCAGAACCGGATCCGTCACCTGCCCGTGCTGGGCGGGGGGGAGCTGGTGGGCATCGTCTCGATCGGCGATGTGGTGAACGCCCACCTGCGACAGACGAAGTTCGAGAATCGGATGCTGAAGGACTACATCCACGGGGTGACGACGCCGGCAAGCTAGTCGGTGCGCCCGGGGTGCGGCGCACGCCGGCCGGGCGGCCGGTGGGTAGGGCTACTCTTCCGCCTGCTGGGCCGACTTCCAGATGACCATCTGACGCTGCCCGTCGGGGCTCTCCTCGACGCGGAGCGTCAGCGAGTTTCCGTCCTCGATCCCCAGGTCCTCGCGGACCTCCTGGGGGATGGTCAGCCTGCCGCCGCTGCCTACCGTGACGTCGGCGTAGTAGAGCGAACGATAGATGCCGGCCATACGCTAATTCCTCCTAGAAAAGGCGCCCGCGGAAGGTGCATAAACATGGGCGGCCGGGGGCGCCTCGGCAAGCGGGCCCGGGGCACTCAGCCGCCGGCCAGCAGGCGCAGGGCGTATTCCGGGGAGGCGCCCTCCTCGTCGTGCTTCAGGTAGGCGAAAACGTCGCGTCCCCCCGCTGCCTGCTCCTCCATCCAGGCGTGCCAAACGTCCAGCTCCTCGTCGGTATACTCGTCCTTGCGCAGCCGGGCGTAGACGAATCGGCCGGTGGCGAGCCGGGGGGTGTCCAGCTTGTCGCCCTCGGAGACGCAGAGTGCGACGCCTGAATCGGCGAGCAGGCTGAAGATCGCCTCGTCGAACCAGCTCTGGTGGCGGAACTCGAAGGCGTAGTGCAGTCGCGGATCGAGGTGATCGAGGAAGTTGGCCAGTCGCTCGTCGTCGCGCTGGAAGTAGGGCGGTAGCTGGAAGAGGATGGGCCCGAGCTTCTCGTCCAGCAGCTTGCAGCGCTCGACGAAGTCGCGGGTCAACTCCTCGACATCCTGGAGCCGGCCTTTGTGGGTGATCCCCTGGTTCGCTTTGACGGCGAAGGTGAAACCGTCGGGCGTCCCATCGCGCCACCCCTCCAGCAGGCTCGACTTCGGGAAGCGATAGAAGGTGTTGTTGATCTCGACGGTGGAGAACTTCCCGGCGTAGTACTCCAGGAACCCCTTCTGGGGCAGTTTCTCCGGGTAGAAAGAGCCCTTCCACTCGGGATAGGAGTAGCCGGAGGTACCCGCGTTGATCTGGCCGCTGTTCACAGAACGGCAAACCTACCAGGCGGAGCGCGGCCGGACAATGTCGCCTTGCCGCTCCGACGGCCGATGGGGCATCTTGTTTTAGGGTTCTTCCAGCACTGTTAGGCCCAATCCTGCTGGAGACAACGAGGAGCACGCCCCGTGAGCGAGCCAGCTTCCAAGCTGGGTAGGTTGCTCACCGAGCTGAAGCGACGGAAGGTCTATCGCGTTGCGGTGGTCTACGCCGTCGTCGCGTTCGTCGTCTGGCAGGCCGCAGAAATCGCTTTCCCATCTCTACATCTCCCGGAGTGGACGCTCACGTTCGTGGTCGTCATCGCGCTGATTGGCTTCCCCATAGCGCTCGTTCTTGCCTGGGCATTCGAGATCACGCCGGAGGGCGTGCGGCGCACGGAGCCGGTCGGAGCCGAGGCGGCCGAGGTGCCATCGAGCCCAGCGCCCGCCGTGGCGCAGCATCGCGGCGCTCCTGGGTGAGCGAGAGCGGGCGGTGAGCCTGCTACGGGACGCGTTCGCCCAGGGGGTTTCCTACGGTGCTTACCTGCACGCGGACATCGATCTGGAGCCGCTGCGCGAATACCCGCCGTTTCAGGAGTTGCTGCGGCCTAAGGGGTAGCCTGGCGGTTGGATGGTGCGGGTCCAACCATGCTTACTGCGCGCTCATGCCGCCAAGGATCTTCCACGTTCCACCTTCTCTCAGCCAGGTATGGGTGACTCGGTATGAGTACCAGGCGGCTTCTCCCTCCGCATCCTGTTGCTGCAGGTCGACGAAACAGTGCGTGACGGCTACGTCGCCGCGGATGACGATCGCTAGAGGCCGCACCTGGATGGAGAGCACCTCGATGCCCGCCAGCAGTTCTTCCAAAGACTGCCTTCCAACGCTGCGGTCGACAGGCTCGGGCGAATGGGACGGCCAGCCGATGAAGTCCGCGTGATAGAAGTTTTCGAGCGCCTCGAATTCCTCTTCCGCAATATGTGCGAAGTAGGTGTTCTCCAGGCTCCACAGTGTCTGCTCGTCTTCCGACTGCCTCTGGACCGTCGGAGTCTGTGTGGAGGCCGTCGCGGCGACGGCGAAGAGCGCGGGCAGTAAGAGAACCGTCGCTCGTATCATAGGGGTACCTCCCACCTAGTCCTCCAGATCTACTCTCCCAAGCGCCGCGACGAATGCGAAGATGCAACGCCGCTTGAGCTCGGTGAGGAACGCCCTCATGGTACGAGCCCCAGCTTGTCCAGAACAGCGCCGAACCTGGCGTCGGACTGGATCGGTTCCCAGAACGCGTATCGGATGCTGTTGGCGAAAGCGGGGCTGAATTCGGCGACGGCCGCTTCGAGGTAACGGAAGGTGTCGTCCGGGCGACCGGCGGTTGCGCAGATCAAGGCCAAGGCGACCGGGGGAACGTACTCCCGCTCCGAGCGCTCTTCGAGTTCTTCAAGGATGGCGCGAGCCTCGCTCACCCTCCCCGCCCGGCCGTAGGCGGACCCAAGCAGCCCGAGTATCACGGGGGTTCTGTTCGCCAGGCTGGCCGCTTTCTCCAGGGCGGCCAGGGCTTCCTCGTGCCGGCCAACTGCACTGTATGCGCAGCCGACCCCGTACAAGCCGATGATCGATTCTGGGTCCTGCTCGAGTACCCGCTCGAAGTCGTGGATGGCATCTTCGTCCTGCCTGGCCCAGGCCTTAGCCAGTCCCGAGCAACCCGAGATATAGGCGGAGTGGGGAGCCAGGGTCCGGGCGCGCTCGGCCTCGGCAAGGCCTTCCTGCCGTCTTGTCCCCACATGCGTAAGTTGCAGCGCCCTCCAGGCGTGCGCTTTCGCGTAGTTTGGGTTCAGCTCGATAGCCCGCTGGAGTGCGCGGTCGGCACTGTCGTAATCCCCGCGGTAGAAGAGGACCAGGCCGTTGGAGAAATGAGCTTCGCCCAGCTCACTATCGAGGGCCAGCGCTTTCTCGGCTGCTGCCTGAGCTTTGGTTCGGGCTTCGTCGGGAGGCAAGAGCCCGTAGATGCCCAAGACCGTGTGAACGTCGGCGATGCCGGTATAAGGAGCGGCATAGTCCGGGTCCAGTTCGATCGCTCTCTCGAAATACTCCAACGCCGTCTGAAGCCCCACCTTGTAGCGCCTGTACCAGTAATGCCGGCCCTTCAAGTACAGATCGTATGCCTCGGGGCTCTTCGTCGCCGCCTTGACGAGCGGTCTGTCTTGCTCGCCCAGTAGCTTCACCCGCAGGGTATCCACTATCGCGCGGGCGATCTCGTCCTGAATGGCGAACACGTCCTCCATTTGCCGCTGGTAGGTCTGGGACCAGAGGTGGTAGCCGTCAGCGACGGTGGTGAGCTGGGCGGTGATGCGCAGCCGGTTATCCGCCTTGCGCACGCTCCCTTCCAGGACGGTCGCCACGCCGAGCTCCCGGCCGATCTCCTGGATGCTGTACCCCTTCCCTTTGAAGGCGAAGGAGGAGGTGCGGGCCGCGACCCGCAGTTCCGGGAGAAGCGCCAGCACGTTGAGCACCTCTTCCGCAAGGCCGTCGCCGAGGTACTCCTGATCGCCCTCTGGGCTCATGTCGGCGAACGGGAGGACCGCGATGGATTTCAGTTCATCAGGTCGTTCCGAAGCCAGTGTGGCGGCGACGGCTGCCGAGGGGGCGTCTTCTTGGCCCGCCTCCAAAGCCGCGGTGCGTACCACGCCGGCGGGAGTGATGTCGAAGGCCCAGGCGAGGGCGACGGCGACGGGGAAGCCGAGGATGGCGAGGGCGACGACGAGGGTGACGGTCCAGTCGGGGAGATTGAGCGCCGGAAACAGGTTGTTCGCCGCCTCGACCACCACCAGGCCCACGAGCACATAGACGATGGTGACGCGAACGACCTTGCGCCGCTTCAGCTCGGCGAGGAAGGGCTTCACCGGTCCAACCCCCGTCTGTTCCAAGAGGGTTCTGTTCCGGGTCCGAGCAGAGGGATGGGGCTACCATCAACCTAGTGTCATGGGGGGTGCCTTACAACGCCGATCGCGGAGGGTCTCTTGTGGGGGGCCGTAACCGCCCTATAAATAGGAGTCGCTGACGCCTACCGGGGGGAGTCTGCTATGGCCGGAGGACAGGATCGGCCGATTCACGAGGTGCGGCGGCGCGACAAGGCGGTGACGGATGAGGGCTGGATCAAGGCTTTCCTCCACTCGGGCGCCTGGGGCGCGCTGGCCACCGTCGCCGAGGGTCAGCCGTTCATCAACACGAACCTCTACGTCTACGACGAGGGCGCGCACGCCATCTTTCTGCACACCGCGCGCGCGGGCCGCACGCGGTCGAACCTGGAGAACGATGGCCGGGTCTGTTTTGCGGTGGCCGAGATGGGCCGGATACTCCCCAACGAGATCGCCCTGGAGTTCAGCGTCGAGTACGCCGGCGTGATGGTGTTCGGGCGCGGGAGGGTCCTCGAGGACGACGCAGAGAAGGCCCGCGCGCTGCAGCTCCTAACCGACAAGTACGCGCCGCACCTGAAGGCGGGGCGCGACTACCGGCCGGCCAACCAAGAGGAGCTGGATCGCACGTCGGTCTTCCGCGTCGACATCGAGAGCTGGAGCGCGAAGAGGAACGAGAAGGAGGCCGACTTCCCCGGCGCCTTCTGGTATGACGGGCTCCGGCGGCCATCGCCACCTTCACCGGGAAGCCCGAGGTAGCGGAGGAGATGGCGATGACACGAGTGGCGTGCATCGGGGCGGGCTACTGGGGAAAGAACCTGGCCCGCAACCTGGACGATCTTGGCGTGCTGGCAGCGATCTGCGAGGCGGATGCCGAACGCCATGCCGCAATGCAGAAGCTCTACCCGTCGGTCGAGCTTACGAGCGACGCAGAGGCTACGCTTGGCGACCCCGAGCTCGACGCGGCCGTCATCGCGACGCCGGCCGAGACGCACGGCCGACTGGTACGCCAGGCGCTGGAGGCCGGCAAAGATGTTTTGGTCGAGAAGCCGCTCTGCCTATCGGTGGAAGAGGGTCGCGAGCTGGTAGCGCTGGCCGCCGAGCGTGAGCGGGTGCTGATGGTAGGTCACCTGCTCTGGTACCATCCCGCCGTCCAGAAGCTGGAGGAGCTGGTGCGGGGCGGCGAGCTGGGCCGCGTGCAGTACATCTACTCGAACCGGCTCAATCTGGGTAAGATCCGCCGGGAAGAGAACATCCTCTGGTCGTTCGCGCCGCACGACATCTCGATCGTCCTGGGTCTGCTGGGCGAGTCCCCGGAGCGGGTGCATGCGCAGGGTGGCAGTTACCTGCATGCGCGGATCGCCGACGTCACGGTGAGCCTGCTGTCGTTCCCGAGCGGGGTGAAGGCGCACATCTTCGTGTCCTGGCTGCACCCGTTCAAGGAGCAGAAGTTGATCGTGGTGGGCGACCGGAAGATGGCGGTATTCGATGACACGGCGGACAAGGACAAGCTGGTGATCTATCCCCACACCATCGAGTGGAAGGACCGGATCCCGATCGCCCGCAAAGCGGAAGGCGAAATCGTCGCGTTCGAGCCGCAGGAGCCTTTGCGTGCCGAGTGCGCGCACTTCATAGAGTGCGTCGAGCGTCGCGGCGTGCCGCGCACCGACGGGCATGAAGCGCTGCGGGTACTCGAGGTGTTGGAAGCGTGCCAGCGTAGTCTCGAGGAAAGCGCAGGATAGGCAAGCGATGACGTATTTCGTGCACGAGTCGGCCTACGTCGACGAGGGTGTCATGATCGGCGCGGGGACGAGGATCTGGCATTTCTCGCACGTACTGAAGAACTCGAGAATCGGCGAGGCCTGCCGGATCGGGCAGAACGTGATGATCGGCCCCAACGTGTCGGTCGGTGACGGCTGCAAGATTCAGAACAACGTGTCGGTCTACGAGGGTGTGACACTCGAGGACTATGTCTTCTGCGGTCCCTCGATGGTGTTCACCAACGTGTTCAACCCGCGGAGCGAGATCCCGCGGATGGACGAGTTGCGTACAACTCTGGTGCGGCGCGGCGCGACGCTGGGTGCCAACTGCACGATCATGTGCGGGGTCACGATCGGCGAGTACGCTTTCGTCGGAGCGGGCTCGGTGGTGCTGGAGGATGTGCCCGACTACGCGCTGGTGATGGGTGTGCCGGGCCGGGTCGGCGGCTGGATGTGTCGTTGCGGCCATCGACTCGGGTTCGCGGAAAAGGACGGTGCCAGCGTCTGCCAGGAGTGCGGGCGCGGGTACCGGAAGAAAGGGAAGAAAGTCGAGGCGGTGTGATGAAGGTCCCGCTGCTCGATCTGAAGCCGCAGTACGCGGCGTTGAGAGACGAGATCCGCGCGGCAATCGACCGGGTATGCGACTCGCAGTACTTCATCCTCGGACCGGAGGTCAGCGAGTTCGAGAACGCGGTGGCGGAGTTCTGCGGGACGCTACATGCGGTGGGGATGTCGTCGGGGACCGACGCGTTGCTGGCCGCGCTGATGGCGATCGACGTGGGACCGGGCGACGAGGTCATCACATCGACCTACTCGTTCTTCGCCACGGCGGCGGTGATCGTGCGGCTGGGCGCGCGCCCAGTCTTCGTCGATATCGATCCCGTCAGCTTCAACATCGATCCCGAGGCCGCCGCCGCGAAGGTGACCCCGCGCAGCAAGGCGATCATGCCGGTGCACCTGTACGGACGGTGCGCCGAGATGGGGCCGCTGGTCGAGGCGGCCGCGACTCACGGGCTCACGGTGATCGAGGATGCGGCGCAGGCGTTGAGCGCGCGGGATCGGGACGGGCGTCGCGCCGGCGCCCTGGGTCACATGGGCTGCTTCTCGTTCTTTCCCAGTAAGAACCTGGGCGGTTTCGGCGACGGCGGCATGGTTACCACCGACGATGAAGAGCTGGCGGAGAAGCTACGCGTGCTGCGTATGCAGGGTGGCAAGCCGAAGTACCATCACAAGGTGGTGGGCGGCAATTTCAGACTCGACGCGCTGCAGGCGGCGGTGCTGAGGGTCAAGCTCGCGCACCTGGACGATTGGTCGGAGGGACGCCGAGCCAACGCCGATCGCTACCGGGCGGTCTTCGAGGAGATGGATCTGGTGGGTCGCGTCGGTCTACCGGAGGATGTGCCCGGCCATGTCTACAATCAGTTCGTGATCCGCGTGCCGGAGCGCGACCGGCTGCGCGAGTTCATGTCGGAGCGTGAGATCGGCACGGAGATCTATTACCCCATCCCGCTCCATCTCCAGGAGTGTCTGGCCGATCTGGGCTACAAGGAAGGTGACCTACCTCATTCGGAGGCGGCAGCGCGCGAGACGCTCGCCTTGCCGGTCTATCCCGAGCTGACCGAAGAGCAGCAGCGCTACGTGGTCGAGACGATCCGGGAATTCTACGCGGGCGTCTGACTCAACTACCGTCGGGACCGCTGAGTGGAGTGACCTGCGGTGCTCCGGCGTCGCGGCCGGGCCCGGGGTGCGAGCTCACCGCCACCGACCAGCCATATACCCGCTCGATCGTCTCGCGTGACAGGACATCGCGCGGCGCGCCCTCGGCAGCGACGGCGCCGCGGTCGAGCAGGAGCAAGCGGTCGGCATAGCGGGCCGCGAGGTTGAGGTGATGGGTCACCAGGACGACCGTCACGTTGTCCTTCGCGGTGAGCTCGGCGAGCAGCTCGAAGATGGTCATCTCGTGGCGGATATCGAGTGAGACGGTGGGCTCGTCGAGGACGAGCGTGCCGGGCTGCTGCGCCAAAGCCCTGGCGATGAGCGCCCGCTGGCGCTCGCCGCCCGATAGGGTGGAGATGGGCCGCATGGCCAGCTCGCGCACATCGCACCGTTCCATCGCCACATCGATAGCCTGACGATCCTCGGGACCGGGGCGACCCAGGACACCGAGGTGCGGGTAGCGGCCCATGGCTACCAGCTCGCGCACCGTGATGGGGAAGGGCATCTCCTCTCCCTGAGCCACAACGCCGATCTGCTTAGCGAGTGCCCGGCGACTCCAACCGCGTAGCGGCCGGCCGGCGAACCGCACATCGCCGCCCTCCGGCTCGAGCGCGCCGAGCAGGAGCTTGAGCAGTGTCGACTTGCCGGAACCGTTGGGTCCGATGATCGCGTAGAGGGAGCCGGCATCGACATTCAACTCGACGCCGTCGAGCACCGGCCGCGCCGCGCTCGAGTAAGCGAAGCGCAGTTCGCGTGCCTCGAAGACCGGTGCGGCGCTCATACCGCCCTGCGAGTGAGCAACACGACGAAGAGCGGCACGCCGACCAGTGCGGTGATCACACCGACCGGCAGCTCGGCGGGCGCGGCTACGGTGCGAGCCGCCGTGTCGGCGGCCAGCATGAAGCTGCCGCCGAGCAAGACGGACGCCGGCAGGAGGAGCTGGTGGTTGCTCCCCCAGATGAGGCGGATGGCGTGGGGAACGATGAGGCCGACGAAACCGATCACCCCACTCACCGCCACACCGGCGGCGACGAGCAACGACGCGATGAGGTAGGAGGCGAGCTTCACCCGCTCGACGTTGGTGCCGAGGTAAAGCGCGGTCTCCTCACCCATAGCCAGCAGGTTGAGCGGCCGTGCCATCAGCACCAGGATGGCCATGGCCGGCAACAGATACGCCGCCAGCATCAGCACGGCCGGCCAATCGGCCGCCGCCAGGCTGCCCATCATCCACAGTCCCGCCGAGCGGTAGGCCTCGGCGGAGGCGAAGGTGAGGAGCAGCAGAATCAACGCGTGAAAGAAGGCACCGATCACCACGCCGGCCAGCAGCAGCACCCGGGTGTCGAAGCCGCGGGCAGCACGGGTGGCAATGCGGAGCACCAGCGTGATGGCGATGAGCGCCCCGGCCAGCGCGGCGATGGGCAGGGACCAAGGTGCGTATAGGTGCCAGCCGAGCACCACGGCGGCGACGGCGCCGACGGCGGCGCCGCCGGAGACGCCGAGCACGTACGGCTCGGCGAGCGGGTTACGGAGCAGCGCCTGGAAGACGGCGCCGGCGAGTCCCAGCGCGCCACCGACCAGCACGGCGAGCGCAGCGCGTGGCAGCCGCAGGTTGAGGACGATGGTTCGGGCCGGGTCGTCGCCGCGGCCGCCCAACGCGTCGAGCACGCTGCGCAGCGGGATCTCAGCGGCGCCGATCGCGATGCTCACCAACAGCACGCCGGCGGTGAGCATGGCGAGCGAGAGGAGCCGTAGCGAGATTCGCCCGCTCAACGCCGCGCCTGCTCCGGGGACACTTCGGGGTGCAGAAGCTGCACTAGCTGGCGCGCCGCGTCCGTCACGCGCGGCCCGGGTCGGTTGAACAGGTTCGCATCGATGAGCAGGGCGCGTCCCTCGCGCACCGCCTGGAGATCGCGCCAGCCCGGTAACTCACGCAATCGCTCGATCTCGACCGGTATCTCGGCGGTATGCGAGAGCAGCACGATATCGGGGCCACGCTCTACGACTTCTTCCATGCTGACCGTGGGCCAAAGCCCCGGCATGTCCCAGAACAGATTGCGGCCGCCGGCGATCTCGATCAGCTCGTGAATGTAGGTCCCCGACCCGGTCGTCGTCGCCGGCTCGTACCATACCACGTAGAACACGGAAGGTCGCTCGTGACCGGCCACCGCCTGGCGGATCGCCTCCAGCTCGGCATTAACCGATCGGATGAGCGATGCCGCGGTTGTCTCGAGACCGAGCAGCTCGCCGAGCTCGCGCGTCGTGCGCTCGATGTCGGAAAGCGTCTCGATCTCCGGAGTGTAGACTGCGGCGCCGAGGTCCTCGAGCCGGGCGATCACCGAGCGCGACGCGTTGTCGGGCCAGGCGACCACGAGGTCGGGCGCCAGCATCGTGAGCTGTTCGAGGCTCGGCGTGAGCCCCTGTCCCACCGACGGCAGGTGTGCCAGGGCAGGATCGATGTCGAAGTCGCTGCGCGCCACGAGTCGGTCGGCGGCGCCCAGAGCGACGATCGTCTCGGTAACCGATGGGATCAGCGAGATGACTCGCTGCGCTGGGCCGTCGGGCGGCTCACCGGTTTCTGCGGTCCGCGCCGCGGGCCGTTCACCGCGGCAGGCGGTGGCGAGCAGCAGGCCGAGCAGCAGAAGGCGAGCTGTCTTGATCACGGAACTTCCACCTGGGTGAACGTGATGGCGATCGGGCAAACGCCGACGTCGATCGTCTCGTCAGAGTCGAGCTGGCGATCGACGCGGATGGCGACACTGGGTGCGACGCAGTCGCCGGCGATGAGCGAGTAGAGGCGATCGTTGGAATCGATCCCGACGCCGCTGGAGATAGAGTTACCGTCCACGAGCAGCGGATCGTCGGGCGGCTGGATGAAGCTGTCGGCAGCGGCGTCCCAGACGGCGATGCCATAGCTAAACGAACTGATGTAAGCGTAGCCCGCGGCGTCGAAGGCGATATCGCCGGGGAACTCACCGAAGCCTGTATGATGCTCCAACTCGACGCGGGCTATCGGTTCGACGACCGAAAGGCTGCCGTTCGCCTGCCCGAAGGCGCCGGAGTTGACGACGTACAGCAGGCCATCGGGCCCGAATTCGGCGGCGGCAGGGTTGAGTCCGCTGAGGACGATGGTGTCGAGCACGGCGTTGAACGTGGCGTCGATCACCTTGATGCGACCCGGCCGCGCCGGCTGGTAAGTCTCATCGAGCTCCGCGTTCAGAACGTAGATGCGGTTACCACGTGTCGCCACGGCTTGCGGGAACACGCCGACCGGGATCTCGGCGACTGCCGTAGCGCTCGACAGGTTGACGACGCTGACGGTGCCCAGGTTGGGGTTGGCCACGTAGGCGATCGAATCGTTCACGAACCCGACGCCCGTGGCACCGGAGTTCTCGGGCAACGCGATGGAGCGAACATCGCCGCTGGCCAGGTCGACGACGGCGACGGCCGGGAAGAAACCGAGCGGCACGGCGACGATCGACCCGCGCGCGGCCACGCTAACCGGCGAGCCGGCGGGCGCGAGGCCGATGGCGCGAGTGGCGTCCGGGCTGTCGACGGGGAAGACGGTGAGCGACACATCGATGCTGTTGACGACGACCGCCGTCTCGAGGCCAGGGGTCGGGTTGACGCCCGTGGTCTGGTCGTCGCACGCCGCGAGGGCGAGGGCGAGGGCGAGGGCGAGGGCGAGCTTCATCTTCATCTTCATCCTCATCTTCATCTCAACGGGCGTGCCATCAGCTCGAAGCGGATGATGCGTCCGGGCTCGGGGTATCCGAAGATCAGCGAGTCGTCGTTGTCGAACAGTCGGTCGATGGCCAGCGATGGCGTGAACTGCCAGGAGCCGGCGTTGAAGCTGCGGCGCAGCCGCAGGTCGAGCGTCCAGTAGGGATCGAGCGCGTTGATCGGCGCGGGCACCGGGTAGCGCTTACCGATGTAACGCGCGTCGGCCGCGATCTCCCAGCCGGCGGGCGACCAGCGTGCGCCGACGGTGCCGCTGTGGCGCGGCCGATAGATCACCTGGACCGTATCGTCGCCGGGCCGGTCGTAGGTCACGCGGGCCAGGCTGTAGGTTGCCTGAACGGTGAAGCTCGGCGTGGGAAACTCGAGCGCCGCCTCGGCTTCGAGGCCGCGGCGCTTCACGTCGAAGTTGCGTGGGCTCCAGACGAAGCGGAAGTCGGGGGCCCAGATGATCATATCCTTCACGTCGGCGATGTAACCGTCGATGGCGAGCCGGGCGATCGCGCCGGCGATGCCACCCAAACGTCCGCGTAGAATGGCGCCGACGCTCAGGTCGCTGGGGATGCGCTCGGCACGCAAGTCCGGGTTCGGCTCCACCATCACGCCTTCCCTGAAGAACTGGTCACCGAACGCGGGTGGGCTGTAGCTGCTCGCGTGGCGGACGTGGAAAGTCGCCGGGCCGGTGGCGGCGCTGAGCGTCAGCTCGTGGGTCAGGCGCCAGAGTTCGTCCAGCCCGTCGCGATCGAGTCGCAGGGCGGCCACGAGGCGCGGGCTGCCGGGCGCATCTTTGCCGGCGACATCGGTCGCGGCGAACAGGCCTAGGTCGACGCGACCGCCAGGCGCCGAGTCGTCGAGCGCGGTGCTCTCGTACTTCTGGCCGCGCAGCTCGAGGCCGCCGGAGATCGCGCGCAGCGCGCCGCCCGGCTCGGTCTCGGCGTTCAGCCGCGCGCCAAGCGCCAGCGCATCGGTCCGGCTGTCGTAGGGTAGCGCGACCGTCGGGTCGGGGTCAGCGAACCGGGCGCTCTGCAACACGCCGTTCAGCTGAGCCGACACGAGAGAGCGGCCGCTCCGGCGTTCCCAGCCGGCCTGGCCGTTCCAGCGTGATAGTTCCTCGCGGGCCGTAGAGGTCGGCTGATAGCTGGGGCCCGGGAGTCCGCGCTCGAGGCGCGTGAAGCCGGCGCGCAGCCGGAGGTCGCCGCCTGCCGCCGGCGCGGCGGCGGCGGCGAACAGAGCGGCTTCCGACAGGTCGTTGTTGACGCGCCGGTCGGTGCCGCCAGCGAGGCCGTCGGGTCGCCGGTAGTCGAACTCGCCGTCGACGGATCGCAGGTGGCCGCCCAGCGACCAGGCGAGACCCAGGTCACCACTCGTCTCCAGGGTTGCCGAGCGGTTAGCCAGAGAGCCGGTCTCCAGCCGGGCGGTGAGCGGCACGCTCTCGCGACGAGTCTGGATCAGCACGGCGCCGGCTTCGGCGCCCGGCCCGAAGCGTGCCGACTGGCTGCCCTTGAGCACGGTGATCGACTCGATCTGTGAGGTGGGGATGGTGGAGAGGTCGGTGCTGCCGGTGAGCGGATCGCCCAGGGGTGCGCCGTCCAACAGCACGAGCACCTGATCGGCGGCGCTCCCCCTTATGCTGACCGTCTGGGGACCCAGCGGCCCGCGGCGCTGGACCAGCAGCCCGGCCCGCCCCTCGAGCAGTCCGGCTGCGGTGCTCTTACCGCTGCGCTCGATCTCGTCGCGGTCGATGGCGATGACGCCCGGCGCGTCGTCTAGCGTGGTGTCCGAGCGTCCCTCCACGCTGACGCCGTCGATGACGATGGGGCGGGCGCCCAGCTCAACGGCGAGCCAGGTGGTTTCACCGTTGCGGAGGTCGATCTCCCGTACCTGCGACTCGTAGCCCAAGCGGGTGAATCGTACGGAGAGGCGGCCCGGCTCGAGCCCGCGTATGTGGAACGCGCCGCGCCCATCGCTGAGGGCGGAGAGGCTGGTGCCGATCACTTCGACGAGGGCGCCCTCCACCGGCTCGCCGGTGATAGCGTCGGCGATGTGACCGGTCAGCTCGCCGGGGTACTGCGCCGCGGCGGTCGAAGCGGCGACCGCGAGCAGCAGGCCGGTCAGCGGAGGTAAAAAGAAAGCCCGCACGTCTTACCCTGGAAGAGTGCCGTGGCGCGCAGGCGGAACAGGTCTCCTGACTCGAGGCAGCCGAACCCGCCTTCCCAGGACTTCCACAAGAGTCCCAGTGGCGTGGTGGGTTGGCTTCTTCCGGCGCTCAGCCGGGCCTCACACAGTGGCGGGGCCGTGCCGGATTCTCACCGGCTTCCGAGTTGTTCCGCCCGCCGTCGTGCTCCTAGTTGTCGAATGAAGGGTAGCGGGTCGGGAACGCGGCTGTCAAGAACGCTTGCTCGAACGCACCCAGTCGCCGAACACGAAGACCATGGCGACGACCATGACCAGCGCCGTCCCCAACTTCATGATGCCCGCCGCCAGCTGCTGATCGCTGAGCGCCGAGGTGCCGGGGATGGGCGGTGCCAGCTCGTAGGTCGCGTAGGCGGGAAACTTACTGAAGAGGAGGATGAAGAACGGCGGCCGGATAATGATCCCGTTGAGGCCGAGGTAGGCGAGCTTGAATAGCGGTAGGAAGCGCGGCCATTCCGGCAGCGGAGCGATCACCGGCCACCAGAAGATAAGGCCGGCGACCAGCCAGGCGATGTCGAGAACGAACGCACCCAGCTGCAAGCTCATGAACGGGTCTACCAGCGACGGCCAGTGAGTCACAGTGATCAGGACGTTGAAGATGAAGAAGGCGATGAGCGGTTGGGTCGTGTTGCACAGCGTCGCCAGGACGCGGGGTCGGCTCTTCAGCCCTTCGAAGCTCGGCCGCGGAATACCGAGCAGCATCAGTGGTGGCGCGATGAGCGCGATCAGCATGTACTGCACCATGTGCAGGCTGGCCAGGTAGCCCATACCGAGCGGCGCGATCGGCCAGTCGAGGGCGAGCCATAGCGAGAAGAGGCCCAGCGCGAAGAAGATGATCTGACGAGTTCGGTTGGCGCCCTCCGCGGACGCGGCCGCCGGCTGCGCCCGTCGCATTAAGAACCAGTAGGCGAGTGCGATCAGTGCGATGAACAGCCAGACGCCGACGTAGGGCTGCCAGGTCCAGTCCCAGGCGACGCCCTGGGCGGAGGTGCACCAGAGCCTCATCGGCTATTGCGTGTCGCGAGCGCCGTGCTCGGCCGCCACGCCGAGCCGTTCCTCGAGATCGGCGTAGGACACGACCCGGGCGCGGGCGGCCAGGTCGCCGGCCACGCGGAACTGCAGCGTCACGTCGAAGCGGTCGCCCGGCTCGAGGCTCCACTCGATCTCGGTCAACATCACATGATAGCCGCCGGGGGCCAGGTCGACGCGGCCACCGGCGGGAACCGTCAGCCCATCGATGGGCACCATCTTCATCGTGTCGCCGTCGCGCTCGGTGCGATGGATCTCGGCGTTGCGGGCGGCAGCGGCCGAAACGCCGAGCAGCTCGTCGTCGGCGCTGCCGTTGTTGGTCACCGAGAAGTACATGGCGGCCCGTTCGCCGAGCACGGGTTCCGTTACGAGGACCTGCGATACTTCGAGATCGATGCTCTCGGGCGCATCCCGCTCAGAGGAACAGGCGAGCGCGCCGAGGAGCATCAAGATAGAGGCGATTCTCTTCATTCTCTCTCCCAGCGCTCGTCCACCAGCTTGGGGAGGTCGTGGGCCCAGTCGGCCTGCCGCGTCCCGAAGGGGTAGGAGATGTGCGCGAGGTTGTCCTTGGTGAAGGCGAGCACGCGTGCCGAGTGGCCGACCAGGTAGTCGTCGCCGGTCTCCTCGATCACCGAGGCCGGCAGTCCCAGGGCCATCTGGATCTCGTTCACCTCATCACGACTACCGCGCAGGCCGATGAAGCTCGGATCGAAATTGTCCAGCCACTCGCGCAACCGTTCCGGCGTGTCACGTTCCGGGTCGGTGGTCACGAAGACGACCTTGATCGCCTGTCTGGTGTCGAACGGGAAATCGTCGAGCACGGCGCCGATGTTCGCCATGTGGATGGGACAGACATCCGGGCAGTAGGTGTAGCCGAAGAAGAGCAGCGTCAGGTAACCCTCGGTCTCGGCCTGGAAATCGAACGGCCGGCCATCGGTGTCGCTGAGCGTGAAGTCGATCTTCTCCTGCGGCGCCGGCATGACCCAGCCGCGGTAACCGGTCTCGCTGGCACTATCGTTGCCTGCGGTACAGGCGGTGTGAAATGTCAGGAACGCGCTGAGTGCGACCGTTACCAGGCGGCCCGGGCGCGGACGGTGTGTTGCGGCGCGAAACATGGTGTCCATGGTTCCTCGTCCGGGAAGATGGACGGACGCGGTCGGTCGTCAAGCGGACCCGAATTGGGGTGGATTTGACGCCCAGAGAGGCAGGGTGATGGAGAGTAGCGTGCAGGGTATAGGGCGCGGCGGCCGGGGTCGTGAGGTGTCTCTGTGGATTCTGGCCTTCCTGCTAACGGCCTCGGCGGCCGGCTACCAGCGGTTTACGGGTCCCAGCTATCCGGCGCGCGGCGCGTTCGAGGTGGCGGGCCAGAGCCATGCTTACCGGCTGGTCCGCAACGCGCTGACGACCGGTGAGGCGCGGGTTGGGATCCCCGACCCGGGCGGCGCGGTGAGCGGCGCGCTCCACTACAAGCGCTACAGGACCGACGAGCCGTTTACCAGCCTGCCGCTGGCGGCGGAGGGCGATGAGCTGGTCGGCCGGCTGCCGGTGCAGCCGGCGGCGGGGAAGGTCGAGTACTTCTTGACGCTGCGGACGGCGGACGGCGTGATGCGGGTGCCGGACGAAGATAGGGGCAACGTCATCGTCCGCTTCAAGGACCCGGTGCCCTGGTACTCGCTGGCGCCGCACATCTTGATGATGTTCCTGGCGCTGCTGATCGGCATGCGGGCTGGCCTGGCGGCGATCTTCGCGCCGGCGCCGATGCGGCGGCTCGCCTGGGTCACGCTCGGTGTCATGACGGTGGGCGGGATGATCCTGGGTCCCATCGCCCAGTGGTACG
>JBDHKD010000037.1:0-85277 GCA_039586575.1 Gemmatimonadota bacterium | reverse complement strand
ACTCCCCAACTCCCCAACTTCCCCGCCGCCTCTTCCGTGGCCTGATACCGAAGCCCATATTTCCCGCGCATGGCCCAATTCGACCCCTGGAGCGACGGACCGACACGCCGCGCGGGGCTCCTGGCCGCCGCCGCCGGAGTGCTCCTGCTGGCGGCGTGCGAGATTCCCGAGGAACCGGCTTGGGAGGTCTCCCTCAGCTTCCCCTTCACCTCCGACTCGCTGACGACCATCGACTTCCTGCCGGAAAGAGTCGACACGGCAACGGCCGACGGCGAGAAGGTCTTCGTGGTCGACCTGCAGGAGGACAGCATCGCTTACCGGCTCGCCGACATGTGCGACCTGTGCAAGGCGCTCCACGGCGAGACCGTCACGATCCCGCCGTTCGACTTCGTCGACTCGCTCGATGTCCCCTTCTCGCCGGACATCTACTCCATCGAGGTGCGCGAAGCGCGTCTGCAGACGGGAGTCGAGAACAATCTCAACTTCGACCTCGTGCAGCAGCACTCGCACCCCGACTCCACCGGCTCGATCGCGCTGGCCGTGCGCGACATCGCCACCGGAACGACCATCGACAGCGTGTTGATCGTCGGCGCGACAGGAGAGTTGCCGCCCGACTCCACCCGCGAGATCGATCGCGCCGTCGCCGATGTCGAGCTCAGCGAGGGGTTCCGTGTCGTTCTCTACGTCCACTCGCCGCCGGACACCCAGGTAGTGACCATCGACACGACGCGGGTGGTCAACCTGCAGGCCAAGCTCGACCAGATCGTTGTGCGCGGTGTGACGGTGGTCGTCGACGACAAGGAGTACGAGGAAGACGACCGCATCGTGATCGACGAGCAGAGCCGCCAGGAGCTGGCGGAGCGATATGTGCGTGGCTCGCTCGAGGTCATGCTCAACCACAACGTCGAGGTGGAGGGGTTTTTGGAGATGTCGCTCGCCCCCACCTTGGACGACGCGTTCTCCGGCGACCCGGATCGCGAGGTCCGTCTCGGTGAACTCCTGCTGACCTCGCAGCTCGTGCAGACCTTCAGCCTGTCGACGCATCAGATCGAGACCTTCTCCACCTTCCCCGACACGATCTTCGCCGTGTACCGAGGTAGGGGATCGGGGACACGGACCGGCCCTGGCGGGCGGCTGAACTTGAGTCGCATCACGCCGGACCTGTTCCTCCGGACGCGCCTGAAGTTGATGGTAACCCTCAAAGTTGGCGGGTAGTCTGGCGATGCTGAGGAGAATGAGCCGTGTAACGGGAGCCGCTGTGGCACTGGCCGCCTGCCTGGCGGGCGACGCCGCGGCCCAGCTCGCCTCACCCACCGCTCGCAGTGCCGCGCTGGCCGTCTCCTTCACCGCCCGGGCCCGCGGCTACGAGGCGGCCTTCTTCAATCCGGCGAACCTGGGACTATCGGATCGGCCGCCGCTTTCGCTGGGGCTGGCCGGAATATCAGCCTACATCGACAACAACGCCCTGAGCTACGGCCAGCTGGCCGACATCTACGGTGATTTTCTTGACGTTCAGGAGAAGTCAGCGCTGCTCGCCGAGGTCCGCGGTGCGCCGGACGAGACGCTGCAGCTCGATTTTGATCTGGGTGGCGGCGTACTGGGGCTCAGCATCGGCCGCTTCTCCGCCGGCCTGCTGACCCTGGCCGGTGGTGAACTCGACGTGTCGGCGGAGGCGTTGGAGTTATTGCTCTTCGGCAACGATGGTGAGGACGGTAGCGGTAAGGATTTCGCGACCGAGGGGACCGGTGGCCAGGCCTGGCACGCCAGCGCTGCCTATCTCTCGTACGGCCAGCCGTTCACGATACCGGCGCTCGACCATATGGGCATGCGATTCTCGGTCGGGGCGACGTTGAGGGTGGGGGCGGCTCACGGGTACCTGACCCTGAGAGACGTGGGCAGCCTGCTCACCGCCGAGCCCCTGGCCATCGACGCCAAGGCCGAGAAGTTCAGCTCCAGCGCGACCGATATCGGTCGCCTGTGGGGCCTGGACCTGGGTCTGGCGATGGAGTGGGACAGACTGGTCGCCGGCTTGGTGGTGAAGAACGCTTTCGCCGACATCCTTTGGAACGCCGAATCGTTCGCGGTCAGCCTGTACGCAGTGCGCTCCGACTTCGAGGGCAGTACTACTACCGATGAGACATTCCTCTTCGACGAGTTGGACGCCGAAGATCAGGAACGCTTGGAGGCATATCTCGACACCGTCAATCCCCCCAAGCAGCTCCGCCTGGGAGCGATGTATCAGCTGACCCCCAAGCTCAGCCTGTCCGCCGACTTCCTGGAACTGATCGGCGGCAGGCTGAAGGCGCGCTGGGATCACACGGCCGCCGCCGGCGCGGAGTTCGTGCCACTCAGCGCTATTCCCTTACGCGCCGGGCTCGCTACCGACTTCAGTCGAGTGGCGGTCACCGGCGGCTTCGGGCTCTACCTCCAGGCCATCCACCTCGACTTCGCCATCGGTCGCTGGGGTCTGCTCCAGGGTGACGGGCTCGAGCTGGCGCTGACGTTCAGCCTCTGGCCGCGCGACTGGGGTCGTTAGGGTTCACAACAGCCGGCCTTGCGGCCCGGAATCGGCTTCGCCGAGTCCCGCCAAGGCTTCAGGATAAGCATCCACCAACGCCTCCGGCGCCCGCTGCAGCTTTCCGCGAAACATCCCGGCCAGCATGATGGCGTTGGCGGCGGCCTGGCCGCGGAAGTGGTTGTTCGTCACGACGTAGACGTCTTCGACGACCCCGCCCTTCGCCAGCTCACGTATCCGCTCGACCCACGGTTCCAGTTCGGCGCGGCTGTACAGGTAGTCGTAGCGCGCGTCGCGACCCGCGCCTTCGCGGAACCAGTCGTCGTAGTTGCGGCCGTGCAGGCGGACGTATCCGACCCGCCCGCTCGCCTCCGCCGACGGCCCGATCGAGCGACTGAACAGCGGTTGGTCGATGTTGACGAAGCCGACGCCGCAGTCGGCGAGCCAGCGATAGAACTCGGGCCGGTTCCAGGACGCGTGGCGTACTTCCACCACGCAGGGGTAGTCGGCGAAGGTCGACGTCACGTCATCCAGCCATTCCAGCGATTCCTCGTTCGCTTTGAACGACCAGGGAAACTGCACGAGCAAGGCGCCGAGCCGCTCCTCCACCGCCAGCGGATCGAGGCCGGCGCGCACGGCATCGACCTCTTCGGACGTCCAGGCGCTATCGCGCTCGTGGGTGAATCGCTGCCAGAGCTTCGCGGTGAACTTGAACTGGGGGTTCTCCCGAACGCGGCGCGCCCAGCGCGGCGTGACGTCCGGGCGCGCGGGTCGATAGAAGGTCGAGTTGACCTCGATGGTATCGAAGTAGCGTGCCAGGTAGGCGAGCGGGTCGAAGCCCTTAGGCGCGGGCTCCGGGTAGACCATACCCTGCCAATCGCGATAACTCCAGCCTGCGGGTCCGAACCGGATCAACGTGCGCCTTCGACGATTCTACTCCGCGCCTCGGGATCCCAGCGCGGTAGCTGCTCTGCGTTCGCAACAGCCAAGGTCACCTGGTAGATGAGCCTGGCGATACGGGCGGCTTTGTCGAACTTGATCTTGTCCACTTCGTCCGACGGCTGGTGGTAGTCCTCATGGACTCCGTTGAAGAAGAAGACCGCCGGTATGCCCTCGCGGGCGAAATTGAAGTGGTCCGACCGGAAGAAGAACGCCTGGGTCGGCCACGGATCATCGACCGTGGTCAGGCCCAGTTCGGGATGCGCAGCTGCGACACTGTCGACCAGCGCGCCCAAGGTCGAGTAGGGCTTGCCGACCACGGCGATGGTGTCCTCCCAATTGCGGCCCACCATGTCGACGTTCAGGTTGGCGACGACCCGGTCGAGCCGGACGGGCGGATGCTCGACGAACCACGACGAGCCCAGCATGCCCCGCTCCTCGCCACTCGTGGCGAGGAAGATCACCGACCGCTTGGGTGGCGACTCGAGCGCCGACATCGCCTGCGCCACTTCCAGGATCGCCGCCGTACCGGACGCGTTGTCGTCCGCGCCGTTGTATATCGAGTCGCCGTCCACCGGCCTGCCGACGCCCAGACCGTCCATATGCGCGCTGAGGAGCACATACTCGTTTCGCAAGCGCCGGTCGCGCCCGTGCAGGATGCCGATCACGTTGGGGGCAGCCAACGTCTCGACCCGGAAGTCCGCCGACAACCGAACGCGAGCGCCCGACTCGACACCGGGCGCGTGGACGCCCTCGGGTAAGGTCTCGATCCCTACCTCCGCCAGGGCGTCGGCCAGTGCTTCTTCCGAGACTAGCGCGGCGGGCAGCTTGGGCTCGACGTCGCCCAGGTCGTACACGGCATCACTCTCGCCGAGCCAGTAGGCCGCCTGTGGCTCCAGCTGCTCGGGCGCCGTCACGAGCAGGAGCCCGACGGCCCCGCCCGCCTCCGCCGCCCGCTGCCATTCCCGCGGTGCCGTGCTCGAGCTCAAGAGCGCCACCCACACGGTCGGCTCACCATCTTCGGTCAGGTCGACGGGCGGCATGCTGCCCACGAGCCGCAGCCTGCCCTCGACCGTGCCGGCGGCCCAGGGCAAGCCCCAGAATTGGCTCCGGTGGTCGAGCACGGAGCGCCGGCTCCCACGCTGCAGGGCCAGCGACCAGCCGTCGCCCATGTCGGTCATCACCAGCTGGTAGCGCTGTGTGAAGCCGCTGCCCGGGGAGTCGAGCCCCATGCGGCGGAACTCCGACTCGACGTAGGCGGCCGCGATGTTCAGCCCCTCGCTGGGCGTCGCGCGGCCCGCCAGCCGGTCGGCGGCGAGGAAGGCGATATGCGCTTGCATGTCCCGGGCCGAGATGGCGTCGACACCCACCGGGTACCCCGGGGCACCGCGACAGCTCAGGCAGGTCACCGCCGCCAGGAGCACACAGGAGAGTAGCTTCGTCTTGGTCACTTCGTCGCCCCCGATTCCGGTCACAAACGCCGACCCGCCGACTCCGGCCGCTACCTGTCGATCTTACCCGAATCACCCGGCCTTCGGCAACGTCGCGGCAGCGATTGGCCCGCCGCCGCCCCGCGCCATTAAGTTTCAGTTCTTCGACGAGTCAACCGCGCGAGGCCGATGAACGAGAAGCGCCGAGAGAGAGCCGATCTGCTCGATCCCACGGAGCTCGATGCTCTGGGCGGCCTCGAGCTTATCGCCAGGGCCGTGGTCACCGGCTTCATCTCCGGACTGCACGCATCGCCCAGCCGGGGCTTCTCGGTCGAGTTCGCCGAGCACCGCGCCTACCGGCCCGGCGACGATCTCCGATTCGTCGATTGGAAGATGTACGGCCGTTCCGACCGTTACTACCTCAAACAGTACGAGGAAGAAACCAACCTGGCAGCACAACTCTGTCTGGACGTCAGCCGCTCGATGGATTGGCGCAGCCGCGAGACCGGCCTGCTCACCAAGCTGGAGTACGCGAAGCGGCTGGCGGCCAGCTTGACGCTGCTACTGATCCGGCAGGGCGATCTGGCGGGGCTGATCTGCTTCGCCGAGCGGGTGCTGGGTCGGACACCGCCGCGCGGCACCCTGGCTCACTGGACCCAGCTGGTTCAACAGCTGGCCCACCAGCCGGCGGGCCAGCTGAGCCTGGCCGAGGCGGCGCTGGAGGAGGTGGCGGCTCGCGGCCGGCGACGTGGCCTGGTGGTCCTGGTTTCGGATCTTCTGGTGGACGAGGCGGCCACGCGCCGCACCTTGAAGAAGCTGCGCCACCAAGGTCACGAGGTATTGGTCTTCCACGTACTCGACCCGGGCGAGCTCGAGCTGCCCAGCGCCGGCGACGCGGTCTTCGTCGACCCCGAGACCGGTGAAGAGGTCGCCGCCCGGTCCGCGGACCTGAGGACGGAGTATCGCGAGGCGGTCGCTGCGGCGCTGGACGAATGGCGTCGCGTCTGCGGCTCGAACGGTGTCGACTATCATGTCATCGCCACCGATCAGCCGCTGGCGCTCTGCCTCAGCGAGTACCTTTACACGCGCCAGCGCCTCGGATGATCGGATTTCTCTACCCGGTATTCGGACTGGCGGTGCTCGCCGCGGCGGTGCCGATCGTTCTTCACCTCATCCGGCGCCGTGAGGTACGACGGCTAGTCTTCCCCGCCATCCGCTACATCCGCCGGGCCGAGCAGCGGCAGGCGCAGCGGCTCCGCCTCCGGCATCTCGCCCTGCTCGCTGCCCGCTTGCTCATCATCCTCGCTCTGGCGGCGGCGGCGGCCGGCCCGCTCGTCGGCCGCGGCGGCGCTGCCGATCACTGGCCGACCGCTCTAGCTCTGGTCATCGACGAGTCGCTCAGCTCGACGCGGGTCGTCGCAGATCGCCGCCTTCTGGACCTCTACGTGGAGCGCGCCGGTCTCAGCATCGAGCTGGCCGACGCGGACGATCGGATCGCCATCTTCAGCGCCGTGCGTACCGGCGACGGTGTGGTGGCTCTCGGTCGCCATGGCGCGCTCCGCTACCTGCACGCTTTGCAGGCCACCGCTGGCGTCGCCGACCTGCCGGCCGCCCTCGACCAGGCAGCCGCCTGGCTGGAGTCGGCCGGCGACCGCGCGCGTGAGATCCATCTGTTCACCGACCTGCAGCGCGTCTCGCTCCAGACTGAACGGCAGGAGACAGGAAGAGTGGGAGCGGAGACCTCAGTCATCGTCTACCGGCCTGAGCTGCCGCCCTTGGGCAACGGCACGCTGGCCAATGCTATGGCTGAGGTCGTTCCACTGGACGCCGGCCAACCGACGCGCGTGACGGTTCCCCTGGTCTGGTTCGGGCCGGACCCGCCGATCGACCCGGTGATCGTCCGCGTCGTCGTGGACGACGAGGTCACCGCGGTCGCCGAATCGAGGTTCGGCGAGCCAGCGCTGTTCACCCTGCCGCCCCGACCGGCGGGATGGGTACAAGGCCGCGTCGAGATCGATCACCACGGCCTGGTGGCGGACGATCGCCGTTACTTCAGCTGGCCGGTCCGGCCGCCGCCCAGCGTCGGTGTGGCGGGGGAGATCGGCCCTTTCCTCGACCGCGCCCTCGAGGCATTGGAGCAGGGCGGTCGCCTGAGACGCGGCACACAGGAGGCCGCTGAAGTCTGGCTGAGCGGGGCAGCCGAGCGCGTTGCAGACGCGCTGGCACGCGGCAGAACCACTATCGTCGTGCCGCCCGCTTCTGCCCTCGATCTCCCGCGCCTCAACCTGCGACTGGAGGAGGCGCGTGTGCCCTGGCGTTACGAGGTCGATGAGGCTGCCGGCGCACGACGCTTGGCAGACTCCCCGCTAGCGGGCCTGACCGAGATCGACGTCCGGCTGGCCTATCGCCTCCGACAGCGCCCGGCGGCGGAAGGCGACTCGGTACTGCTCCGCCTCGACGATGGCGCCCCCTGGCTGGTTCGGGGGACCGCGGGCGCCGGAGCCTTCCTGCTGCTCGGCTCCCCGCTCGTTGAGGCGGCGTCCGATCTGCCGTTGAGCGCCGCCATGGTGCCCTTCATCGACGCCCTCATCGGTGATTGGGCCAGCCAGGTCACGATCGCACCGACCATCGTCGAAGGGGTCGCACAGATCAGGTTGTCGGGCCGCGCGCGACGCATCAGCCTGCCGGACGGTTCCGAGCGGCCGGTCGAAGGCGGAGCCCCGTTCGTCGGCAACCGACCCGGCAACTACGCCGTTCTGGATTCCGGGGAGGTCACCTGGGCGTTCTCGGTCAACGCACCGCTCGCCGAGGCGGACCTGGCGCCCGGGCGACCGGCGGATCTCGAGCGTTGGCTCGCGGCCGCCCGCTGGTCCTGGGTGAGCGGCGCGGATAGGGCGGAGTGGGGTGGCAGCGTTTTCCAAGCGCGCCGGGGTAGACACGCCTGGCGGCCTCTTGTTGTACTATTGCTACTCGTTTCTATTGTCGAGGCGACTTTGGCCGCCGCGGGACGGAGGAAGGACTCCAAGCCCGGGCGCCCCGCCTGAGATTCGGAACCGGCAGCCCGAGAGCATTTGACGCACCCGTGATCATAGACAGCATCCGCAACACTCCTGGATTCAGCCGGCTGGTGGCTCGCTTGCCGGCGCCCGGCGAAGAGCGCCTGCTCTCCGGCCTCGCCGGCTCGTCGGCGGCGGCGCTGGCGGCCGGACTGATCGAGGCGGGTGCGGCGCGCGGCCTGCTGCTCGTCGCCCCTAACGCGCCCGCTGCAGAGGAGGCGGAGGTCGACCTCGAGGCGTTGATCCCTGGCCGGGCCCGCGTCTTCCCGCAGAAAGAGTCCGTGCATCCCGAGCTCTCCGATCCTCACGTCGAGATCTCGGCCCGGCGCGTCGATGCGCTTCAGGCGATGATCGTCGGGCGCCTGCGCGTCATGGTGACGACCGGGCGGGCGTTGAGTGAGCGGTTCGTAGTACCCGCCAGTTGGGGTGAATTGGAGATCCGCTTGACGCCTGGCCGGCGGGTTGATCGCCAGGCCTTGATCGCCGACCTGGAGCGCGCCGGCTACAAGAAGGTCCCAATGGTGGAAGCGGTCGGTGACTACTCGGTCCGCGGCAGCGTGGTCGATGTCTATCCGATCACGACCGTCGATCCCATCCGGCTCGAGCTGTGGGATGATGAGATCGAGTCGATCCGCTCGTTTGACATCCTCGACCAGCGCTCGATCGACGAGCTCGACTCGGTACGGCTGCTGCCGGTCAGCTTCAGCGGGGCGTCCGGCGAGCAGCCCATCGAAAGCGCCGCCGACGTCCGTACGGGTAGTCTGCTCGAGCTCTTGCCCGAAACGACGTTGCTGTTGCGACTCGATTCGCAGGCTGAAGAGAGCGAGCGGCAGCGAAGCTGGGACGACCTCCAGCGGCGCACCGAGACCCCAGAGCGCTACCAGGACGCGCCTGACCGGGTCCACACCCGGCTGCGCCGCTTCGGAACGCTGCGGGTCGTCGAGTCGTCGGCCGATGCCGACCTCGACTTCGAGATCCGGCCCATCCCCACCATCGACCGCCGAATCGACCGGCTCGTCGCTGCCGTGCGCGAAGCCGTGGCTGCGAACGCCCGCGTGCTGATCCTCTGCGATAACGAGGGCCAGCTCGAGCGGCTGGAGGAGATCCTCAAGGACGCCGCCGGCGCCCGCGTCCTCGGCCTGATCACCCTCGGCCTCCGCCCGCTGGCTGGCGGCTTCGTGATCGGGAGCGCCGACCCACCGCTCTGGCTGTTCACCGATCACGAGATCTTTCGGCGCGCCCGCCGGCCGCAGCGACGGCCCCAGGCGACGAGCGGTGCCGCACTCGACATGCTCTCCGCTCTATCCCCCGGCGACTACGTCGTGCACCTGGATCATGGGATCGGCCGCTATCGCGGCCTGGAACGGGTGAGGGTCGGCGGCGAGCAGCTCGAGACCCTGGTCGTCGAGTACGCCGGCGGTGACCTGTTGCGCGTGCCCCACTACCGCGCCGACCTGGTCGAACGCTGGATCGCCGACGCCGACGATTCCGATGGCGCCGCACCGAAACTCCATCGCCTGGGCAGCAGGAGCTGGCAGCGGATTAAGAAGCGCGCCCACGACGCCATCCAGACGATGGCCGCCGAGCTGCTCGAGCTCTACGCCGTCCGCCAGGTCAGCGAGGCCTACGCCTTCAGCCCTGACACCCGCTGGCAACGCGAGATGGAGTCGGCGTTCATCTATGACGAGACCCCGGACCAGGAACGAGTAGCCGAGCAGGTCAAGAATCTGCTGGAGCAGTCGCGGCCGACGGATCTGCTGATCTGCGGCGACGTCGGTTACGGGAAGACCGAAATCGCAATCCGTGCCGCCTTCAAGGCCATCCAGGACGGCGCGCAAGTCGCCGTGCTCGCGCCCACGACCGTCCTCGTCGAACAACACCTCCAGACGTTCCGCGCCCGACTCGCCGACTACCCGGTGACCGTCGAGGCCTTGTCCCGCTTTCGTACTGCCAAGCAGCAGGCCGATGTCATCCGCCGGTTGGGCGAAGGCGCAATCGACATCGTCATCGGCACCCATCGACTCATCTCGAAGGACGTCGTCTTCAAGAACCTCGGGCTGTTGGTCATCGACGAGGAGCAGCAGTTCGGGGTGCGGCAGAAGGAGCGGATCAAGGCTCTGAAGCGCAACGTGCACGTCATCACGATGACGGCCACCCCGATCCCGCGGACCCTGCACCTCTCCTTGAGTGGCCTGCGTGATCTGGCTGTCATCCGGACGCCGCCGCGCAACCGCCAACCGATCATCACGCATATGATGGGCTGGGACGACCAGACGATCGAGGACGCGATCCGCCTCGAAGTCGATCGCGGCGGGCAGGTCTTCTTCGTCCACAACCGGGTCGAAACGATCGGCGAGCTGGCCGCCAAAGTCCGCCGCTTGCTGCCGGATTTGCGGATCGAAATCGCCCACGGCCAGATGTCCGAACGCAAGCTCGAGAAGGCGATGACCGAGTTCGTGCGGGGTGAGACCCACGTCCTGGTCGCCACCGCGATCATCGAGAACGGGCTCGATGTGCCGAACGCCAATACCATGATCGTTCACCGGGCCGACTATTTCGGGCTGGCTCAGCTTTACCAACTCCGGGGCCGCGTCGGACGCTCGCACCAGCGGGCCTTCTGCTACCTCGTCGTACCACCCAACCTGCCGCCCGAGACCGAACGCCGCCTGCAGCTGCTCGAGAAGCATACCGAGCTCGGTGCCGGATACCGGCTCGCGCTCAAGGACCTGGAGCTGCGGGGTGCCGGCAGCTTGCTGGGCACCGAGCAGTCGGGTTTCGCGCAGGCCGTGGGTTTCGATACATATCTGCGCTTGCTGCAGGATACCGTCGCCGCGCTGCGCAGCGATGCGGGGGCGCCGACGACACGCGGCGAGGCGCCAGAGGTGTCGATCGCCGGCGCGTCGTATATTCCTGACAGCTTCATCCCCGACGAGGCGCAGAAGCTCGACTTCTACCGCCGCTTATCGAAGGTGGCCGATCTGGACGAGATCGAGCGTTTGAGCGGCGAGCTACGCGACCGGTTCGGCCGGCTGCCGGCCGAGCATCCGCATTCTGGGCGGCCTTCTGGGCGTGGAGCGGGTACTCGCCACACCGGGCTCCGCGCGAGTAAACTTCCGCCGCGGCATCGTGCCGCGGCTGACCTCGCTGCGCGACGCCATGGCGGGACGGGACGTGGAGGTGGAAGTCCGTCGACTGCAGCCGCTATCGCTGGTGTTCCGCCTCGCGGGCTCTGAAGATATCGGTCCGATCGTGGTGGAGGCGCTGGAACGTATGCTCGAGGAGCAGCGTGAACTCGTGAAGACAGGGTGAAAATGAAGACACATGTCTCCGTACCGATCCTAGTTGTCGCGTTGGCTGCATCGCTCGCGGCCTGCTCGTACGTCCGCGAGGGGATGGAGGGCCAGCAGGACATCGTGGCGCAAGCGGCCGGATACAATCTGACGGTGGACAAAGCCGCCGAGCTCGTCGCGGTTGGCGTTCCGCGGCTGGAAACGCCAGAGGTCGCCGCCGTCGACCGGATCGCCGACCTCTGGATCGGCTACACGCTGCTCGCCGTCGAGTTGGCCAGCCCCGATACGTTCGCCAACGTCGACGTCTCACCCATTACCCGTCTGCCCATTGCCCAAGAGATCGTCTGGGAGCTGCACGAGGAGGTTATCACCGGGCAGGTCGACACTGCAGAGTCGCTGGTGCGGGCCGCCTACGAGCGCGAACAGCCTTACACGCGGGTGAACGTCTTACACATTCTCGTCAGCACCTCCGCCGCCTCGACGCAGGCCACGCTCGACAGCCTGCAACGCTTCGCCGATAGCATCCGCGCTCGCGCCGCCGCGGGTGAGGACTTCGAGTCGTTGGCGCGTGAGTACTCCGAGGATCCCAGCAGCGCATCTCAGGGCGGCAGCCTGGGCTGGGTCGATCACGGCCGCCTGCTGCCGGAGCTGGAGCCGACCGTATTCGCCATGCAGGTGGGCGCGGTGAGTGAAACTGTGAGGTCCCGGCTCGGGTATCACATCTTCAAAGTCATCGAACGTCGATCGCCGGAGTTCGAGTCGATTCGAGAGCAGTACCTCGAGACGTTCACCCGGGCGCGGGCGCGCGAGCTGGAAGACGCTTACCTCGACTCGCTGTTCGAGGCCGCCGACGTGCGCTTCGCGCGCGGGGCGATCGCCCTGGTTGACAGCCTGGCCGATGCGCCGGGCCTCGAGCGTCTCGGCCCGGCGACCCGGTCTGCTGTGCTGGTGCGGTACCGCGGCGGCAAGCTGACCGTCGGGGAATGGGCGGACTTCGTGAAGCGGGGCGAGCCACAGGGCCGACAGGCCTTCGCCCGGTCCGACTCGGCGACCGTCCACCACTTCCTGCGCGAGCTGGTGCGGAACAAGCTACTCGTCAAGGCGGCCCTGGATATGGGTTACGAGATCACGGAGGAACAACGCGAGACCGTCTACGCCAACGCCCAACGGGAATTGGCTAGCGCGGCGGTCGAGGCGGGAATGCAGCGCGAGCGGCTGCTGAACGGCGAGCAGGCGGTAGCCGAGGCGGTTGAGGCGACGATCCACCGCGTGGGACGGCGCACACGCCGGCCCTGGAGCCTGGACCGAGTGACGATGGCGTTGCGTCTGGGGCAGCCCTATCAAGTCTTTCCCTCTCGGTTCCCCAGGGTGATCGAGCGCGTCGCGGTGATACGCGAGACGCTGCCGACGCCCAACGCGCCACCAACCGAGGACTCATCTGATGACGCGACGGATGCGGAAAACTAGGCTCCAAGCCACGGCCGTGCTGGCGCTGTCAGTGGCGCCGGTCACGGCCAGTGACGCCGTCGCCCAAGACCCTTCGCAGCTGGTCGAGGGTGTGGTCGCCATCGTCGGCGACTCGGTGATCCTCTGGACCGAGCTCCAGGAGTTCGTCTTCGAGCTGCAGGCCACAGGCTACCCGGTGCCCGAGGAGACCGAAGAGTTCAGGAGCTTCCTGGCCGAGGCCCTCGACCAGAAGGTGAACGAGGCCCTGCTGTCCATCCACGCGCGACGCGAAGGGGTGGTCGTCTCGCAAGGCGAGATCGACGACCAGGTTGAAGACCGCCTCGCCGACATACGCCGCCGCTTCCCGTCGGAGCTCGAGTTCCAGAATGCCCTCGTCGCTCAGGGAACCACGCTTCCCGAGTTCCGGATCCGCATGACCGACCGGGTGCGGGTTGTCTTGACCACCCAGAGGTACCTGCAGCAGAAGGTCGGCCAGATGCAGCCGCTACCGGTCAGCGAGGCGGAGATCCGCGAGCGGTTCGAGCAGCAGCGGAGCGCGCTCGGGCCCAGGCCGGCGACGGTCAGCCTCCAGCAGGTCGTCGTCGCGACGCGACCGTCGGAGGAGGTGCGCCTCGAGGCGGATGAGCTGGCCGCGAGGGTCCTATCGCGCGCGCGCACCGGCGAGGATTTCGCACGCCTGGCTCGCGAGTTCTCGGAGGACCCGGGCTCCCAGGACCGCGGGGGCGATCTGGGATGGGTGCGTCCCGGCCAGTTGCTACCCGAGTTCGAGGAGACGTTGTTCGCCATGCGGGCCGGCGAGATCAGTGACCTCGTGGAGACCGCGGCTGGTACCCATATCATCAAGCTCGAACGGATCAGAGGGCCCGAGCGTCTGGCGCGCCACATCCTGATCCGGCCGGATTTGACCGACGCCGATGCGGAGGTCGCGCGTCAGACGGCGGAAACCGCGGCCGCCGCTCTGCGCGACGGGGCCGATCCCGACTCACTGATCGCCCTCTACGGCGACCCTACCGAGCAGGCGGTCCTGACACGCTTCCCTCGCGACCGTATGCCGCCGACGTACGCGGAGGCGCTCGCCCAGGCGGTCGAGGGTGAGGTCATCGGACCGTTCCTGGTCGAGTCACCCGGAACCGTGGGCCGCGGCAAGTGGGTGACCGCCCTGGTGAACGAGTTGAACCCAAGCGGCGAATACACTCTGGAAGATGTGCGCGAGACATTCCGCATGCAGATCCAGCAAGAGAAAATGCTCCAGAAGGTCGTGGCCGACCTGCGGGAGGTGACGTACGTCGAAACGCGACTCGACCGGTTCCCGCTCACCCAGTAGCCCGCCACCGCCGAGCCGCGCACGGCGACGTCCGAGGATCGCGGTCACGCTGGGCGACCCCCGTGGGATCGGCCCCGAGGTCACCGCGCGCGCCCTGCGTGAGCCGCCGGCACCAGACGCCGAGATCGTGCTCGTCGGACCGGAAGGACTGGACGCTGTCGACGGACTGGAGTTGACCGCGATCGGGCGCTGGCGGCCCGGCGACGGTGCGGCGCAGGCGGGCCGTCTATCCTACCTCGCCATCGAGCGGGCGGTGGCCATGACGCTGGGCGGCGACGTGGATGCCATCGTCACAGCCCCGATCTCCAAGTCGGCGCTCGCCGCCGCCGGTTGCAGCTGGCCCGGGCATACCGAGATGCTTCGCGACCTGGCCGGCGTGCCCGAGACTGCGCTCTGTCTCGCCGCCGAGCGGACGCCCCTCTCCAGCCCGCTCCGTGTCGTGTTGGTCACCGGCCACATGGCCCTGCGTTCGGTGCCGGAGGCCTACACGGCTGATCGTCTCATGCAGACCGCCCGGCTCGCTGACGCGGGACTGCGACGCTGGTGGGGCCTCGAGCGACCCAGGCTCGCTATCTGTGCCTTTAACCCGCATGCCTCCGACGACGGGCTGTTCGGCGACGAGGAGGAGCGAGTTTGCGGGCCGGCGATCGTCGAGCTGCGTCGCGCGGGGATCGCGGCGCAAGGCCCCTACCCGGCGGACACCGTGTTCCTGCGCGCCATGCGTGGGGAGGCCGATGCCGTGCTCGCCCCCTACCACGACGTGGGAATGGTGGCCATCAAGGCGGTGTCGTTCGGCGCCGCGGTGAACGTGACCCTCGGGCTCCCCTTCCCCCGCACTTCGCCCGATCACGGCACCGCCTTCGACATCGCCGGTAGCGGCCGCGCCGATCCCGCATCGATGCGGGCGGCCCTGGAGGCGGCCGTCAGCTTTGCACGCCGCGCTTTGACGACACCCGCGAACCCCAGTAGATTGGCCGACGGATGAAGGTGACCGACCCTGCCCCAGACTCCGCTCCCGGGGACCGGATCCCGTGATCAAGCTCATCGACGTCTACAAAGAGTACCCACGCTCGGGGCTCGCCCTGAAGAACGTGTCGTTCCATCTGCGCAAGGGCGAGTTCGCGTTCCTCATCGGCCCCTCGGGTGCCGGCAAGACGACCGTCCTGCGGCTGATACACATGGCCGAGGTACCGAGCGACGGCGAGGTACGGGTCTCCGGCTACTCCTCCAGCCGCATGAAGCGCCGCGACATCCCGAGGTTGCGACGCCGCGTCGGGATGGTCTTCCAGAGCTTCCGGCTGCTGCGCGACCGCTCGGCGGCCGAGAACCTGGCCTTCGCACTCGAGGTCACCGGCGGCCGACGCAGCGAGATCAAAGGCAAGGTGCAGCGTCTGCTGGCGCAGGTCGGCCTGGCCGCCCGAGCCGGCGCGTTCCCCGACGAGCTCTCCGGCGGCGAGCAGCAGCGGATCGCCCTGGCTCGTGCCTTGATCCACGATCCCATGGTGCTGCTCGCCGACGAGCCGACGGGCAACCTCGACGAGCGTGCGTCGCGTGGCATCTTCGAGTTGACGCGCGACATCAACTCAGCTGGCACGGCCGTGCTGATGGCAACCCACAACCTCGATCTGGTGCGGCGCTACCCGCAGTACCGAGTGATCGAGCTCAACGAAGGGGCGGTCGTGTACGACTCGGGCGAGCCCGGCGAGCCAGATGGCGTCGCATAGCATTCGAGAGGCGATCGCCGCGTTCCGGCGCGCACCCGGCCTCGCGGTTCTGTCGGCGATGAGCATCGGACTCAGCCTGTTCGTGCTCGGGACCTTCGGTCTCGTCACTTACAACGTCGAAGTCACCCTTCGGACGATCGAGCGTCGGGTCGAGGTCGTCGCTTACCTGCGCGACGACGTCTCGGCCGCGCAACTCGAACTGCTGCAGAACGACGTCGGCTCGTTCCCCGAGGTGGAGAGCGTCGCCCACGTCTCCAAGTTCGAGGCAATGCGAAACGCCATGCAGCAGCTCGAGGAGTTCCGCGAGGTGTTCACCGACCTCGAGATGAATCCGCTGCCCCCTTCCCTCGAGGTGCGACTGAGGCCGGAATCCCGCGACCCGACGTCGGTGGAGCGGGTTGCCGATCTCATCGCCCTCTACCCGTTCGTCGAGGACGTGCGCTACGGCCGCGAATGGGTCGAGAAGATCTACCAGTTACGGCGGCTCGGCGGCGCCGTCGCCGCGATCCTCGGCATCGCCTTCGCCATCGTCGCCATCCTGATCATCGGCACCACCGTCCGCATGGCCGTGTTGGCCCGCCGCGAAGAGATCATCATCATGCAGCTGGTCGGCGCCACCGACGGCTTCATCCGGCGCCCCTTCCTGCTGGAGGGCTTCGTCACCGGGCTCGCCGGCGGCGCCCTCGCCCTGCTCCTCACCTACGCCTCCTTCCTGGCCGTCGACAGCTCGCTCCTCCAGCTGGAATGGCTGCCCCCGCTCTGGGTGACCGCCGGTGTGCTGGCCGGCGGCTTACTTGGCCTCGCCGCCAGCGACACCGCTCTGCGACGTCACCTCGTCAGCTATGCGTAGCCAGGCCAGCCCAGTCGCCGCCGTCCTGTCGATCCTGGCGGCGCTCTCCCTGGCTTCGGCAGCCGCCGGTCAGGAGGACCCGATCCAGCCACTCGAAGAGCAGATCCGTCTCAGCCGCCAGCGACTCGCTCAAATCCGCGAGGAGCAGCGGCGCCTGCGCTCAGAGATGGACGCGCTGTCCGCACAGATCCACAACGTGAGCGCCGAGCTGGAGAACCTGGACTCGCAGACGCGGAACCAGGAGGCACTGCTGCGTGAGATGGACCACCAGCTCGTCATTCGCGACCAGCAGGTGCAGGTGACGACCGGGGACCTGCTACGCACGCGCGATCACTTGGTCGAGAAACAGGTCCTCTTCGCGCGCCGCGCCCGCGACCTGTACAAGCGTGGGCCGTTGGCCAACTGGCAGGTACTGCTGGCTGCCGAGAGCTTCGCCGATCTCATCAACCGCTACCAGTACCTCTTCCTGGTGGCGCTCCACGACCGGCTGCTCGTTCGGCAGATCGAGGAGCTGAAGTCGCTGCTCGAGCAGCAGTACGAAAAGCTGCGAGGCGAGGTCCACGGATTGCGTGAGATCCGCGACGAGAAGGTGAGGGAGATCCAGGACCTCTACCACCTGGAGCGCGAGCGCGGTCGTAGACTGGCTACTGTCCGCGGTCTGCAGGCGACGACGGTAGCCCGGCTCGAGGAGCTGGAGAACGCCGAATCCAATCTCACCAGCCTGGTCGATCGCCTCGAACGCGAGCGCGAAGCAGCCGAGGCGCTGGCGGCCTCGGCACCGACGCGCGGGACGCTGACTCCCGACCTGCGCGGCCGCCTCGACTGGCCGGTCGAGGGCCGGGTGCTCTACAGATTCGGTCAGCAGCGCAATACCGACGGGACGGTGATCGTCCGGCGTGGCGTCGGCATATCGGCCGCCGAACACTCGGACGTCAAGGCGGTCGCCACCGGGAGCGTGGTCTTTGCGCGACCCTATGTCAGTTACGGACCGTCCGTCATCCTGAGCCACGGCGGCGGCTATTACTCGCTCTACCTCTACCTGTCCGACATCACGGTGAACGAGGGTGAGATGGTGGCCACCGGGCAAATCGTCGGCCACGTCGGCGGCGCCGATACTCCCGAGGGCGCGCACATGGAGTTCCAGATCCGGGAGCGCGGCCAGGCCATCGACCCGGTCCCCTGGTTGCGGAGATAGCATGGCCGCGTCGGGCTACCTGGCCATCTTCGGGCACGAGGAGGTCCGCCAGCGACTCGCTCGCGCCGCCCGTGCGGGGCGGCTGCCTCAGTCGCTGCTGCTCCACGGACCCCGCGGTGTCGGTAAGCAGCGGCTCGCTTTGTGGATCGCCGCCGCACTGAATTGCCGCGACAGCGACGCCCGCCCTTGTGGCTCGTGCCACGCCTGCCGGCTGAGCGCGCGGCTCGAGCACCCCGACATCCATTGGTTCTTCCCGATGCCCCGCCCCAAGCGAGCCGCCGGCGCCCAGCAGCTCCAGCAGAAGCTGGAGGACCAGCGGGCAGACGCCCTCGAGCAGCGCCGCGCCAACCCGCTCTACGTGGAGGAGGAAGAAGGGGCCACGGGGATCTACGTGGGCGCCGTCAAGACGATGAGGGGGCTGGCGCAGAAGGCACCGGCCATGGGCCCGGCAAAGGTACTCATCATCGGCCGCGCCGAGGCTCTGATCCCGCAGCTGGGCAGCCCCGAGGCCGCCAACGCCCTCCTCAAGTTGCTCGAGGAGCCACCCGCCGACACCACGCTCATCCTCACCTGCGATGTACCCGGTGCCCTGCTCCCGACCATCCGCTCCCGCGTTCAAGCCGTCCGCGTCGCGCCGCTGGCGGAGGCACGGGTCGCCGAGTTCCTCTCCGCCCATACCGACAGCGACCCGGGAGAGGCGCGCCGCCTCGCCGCCCGCTGCACTGGGTCCATCGGCAGAGCCCTCGAACTCCGGGACGAAGAGCAGGAGATCTTGCGCCAGAGCGCATCCGACCTGGTCCGCGCGCTGCTCGATGGCCGCCACGCCGTCTGCCTCGCCGCCGCGCACCGCTTCCGTTCCTTCGGTGCCCGCGGCGCCTTCGGCCGGCTGCTCGCCGAGGCCCGCACCCAGCTCCGCGACCTGATGGCACTGGCCGCCGGTGCCGTACCCGCCGACCCCGAAACGACCCGGACACTCGCCGCCGCCCGGGCCCCCGACCTGGCCCGGGTGGTCCGCCTCCTCGAGGCCGTCGATGAAGCCCGTGCCCTAGCCGACCGCAACGTGAACCCCCAGCTGATCGTCGCCAACCTGGCCCGACTGGGCGGCAGCCCCCTGGGGGAGGCCGCAATCCCCACCGCCGGGCCCGGTCGACGCTGAGGACGGCGCACATGAAGCGTAAGCTGAGCCACATCGACGAGCACGGCGCCGCCCGAATGGTGGACGTCGGCGACAAGGAGCCTACCCGCCGGACTGCCAGTGCCGAAGGCTGGATCCGCATGGAGCCCCCAACCCTCGAGGCGATCCGCCAAAACACCGTCCAGAAGGGCGACGTGCTCACCGTCGCTCAGATCGCCGGCATCGGCGCCGGCAAACGAGCCGCGGAGTGGATCCCTTTATGCCACCCTCTACAGATCGACGGAATTGATGTATCTTTGACCCTGGTAGATGACCTTCCCGGTGTGAAGGTCGAGGCCCGGGCCGCGCTGACTGGCCGGACCGGTGCCGAGATGGAAGCGCTAGTGGCCGCCAGCGCCGCCTTGCTCACCGTCTACGACATGTGCAAGGCGATCGACCGCGGCATGGAGATCGGTCCGATTCGCCTGGTCGAAAAGACCGGCGGCCGTCGTGGAACCTGGCAGCGACGTGAATCGTAGGTAGGTAGGGACTCGCTGCGGCGAGGTTGACAGCGCGAGGGTGTGTGGTGGTGGGTGACGTGAGGGCCAAACACTGTAGGATCCCCTACGATCTTCAGTCCCCGCCTTTGGCCCGGCTGAGGGCCGCTGTGGCCGATCAGCCGACTGTATCCGACGCGGAAACAGCAGCGGTGCGGAGGCCGGTTAAGGGAAGCCGGCCCGGGCATGATTGGGCCTGTCGCGGTCTCGAGCTGGGGCCGTGAGGATGAGGGGAAGATCGCTAGGCTGAGGATGGAAAGATAATGCGAGACTATACATCGACGTGGCAGACGCAGGCGCAGGCGGTATCGTTCCGCTGGCCGCAGATCCAGGCACGATTATCGGAGATACCGACGATCGTGTGGGCGCTGATCCTGGTGGCCGGGGTGCTGGCGGTCACGAACGTGATCAGCGGGTCGCCGCAGATGGGTAACCCGGCGGCGGATCGGCTGAGTGGTGAGCTGGCGCTGATGGCGGCGGAAAACCGAGACCTGCGGAGCGAGATCGAGCTGAGGACGCTGGAGGTGGAGCGTCTGGAGCGGATCCAACATTTCTCGAGCGAGTTTCGGATTCCGGCGAACCGGGCGACGCAGGTCTACGACGTCGCTCTGGCCGAGGACGTGAACCCAGAGCTGGCTTTCAACCTGGTGCGTGTGGAGAGTGGATTCCGGCGGACGGCGGTGAGCTCGGCGGGCGCCATCGGCTACACACAGATCCGGCCGAGCACGGCGCGCTGGTTGGAGCCGACGGTGGAGACGCGGGACCTGTTTGATCCGGCGACGAACCTGCACCTGGGGTTCCGCTATTTCCGTTATCTACTGGACGAGTATAACGGCGATACGCGGCTGGCGTTGCTGGCTTACAACCGCGGTCCGGGCCGGGTTGGCGGCCTGCTGCGCAGCGGGATCGACCCCGCCAACGGGTACGCGAAGGCCGTGCTGGGGGAGTAACTCGGACTTTCAACGGCCAACCCGAAGAAGGGGGCGCCATCGTTGGGTGGCTGCCCCCTTTCTTTGCTTCCCGAACTCCCCGATCCCCCGAATCCCCGAAGACGTTCTCAATTCGACCCTACGTAAATCCTCACTTCATCCCCGGGGTAGATGCGGCTGCTCGTCAGCCCGTTCCACAGCATCAGGTCACGGGCGGTGACGTCGTAGCGCCGGGCGATCGCCCAGAGGCTATCGCCGCTCTGAACCCTGTAGGTGATGTACGGTCCCTCCGGTGGCCGCGGGGTGACCCGCTGCGGGGTGCTCTGGCGCACGCTGGTGGCCGAAGCGTAGCGCGGCAGCCTGCCCGCTCTGGGGATCACCAACCGCTGGCCGATGCGCAGCTGACGCGCTCTGACCCCTGGATTGGCGGCACGGATCGCAGAGACACTCACCCCGTAGGCGCGAGCGATCTCGCTCAGCGTGTCGCCGCGTCTGACGACGTGCTGCACCCAAGTCACACGTTCCGAGGGTGGCACCTGGGCGTAGTTGAGCGCGAAGGCATGGCCGGTGCCCGGCGGCAGGCGCACCGAGTAGCGCTGGCCGGGCGGCGTCACCCCACGGAGTATCTGGGGGTTCAGCTCCACGACCTGGGCGACGGGCACGCCGGCGGCGTCGGCGACGACATCGAGGCTCGTGGCCTCGGGCACCTGTACCACGTCGTAGGCCATGGGCGCCGCCGTCTCGACGTCGAAGAACCCGTAGTGCTCGGGCTGTTTGGCGATCAGAGCGGCGGCGATGAGCTTGGGCACGTAGTTCCGGGTCTCGCGCCGCAAGTAGCGGCGTTGGGCGAGCGTCCAGAAGTCGTCGGTCCCCGAGCGACGGATCGAGCGGCGCACACGATTCGCCCCGCCGTTGTACGCAGCGGCAGCCAGGTACCACGATCCGAACTCGTCGTGCAGATCCTTCAGGTGAGCGGCGGCTGCCTTGGTGGCGAGGATCGGATCGCGACGCTCGTCGATCCAGTAGGAGACCTGCAGGTCGTACAGCCGGCCGGTGCTGGCGATGAATTGCCACAAGCCGACGGCCCGGGCGCGGCTATAGGCACGCGGGCTGAATCCGCTCTCGATGAGCGACAAGTAGACCAAGTCTTCGGGCAAGCCCGCATCGCGAAAGATGGCCCGCATCATCGGCTCGTAGCGGCCGGCGCGCTCGAGGTAGATACGGAAGTTCTGGCGGCCGTCAGCCTGGAAGTACTCCAGCCAGCGCTCGACCGCGTCGTTTATCGTGATCGGGATATCCCAGCTGGGCCCTTCCGAGCGCAGTTCTTCAGCCTCGGCCGCGCCGAACAGCTGACGTGCTTCCGCTTCCACCGCCGACTCGGTCGCCGAGTCGGCACTTCCCTCGACTTCGGCGATTAAGGCGCCGAGACTATCCTCGGCGAATACCGGTACCGGCTCGGTCCCCGGCGCCTGCGGCTCGGGTGCGCTGGAGGCAGCGGGGCTCGCGGCGCACCCTGCTGCCAGCGCGGCGGCTACCGCTGTCGCCAGAGCCAGCCAGCCCGTGCGCCTCACGCTTTGACCTCCAGCAGCTCGTCGAGCGCGCTCAAGAAGAGCCTCACGTTCTCCTCGCGGCATGTCTCACCCATCAACCCGATCCGCCAGATCTTCCCGGTCAGCGGCCCCAGACCGCCGCCGATCTCGATCCCGAAGCGCTCCAGAAGCTGACGGCGGATTGCCTTGTCTTCCACCCCGTCCGGGATCAGTACGGACGTGAGCTGCGGCAGCCGGTACGGCTCGTCCACCAACAACTCCATCCCGCGCGCCACGATCCCGTCCTGCAACAGCGCACCCAGACGCCGGTGCCGGTCGAACCGCGCCTCCAGGCCTTCCTCGAGAATCGCCCGCAGCCCCTCGTGTAGACCGTAGAGCGCGTTGATCGGCGCCGTGTGATGGTACGCCCGCTCCCCACCCCAATAGGCACCGATCAGCGACAGATCGAGGTACCAGCTGTGCACCTTCTCCCCTCTCGAGCGGACTCGCTCCATCGCTCGCTCCGACAGGGTGATCGGCGCCAACCCCGGCGGTACGCTGAGACACTTCTGGGTCCCCGAATACGCCACGTCCACATGCCGCTCGTCCACCTGCACGGGCACACCACCCAAGCTCGTCACCGTGTCGACCAGGAATAGCGTCTCGCTCTCTTTCAGGTGGCCGCCCAGCTCCTCCAACGGCTGCAGGACACCGGTGGAAGTCTCGGCGTGGACCACCGCCAGCAAGCGGGCTCCCGGATTCGCCTTGTGGACAGCGATCAGCTCCTCCACGTTGAGCGGTTCGCCCCACGCCGCCTCGACCGCCACCACTTCCGCACCCGCCCGCACAGCGTTGTCCGCCATCCGCTGGCCGAACACACCGTTCACCCCGATGATCACGGTGTCGCCCGGTTCCACCAGGTTGTCGAACGCCGTCTCCATCCCGGCAGACCCCGTGCCCGATATCGGGATCGTCATGGCGTTCGCCGTGCCGAACAGGGTTCGCAGCTGGTCGGCAACCTCGTCCATCAGCCGCAAGAACGCCGGGTCGAGGTGGCCCACCGTGGGCCGCCCCATCGCCAGCAGTACCCGGGCGCTCACGTTCGAGGGGCCGGGGCCCATCAGAACCCTGCGCGGTGGCTCAAAGGCCGGATAGTGCGCGGTCATTAGCCTCGCTGCGGGGGTTCGGGGGGAAGATACGTCAAGAACCTGACGCTCCAAAGAAGTATTATTCGCCGGTCGACAGGAAGTTCCCTAGGACCCGGTTGGTGGCGTTCAGCACCGCTCGCGCCACCCCCTGCGGAACCCCGGTCTCCGTCGACGGCGCCGTTCCTATCAGTCGACGGTCGCCACCGGTTTCGGGATCGATCACACCCAATGCCACGATCGCCACCGAATCGTCGAACGCCTTCACCGACTTCACTCCAATGAGCCGAAAGCTCATCCGGCCGCCCAGCAGCTTGTGCAACGCATCCAGCGTCGCCTCGGCGCACACCCTCAGATCTATCGCCCCATGACCGTGCGCCGTCGCCTTACCGCGGTACTCCACCGCTCGCCACTCCAGTGCTATCTCGGCGCTCGTCCGGGTGTCCGCGGCGTGAATCAGCTGCGCGTCGACCAACTTGACGCGCTCTCGCTGAAGGCTGTCGTGCCAGGGTGTATTCATCGCCGCTCCGGTGGGGCGTGACCGCTGGCGAACCGCGGGCGGCGGGGGGGCAGCCGCTGGCCACACAAGTCAGCTAGCTGACAGAACTTAGGCCTCCGGGCGCCTACTGTCAACGCATCCGGAACTCCCATCAGAGGTTGTAGTTGGGGGCCTCACGGGTGATCGTCACGTCGTGGGGGTGCGATTCCCGCAGGCCGCCGGCGGTGATGCGAACGAAGCTGGCGCTGCGCTGCAAGCCCTCGATGCTGGCGGCGCCGCAGTAGCCCATGCCGCTGCGCAGACCGCCGACGAGCTGGTAGAGGACATCGGCTACCGGCCCCTTATAGGGGACGCGTCCCTCGATACCTTCGGGCACCAGCTTCTGTCCATCGAGTTCGCCGGCCTGGGAATAGCGGTCGGCGGAGCCCTCCTGCATGGCGGAGAGCGAGCCCATGCCGCGGATCACTTTGAACCGCCGGCCCTCCAGCAGGAACGACTCGCCGGGGCTTTCCTCGGTGCCGGCGAGCATCGAGCCCATCATGACGGTCGCGGCACCGGCGCCGATCGCTTTGACGATGTCGCCGGAGTACTTGACCCCGCCGTCGGCGATGATGGGCACCTTGCCTCGGCAGCCTTCCACGGCTTCGATGATGGCGGTGAACTGAGGCACGCCGACGCCGGTGACGACTCGAGTCGTGCAGATGGAGCCGGGTCCGACGCCCACCTTCACCGCGTCGGCACCGCGTTCGACGAGCGCAGCCGCGCCCTCGCGCGTGGCCACGTTACCGGCAACCAGCTCGACGTGAGCGAACAGTTCCTTCAGGCGGCTGACCGTATCGAGCACGCCCTCCGAGTGGCCGTGGGCGCTGTCGACCACGAGCGCGTCGACGCCGGCGCTGACCAGCTCGGCAGCACGTTCCAGGTCGGCACGGCCGGTCCCTACGGCGCCGCCGACGCGCAAGCGACCGTGCTCGTCCTTGGCCGCGTTGGGGAACAAGCGTCGCTTGAAGATGTCCTTGACCGTGATCAACCCTTTCAGGTAGCCCTGCTCGTCGACGACCGGCAGCTTCTCGATCTTATGTTCGTGGAGCATTCGCTCGGCGGCGTCGAGCGACGTTCCGACCGGCGCGGTCACGAGCTTCTCGCGGGTCATCACCTCGCGGATCGGACGGTCGAGGTCGGTTTCGAACTGGAGGTCACGATTCGTGACGATCCCGACCAGCCGGCCATCAGCTTCGACGATCGGCACCCCGCTGATCGAGAACTGCCGCATCAGTCGGTGCGCGTCGCGGAGCGAAGCATCCGGGCTCAAGGTTATGGGGTTCAGAATCATCCCGCTCTCCGAGCGCTTGACGCGGTCGACCTGTGCCGCCTGCATGTCGATACTCATGTTCTTGTGCACGATGCCGATACCGCCCTGGCGGGCCATCGCGATGGCCATATCCGCCTCGGTCACCGTATCCATCGCCGCCGCGACGAGCGGGATGTTGAGCGGCAGGTTGCGTGTGAGCCGCGTCGCCACGGCGACATCACGCGGGTGGACGCTCGAGTGGCGCGGGACCAGCAGGACATCGTCAAAGGTCAGCGCCTCGGAAAACCCGTTCTCTTTTCGCATGTCGGCCATCGCGGTTTATATATAGCCGAGCGCCCGGGTCGCGCTCTTTCGCTCGCGCCCGGGCGCCTTCGTCCAGTCTCCTCGCTCCATGGGTGAAGATATGCGGCGTCTCAGCGGGGTGTCAACGGGCCGCCACCTCCTCTTTCAGCCGCCGCCGCACCGGCGCCGGCAGCTTGAGAGCCAGGTCCTCGAGGCTGCCGCAGAGTCCGATTAGAACGTCCTCACGACCCGACCAGTGGGCCCGCACCAACTCCTCACCGGCGTGCGTAATCAGCCGGTCGATCGCCAGCGCCAGGAAGAACAGGTCATCCAGCTGCCCGATGATGGGCAGGAAATCGGGGATCAGGTCGATGGGCGTGAGGGTGTAGGCCACCGCAGCAGTCAGTAGCGCCTTGTCGCTGCCCGACACCCGCGGATCGCGGATCAGCCCGAGCAGCAGCGCCAGGAACCGCGGTATCCCGGCGATCAGATCGCGGATCTTCGCTCGCCGCGCCATCGCCTAGTCGACGACGATCTTGGTGGACCGGTCCTCCGAGTCGTCGTCCGGCCCGTTCGGATCCTGCTTGCGCCCCACCTTCTCCAACTCGTCGGCCAGCCCGCGAGCCGTCTTCGCCGCCGTGCCGACGGCACGGTCGACAACGCTCAGCGCCCCCATCACACCCTTGAGTGCCCAAGGCGCCGCTCGCCTGGCCCGCAGCTTGTCCTGAATTCCTTCGGCAAACTTCTGGACGCGATCGGGCTCCGCGGGACGCTCCTCTCCGTACTTCTCCTCGAGGAACTCGATGTAGTCCAGGACCTGATACAGCCGTTCGTCGGGTAGCGATTCCAGCTTCCGCCACACGCGACGGCGTAAGAAAACGTCGCCCATTCTCAAACCTCCTCTTCCGGCGTCGCCGGTGCCGCAGCGGCAACGTTCACCTCGAACGGCACTGGAGGCTCGGCCGGCCCCAGTCGGATCTCGACGTTGAGCAGCGTGCCGCCCAGCCAAGTCGCGCTTGTCACGTCACAATCGCCTTCGTAGCCGCACTCGAACTCCCACGGCATCTGGAGTCGCCGCCCCGCCATCGCATCGTAGACCTCCAGATCGCGGCGGCCGGCCCGCGCTAGGCCGATCGCCAGGTAGTGGCCGGCTGGTGCCCAGAGCAACGTGTCCGGGTAGGCCGCCAACCAGCGGCCCAGGACGCGAACCCCCGGCTCGCCCGGGCTGAGCACTCCGACGCAGGCGCCGGGCCCGGTCGTCGCCCAAGCCGCCCAGGCGGTGTCGGGTGCCAGGTCGAGCCGACCGAAGTGGGCTTTGCCGAGGTCCGGGATCTCCGCGACGCATTCCTCCAGGGTGTCCGGCGCGGCAGCCTCGGCGCCAGGCAGCACGGCTACGGCCACGAGCGTGCCGTCTTCGCGCCGGTACAGGGCATCGCCCGCGACCGCGTAAGGGCCCACGGGCCGGATCTCCGCTGCCCGCTCGCGCTGCCTCTCGGTCCCAGGCTCGGCATCCCGCTCGCAGCCGGCGAGCGGGGCCAGGGTTCCAGCCAGCAGCAACAGGGATACTCCGATCTCCTGACGCAATGGCCGTCCTCGTGGTTTCGATCGCCCGGCCCACAGCCGGGCCACCTCCGCCCAATAGTACCGAGCAGGACACTGCGTCCGCCAGGAGGCTGGCCCGTCGCGGGCGCCGGCCCGCCTGCCGACTGGCCACCGGCCCCGCTTGATAGGCGGCGCGGGGCACCACTAACTTGGCGCCTGTGCCGTTCTGGCCACTAAGGGATGCGAAACCCGACCCGGATGCCGTGGCGGCCTGGGACGTCCGCCCGTTCCACGTCAACGACGGTGGACCGGCAAAATCGGTGCGTGTGAAACGGGGCGCGCCTCCCGACATCTTGGAGACGACTACCGTCGAGCGGTTGCCTCACTGGCTCTCCACCAGGAGACCGAATGGAAGAGCTACGCGGAAACGTTGCGCTCGTCACCGGTAGCACGCGACGGATCGGCCGAGCCATCGCCCGAGCTCTCGCCGCCGCCGGCTGCGATGTCGCCGTCCACCACCGCAGATCGGCCGCCGAGGCCGAGAGCGCAGTCGAGGAGCTGCGCAGCTTCGGGGTGGCAGCAAGGTCCTTCCAGGCCGACCTTGCCGACCTCAGCCAGATCGGGCGCCTGTTCACGGAGGTCGAGGCGGCGTTCGGTCGTCTCGACGTCCTGGTCAACAATGCGGCGGTCTTCGAGCGGCGACCCGCACTGGAGATCACACAGGAAGATTGGGAGCGCGTCCTCTCCCTCAACCTGCGCGCCCCCTTCTTCTGTAGCCAGGCGGCGGCGCACCTGATGAGGCGGGCCGGAGCCGGGTCGATCGTCAACATCGCCGACGTCGCGGCCTTTCAAGCTTGGCCCGGCTACGCCCACTATTGCGTTTCCAAGGCCGGGCTCGTCATGGCGACCCGGGCGCTGGCGCGGGCGCTGGCGCCCGAGGTCCGGGTGAACGCGGTGGCGCCCGGCCCCGTGCTGCCACCGGAGGGACTGAGTGGCGCGGAGAGCCGCGAGCTCGCCGACATGACGGCGCTTCGACGACTGGGCACGCCAGAAGACGTGGCTGGGACGGTGCTGTTTCTGGTCCGCTCGGACTACATCACCGGTGAGACGATCGTGGTCGACGGCGGGAAGATTCTGAGGACCTAGAACCTAGTCCGCCTCGAGCACGACCAGCGCGATCGCCAGCCCCGCCTCGTGACTGAGGCTGACCCAGGCCCGCGCGACTCCCATACGTTGCGCCAACGCCCGCGCTCCACCACCAAGCTCGAGCCGCGGGGCACCGCTCTCGGCCCGCACGACTTCCAGGTCGGTCCAGCGAATCGCTGGCTGCTTTCCCGAACCCAGCGCCTTCAGAGCCGCCTCCTTGGCGGCGAAGCGGGCGGCCAGGCACTGATCAGGATCGGCACGCTCTTCACATTCTCGAACCTCCCGGGAAGTGAACAATCTACGGCGCGCCCGTTCACCATGTCGTGCCAGGGCGGCCCGCAGCCGCTCGACTTCCACCAGATCGATGCCGATGCCAACGATCATCGTTCGCTAAGCAGCTCCCATATCGGCCCGACCAGCCTGCCGGCGCCGAAGCGCACCGCATCGGTGACGGGCAATCCCGTGTCCTCCTCGGCCTGCTCGATGGCGACCCGGGCGTTGGCTTCGCCGAGGCTCGCCGTAGGGAGGGCGATGCCGAGCACCTCGCCCTCCAGGTAGCGGATGGCACCGGTGGCGGTCTTCGCGTCTTCGTGTTGGAGTTGGCCTTCGGCGCGGATCAGGAAGCGGCGCGGCATCACCAGTGCCCGATCAACCTTCCAGCAGCGCCGGGATGTTCACTTCCGAGGCCGATGGATGCACCAGAACGCCGTCCCCTGTCGGCAGGCTGATGATCGCCGGTGCGTCCTTCTCGATCCGGTGGAAACCCTTACCTTCCAGAATGCGGTGAACGAAGATCCGCCGGATGAGAACCATGGCGGCTGCCAGCACCGGGACGGCAACCAGCAGGCCGACGATGCCGAGTAGCTTCGCCATCACCAGCACCGAGAGAATCGTCAGCACCGGCGGCAGCTCGACCTGCTTCTCGAACACCATGGGCGCCACCACGTTGGCCTCGAAGATGTGCACGACGACGCCCAGCAATATTACCAGCAGCGCCTTCGAGACACCGCCAGTACCGATCACGAACAACGCCGGCAACAGCGTCGATACGATCGTTCCGAAGAAGGGGACGATCACGGCGATCCCAGTAAAGACACCGAAGGCGAGCGAGTACGGCACATCGAGCACAATCAGCCCGACCCAGGTCAGCGATCCCAGCACCAGCATCGAGATCCCCAGGCCGACAAGCCAGGACCGCATCGTGTGACCGAGGTCGGCCAGGATGTCGCGAGCCAGCTCTCGGTAGGTCGGCGGCGTGAGCGCGATGAGCCCTTCACGATAGATCGATGGCTTCGACGCCATGTAGATGCCCATGATTAGCACGGACACCAGGTGAATGAGCACGCCGATCCCGGAAAAGACATAGCGGGGCGCGTCTGCGAAGAATTCCCTCACCTGGTCAAAGGCCCGGTCGAGGAACCCTTCAGCTTGAGCCTGGAGCTCGGCGAGCCTGGCGGTTGCCGAATCGACCCGCGCGCTCGCGTCCTCGAGATCCTGGCTCGATGCGGCACCTTGAGCCGACAGCGCAGCGACCCGGTCGCGAAACCACTCGGCCTCGGTGACCGAGTCTTCCCAAGCTCTGATCTGCGCATCAATCTCCTCACGACCCTCGCCGAGCGGGCCGAGCAGGCGACGCAGCATCTGGTTCTCTTGCGCCACGCGGCCCAGCTCGCCCTCCCACTCGGTCACCCGCTCAGGCAGCTCCTCGAACACGTCCTGGAACTGATTGACCACCGGCGGGACGATGAGCAGGCCGACCAGCCCGATCCCGAGGATCGAACCGAGCAGCGCCAGGATGAGACCCAACCCGCGGGCCACGCCCAGCCGCCGGCTCAAGTAGTCGGTGAAGGTCCCCAGGTAGACGGCGAACAGCGCCGCCACGAAGAGGAGAAGGAGAAGATCGGCGACGCTGTTGATGAAGAGGAGTAGGAGAACGACGAAGATCGTCGTCGCCAGAACGCCGTAGGCCTGGCGGGAGCTGATACCGAAGTTCGAATCAGCCAGTTTCCTCCTCCTCCTCCTCCGGCTCCGCCTCTTCCTCGATGATCTCCGCCTCGCGGACCTCGCCCTCGGAGTGGGCCTCGTCCGCCGCCGCCGGCAGCAGACCCATCTCCTGCTTCAGCGCCGCCAGCTGACGCTCGACGTCGATGTCGCCGCCCTCGAGGCGCTTGAACTGTCGCTCCAGATCGTCGCCACCCAGCTCCTCGTCTACCTCCGCCGCCGCCAGCGCCCGGATCTCGGCGTCCTCGATCCGCTCCGCCATGCGGTCGAACGCCTCGAAGGCGCTGCGATCCGAAAGCCCGGTCAGCGTCTCGTGGATCCGCTTCTGCGCCGCGGCTCGCTTCTGGCGCGCGATCAGCAAGTTACGCTTCCGCTTCGCCTCCTCGATCTTACTACTCAACTGCCGCAACGTGTCCTTCAGCTTCTCGGTCTCGGAAGCGTGGCCTCGCCACTGACCCTCGAGCGTCTGGGCGTGGTCGCCATGCTCCTTGCTGCGCAACAGCGCTTGGCGCGCCAGGTCGTCTCGCCCCTCCCGCAGCGCCAGCTTCGCGCGCCGCTCCCAATCGCTACCCTGATCCCGCTCGTCCTGCACCTGGCGGCGGAGCTTGCGCTCGTCGGCGATGGCCACCGCGACCTCCTGCTTGGCCTGCGCCAGCTGCGAACGCATGTCGTCGATGATCTGATTGAGCATCTTCTCGGGGTTCTCGGCCCGAGCGATCAGGTCGTTCAGGTTAGACCTGACCATTGTGGACAGTCGGCTCCAGATACTCATAGCCCTCTCTCTATGGCTTTCTGTAGCGCTGCAGCGTCTCGTAGTGCGACCGTAAAGCCAGCAGGATGCTCTCCAGTGCGGCCTGAACCTCGCTGAAATCGAGATCTACGAGCTGCAACGTGTCGGTCAGCACGATCTGGTTCTCGTCGAGCCCGTACGCCCCGTGTACCAGGTCCGTAGCGTTGAGCTCCAAGAGCTCCCGGAACAGTCCGTTCCGCAACGATTCGTCCTCCGGCACGTCCATGACCTCGACCCGGATCAGGAGCAGCGGAGGCGCATAGGTCGCGAACACCGGCGCCGTCTCTCGGTCGTCGCCGATCATCCACAGCCCCTCCTCGATCTCCTGGAAGGGCAGCTCCATCCGGACTAGGTAGCCTTCTACATCCTCACGCGTGACCATCCGGCCTCCGCTACGTTCAAGTGTCGCGGTCTTCCGTATCGCCCGGCCCTAAGCGCAGTCGCTCAGGCTCCGCGAGCAGCTGCGTCAAGAACGCTTGCTCCTCGATCACCCGGTCCACTTGCTCGCGAAGCTCCTCCATGTCGCGTCGCATCGACTCGAGATCAGCTCGCGAGGCCGCCCCCGGCGGCACCTTTGGAGGTGCCATGTTGCGGATAGCGTCACCCAAGGCCTGGCCTACCGGCGAGTCGATGAACACGATCTTCGCCAGGAAGACCAACACGAGGAGCGCAACCAGCGTTAGCCCCATATCAAACCTACGAAACGACTTAGCCCAGGGTTTCCGGCCCCGCAAGGGCCCCGTACAACAGAAATATTGGCGGGATGCAGGCGATTGGCTAGATCAGCGGGCTCGCTCGCGGCGGGCGCCCCGCAGCATCAGCGATAGTTGCGCGCGTAGGGCGTCGCCCTTGTCCTTGGCCTGGCTCCACTTCTTGCGATCCGCCAGCGCCCGAACCTCCTGAAGCCCCTCCTCGATGATCGCCACCATGCCGGCCTGTTGAGCCAGCCCTTCATCGTGCTCCGCCGCCGCTCGCAACTCCTTCAGCATGCGCTCCGACTCCGCCAGCCCCTCCTCCACGCGGGAGCGCAGCTGCTTCTCCGAAAGTTCCGGCTTCTTCGGCGGTTCCGGAATCGCCTCCTCGACGGCGGCGGCTACCGTCGCCCTTTCAGCCCCCCGGCTCTCCTCCAGAGCCCGAAGCTCCGGAACCTCAGGCACCTCCTCCACCTCCTCCCCCGGCTCCTCCGGCGGCGCCACATCCTCCCTGGGCGGGCCAGCCTCTCGCGCCCGGCCGGCCTCGCGCCGCCACCTCGCCACCAAGGCAGCAAAAACCACGATCGCCACGACGACCACGACGACCCAGACCACGCTCACGATCTCCCCCGAGAGATCATCGGAAAAACGGATTTAGATGGGAAGTCGGTCGGTGAAAAACAGGACCAGATAAGCCATGCCCCACAAGATAAGGAAGGTATAAGCACCCCAGAGCCACGCCTTCGAGCCCTTGCGCTCGGTCCCGATCGCGGCCACGCTCTCCGCCTTGGGCTCCGGTTGGTTAAGTAGATTACGTTCCTTCATCGCACACGCTTGATTGGGGTGGTCAGAAGCCCGCCCACCGCCTCACGGAAGTCCAGCCCCACGCCGGCAGTTCCCTCGCACCAGCGATCGGACCCTTGGATGTCTTTCGCTGAAAGGGAGCCTAAGCTACGGGGGGTGGTGGGGTCGTGTCAAGAGATCCCGAGGGTTTGGCGCCGCGCCGTTCCAGGGAGTCGAGTCGGGCGGCGAGTTTCTGGACGAGGCCTTTATAGGCGAGGATTGTGCGGGCGTAGCCGACGCGTTCCCAGGTCGTCACCAGGATGTAGGCGACGGCGAAGAAGAGGAGGAAGACCCACGACTCGAGGAGCGGGGCGGTAACCACGAGGGCGGCGGCCAGCAGCAGGCCACTGGCGACGACGACGCGGACGCGGCGCCGAGTCACGCTGGAGTCGGAGCTGCGCTCGAGGAGCATTCTGTCCGTTGCGGTCAGCCTCAGCTGCGTCTCATCCATTGGCGCGGGTCCCTAGTTTCGTCCGCGCTCACCGCTCCGCCATGGCTCGTAAAGGCCGAAGGTACGCATGTTCGCGCCGAGGTCGGTGGTTTCGACCAGCTCCTCGATCTCGGCGCGCGTCTGACGCTGCCAGGTCAGCTCGGTGTTCGCGAACCCGTAGACCACCGCGGCGACGATGGCGGCGTTGCGGCGCAGCTGCTCTGGGTCGCACTGGTGGAGTTGGTCGGTGCGGGCGTGGTAATTGGGGCCGTAGGTCGCCGACTCGTGGATGGCGACGATGTTGGCCACGCCTTCCAGCATGAAATCGAAGTGATCGGTGCCGACGATCGGTACGTTCATGTGCTCGAACGGCCCGTATTCCCGAACCGGCGCCAGGGTGCCATCGAGCACCGGGAGGAGCGCTGCGCGGCCACCGGTGAAGAAGCCGGTGATCCGGCCGCATCCCATATCGATAGAGCCGGCCAACACGTGGTTATCCAGCTCGTCCTGGTGGGCCTGTACGTAGCCGTAGGAGCCGAGCAGCCCCAACTCCTCGCCATTCCAGAGCGCGAAGCGAATCGTGCGGTCCGGCCGCAAGCCGAGCCGTTGGATCTGGCGGGCGATGTCGATCATCATGGCTACGTTGGCACCGTTGTCGAGCACGCCCGTGCCGAGATCCCAAGAATCGATGTGCGCACCGATCACGACGACTTCCTCGGGCCGCCTGGCACCCTGGATCTCACCGATCACGTTGTAGCTCTCGTACTCCGGGCCGGAAACGACGTCCAGCGTAACGGCGAGGGCCAGCGCCACGCCGCGGCGCAAGAGCCGCGTCGCCCGCAGAGCGGCATCGCGCTCCATCACGAGCAACGGCCGTTCGGTGGCGAATCCGGTAGATACGATCTGCCTGTAGAGCATGTTGTTGGGGCGCGAGCCCATGTAGACCACGCCGGCCACATCGGCCTCGAACGCCCGCTGTTCGATTGCCGCCGCCTCGGCGTACTCGACGAAGAGGCCCGGGATATCGGTCAGCAGCGGCGTCTCGATCAAGACGAAAGCGTTGCGTGCTTCATCGCCGAGCCGCTCGAAGTCGGCCTCGCTGCCGCTGCCGCCATCGAGCAACGGTCGCGTTATGCCGCTCAGCGGTGTGCCGGCCGCGAACGGCATCGCCGCGACACGCGGCCGGAACTCGACGCCGTCGCCGCTCACCATGGCCGATGCCGTGCGCTCGAGCCAGAGCCCGGGCATCACGAACGCCTCTTTGCGCGCCGCCACGTTGGCCTCGCGGAACCGCTGAAACGCCCACTCGACGGATCGGAGATTCGCGACGGAGCCCGTCGGCCGTCCGCCGATCTCGTCCGCCAGATACGCAAGATCGTCGAGCAGCGGCGTATCGCCCAGCATCGCCGCCACCAGGCGGCTCGGCTCGCCCCGTCGGCCGGCGTCGGTCTGCGCCTCGAGCGGTGAGACCGCGACGACGCAGAGCACGGTCACCAGGCTCAACCTCATGAGGGCGGACTCAAGCATGGAAACCTCCTCTGGGCCACCTGAACTGTCGGAGATTCATGGCGGTGCACGACTCAACATACTGTGGGCCGCCGCCAGCCACGGCAAGGACGGACGTTTGCCCGACTTCCAAACGTGCTAGGAGCCCGTACGAATCCGGCGCGTCAGCGCCGGCTCGATCCCCATCAATCGCTCGTAGAGGACCAGCTGCCCCCGGTGATACATCTCCTGCGCAATCCCATGGTGCAGCCAGGCGAGCCGCGTCCCCGCCTGGCCGTCGAACCGTGTGATGAACTGCAGCATGTGCAGCTCGCCCGCCTCGCGGAAACTTAGCTCCGCCTCCGCCAGCGAGCTGCCGAGCAGCCCAAGCAGCTGCGCCTTGGAATTCGCGACCTTCACGTGTGAGGCGTAGAGATCCAGAAGCTCGGGCCAGGGGGCGCGCCGGAAATCGGTGTCGGGGCGCGTCAGCTCGCCCGTCATCATCAGCGCGACCTCCAGGATGTGCTGGACCAACTCCGCCACACTCTTCACTTCCGGCGCCGGCCGGAAATCGAAGCGATCGGCAGGGATGTTCTCGACCTCTTCGATCAACCCCTGCCGGACATCTGTCCACGCCTCCAGCGTCTCTTCGAGCAGCGAAGCGAATGCCATGGCATCATCTCCGTTCAAACCCGCGGTCTTCCCGATCGCGGGCGCCTACCTGACATGACGTCCGACGAAATCCGCCACGTCGGAATGGTATTGCGACCAGGCGCCCCACACGGATGCAGCCCACTCCCGCACCCTCTCCATATGGGCGGCGACCGAGTCGGAATGTGCGACAGCGCCGACCGCTAGAGCACCACGGTCAGTGGGTGGCGGAAAGTGAGGCCACACCTGAACCGTATCCGAGAGACGCTGAAGCAGCGGGGGCACGCGCGTGGGACGGAGCCCGCGGTGCAGCACGAGATAGAGCCCGCACAGGTGAATGGCGATCGACTTGTCCGGGTGCTGCCCTCCAGCGTGCTGCACCGCGTGGCTGTCGACGGTCAACTGATGGGCCTGCCCGAACAGCAGGTCATTGCCGTATTCAGCGCCTAGCGCCTCGGTGTACATCCCCCAGCACTCCGGGGAGGTGTTGTAGTACCCGCGGTAAACCGCCCCAGCGATCATTCTGAGGACGACGGAACACTGCTGTTCCAGATGTCCCGATGGAGCCGCCACCCGGCATCGGTACTCTTCCAGATCACGATATACTTGCCCTCGTCGATCAGAGCACCGGCCGCATCGTGAAGTGCGTAACGGCCCACCTCCCAAGCCGTGTCACCCAGCCCTTCAGCTTCCTCGACGGTCAGTCGCGCCTCGGCGACGCCGGCGTCCATGACTGCTTGCCAGAACCCCTGGATCGCCTCCCGGCCTGACACGAAGTCACCGCCGGGTGGCAGTAACATGGCGTCCTCGGTGTACAGCGACGCCAGCGCCTGGGCGTCCATCCGCCGCCTGCATCTGCTCGGCCAGATCCTGCGGCTGGCGACTCTCCGGTGCGCTACAGGCGCACAGCAGACACCCGGCGAGCACCGCGATTGGCAGGGACGCTACACTTCGCGATCGCATACTCCCTCCTTCTCTCAATTGGAACCGTTGCACGACTTTTCGGCTAACCATACTTCGGTAGATGCTTGGCGATGAGCCAGTCGCGGAACCCATCGGGCAGCATTCGAAAGACAGGAACGGATTTCGCCTCCGCTCCCACCAGGTATCGGCGCTTGGGACGTCGAGCGAATAGAGCATGCTCGACCGCCACGGCGACCCGCTCCGCCCGGATGCCACGCTCCTGCCGGCGTTCCGACAATCCGAAGATCGGGCCATAGAGCTCACGCGCCTCGGGCGGATACGCCTCGCGCGCTTTCCTCAAGGTCGCGATGACTTTCTCTCGCATCGGTGTATCCACCACCCCGGGTTCCACGACCGCAACCGAGATACCCCACGGTCTCAACTCTACACGCAGAGAGTCCGAGATGGCTTCCAGGCCGAACTTGCTTGCCGCGTACGGGCCGAGGAACGGGAGCGCGAACACACCGCTGAGCGAGCTCATATTGACGATCCGACCTCTGGCGGTGCGGAGAAGCGGAAGGAACGACTGGGTGACCGCGATCACACCGAACAGGTTGACCTCGAATGTCTCCCGCACCTCGTCGATCGAGGAGAACTCGAGCGGACCGCCAAAGTAGACGCCCGCGTTGTTCACCAGCCCGGCCAGGCCCTCAGCACCGACGGCATCGGCAACCGCCCGGCGTGCCGCTGCGATCGTCTCGGGGCTGGTGACGTCGATCGGAACGGGTGTAAGCCTGCTCGAGGCGCTCCGTTTCAAGGATGTGCCGTCAGACTCCTTCCGCACGCCGGCGAACACGCGAACGCCTTTCTCGTCCAATTGCAGTGCGCAGGCGGCGCCGATGCCCGTCGACGCACCTGTGATCAGCACGCTCTTTCCTGGATTCCCCTGGTTCATCTCACGCCCTCTCACTGCCGCTCGATCCAGCGCCAGACCGCGGCGCCTGCGAACACGAGCAAGATCCACTCGATGGGTACTCGATAGCGGGGCATGTAGGCAACGACATAGTAGATGAGCGGATACGTCGCTAGAGGTATCAAGAGCGCCGCCCGCGCCGGGATCGCCATCCCCGGAAGGGTTCGCCATGCACCCAATAAGGCCAGAAGCGTGAGCGCGGTGAATCCGGCGGCGACGGGTGGCTCGTGCAAAGGCCCGAACCAGGTGTGAATCACGCGTGAGGATGTCAGGCGCAGAAACTCGGCCGGATGGGTCGTGACCCACCCCAGGGCCTCGCGCCCGGCCTCCCGCATGTACTCGACCTCACCCAGTTCCCGGAGTTTCAGTGCCTCCGCCTCCTGCACGCGCGGATGGCGGTGCTGCTGCCGCACGTCCATCACGTCCATGGCGGCGGCGGCGCCCTCGTGGTTACCCATGCGCAGCTCGAGACCCAGATTGCTGCGGATGAAGAAGACCTCGTGGAACCTCGCGTAGTTCCGCCAGCCCCAGGGGACGCAGGCGACCACGATACCCAGGGCCATCAGCGCTGAGAACGCCCACTTCCGCCGATCTTCGCTCCACCACAGCTCGAAGGCCATGCAACCCAGCACCACCGGCAGAAGAGCCGGCTGCAGATGGAATGTCACCGCGGCTCCCGCTCCGAGCAGAAACGAACCGGCCGCCGAGCCGCGCCCCGCCGTCCAACGCCGCAGAAAAGCGACCAGCAGCAGGCCCAGCAGGATGGCCGTGAGCGCCTCGCCGTACCCCGGCCAAACGGCGACAAAAGCGCCGGCGATGCCGGCGAGCACGCCGGCTTGCTTCCCTACACCGAGCCGGCCAGCCAGCCAGGGGAGCATGGCGTACATGGCGCAGTAGCTGGCGATCCTCAGAATCCAAGCCGCGTAACCAGCCGCCAGGCCCATCCCGAACAGGCGCCAGACCAGGGCAATGGTGGCCGGCATGATCGGCGGCAGATGGGCGGTCGGCCCAGTGGGGACGACGTACGGATCCGCGAACTGGCCATGTCGAGCCAGCGAGTAAGCCACGGCTTCCAGCTCCCAACGCGTATGCGGGAGGACGTAGCGGTCCGGAACCTTGGTCAGAAGAAAGCCGCGGATCGCGAAAGCTAGGAGAAAGATGATGACGAAGGCTCGCGCCGGTGAGCGAGCCAGCCAATCGATGACAGCCCGAGGGATGTCGAAAGGGCCCGTCAGCGGGTCGAGTCTGGATTCTCCTTCCAGTTCCACCACTTCAGTAGCTCCTGGTCGTGCTCTACGTGGCTGGCGAAGTACACGGCGCAGCGGAAAACGTAGAGGACACAACGATCGACGGCGCTACCGCGCAGCGAGCAAAGCTGCCGATACAATCGCTCCGGGTCGGCACCACGAAGGTCCTCGACACGGCGGACACCGACATCATGAAGGTCACATGCCAGACTTGGGCCGACACCAGGAATCCGTCGTAGCTCTCTCGACTGTGATGAGTTCGTCACCGTCACTGTCCTCCTCGAGTGAGGCAGGCCAAGTAATCACCGCCGTCCTGTTGAAGGACGATCTCGCATCCCCAGCCCCCCGGCTCGGAGTGCTCCCGCAGGGTCTGCGGGTCTACGTGTAGCCATCCACAGTAGGGCCCGCTCTCTCCCGCGTACTCGAACTGGAGGCGAGTCACTCCAAGATAGCGCCCTGCTCTTCGATTCGCCTCCTGGTAGGCCAGATGGCGGGGGTCGTCGGTCTGACGCACATCCAGTGAGTCGAGCAACAGTTGTCCGCCCGGGCGGGTGAGCTCACCGGCATGGGAGAGGAAGCGACTCAAACCCTGCAGGTCTTCGACAATCCCGATCCCATGACCCAACATCAACAGGGTATCGAAAGGACCACCTCGGAACTGGAAGATGTCGGCGCAACGCACGTCCGGTATTCCACGCTGCACCATGATCTCGACCGCGTGGCTGCTGATGTCGATCGCGGTGACCGTCCGTCCGCCGGACAGCAGGACGAGGCTGTGAAGCCCGGAACCTGCGCCTACATCGAGCACGTGGCCCCGGCAGCGTTCGAGCGCCGCGATCTCGATCGGGGAGAATTCCAAAGCTTCGCGAAAGAAGTGGCTCGCCGGCAAGGAAACCTCGTACCCATCATCACGCCGGACGACGAGCCGAGCCGAGACCTCGCCGTCGAAGTAAGCGCGCAGAGCGCGGCCATGTGGGGTCATGGCATGCGGATCCACGGCCGCTACGCCGCGATCCGCGCCAGCGTGGTCGCCCCGAGGTAGATCAGGATCATCAGAAACCAGTTCACCGCGAAGAACCCGTGGTATCGTTTACTGCTCGAGAGTGCGCCCACCACGCTGAGCGCGACCACACTGAAAATGAAGAATAGATATCCCTGTGGAAGTTCTCTGAGGCCCATCCCTGCTTTGAGCGTCGTCTCAACGACATCGACGCACCAAGCCACAGTAAACAGGCCGAAGAACCAGGTGCGGTTCTTGAGGAAATGTCGCTCGTAATCGAAGTCGGTTGGGATTTCCCAGGGATAGAGCATCGCAGCTAGAAGGAACAACACGATGGCGTAGAGAGTGACGAACAGGAAATTGAAGAACGTCCATTCCTGGAGTGAGCTCCACCAGAACATCCCCCACCAGATCACCAGGATGTAGATCAGCATGTTCATGGTCCAAACGGCGTGGACCCAGTAGAAGCGAACCGAATCCCGATGCTGTATCACCTTGCTGGCGCCGATGAGCAGATGGGTAATCCCGAGACCCATCACCACTGATATCAGTACGCCGAGATACTCGAAGAGCGTCATGGGTTCAACCCGACCTCATTCTCGAAAGCCCCGGATCCGCCCACTACTCACCCGCCTCCCTCACCACGTTCGCTGGTTCGAGCCGCGCCAGCTGTGACAGGTTGCCGACGATCCGTCGCACGAGCAGCGCCAGCATGATGGCGACGCCGATCAATCCGAACAGGTCGAGGGTTCCAAACGGCACGCCTCGCAAGTCGAGTACCGGCTCGAAGCCCAGCGCCAGCGTGCTACCGGCCAGGATCAGGATGACGCGTACTTCGGTCGGCCCGATGTAATCGTAACCGAACTGGAAGGTCCCCAACACAAACGTCTCGAGGTAGACGTTGATAGACATCAGATAAAAGGCGATCAAGATCATCAGCGCCACCGACAGCAACAGATACGGTGAGAAGCCGAGACCGAGGCAGATGAACGCTGCAGCGAACATGTCGACGGTATGGTCGAGATAGTAGCCGTAGCGCGGCCGCTCGATGCGGCGCACGCGGGCCAGCGTGCCGTCGAGGCTGTCGCCCACCCAGTTCACCACCCAGAGGACGTTCGCCGCCCACAAGTAGTTGGCGCTGCGGCCCGAGAGCGCGTAGCAGATACCGATCGCCAAGGCGGATAGAGTGCCGAGTGCCGTCATGTGATCCGGGAGCACCCACCTGGGCAGCGCCGCCGCCATGCGCGGCAGTGCGTAGGCCTCGAAAGGGCGAAGCAGGTACTTGGGCTCGCGGCGATGCTCAGCGTCCGACATGTTGGGCCTCCCGTCGCTTCTTGTTGTTGCTCCTGAGCAGTGGCCGCAGGAACCGGCCTGTCAGGCTGGCCTTCACCTGCGCTACCTGCTCGGGCGTGCCCGCCGCAACCACCTCTCCGCCCTCGTCTCCGCCCTCCGGGCCGAGATCGATGATCCAATCCGCTGTCTTGATCACGTCGAGCTGATGCTCGATCACCACCACGGTGTTGCCACGCTTGACCAGCCGGTGCAACACATCCAGCAGCATTCGTATGTCCTCGAAATGGAGACCCGTGGTAGGCTCGTCCAGGATATACAGCGTTCGTCCGGTCTGCACCTTCGAGAGCTCGGTGGCGAGCTTGACCCGTTGCGCTTCGCCGCCGGACAGAGTCGTGGAACTTTGTCCGAGGGTGATGTAGCCGAGGCCGACGTCGCGCAGGGTCTCGAGTTTTCGCCGCACCGTTGGGATCGGCTCGAAGAACTCGAGCGCTTCGTCGACCGTCATCGCCAACACATCTGCGATGCTCTTGCCCTTGTAGAAGACCTCGAGCGTTTCGCGGTTGTAGCGCCGGCCGCGGCAGACCTCGCAGGGTACGTAGACGTCGGGCAGGAAGTGCATCTCGATCTTGACCAGCCCATCACCCTGGCAGGCCTCGCAGCGACCGCCTTTGACGTTGAAGCTGAAGCGCCCCGGCTCGTAGCCGCGAATGCGGGACTCCGGTAGCTGGGCGAACAGCTGGCGGATCGGCGTGAAGACGCCGGTATAGGTGGCTGGATTCGAGCGGGGCGTCCGGCCGATCGGCGACTGATCGACGTCGATGACTTTGTCGATGCACTCGAGACCTTCGATGCCGTCGTGCGCGCCGGGGATCAGGCGCGAACGATAGAGGCGGCGCGCCAGCTCCCGGTATAGGATCTCCTCGATCAGCGTGGACTTGCCCGAGCCGGAGACGCCCGTGACGGATATGAAGCAGCCGAGCGGCAGCTCGACATCGATGTTCTTGAGGTTGTATTGGCGGGCGCCCCGGATTACGAGCTTCTCGCCATTGCCCGAACACCTTGCTAGCGGCACCTCGATTCTCCGCTCGCCGCGCAGGTAGGCACCGGTCAGCGAACGCTGGGAGGCCAGCACGTCGTTCAGGCTGCCCTCCACGACGACTTCGCCGCCGGCACGACCGGCGCCCGGCCCGAGATCGACGACGTGGTCGGCGCGGCGGATCGTGGCTTCGTCGTGCTCCACCACGATGACCGTGTTGCCGAGATCGCGGAGCGACTCGAGTGTCTCCAGCAGCCGCCCGTTGTCGCGTTGGTGAAGCCCGATCGACGGTTCGTCCAGGATGTAGAGAACACCGACCAGCTTGGAGCCGATCTGTGTCGCCAGCCGGATACGCTGGGCTTCGCCGCCTGCGAGGCTTTCGGCTCCTCGACCCAGCGTCAGGTAGTCGACACCCACATCCCCCAAGAACCGCAGCCGTTCGAGGACTTGCCTGAGAATCGGACCGGCGACGGCGTCCTCGAAGTAAGACTTGCGGCCAGCGAAGAACTCGGCGGCCCGCGCCGCGGTCATGTCGACGACCTCGCCGATCGACTTGCCCTCGAAGCTCACCGCCAGTGCTTCCCGGCGCAGCCTGCTCCCGCCACACTCGGAACAGACGGAGTCGGACATGAACTCGGCCAGCCGGGCGCGGAGCCGCTCGCTCGCCGTCTCGTGGTAGCGCCGCTCCAACCGCGCGACGGCGCCCTCCCAATCGAGTTCCGCGGAACCGACAAGCACCTCCTGGCGCATGGCCTCGGGCAGCTCCGCCCACGGAGTATTTGCATGAACGTCGTATCGCTCGGCCAGCGGCTCGATCACGCGCTTGCGCAGGAAGCCGACCGGTGAACCCCAGGGAATGAGGACGCCCTCCAGCAGCGAAAGTCGGTCGTCGGCGAGCATGAGGTCCGGGTTTGCGACCTTGCGCAGCCCCAGACCGTTGCAGGTCGGGCATGCTCCGTAGGGCGAGTTGAAGGAAAACTGCCGCGGCTCGAGCTCCGGCAAGCCGACCCCGCAGTCAGGGCAGGCGTAGCGCTCGCTGAAGAGATGGCTCGTCGGCTCGTCGGCAGGGCCGTAACGATCGATCTGCACCACGCCGTCGGCGGTGCGCAGCGCGATCTCGATGGAATCGGTGAGCCGCGCTCGGTCGCCGGGCTGCACGCTCAAGCGATCGACGACGATGGCGATGTCGTGGTTGATACGGCGGTTGAGCTTCGGCGGATCGTTGAGATCGTACGTCGCGCCGTCCACTCGGACGCGGACGAAGCCGTCCTTACGAGCCCTTTCGAACAGGTCCTTGAACTCGCCCTTGCGACCCCTGACCAAGGGGGCGAGCACTTCGATACGGGTCTTTCCCGGCCACTCGAGCACGGCATCGGCCACCTGCTCCGGCGACTGGCGTTGCACCGGTTTCCCACAGGCGGAACAGTGAGGCGTGCCGCAGCGCGCCCAGAGCAGCCGCAGGTAGTCGTAAATCTCGGTTATCGTGCCGACCGTGGAGCGCGGGTTGCGCCCGGCCGTCTTCTGTTCGATCGAAATCGCCGGTGACAGGCCCTCGATCGTGTCGACGTCAGGCTTCTCCATCAGCCCGAGGAACTGGCGCGCGTAGGCGGAGAGCGACTCCACGTAGCGCCGCTGGCCTTCCGCATAGATCGTGTCGAAAGCGAGGCTCGATTTGCCCGATCCGGAGAGCCCGGTGAACACAGTCAGCTCACCACGCGGGATGCGGATGTCGATGTTCTTGAGGTTGTGCTCGCGTGCGCCGCGGACCACCAGGTACTCGTCGCGCATAGCGGTCATCCGGACTGGCGGGTTGGCGGCACGAGAACGTTCAGCGCTCCGGGGCGCACCGTTGCCGTGAAGGGCGTAGTGGTATCGAGTCGTTCACCGTCGATCTGGACCGCCAGAGGCGGGTCGGCATCGATTACGACTTCGCGACCACGGAAGTAACGCAACCGCCGGTTGCGACCGTAGCGCCGGGCCACGATCGAGCTCATCGCCGACAAAAAATCGAACGTCGTCTCCACCGCCAGGACGCAGACATCGAGCAGCCCGTCGTCCGGCCGCCCGTCGGGAACGAGGTCGACGGGACGCGTGAGTAGCGGTGCCGAAAGGCCCGGCATGTTCGCCACCTCGACGCCGATCCCTGTGCACGTATTCGCCTCACCGTCCACGGTGATGCGCAGCCTCGACGGGTTCGGTACGAGCGCCGCCACCGTCGCCGCGTGTACGTAAGCGAGATAGCCCATTCGCTTCTTCACCGCCGACCGCGGGCGCACGACATCGGCGTCGAAACCGGCACCGGCGATACAGGTAAACGCCTGCCCGTCGATCATCCCGACATCGATCTTCCGCAGACTACCGTGCAACACCACATCGAGTGACCGGTCAAGTTTCTTCGGAATGCCGAGGTTCGCCGCCAGCTGGTTGCCCGTACCCACCGGCAGCAACGCCAAGGCCGCGTCGGTGCCCACCAAGGCCGACACCGTCTCCAGCACCGTACCGTCGCCACCGGCGACGACGATGCGACGGAACCCGTCGGCCAACGCCGCGGCGGCGAGCTCACCTGCATGCCCGGGTGCCTCGGTGCGCGCGTAGACGTACCCGACCCGGCGCCTGGTGAGTGCCGCCTCGACCCGCCGGCGCAATTGATCGGCTCGCTTCGGTCCGGCCGCCGGGTTGTGGATGACGTAGAGGTCGGACTCCGAGTGAACGCCCATCATCTGCCTAGGCGACACCGAGCTCAAGCTCTTCCAGCCGGGCGACTCGTTCTTCCACCGGCGGGTGAGTCATGAAAAGCCGGGTCAACCCGCCGCGACGTAGCGGGTTGACGATGCAGAGGTGCGCAGCCGACGGGTTAACCTCCATAGGCACGCGGTGCGCCATCTCCTCCAGGCGAAGCAGCGCTCGTGCCAAGCCGCGCGGCGTGCCGGCGATCTCGGCGCCGACCCGGTCGGCCCGGTACTCCATCTGCCGGCTGATCGCCATCTGCACGAGGAACGCGGCGAGCGGTGCCAGGATGAGCATGGCCAGGCCGGCGATGGCGTTCCTGTCGCGACCGCCGAACAGGAAGGCAAAGCGGGCCAGAATCATCACGGCGCCAGCCATCGTGGCGGCGACGGTATTGGTCAGCATGTCGCGGTTCTTGATATGGGCCAACTCATGCGCCGTGACCCCTTCCAGCTCCTCACGCCTCATGCCGCTGAGGATACCCTGGGTAAAACACACCACAGCGTGTTGCGGATCACGCCCGGTCGCGAACGCGTTCGGCTGCGGGCTAGGAGCGATGGCGACTTTCGGCATCGGCAGGCCGGCCCGTTGCCGCAGCCGGTCGACCATTTCGTAGAGCTCCGGCGCGTCCTGCGGCTCGATCGCCTGGGCACGGTAAGCGCGCAGTACGGCGCGGTCGCTGAACCAGTACATGCCGAAGTTGAACAAGCCGACCATGACAAGTGCGGGCAGCAGCGCGTTCGGCCCGCCGGCCGAATAGGCGATCGCGAGCACCAGAGCCGTCAGCGCCGCCATGAGCCCGAAGATCTTGGCGTAGTTACCCATACGTCACTCCTGGGCGATTGGCTGCCCAGACCCGAGGTTTATCGTCTTGCTTTAGGAGTAGAATACTACACCCGAGAGGGAGCGGGTTCCAGTCAGTACGCCCACCCGTATAGCAGGAAGACCCCGATCGACTGCTCGAGGTTGGCGGCCGGGCCGCCGTAGAACAGCGTACCCTCGGGCCCGAAGCGGGGCTCGGTGACCCCGCGCAGTGTGAAGTTCTCGTCCAGCCGCCACTCGAGACGCACTGTCGGACGCACGGCACCCGCGAGGTGCTGAGCCACACTGATGAAGACGGTGGGGGCGAGGTACCACCCTACCTCCACCTGGGTGGCCGCGAGCGCCGGCCCGGACCCGCTGCGGTACTCGCCTTCGGCCTCGGGGGCGAGCGGCGCGCGACTCACATCGACGTACGAGATGAAGGACCCGCCCACGAGCAACGAACCGAGCGCATAGCCCACGATGGCCTCGGGGACACCCGCCGTCACATCCTGCAGCAGGTTACGTTCCTCACTACTACGCGTCAGCTCGTAGGACGGCCGGCCGAACAGCAGGTACGACAGGAGATCCGATTCCGGGATCGGCGGCTGTTCGCTGCTCTCCAGCCTGAGCGTCATCTCCTCCAGCGTTCCACCGATGACCAGGCGAATGTCGATGGGCCGCTTCTGCGTGCGGACCGTGTAGAGCGCGATGATCCTCAGGTTCGGGTTCATCGCCGGCTCGCCGACAAACTCGATCGTACCGCCGACGACCGCGAAGCGCTTGTTGAAGAACCAGTATTCGCCGCGGACGGCCTCCAGCGTACCGTCGATTCGCAGCACGTCCTGCGCTCTATCCTGGTACAGCGACAGGTCGCCGGCGATCTCGACGTTCATCTCGTCCGAGCGCAGCCACGTGTCGCGCTCGATGTCCAGACTCAGCGAGATGACCAGATTGTCGAGGAACCGGTTGCCGGTGGCGCGCCGCAGACCCTCCTCCGAGGCAAAGACCGTTTCGAGCAGGACCAGGTTCGCCTCGAACGGGTCGATGATCTCGGCCTGCCGGCCGACTTCCTCGACGAAGAGCACCCCGCTGACGATTATCAGATCGCCCGATATAAGTGGCTGATCGTAGCGGCCTCGCAGTTGTACGGTCCCCGATGCGACGACCCGCGCGTCCAGTTGATCGTAGCCCGCCAACTCGACGGCTCTAAGTTCGAGGTCGAACTCCGGGTTGCCCAGGTCAGCGAAGCTGACCGAGCCGGCCAGCGCGCCGCTGCCGCCCTGCGAGGCCCGGATCGTCACACCGCTCAGTTGCATCCCGACACCACGGAACTGCAATTCGCCTTCCAGCCCCTCATAGGTGATCCCGCTACGCGGAACCCGGAAGCCGCCGCCGGTCAGTATGGCCGGCCCCTGCAAGTCGATGCTCCCCGGCGTACCGCCGATTCGCACCGCGGCCCGGGCGTGACCGCGGATGTCGGTGATCTGATCGGTAAGTAGGTTGACCAGGGTGAGCGGTACGCTGTCACCCTCGAAGGTCATAGCGATAGGGCGTTCGGGCAGGTCGAAAGCGAAAGCAGGTAGCTGTAGGTCGACCGGCAACGTCCCTTGCAGTCGTGCCAGTTCGTGCTGACCCTGCCACATGGAGGCATCAAGCGACAGGGCACCGCCCCCGTAGCCCAGCGTGCCGCGTAAGCTCGAGAAGGCGACGCTGAAGAGGTCGCCCTCAATGACCTCGAAGCTGGCCTGAACCTGAGGGTCGCGCACGCGACCGGAGAGCTCGGCCTGCAGCTCGAGCATGCCCGCCATCTGCAACGTGTCCGGCCACAGCAAGGCGACTTCACCCAAGTCGACCCCGGTGAGGCGCGCGTTGAGGGCAACGGGCCCCGAGGTACCCACGGAGCCGCTCACGGCGATGCGCCGCCTCGCGCTCGTCAGCTCGAAGTCGCGAACGGCGAGGGCCCCCGTGTCTGCGAAGTAGAACTCGGCCGGCTGCTCGAGCTCCCACATCGAGTTCCCCAACCGCAGCGCCAGCGAGTCGACGCCTATCGATTGCGCCTCGCGGCCCAGCAAAGCCCGGACATTGCCGGCCGCTGCCGCACCTGGCTTCACCAGCCGGAACTCGACCGCGAGCAGCGAATCGCGAAGTCCGCCGCGGGCCTCCAGCTCATCGAAGCGGACCTCGCTGAAGCCGGCACCCGCGGCACGTACCGTACCCTCCGCGATGAACCGGCCGGCTTCGTCGCCGATATCAAAGCGCTCGATGCCAACGCTGTCCGCTCCCGCCGCGCCGTAGCTGAACCCTCGGGCCTCGGCACTGCCGCGCACCGCGAAGTGGCCTTCATCTCGGACGAGCCTTCCCACTACACGACCCGATCCCTCGATGCCCGGGGCGCTCCCACCGTTTGTCGCGCTGGCTGCCGCCGTCACCACGCTCGGCAGGGGCAGCCGGTCGATGGCCGGGAACAGCCACGGGTTGAAGCCGCCCAGACTGTCGGCGCGCAGGTCGAAGGCGAGGCTGTCCGTCTGGTCCGCGGACAGGGCAAGGGCGCCCGACACAGCCAGCTCGCCGAACTCGGCGGCGACGACGGCGGTATCGACGCGGAGCCGGCCGTCACCAATTCCCAGCTCTGCGAACACCGAATCGAAGCGCACGCCGCCGATGAAGGACGCGAATACGTGGGCCCGCGCCCGTGCTTGCAGATCGGCCAGCCTGACACCCTCTCCTTCGAAGTCGACTCGGAAGTCGAGGTCCGATTGTGGCAAGCCCTCGCGGAACTCCGGGAGGCCGATCCGCCAGCCCTGGACGTTACCGCGATAGCGTGGCGGCCCGGCGGCGAGCTGCAGGTTACCGGAGATTGCCAGCGAATCACCCAAGCCGCCCAGATGAGCTTCGACTTCGAGGTCGGCGAGCGATCCCATAACGCTGAACTCGCCGCGGAAATCGCCCCGGAACGGGATCGCCGGGTAATAGGCGGCCAGCGTGGTCAGCGAGATCTCATCGGCGCGCAGCCGGGCATCGATCCGCAGCGGTGCACGAACCGGCGCCGTCACCGTACCCCGACCCGCCAGTCGTGTCGGAGTGAAGCCGGGATCTGTCTGCTCGACGTTCAACGAGACTGCCAGCCCCTCAGCCAGAAGCCCATCAAGCGAGGCCGTTCCGGTCACCGTCCCTCTCACCGCGACCCACGGTACGAAGGCGCGTACGAGGCCGAGATCGACCCTGTCGAGCTGCAGCTCGAGATCGCTGGCGCCCAGCTGTCCGTCGGCGACGTGCAGCGTGCCGAGCGCCGTGATATGCGAATTCGAGCCCATCCCGTCAGGCGTCACCGTCACATCACCGTCAATCTCCAGCCGCGACAGAGGACCGTTGAGTCGCACGCGGCCTGCCAGCTCGCCGTGCACCGGCGGCTCCCAGCCCGTCAGGAAGGCGATGAGGCTGCTGTGAACGCGTGCCACCTCGAGGTCGACGTCCTCGAACTCCAAACCATCCGGCCCAGCACGCAGAGTCATCGCGTAGTTGCCTGAAGCGGTCGCGTCCGGCGATTCCCAGCGAGCGTTCTGGGCCTCGAGCACCGTGCCGTCGGGCCGGCTGGCGAAGCGGAAATCCAGGTTGGCCACACCGGGTGGTAGCTGCGGCAACAACCACCAGAGGTCATTGGTCGTTACCGGGCCGCCGCGCAGCGCCACGTCGTACTCCGGTTCACCGGTGAGTGTGACCCAACCCTCGCCAAACACCCGTGAACCCGTCAGGTCGGCCTCCCAGACATCGAAGGCCAGCGTGTCGCCGTGGACCTCGACGTCCGCCCTGAGCTGCTCGATCTGGAATGGCTCTCGCAGGATCGTCGCGCGGGCGCTGAGCTGCGATGCTTGGAACAGGCGACCCTGGTCCCGTGGGGCCGCGACCCGTGCCACCGGCAGACTCGCGTTGAGCCGCTCGATACGAACGACCCGCTCCCAGCGGCCATCCACCTGCTCGACGTGCCAGGCCGAGGAATCCGCAACGCTGTCTGAGGGTGGGTCCCAAGGGAAGCGGAGCGTCACATCGCCTGATCGGATTGCGACCTCTCGAAGCTCGACTCGGCGCCCGCGGCCCCCCTGAACGTCCCGGCTGGCACTCTCGCCGTCAGCGCTCCCGCGCCCCGCAAAGACCTTCTCGAAGTTCCAACCTTCGCCGCGTGTGGTCCGCAGGTTCACGATCGGGCCGACCAGGGTGACCCTCGCCACCGTGACATTACCAAGAAGGAAATCGGACCAACGATAGTGGACGGCGACGGTGTCCACCTGGGCGAACCGCTGCCCGTCCGGTTCGTAGATACGAACGCCGGCCATCCTCACCGAACGCAGGAGATCGCCTTCCAGCACCTCATCGATCTCCACTCGACCGACGATCGCCTCGTTGAGCTTCTCGAGTGCGAACGAGCGCACGTGCTCGCGGCCCCAATCCGTGCGCGTGAACGTCATGCCGGCGCCGGTGGCCAGGAGCAGGAGGGCCCCGGCCAACGCCAGCGGGATTCCGATCAGTCGTTCCTTCCAGGTCACTAGAACGCGTGTCCGATTGAGAAATGCAGCTGCAGGCGATTCACGAATCCCCCCAGCCCCGTGCGGTCATAGGGATCATACTCGAGCTTGCTTGGCTCGTCATTCGCATTGCCGAGCTGTACGATGATCGCCTTTCCGTCCACCAACAACTCGCTGACGACCGGCCATGTCTCGCTTCCACTGGTGTTATAACCGATATCGAGCCGCAACGGTCCCACCGGGCTCTGATATCGGATGCCAACGCCGGGCGACCAGGCCAGCCCCTCCGCCGTCTCCACCCCGCCCCTGGTGGTCCATACCTGCCCCACATCGATGAACGCCACCCCGACCCAACGCCCGATGCCGAAGGGCACACGGAGCTCCGCGTTGGCCACGACGGCGTTCTCACCGCCGACCGGGCGCGGAAAGACCTGCCCCGACGTCAGCCCTTGCTCGTTGGGATCGCAGACCCAGGTGTTGTTTTCAGTGACAGTTGGGTCGTCCGGATTGCAGCCCGGCAGATTGTCGGCATCGGTCAGCAAGACCTGCGGACCCAACAGGTTCTGACCGTAGCCTCTGACGGTGAAGGCGCCCCCCGCGTACTGCCGCTTCAGCGGATGCGTCACCGGCTCGCTGCGCGGGCCCAGCTCGACACCTTCGATACCGGAGCCGATGGGCCTCACGAGACCGCCCCGCAAACGCAGCGCCAGAACGTTACGGTCACCCAGCTTTTGGAACCAGCTGAACTCGCCGCGCGCTCCGTAGTAGGCCCACTCGGAGCCGGTGAACCGGGACGCCGTTTCGCCCTCGAGGTTGAAACGGTAACCGCGGGTCGGGTTGAGGACCACGTCGGTCCGGCTGCGCGCGAAGGTGACGGCGACCCACGAGAGCCAGCGGGGCTTCTCGAGCAGCGCGATATCGTCGGGACTGCAGACCAAGAAGTTCGCGCAGAAGAGGAAGTCGGCGCTCCCCTCCTCGAGGCTGTCGAGACCGGCCCGGTAGGTCCCGATCAACGCGGTACCCGGCGCGATTTCGCGACTCAGTTTCACGTCGCCGCCATAGCTGACCCGCGCATAGATCCCCGGCAGGCTCTGCCGCTCGCCGAAGATCCCGAGCCCCAACCAGTTCTCCGAGCCGAGGAACCAGGGCTGTTGGAACTCGGCGCGCAGCCTCCAATTGATCTTGTTGTAGGGGTCGGTCTCCAACTCGCTCTCGGGCTCCACTCCGGCCTGCGTGCAGGGGAACTGTCGGGCGAGCTTGGCGGTGCCCAGGTTGGATAGCACGCCGCTCACCGCCAGGCTGCGGGTACCGCCGAAGAAGTTGCGGTGAGTCCACGCCGCCTGGACCTCGAAGCACTCGGTCGTCGACAACCCAAAACCGAACTGGACGCCACGCATCTTCGCCTCGTGGACGACGACATCGACGTCGATGGTCGAGTCGGGGTTCGTCGGCTGCCGCGTGATATCGACGTAGTTGAAAAGGGCCATCGAGTACAGGAACCGCTGACTACGAACGATCTCGTCTTCGTTGTACAGCTCGCCGGAGCGAAAGGTCAGCAGGCGCATGACGTCATCGGGCTCGAGTTCATCGGCCCCGTCAACGCGGATCTCGCCGATTCGCGACCGCGGCCCCAGCACCGCTTCCAGCTCTACGAACGCCCCCAGCGTGTCGGTGCTCGGACTCGTATACCCGACCAGCACCACCGCATCGGCGTAGCCGCGTTTTCGCAACTCGCGCTCGATCCGCTCGCGTGACGTCGTGACGGCGACCTCGCTATAGGGCTCACCGATTCTCAACTCGATGTCGGAAACGGCCGCATCCGCGTCGCTTACCTCTTCGAGTCCGATGAACGAGATATCGCGCACGACCACGGGCTCGCCTTCGTCGATCAGCAGTGTGACATCGACGATGCCGTTCTGGCGGACCACCATCGTGTCGACCTGTGCTTTGCGATATCCGCGTCGGAAGTAGAACACCCGAACCCGGGCGACATCGGTCCTCAACTCACGCGGATCGAGGCGCTCCGTCCGGATGAAAGCATCCCAACCGATCCAGCAGAGCGGGCTCAACAGCACCGACCTGCAACCGGTAGCGCGCGTCGCAATGGCACGCTCGATCTCAGCGTCACTGAACGAAGAGTTGCCTTCGAAGTTCAGGCGTCGAACGACCGGCAAGGTGTCGCGGGCAGTCACTTGCGCCGAAGCATAGACGGGCATCAGCAAGCCGACGGCGAGGGCGGCGAGGGCTGCGAGGCGAAGGCCCCACCGGAGGGCTTCAGGCGACCGAGTCCAGCTCGGACCCGATTCCCGGTCCGCTCGTAACATCGAAGTACTGTTTGGCGCCGCGTGGGAAAGCGTGCTCGCTGATCGGCATGAAGCGAGATAGCTCCCCGATCCAGGCATGATGCGCGACACGGATCAGCTGATCGTCGACGGAGATGAGATTGAACGTGTTCTTGAGTCGCTCGCGACCCCGGCCCCGGCGCGACGTCGTCGTGCCGCACTGCACGATCACGATCCCACGCCGCTCGAGCTCGCCGGGAAAGAAATCGAGCGAGTTGCCGATGTACGATCGGTGCATGTGGCCACCCAGGATCAGGTCGACCTCGAACTCGGTGAACCGCCTCAGGGCTCGCCGCGCGAAAGGCATCACGTTGCCCCCGACGAAATCGGGCGGCGGTGCGAGATGGTGGTGAGTCACGACGATCCGGACCGACGAGTCGCCGGCTTGCTCGAAGGCTCTCTGGGCGAAGGCGAGCTGCGAGCGTCGAATACGGCCGTTGGTGAGCGTCAGCCGCCGGCTGGAGTTGAGCGACACGATCCTGAGCCCGGCCACCTGTGTGACCGTGTTAAGCTCCGAGTTGATGTAGCGGTGATAGTTCGCGTAAGGCGTCAGGAAGCGTTCCCAGATCCGGTAGAAAGGCACGTCATGGTTACCCGGTGTGACGACGACGGGTGCCCCAAGTTGGCTCAGATACTCTGCCGCTTGCTCGAACTCGCGTGCCTTCGCCCGTTGCGTTAGGTCGCCGGACACGACGACCACATCGGGCTCGATCTCACGGCTGTGTTCCAACACAGTCTCCGCGACCTCGGGTACGAAAGCCTTACCGAAATGCAGGTCGGAGAGGTGAAGTAGCTTCGGCACGCCGATCAGCCTCCCCGCGCCGATTGGGCCGCCGGCTGCCGCGGCTCACCCCATAACGTCCAGAGCCCATAGGCACCCACCGCGATAATGACGAAGCTGATCACCTGCGCGAGAGTCAGCGGGCCGATGAATCGGTCATCTTTGGCGCGGAAGATCTCGACGAACGCCCGCTCGAGGCCAGCGAGCACCAGGTAAAGCATGAACAGCCAACCGGCGCGATGCGGGTGGCGCCGCAGCCGCCAGAGGATCGCAAAGACGACCAGCATGATGGCCGTTTCGTACAGCTGTGTCGGGTGGACGCGCAACACCTCCCAGTCAGGCACGGAATCGGGCACATCCACACCGAAGCTGTGCCGGAGATTACCTGCCGTGCTCGGCGGTGTGCCGTTGGGAAAAGCGAGCCCGACCCAGCTATCCGTGGGTCTGCCGTAGTCGTCCCCCACGAGGAAACAGCCGATGCGCCCGACCGCGTATCCGATCGACAGCATCAGCGCGCCGCTGTCCGCGACAGTCCCGATCGGCAGTTTGGCGCGGCGCGCCACGAGGATCACGCCGATCGTGCCGCCGATGAACCCGCCGTACCAGACGAGCCCGGCTCGGGAGAAGAGAGTGCCGAGCGGATCGCGGACCAGCAGCGGCCAATTGAGGAAGGCGTAATAGATCTTGGCACCGATGATTCCGCCGACCAGCGCACCCATGAGGACGGTCCAGGACGCGTCGCGCTCGTAACCTTTCCGCTCGTAGTCGAGGCTGCCGACCCAGCCAGCGACCAGGAAGCCGATGCCCAGCATGAGGCCGAACGTCGTGACCTGTATTCCTTTGAACTCGAACAGAATCGGGTGCATTCTATCGATCCCTCTCCTCGATCTTCTCGTGCCCCGTCAAGTGATCCCCGGCATCGGCAGATCCGCCCGGGCATTGAGATCGTAGCCTGCTCGCTCTCCACGCTCGAGCCGGAACTGCGCGGCACGCGCCACCATCGCCGCGTTGTCGGTCGCGAGGCGTGGCGACGGCACGAACACGAGCCCGTCCGGTGGCATACGGCTGCGGATGCTATCCGCCAGCTCCTTGTTCCTTGCCACACCACCGCCGAGGATGACGCGCCGGCAGTCCGTCGCCTTCACGGCACGCAAGGTCTTCTCCGTCAGCTGCTCGATCGCCGCCCGCTGGAACGCCGCGCAGAGATGCGTAATCTCAGCTTCCAGGTGGTCGTCCCGCTCAAGCTCACGGACTCGCAAGAGCACAGCCGTCTTCAAACCGCTGAACGACATGTCGTAGTAGTCGCCGTGATCTTCACGCTGGCCACCGCGCACCATAGACACCGGGAACGAGTGCCGCGACGCATCACCCTGGCGGGCCAGTCGCTCGATGACCGGTCCGCCAGGATAGCCCAGGCCCAGCAGTCGCGCCACCTTATCGAATGCCTCGCCGGCGGCGTCATCGCGGGTGGCGCCGAGCAGTCGGTAGCGGCCCCAGCTCTCCGCCTGCAGCAGCAGGGTGTGTCCGCCGGAGACGAGCAAAGCTATGAATGGTGGCTCGGCACGCTCGTCCTCGAGGACCGAGGCGAACAAGTGGGCCTCCATGTGATGCACGCCGATGAACGGGGCGCCCAGCGCGTAGGCCGCGGCTTTGACCCAGTTGAGTCCAACGAGCAGCGAACCGATCAGGCCCGGACCCGCAGTGACGGCGAAGGCGTCCACATCGGCCCACGCGACGCCGGCCTTCTCGAGCGTCTGCGCGACGACGCCGTCGATGACGCGGAGTTGGGCCCGCGACGCGACCTCCGGTACGACACCGCCGTAGCTCGCGTGCAGGTCCTGCGTAGCGATAACGTGGCCGAGCAGCTCGCGCTCGCCGCGTAGAATCGCCGCCGACGTGTCATCACACGACGTCTCGATCGCCAGGACTATGCGGCCGCTCATGCTTCGCTCCGCCAACCCGCGTCTGTCCTGCTACCCACCGCCCTCCGGCACGACGCGCGCCGAGTCGGGCTCGACGTCGACCTGGAGGAAGGGAGCTGGGGCCGGCAGAATGATCGGGAGCGCACGGCCATAGTCGGCGGGCCCGGCGAACTCCAGGAGCGGCGACAAAGCCTCCGCCCGCACCGCGTCCACCGTGCTCTGCGGGCCCGAGATGCGGATATCGACCAGCGACGGTTCGACCCTGACACCGCTCACGTCGCCGGCGCTCACACTTAGCGGAATCCCGGGAAAGACCCGCTCCGCCCTTGGCTCCACCGGGACCGTAACGCGCACACTCGTCGGCGAGAGAACCACGAGTCCGCCCGGGTCCGGCGTCACGAGCGGTACCTCGAAGCTCGTTGTCTCCCGCAGTCGGTTGCCGGGAACCGGCGCTGTGAAGATGGAGTCGATCCCGGCAACCGTGTTCTCCGGGCCTTCGATGGCGACCATAGCAGGTTCGGCCCGCGGCGTGTCCGCCAGCACGTGGCCGTCCGCCAGCGTCAGACGCCCCAAGTTGGGTGCGACACGCACGACACTCTGCCGGCTGGGCTCGAAATGCAGCAGCAGTCGATCAGGCCGCACCCGGATCGCACGAACCCCGTCCAGCTCGCGCCCGCCCCTTCCCAGCACCATGTCGGGCGTCAGCCGCACCTCGATCACGTTCGAGTCGATGCTGTCGATCGTGACAATGACCTGCGGCCGCGCGGCGACCAACAAAGCGAGATCGCCGCTGCGGCCGGTGAAGTCGACCGTCAACTCTTCGGTGTCCGGCTCGCGCTGCGTCTCGACCCAACGACGATCGCTATTGAGGATCAATAGGTCGGCCGAATACGGCCGCTCCGCCACGCGATCAGCGCTTACGGCCACCCAAAGGAATACGGACAGCAGCATCGCCGTCAGCATGTACTGCCAGTTTCGCTTCAACGTGGTGCGCCAGTCAGCCATCGTTACATCCGCAGTAGCTCGTCGATCAGGGCTTGATTGGCCGGGGAATCCCAGTCGGTGGCCCCGATCAGACGTTTGACTATCCGGCCTTGCCGATCGATGATGAAAGTTTCGGGGACGCCAACGGTCTGCAACACCCGGCTGATGCGACCGGCGGGGTCGAGCAGCACCGGGAAGTCGAGGCCCAACTCACGAACGAACTCTTCTACCCTCTCGCGATAATCCGGCCCAGTGTCTATCGATATTGCCAGGACCGTGAAGCCGCGGTCCTTGAATCGGTTGTAACTCCCTAGGATGGGCGGCATCTCGACACGGCACGGCCCACACCAGGTCGCCCACACGTTGATCAAGATGACCTCGCCGAGGTGATCGGCGAACGCCACCTCCGCACCAGCGAGGTTCGGCGCTTCGTAGTCGGGCACTCGGTCGCCCACTTCGACGCCGCGACCCCCGGCCTTGCAGCCGAGAGCCGCTGAGGCGCCGACCGTAGCCACGACCGCCAAAGCCCTGCCAACCGATCCCAACGTCCTCGAAAGCTCTGATCTCAACGTTCGACCCCCAGACCCTGTCTCGCCGTGTCGGGCTGAGCCCCAGCCGTATCGGGCGCCGCTGCGCCCGTGTCGGCGGGAACGGTCGTCGTGTCGATCACAGGGGCCGGTGGCGCGACCGCGATCGTCACCGCCACGCGCGTCGCGCGCGCGGCCTCGGTTCCGAAGGCGGGCGACTGGAAGAGCACGGTCCCGGGGGCCGCGAGCGTGGCGGAATCTTCCCTGATCTCGCCGAGCTGCAGGCCCAACCGTTCCAGGATCAGGCGAGCTTCGTCCAGCGATCGCATCCGCAGGTCCGGCACCTGCACCGCCCTCTCGCCGGCACTCACCAGAATGCGCACGCTGCCCGGTATCTCGAGGCGCGTGCCCGGTTCCGGCCGTGCCCCCACTACCTGCCCGACATCTTCACTGGCGTCCACCCAGGTGACCTCCACGCCGAAACCCGACCGGGCCAAGACCACCTCCGCCTGGTCGTGACTCAAGCCCACGACGTCGGGAACGGGGCGTTGCGGGGGGCCGGCGCTGAGCGTGACCCGAACCGCCGAACCCGGTGGCGTCATCTGGCCGGCGAGTGGTTCCTGGGCTATCACCGTGCCGGCAGCCAGCGTGTGTTGAATCGCGGTCGCCTCCTCATACTCGAGACGCGACCGCTGCGCACGCGCCAGCGCCTCTGCGGCGGTCTGTCCCACGACATCAGGCACACGGATAAAACCCGCAGCGACGTTTTGGGGCGTGAAGACGAACAGCACCATGATGAGATACCCAACCATCAGGCCGAGCGTTGCCACGACCGTCGTCGTGATCACCAGGTGCCGCGGCGATGTGACCCACAACCGCCAGCCCCGGTCGGTCTCCGCCGCCGCGCGCTCAACCCAAGCGTCGTCGAAGTCTTGCGGCATACGCCCCATCCGTGCCGTGTCGTTGCGGGAGCACCCGCAGTTCGCCGCCCAGGCCCAGCAGTTCCGGCGCCACGTTACCGGCAGGCGGCGCTTCGAGCTCGAAGTCCGCTTGTCTCTTCAAGAACGCTCCCACCTGTTCCTCGTTTTCCTCCGCTTCCAGCGAGCACGTCGCGTAAACGATCAAGCCGTCCGGCGCCAACGCCGCCGCCGCAGCGTCCAAGAGGCGTCGCTGGGTATCGACCAGCGCCTCGAGGTCGGCGGGCCCGATCCGCCAGCGACCATCGGGATGCCGGGCAAGCGTGCCCGTCCCGGTACAGGGCGCATCGAGCAGAATGACCGGCGCCCCTGCCACGGGCGGCTGAGTCGAGTCGGCGAGCGTCACGTGAAGGTTCGACAACTCGAGCCTGGCCCGGTTCTCGAGCAAGCGCGCCAAACGCGGCCGCGCGACCTCGAAGGCATACACCGGATGACCGCGCGCCGCCAGCAGTGCCGCCTTGCCGCCGGGCGCCGCACAAAGATCGACCACCGGACTGCCCGGGTCCAGAGCCATGTAGTCGACCACGGCAGCGGCCCCGGGGTCCTGAACCACGCCCCGAACCCGCCCCAGGGCCTGGAGGAGGTCGCCCGACTCGACACGCAGGGAGCTGGGCGCCCACTCCAGCGGCTCGGAGTCCACACCCGCCTCACGCAATCGTCGTGCGGCCTCGTCGCGCGGCTCGAACACCGTAAGGTACACCGCCGGTCGAGTGTTGTCGTATTCGACCAGCCGCTCGACCTCCGCGAGCGGCGCCCGCGCCAGCCACCGCTCTACCAACCAGCGAGGGTGCGAGCCCCACGTCGACAGATAGCCGACCGGGTCATCGGTACCCGGCGGAAAAGCCGGCGAAGCGTGGTCCTCACGCTCGATGCGCCGCAGCACCGCGTTGGCGAGTGATGCCGCCCCCCTCCCTGCGCCCGCCTTGGCCGCCTCCACCGCCTCGGAGACGGCCGCATAGGCCGGTACGCGATCGAGCTCCAGCAGCTGGTAGGCGCCCAATCGCAGGATGTCGAGCAAGTCGGGGTCGAGCCGCCGGAGGCCACCTCTCACCAGCGGGTCGAGAACGTAGTCGAGACGCCCACGCAAGCGCAGCACGCCGTACGCGAGCTCCTGTGCCAAGCGACGATCGGCGGCGCCCAATGCTGCGGCGCATCGCTCGAAAGCGCGATCGGCCAGCACACCCCGGCGCACGGCGCGCAACACTTCGAGGGCCGCCGAGCGTGCCGGTGCGACATTCGCTGTGCTGGTCAGTTTCGTCCTCAGTCGAGCATGCCGGCCGTGGGGCTGGACGGCACGGCCTGCTCGCGTCTCGGCATGCGGCCGGCCAGGTAAGCGAGCCTCCCGGCTTCGGTCGCCTGCTTCATCGCCTGTGCCATGCGGACCGGATCCCTGGCAGCCGCGATAGCGGTATTCATGAGTATCCCGTCGACGCCCTGCTCCATGGTGATACAGGCGTCGGACGCGGTGCCCACACCGGCATCGACGATAACCGGGACACTGATCCGGCTCTTGATCAGCCGGATGCTGAACGGGTTCAGCAGACCCAACCCGCTGCCGATGGGTGACGCGAGCGGCATCACCGCTGCCACGCCTGCATCTTCGAGCTTGAGTGCGGTGATCAGGTCTTCATTCGTGTAGGCCAGGACCTTGAAGCCTTCGGCGACCAGGGTGCGAGCCGCGTCCAACAGACCTTGGACATCGGGGAGCAGCGTTTCCTGGTCACCGATGACCTCGAGCTTGATCCAGTCGCTGAATCCGGCCGCGCGCCCCAGTTCGGCGTAGCGCACCGCGTCTTCCTCGTTGTAGCAGCCTGCAGTATTCGGCAGCAGGAACCACTTCTCGGGGTCGAGGTGATAGAGAACACCTTCCTCCTTCGTGCGATCGAGATCGACGCGGCGTACCGCGACGGTCACGATCTCGGTACCCGAAGCCTCGATCGCCCGGACCATCGTGTCGTTGTCCGTGTACTTGCCCGTCCCGAGGATCAGCCGCGAGCGGAACTCTCGCCCCGCGATCTCCAACGCGTCCTTGGCCACGGTCATTCAGCTGTCCTCCTCGATTCTCGACTCCGCCGATCACCCGCCGCCAACGAAGTGCACGAGTTCGATTTCGTCACCGGCGTTGACGGCGGTCTTCCCGTACCCGTCGCGGCGGACGATCTCACGGTTATGCTCGACCACCACAAGCCGCTCATGCAGGTTCAGGTGGGCCAACAGGCCACCGATCGTCAGGCCGGCGGGCACTTGCCGCTCTTCACCGTTCAGCTTGATGGTGATCGTTTCCCGATTCGCTTCGCTCGTCACGTCGCCTTCTCGTCTCGGCCGACCGCCCCGGCGATCGCCTGCCGATAAAGCCGGACCGCGGCAGCCGTGTCGCCGGCCTGCCAGACACCGCCCAACACGGCAACCCCACAGGCGCCTGCTTCCATTACTTCTGCGGCTCTTTCCGGAGTGATACCCCCGATCGCCACGATCGATCGCCCGCCGCCCGCCGCCCGGCGGACGGCATCGACACCCAGCGGCTCACGCTCGGGGTGCGAGCTCGTTTCGTAGATGTTTCCCAGCACCGCCAGATCGGCGCCGCCGGTCAGAGCTTCCGCCGCTTCCAGCGGGCTGTGCACCGAGGCGCCGATCCAGACGTCCTCGCCCAGCAGGCGCTTTGCCACCGAAGCACTCAAGGCGCGCCGGCCCAACTGTACGCCGTGGGCCCGAACGACCAGCGCCACGTCGAGCCGGTCGTTGATCCACAACGTCGATCCGCTGACGTCGGCCTCGTCTTTCAGCTGGCGGGCCAACGCCCAGAGCCGAGCGCCGCCCTGGCGCTGGGCTCGCAGCTGCAGCGCGCAGTCGAGACCACCCGCGGTCAGCGCCTCGCGCGCCCGCGCCAAGAACTCCGGACCTTCCACGACCCTGTCGTCGGTCACCAGGATGAGACGTGGTAGCGATCGCCTCATTCGAACCGCGAACCCTGCTCGATCCCGCGGCCGCGGATCCATTCCACCGCCTCCATCCTTCGCTTTCCCGCCGGCTGCACCTGCCCGATGCCGATGACGCCGGAGCCTGTGGCGACCTCCAATCCTCCCCGCGGGTCGGCGGTGACGACGACCCCCGGCCCCGCAGCCGGCGCCGCCGCGACGACGCGCGGCACGAAGACCCGCACACGCAGCCCGCCGAGCTCCGTCCAGGCCGCCGGGACAGGATCGGCACCGCGGATCCAGCGGTCGATCTCCTCGGCCGGCCGCGACCAATCGATCCGCACATCGTCGGCGCTCAGCTTCGGCGCGTAGCTGGCCTCTGTTTCCTCCTGTAGCTCTTCCACCGCTGCGCCCGCTTCGATCAAAGCCAGAGCCTCGAGCAGCGCTTCGCCGCCGAGCTCCGCCAGCCGCGCGGTCAGCGCACCCGCCGTCGCATCGGGGCTGATCGCACAGCTCGCCTTCAGAATCATCGGACCGGCGTCCAACTGCTCGACCATCCGCATGATCGTGACGCCGGGCTCGCGGGCGCGAAGTGAAGCCATGAACTCCTCGCCCCACGGCCTTTCAGGCTGCAGCACCGGGATGCCCGCCGCTGCGGCCGTCAGCTTGACTGGCGGTGGCTGGAGAACGCGGCCGCGGCCGGCTGGCCGATCGGGCTGCGTGACCACGCCCACCACCTCGCGCCCGGCATCGATGAGGGCGCGTAACACGGTGTCCGCGAACTGGGGCGTCCCCCAGAACACCAGTCTCACCGCTTGGCCTCCTCCTTCCTGAGCTTCCTCCACTTGGACAAGAGCATCTTGCGCTTGATCGGCGACACTCGATCGATGATGAGCACCCCGTCCAAGTGGTCGATCTCGTGCAGGATACAACGGGCCGCCAGTTCCGAAGCCTCGATGCGTATCGGCTGCCCGTCGAGATCGAGCCCTTCCATTACGATCCGCGCCGACCGTTCGATGACTCCAACCAGCCCCGGCAGACTGAGGCAGCCTTCCTCGCTGCGTTCGGAGCCCGACCTCTCGACCAGCACAGGGTTGACCACGGCCCGGGCTTGCGAGCCTTCCTCGCGTGTATCCATCACGAACAGACGCTTGGAAACGCCGACCTGGGGCGCGGCCAAGCCGATGCCCTCCGCCGTGTACATCGTCTCGAACATGTTCTCGGCCAGCCTGCGCAACTCGTCGTCGATCGCCTCGACCTCCTCGGCCCGCTTACGTAGCACCGGGTCGCCGAGCAGTCGGATATCCAGAATAGCTATGACTCCTCCTCCACTTCGCCGGCAAACTTGCGGGCCACTTTGTCGCGCTCGATCACCAGCCGCGTGTCATCCGCCGTCTTGATTGTCAGACGGTCGTCCTTCACGTGGATGATCTTACCGACGATACCACCGACCGTGGACACCTCGTCGCCGCGTCGAAGGCTCTTCACCATCTCCTGATGCCGCTTCTGCTGCTGCCGCTGCGGCCGGATCAGCAGCAGGTAGAATATGGCGACGAACATCACGAGCATGATCAGGGTACCGGCGGCGCTGCCGCCGCCCTGATCGGCCGGCATAAAGGCTAGTGCTAGCAATTTCTCCGCCTCTTGGTTGGTTGCCGTGAAAAACCCGTAGATCAGTCGGCCAGTGGACCAGTCTCTCAGTAAGCCTGAGGTGCGAAGTCATTGACCGACCTACTGACTTACTGACTTACTGACTTACTGACTCAACCTCCTCCGCTCCATACCGTCCCAGCCAGTCGTCCACCCACGCGTCGAGCCGACCTTCTTGGATCGCGGCCCGCGCGCGCCTCATCAGATCCACCAGGAAATAAAGGTTATGGATCGACAGCACGCGCAAGGCCAGCAACTCGCCGGCAACGAACAGGTGACGGACGTAGGCCCGGCTGTAGCGGGAGCAGGACCAGCAGCCACAGCCGTTTTCTATGGGGCCGCCATCCTCGCGCCAGGCCGCCAGCTTGACGTTGACCGGCCCGCTCGAGGTGAACGCCGTCCCGTTCCGCCCGTTCCGGGTCGGTGCGACGCAATCGAAGATGTCATAGCCGAGCCGCACGGCTTCAAGCAGGTCCTTCGGGTAGCCGACGCCCATCAAATAACGGACCCCACTCTCCGGCAGCGCGGGCGACAGGCCGGCCAGGACCTCGAACATCGCCCGCTTGGGCTCGCCGACCGACAGGCCGCCGACGCCGAAACCGCGCCAGTCGCGCAACTCGGTGGCCCGGTGCAGCGACTCGAGCCGCAAGTCGGAGTACGTTCCGCCCTGAACGACGGGCCACAACGTCTGAGTGGCGCGATCGGCTGTCAGCTCAGCGAAGCGCTCGACACAACGCTCGAGCCAGGCCTGTGTGCGCTCGACAGCGCGCGCCGCGGTCTCACGGTCCGCACGGCCCGGCGGACACTCGTCGAACGCCATGATCACATCGGCGCCGAGCGCGTGCTCGATCTCCATGACGAGCTCCGGGGTGATGCAGTGGCGCGAACCGTCGATGTGGCTCTGAAACCAGACGCCCTCGTCACTGACCTCGTTGATTCTGGCCAGCGAGAAGACTTGATAGCCACCCGAGTCGGTGAGGATCGGGCGCTGCCAATCCATGAAGCGGTGCAGACCGCCGAGCCGCTGGACCAGCTCGTGACCGGGCCGTAGATACAAGTGATAGGCGTTGGCAAGCACGATCTCGGCCCCCAGCGCCTCCAGTTCAGCGGGCGACACCGCCTTGACCGTGCCCTGGGTACCTACCGGCATGAACGCCGGCGTGGCCACCGACCCATGCGCGAGGTGGAGGATCCCGGCCCGCGCCGCGCCGTCGCGCGCCTGCAACTCGAAGCCGCCGACCGCTCGCGCTTCAGCCGCGCTCATATCACCACCATCGCGTCGCCATACGAGAATAAGCGGTAGCCGGCCTGCACGGCGTGCCGGTAGGCCGCCAGCGTGAGTTCGCGGCCGGCAAAGGCCGCTACGAGCATGAGCAGGGTCGAGCGGGGCAGGTGGAAGTTGGTGATGAGGCGATCGACCACTTTGAAGCGATAGCCCGGCCGTATGAAGAGGTCGGTGGTCCCGGCACCCGGCTTCAGCGAGCCGTCGTCAGCGGCCAGGGTCTCGAGCGTCCGCACCGTCGTCGTGCCAACAGCCCAGACCGCGCCGCCGGCCGCGCGACGGCGATTGATGCGCTCCGCCGTGTCCGACGTCACCCGGTACCACTCGGCATCCAGGCGATGCTGGGTGGGGTCCTCGACCTCCACCGGTCGGAAGGTTCCGGGCCCCACGTGCAGGGTAATCATGACCGTCTCCGCTCCGCTCGAACGGATCGACTCGAGAATCTCGTCGCTGAAATGCAGCCCGGCGGTCGGTGCCGCCACGCTGCCAATCTCCCGCGCGTACACGGTTTGGTAGCGGACGATATCGCTGTCGTCGTCAGGTCGACGAATGTAGGGAGGCAGGGGCACATGCCCGTAGCGCGCCAGCGCAGCGCTGGGCGACAGCGGGGTGTCGAGACGCACGATCCGCGCGCCCCCGCTCGCCGAGTCTTCGATCACTACCTCGAGCTCCTCGGCCACCCTGACGACCCGACCCGGCTTCAGCTTACCGCCCGGTCGTACTAGCGCGCGCCAGCGGGCCCCATCGGCGTCGAGCCGCTCGATCAGCAGCACCTCCGCCGCGGCACCGCTCGGCTTATGGCCGAGCAGTCGCGCCGGGAAGACACGAGTGTCGTTGAGCACGACGATATCGCCGGCGGAGACGAGCGCGGGCAGTTGTGAGAAGGCGAGGTCGCTGTAGTCCGCCTCCCGCCGCCGCAGCCTGAGGAGCCGGCTAGCTGCACGCTCGGGAAGCGGCCGCTGGGCGATCAGCTCTTCGTCGAGCGGGTACTCGAAATCGCTCGTGCGCAGCGGCGCACCGGGTGCGTCGCCGGCGGGCGGAGTCACTGCGACATCGTCGACGGATGCACGTTCAGCCATCACCGAACAGCTGACCCTGATCGCTGCCGGACCCGGTTGGCAGGTCGTATCCGAAACGCCGGTAGGCCTTGGCGGTAGCCACCCGGCCACGCGCCGTGCGCTGCAACAGCCCGTTCTGAATCAGATACGGCTCGTAGACTTCCTCCAGCGTGTCGGACTCCTCGCCCAAGGCGACGGCCAAGCTCGACAGGCCGACGGGTCCGCCATCGAAGTCTTCTATGATCAAGCGCAACATGCGCGCGTCCATCTGCTCGAGCCCATACTCGTCCACGTTCAGCATCTCGAGCGCCGCCTCGGCGACTGGCAGGGTGACTCGGCCGTCGGCCTTGACCTCGGCGTAGTCACGGACTCGGCGCAGCAGTCGGTTGGCGATGCGCGGGGTGCCGCGCGAGCGGCGCGCGATCTCCTCGGCGCCGGCCTCGTCGATCGCCACCCCGATGATCTTGGCGGAACGCACGACGATTCGGCACAGCTCGTCCGTCGGATAGTAGCCCAGGCGCTCGACGACGCCGAAGCGCGCCCGCATCGGCGGTGTGAGCAAACCGAAGCGCGTCGTGGCTCCGATGAGCGTGAAGCGCTCCAACCGCATGGTAATCGTCTGCGCCTTCGGCCCCTCGCCCAAGCGGATCTCGATACGGAAGTCCTCCATGCCTGGATAGAGGAACTCCTCGATCACGGGTCGCAGGCGGTGGATCTCGTCGATAAACAGAACATCGCCCTCCTTGAGGTTGGTGAGCGATGACACCAGGTCGCCGGGCCTCTCCAACGCCGGCCCCGAGGTGGTCTTGATGTCCACACCCAACTCGTTGGCGATGAGCAACGCCAGCGTCGTCTTGCCCAGGCCCGGCGGCCCATAGAAGAGCGTGTGATCGAGCGGTTCCTTCCGCTTGAGCGCCGCCTGGATATAGATCGACAGGCTCTCCTTGACCTTTTCCTGCCCGACGAATTCGGCCATGCACTGCGGACGCAGCGCCGCCTCGCTCACCCCTTCGCCGTCCAGCTGCCTCGGCGTCGTGATCTCGGTCGTCATGACAGTCCCGCCAGCGCCTCCCTGACCAGGCTCTCCACGTCGTGCTCCCCGCCGTCACGACTCTTCAGCACGCCACGCACCGCACCGTCGGCCTCGGCCCGCGAGTATCCGAGCGCCATCAGAGCCGACACCGCTGGCTCGACCACCGCCGCCTCGGGCTCGACTTGCGCCACGGCCGGCATGATGTCATCCAGCTTGTCGCCGAGCTCCAGCGCGATCCGCTCCGCCTTCTTCCTGCCGACTCCGTTCACCGTCTGCAGTCGGCCCAGATCTCTTCCGCGGATCGCCTCGACCAGCTGTGGCGCATTCAGCGCGCTCAGCATAGTGAGCGCCAGGCGTGGCCCGACTCCCGACGCCGTGGTCAGCCGCGAGAACAGTTGCCGCTCCAGCTCGCCGGGGAACCCGAAGAGATCGATCCCGTCCTCCCGGCCCACGAGAGCGGCGTGCAGCTCCAGCTCACGGCCGACCCGCGGCAGCGCCTCGAACAGCGACGTCGGGATCAGCAGCTCGTAAGTCACACCGCCCGGCGTCGCGATCTCTACGCGATCGAGCTCCTTGCGGAGCAGAACGCCCCGCACCCGGCTAATCAACGTTCTTCCTTCCCACGCCTCCGCGAGCCTTCAGCGGCTCCCCTGCAAGCCGCTGCCGGAACTGGTGACAGAGTGCCAGCGCGATACCGTCGGCCGCGTCCGCCGGTGTCGGCGGCTCGGCCAACGACAGGTGCCGCTGAACCATAAATGCCACTTGGTCTTTCCCCGCTTTACCCGTCCCGACAACGCTGTTCTTCACTTCGGCGGGCGGATACTCGACGACAGGGATACCACGCACGGCGGCCGCCAACAACACGGCGCCGCGAGCGTGCCCAAGGATCACCGTAGTTCGCACGTTCCGTCCATAGAAAACGCCCTCGACGCAGAGGACGTCGGGGCGCGTGCGCTGTATGACTTCCGCCACGCCGTCGAATATCTCGAGCAGACGCCCCGCCAGCGAACTGCGCGGCGTCGAATGGATCGCGCCGCACTCGACCAGCCGCAACTGCTGATCTTCGGCACGCGCAACGACGCCGTACCCGGTGATTCGAGTGCCGGGATCAACGCCGAGAACGATCATTGCCCGGCCGCCAGCTACTGACCAGCCCCGGCCAGCTCCGCGAGCAGGGCCTCGTCGATGTCGAGGTTGGAGTAAACGTTCTGGACGTCGTCTTGGTCCTCGAGCGCCTCGAGCAGGGCGATCAGTTTCTCCGCGTCGCGGCCCTCCACCCGAACCGTGGTCTTCGGGTTCATGACCAGGTGCGCCTCCATGATCTCGATACCGCTGCCGCGCAGCGATTCCTGTACGGCGTGGAAGTCGGCGGGATCGGTCTTCACCACGTAGGTGTCGCCCTCGCGCTCCAGGTCGTCGGCACCGGCCTCGAGCACCGCCTCGAGCGCCACCTCTTCATTGTAGCGCCCCGCGTCGATCAGCAGCTGACCCACCCGCTCGAAGTTCCATGCCACCGAACCGGTACTGCCCAGGCGGCCGCCCTGCCGCTCCAGAAGATGACGCACCGCCGCCACCGTCCGGTTCGTGTTGTCGGTCAGCGCCTGCACAAGGATGGCCACTCCGCCGGGACCGTACGCCTCGTAGTTGACCTCCTCGAAGGAGACGCCGGGCAGCTCCCCGGTCCCCCGCAGGATCGCCTTCTCGATATTGTCCTTCGGCATGTTGGCCGCCTTGGCGTTCTCGATCGCCATACGCAGCCACGGATTGCCGTTGGGGTCGCCGCCGCCTTCGCGGGCGGCCACGGTGAGCTCGCGGATCAACTTGCCGAAGAGCTTGCCGCGCTTGCTGTCTTCGGCCGCTTTCTTACGCTTGATCTGCGACCACTTGCTGTGGCCGGCCATCCCTGCTGTCCTCCTTGTCGCTTGATCTCAACTTCCGGGAATATAGACGGGTGGCTGGGCGGTTTCAAACCAGTGGGTCGGTAGGTCAGTGGGTCGGCAAATCTCAATCCTGAGGTTACCGACCCACCGAGCTACCGATTGACTGACCGACTGACCTACTTCTTCTCCTCCTCTTCCCGGGCCGCGCCCTCGGCCTTCACCTTCTCGGTGATGTTCGGCGGCGCTTGCTCGTAGGCGGAGAAACTCATCTTGTAGCTTCCACGGCCCTGGGTTATCGAGCGCAGGGTGGACGAGTAGCGGTACATCTCGTTCAGCGGAACCTGCGCCTTGACGACCTGCTTCTTACCCTTGGACTCCATCCCGAGGATCTTGCCGCGTCGCTGGTTGAGATCACCCATGACGTCGCCCATATACTCCTCGGGCACCGTCACCTCGACATCGTAGATCGGCTCCAGAAGGATTGGACCGGCGCTGGGCGCCACGTTCTTGAAGGCCAGCGAGCCGGCGACTTTGAAAGCGATATCGGAAGAGTCGACCGAATGGTGCGAGCCGTCGTAGACTTCGGCCTTGAAGTCGACAACGCGGTAGCCGGCGACCACGCCCCTCTGAGAAGCTTCCTGCACACCCTTGTCGACCGATGGGACGAACTTCCCGGGAATCACGCCGCCCACGATGGCGTTGACGAACTCGTATCCCGATCCCGGTGGTAGCGGGCTGAGCCGAACCCAACAGTCGCCGTACTGCCCGCGGCCGCCCGTCTGCTTCTTGTAGCGGCCGTGTCCCTCGGCGGTCTTGGTGAACGTCTCACGATACGGGATGCGCGGTGGCTCCGTCTCCACCTCGACGCCGAACCGCCGCTTCAGTCGCTCGACCGCCATCTCGAGGTGCATCTCTCCCAGCCCATGCGCGATCGTCTGACCCAACTCGGGGTCGTAGGCCGCGGAGAACGTCGGGTCCTCCTCGTGAATCTTGTGCAGGCCGGTCGAGATCTTATCCTCGTCTCCTCGCTTCGCCGACTTCACGGCGATGGCGATGTCGGCGGCCGGGAACCTGATGCCGGGGAGGACGAACGAGCGGTTCTCGGCGCCGAGCGTATCCCCGGTGTGCGTATCGCGGAGCTTCGCCACAACACCGATGTCACCGGCGTGGAGCCGAGCGACCTCGGCCCGCTCTTTACCCTGCGGCACCGCGGGATGGCCGAGCTTCTCACTGCCGTCCCGTGACGTATTCTTCGCCGAGACGCCCGCCTCGATCGCACCGGAGAAGATCCTGAAGTAGGACAGCTCGCCGACGTGCGGCTCCGACGTGGTCTTGAACACGAGGGCGGCGAGCGGAGCGTCGTCCGCCGCCGCGAGCTCGATCTCTTCCTCGCCCTCTTTCGCCTTCTCCAGCACCGCCTCCGCCGGGTTGGGCATGATCTCGACGATGCGCTCCATCAAGCTGCGGGCACCATGGCCCCTCTCGGGCGCCGCACAGACCACCGGGTAGATCAGGCCAGCCTTCATCGCCGCCTTCAGCGCTTCCGCTGCCCGAGCCGGCTCGATCGTCTCCTTCTCGAAGTACTCCTCCATCAGCGCGTCGTCGGTGGCAGCGATCGCTTCCACCAGTTCCTGGTATGCCGCATCGACCCGATCCTTGAGGTCGGCAGGGATACCCTGCTCCTTGTACTCGCCCTTCTCTGACTTGGGGTCGAAGATACGGGCACGTCCGGAGAGCAGATCGACGACGCCCTTGAAGTTCTCGCCGGAGCCGATGGGGACCTCGAGCGGCACGGCGTCTTTGGAGAACTCCTCGTGGATCTCACCCATCACCGAGTCGAAATCGGCGTTCTCCTTGTCCAACATCGAGACGACGAGGATCCTGGGGATCCCACGCTCCTCACAGTAATCCCAGCTGTTCTCGGTCCCGACCAGCACACCGGCCGAGGCATCGATCAGAATGACGGCACCATCGGCGACCCGCACTCCTGCCTTCGCATCGCCGGCGAAGTCAAGATAGCCCGGCGTGTCGATCAAGTTGATCTTGGTGTCGTTCCAAATGGCGTGGGCGACCGCCGTATTGACCGAGATGACGTGGTCCTTCTCTTCGGCCGTGAAGTCGGTGATCGCCGTCCCGTCCGCGACTGACCCTTTGCGGTTCGTGGCGCCCGCCGAGAAGCAAATCGCGTCGACCAGCGTGGTTTTGCCGGTCCCGCCGTGGCCGACGAATACCACGTTACGGATCGCATCGGTGGTAAAGATCCTGGCTGACAAGTGCCGCCTCCCTGGTGAGCTGGATTGTGGATCGGGCCGGAATCGTATTTTCGGCGGCTCGGAGAGTCAAGGCAGGACTGGGGGGATCCTAGTGTCGGACCTCGTGCTTTTCCTGCCGCCGGCGCGATACCTCGTCCAGAAAGCGCCTCTCCTCCGGGGTCAGCGAATCGAGACCCTGGGCGGCGATCTTGTCCAGCAGCTGGTCGACGACCTCGAGAATGCGGGCTTCTTCGTCGGCCGACTGGGGGCGAGCGGGCGACTTGGCGTCGCCGGGGACCACTTTCAAACGGCGCCGACGCAGGCGTTGCCTGAAGCCCTGCCAGTGCGCCTGAAGCTGCCACCCTTTCTTCAAGTAGACGTACCCGACTACCAAGCCGCCGAGGTGGGCGAAGTGGGCGATCCCGTCCGAGGAGCCTGAAAAGGCCGAGAAGAAGGCCAGGGCACCGAGGAAAAGAACGAGGTACTTGGCCTTGATGGGAAAGATGGCGTAGATCCAGATCAGACTGTCGGGCCAGTTCAGCGCGTAGGCCAGCATTACGCCGTAAACGGCACCCGATGCGCCGATGATGACCCCCTCGCTGAAAATCAGGTTGAACAGCGCACCACCGACGCCACAGATCGCGTAGTACTTGATGAACTCCTTGCCACCCCACCTCTCCTCCAACGGCGGACCGAAGAAGAAGAGCATCAACATGTTGATCAGGACGTGGAAGAAGCCTCCGTGGACGAACATGTAGGTAAGGATCGTCCACGGGCGGGTAAGTACGCGTGAATCGTCGAAGCCCAGGTAGGTGGCAAAGGCCTCGAACGGCACCGTTCCCGACCGGATGAGGGCCCACATCAAGACGAAGATCACCGCGTTGGCGATGATCAACCGCTTGACCCACGGTGTCATCCGGTAGCCGAACGGCCTGAGGCCTCCGGCGGTCACATGTCTGCTCACCTGTTCCGTCCTGGTCTGACGACCCTCTTTCCTAACCCTAACCCACAGCGCCGCGCCGGGTTCCGGTCCGCTTCGTTTCCAAGGCGAGCCTGGCGATCCGGTCGCAGAGCTCCTCGAACTCGATGCCGATCGCTCGCGCCGCTTTCGGCAGCAGGCTGGTGGCGGTCATCCCCGGTAGCGAATTGCCCTCCAGGCACCAGGGCCGATCGTCGTCATCCAGCCGGAAGTCGATACGGCTGTATGCCGAGAGGCGGAGGACCCTGTGCGCCCGCAGGGCCAGATCCTGCACTTCCCGAGTCACGGTGTCGGGCAGTGGGGCCGGCACCTCGTACTCGGACATCCCTTTGGTGTACTTGCACTCGTAGTCGTAAATTTCGTGGCTGGGACGGATCTCCACGATGGGCAGCGCCGTCTCGCCCAGCACACCGACCGCTAACTCGCGGCCGTGGATGTACTTTTCCACCAGCACCGGTGACCCGAAGCGCGCCGCGCCCGCGACCGCTTCTGCCAGAGCGCCGGCTGCCTTTACCACCGACACGCCCACCGTCGAACCTTCGTGTGACGGCTTCACGACCACGGGGTAGCCGCCCAGCGCGGCCTCGATCTCCGACGACGTGACCGGCCCCACCAGCCACGGCGGCGTCCGTATACCAGCGCTGCGGAATAGCTCTTTGGACACCAGCTTGTCCATGGCCAGCGCGCTGCCCAGCGGACCGCTTCCCGTGTAGGGGAGGCCGACCAGGTCGAGCACAGCCTGCACGCGGCCGTCTTCGCCGGCGCCGCCGTGCAGCGCGACAAAGACCACCTCGCTGTCCTTCACCTCGGGTATCTCGTCCAGCCGGCAGGCCAGCGAGCCGCTATCCAGCTGACCGAGCTCGCCGTGCTCGGGTGGCGCCGGCCCGATGGGGGGAGCGGCGGCCTCTCCGGGGTCCGCGAGAGACAGCAGGCGGCCGCCGGCCGCGTCGATCGCCACCACCTGGTGCCCGTTGGCGCTGAGCGCTCGCGCGATCTCGCGGCCGGTCGCCAGCGACACGTTGCGTTCGGCACTCGTGCCACCCATCAAGACGGCGACCTTCAAGACGCCCGGCTTCACGGTACCAGCCCGATCAGGTGATGCACGACGTCGAAGCGCGTGATGATGCCGACCGGTTCGCCGGCGCGCCTGACGATGACCGCCGGCTGACCACTGACCAACTTACGCGTTACGGTCTCGAAGTCGGCATCCACGTCGACCACCGGGAACGAGCTCTCCATGATCTGCTCGACAGGCGCGTCGACCAGACTCGGGTCCTTCACGAGCCGCGCCATCAGCGAGGATTCCGAGACGGAGCCAACGCAGTCGTTCTTCGCCATCACCGGTAGCTGCGAAATATTGTGACTCTCGATCAACTCGAGTGCCAGGCGGACCGGTGTGGTGGGCTCCACCGCCACCAAGGACGGTATGAGGTGCGGCTTGCGCTGCAATACCGCGTCGAGGTTCGGGCTCTCACCGACGAGCAGCTGGTTCTCGCGCATCCACTCATCATTGTAGAGCTTCGACAGGTAGCGTTCACCGGTATCACAAAGCAAGCCGACGACCAAGGCGTTCGCGTCGTCGAGTTCCCGCGCCAGCTGGACGGCGACGTGAATGATCAGCCCGCTAGTGCTGCCGACGAACAGGCCCTCTTCCCGGGTGAGGCGGCGCGCCATCGCGTAGGAATCGCGATCATCGACGATGCGGAATTCGTCGACCAGATCGAAGTCGAGCGTGCCGGGGATCTTGTCGTTGCCCGCACCTTCCACCTTGTACGGTGCGTGGGGACCGACCTCACGGGTGACGTGATAATGCGCGTAGATCGAACCCCTGGGATCCGCCGTGATGACCTTCACCTCACGGTTCTGCTCCTTCAGGTAGCGGGCTACGCCAGTGACCGTTCCGCCGGTTCCCGCCGCCCCGACGAAGTGAGTGATCCGGCCGCTGGTCTGCTCCCAGATCTCCGGGCCGGTCGTCCGATAGTGGGCCTCCGGGTTCGCATCGTTATAGAATTGGTCCGCCATTACGGCACCGGGCGTCTGATCGACGATCCGCCGCGCCACGTTCAGGTAGTTGTCAGGATGGTCGGGCGCCACTGCGGAGGGCGTCGTGATGACCTCGGCGCCGAAGGCTCGCATCAAGCGGATCTTCTCCTGGCTGAACTTGTCCGGCATCGTGAAGATGCAGCGGTAGCCCTTGACGCAAGCGGCGACCGCCAGCCCCACGCCGGTATTCCCAGCCGTGCCCTCGACGACGACGCCACCCGGCTTGAGGGTGCCCGCGGCCTCGGCGGCCTCGATCATCGCAATCCCGATCCGGTCCTTGACCGAACCGCCGGGGTTCATGAACTCCGCCTTGCCGTAGACCGGTGTGGCGGCCGCGCCTGTCACCCGGTGCAGCCGGATCATCGGTGTCCAGCCGATCGCGTCGAGCACGCTGGAGTAGGGGCGCAGGTGGGCCTTCGGTTCGCTATCCAACATCGTCTACTCTTCCTCCGAGTAATCGCTCACGGTCCCACGGGTGAACCGCACCGGTAACCTGGCCCACGCCGGCACGGGTTGGTGATCTCTGGTCGCCGGATGGTAGGTAAGCTGTCTCGCTCCGCGCAGGGCGATGGTGTCGAGCTCGGCATGGCCGCTGGAACTCTCGAGCTCCACCGAATCGACCGTGCCCGCGGCCGTGATATGGATTCTGAGCAGCACCTCGCCTTCGACACCCTCGCGCCACAGCCGCAACGGGTATCTGAACGGCAGCTCGGCGCTGCGTAGTGCCGGCAGCCGCTGCCCGGAACGGAAACGGCCGAGCAGCCCGCCGAAGCTCAGGCGCTCGCTGGCCGCGTATCCCACGGCGATCGTCGCCACGACCAGCCCCAGGATGACCAGCCGTTTCACGCTTCGTCCACCTGGCGCTTGAGCTCAGCCAGCAGGGCCAGCGCCTCGAGCGGTGTCATCTCGTCCGGCCTGGCGGCGCGCAGCCGCTCGAGCACCGGGTCCTCGGGCGCCTGGAACAGCGAGAGCTGCGAGCGGTCCACCGAACTCGGCAGCCGCCCGCGGCGGCCGACGCGCCGGCCGCCGCCCACCTCGAGCCCTTCGAGGTCACGCAGGATCTGTCGCGCGCGCTCGATAACCTCGACGGGCAGGCCGGCCAGGCGTGCCACCTGAACGCCGTAGGAGCGGTCGGCACCACCGCGTTCCAAGCGACGGAGGAAGACGATATCGTCACCCACCTCTTTGACCGCGACGTTGTAAGCGGCGGCCGCCGGTAGCAGGTCGGCAAGCTGGGTCAACTCGTGGTAGTGGGTGGCGAAGATGGTCTTGGCGCCGATACGCTCGTGGATGTGCTCGGTGACCGACCAGGCGATCGAGACGCCGTCGTAGGTCGAAGTGCCGCGCCCGATCTCGTCCAACAGCACGAGGCTGCGATCCGTCGCCCCGTGGAGGATCGCTGCGGTCTCGATCATCTCGACCATGAAGGTGCTGTGCCCCTGCGCCAAGTTGTCCGAAGCGCCGACCCGCGTGAAGATGCGGTCGGTGATCCCGATCGCGGCAGAGTCCGCCGGCACGAAAGACCCCATCTGCGCCAGCAGCGTGATCAGACCCACCTGCCGAAGGATGGTCGACTTACCCGCCATGTTCGGGCCGGTGAGGATGATCACCCGTTCCGCACCGTCGAGCCGGATGTCGTTGGGTACGAACTGTTCCCTGGGCATCATGCACTCGACGACCGGGTGCCGACCACCGTGGATCTCTATCCTGTCTTCATCATCCAGGCTCGGGCGGACGTAGCCGTTTCGCTCGGCCAGATGAGCCAGCGACGCGTAGACATCGACGAGCGCGATGCGCCGCGCGCTCTCCAGCAGTCGTTCCACCTCAGCGCCGACTTCTTCGCGCAGCTCGCGGAACAGCCGCGCCTCCAGTTCGCCGATCCGCTCCTCGGCGCTGAGCACCTTGGACTCCCACTCCTTGAGCTCCGGCGTGATGAAGCGCTCGGCGTTGGTGAGCGTCTGCCGCCGCTCGTAATCGTCGGGTGCCTTGCCGAGATTCGGCTTGCTGACCTCGATGTAATAGCCGAACACGCGGTTGTACCCCACCTTGAGCGAGCCTATCCCGGTTCGCTCGCGCTCGCGACCCTGAAGCTCGGCGATCCAGTTTACCGCGCCGTCGCGCAGCGAGCGTAGCTCGTCCAGCTCACTCGAGTACCCTTCGCGCACGACGCCACCCTCGGCGAGCGTCGCCGGCGCCTCGGGGTCGATGGCGCGCTCGATGAGCTCCACCACATCCTCGGCCCCATCGAGGCCGTCCAGCAGTTCGACCAGCGCCCGGCTCTGAGGTTCGCCCAGGCCCTCGCCCACCCTAGGGACCTGACGCAGCGAGCCTGCCAGGCCCAGCAAATCGCGCGGCGTGGCGCGCCCGGCTCCTACCCGGCCCGCCAAGCGAGCCAGATCGCGCACGCCGCGTAGTGCCTCACGCACGCGCTTGCGACGCGGCCCATCGCTATGCAGCTCCTCGACCGCCTCGAGCCGATGGCGAATCGGGTCAGGGCTCGCCAGTGGACGTAACAACCAGCTGCGCAGTAGCCGCGCCCCCATCGGTGTCAGGGTGACATCGATCACGCCCAGCAGCGTCGTGCCGCCAAGGTCGGGGCGCAGCGGGCGCACCACCTCGAGGTTGCGCCGCGTCATCTCATCCATGTGAAGGGCGGAATCGCCTCGCTCGACACGTGGCGGCCTGAGCTGGTTGCCGCCGCCGGGCTGGACCTCGAGCAGGTAGGCGAGCAGAGCGCCGGCCGCGCCCACGGCAGTCTCATCACCCGGTTCCGCCAGCCCGAGGCTGGCGAGGCTCTTGATCCGGAAGTGCCGGCAGATCTTCTCGCCGGCGATCTCGACATCGAAGTACCAGTCGTCGCGGAAGGTGCACGGTCGGTCCTCAGGTTGAGCCACTTCAGCGGCGGGCGCCGGTTCCCACGAGCGAGGCAGCAGAATCTCGCGTGCATCGATCCGCTGCAGGTCAGAAGCCAGCTCGCGGCGCGGCAGCGAGGCGCAGAAGAACTCACCGGTCGAAACGTCGGCCCAGGCGAGCCCGACCGAGTCGGAGTCGGGGGGAGCGGCAACCGCGGCGAGGAAGTTGTTCTCGCTAGCTTGCAGCAAAGCGTCCGAGAGAACGGCGCCGGGCGTCACGGTCTCGACGACCTCGCGGCGAACTACGCCCCTGGCCTGTGACGCGTCCTCGACCTGCTGGCAGATGGCGACACGACGCCCGAGTCTAATCAGCCGCTGCACGTACTCTTGAGCGGCCTTGATCGGCACGCCGGCCAGCGGGACCTGCGCCGCCTCACCGTTGTTCCGAGAAGTCAGGGTCAGGTTCAGCAGTCGAGATGCCTCTTCAGCGTCATCGAAGAACATCTCGTAGAAGTCGCCGACCTGGAAGAAGAGGATCGCATCGGGGTAGCGACCCTTCATCTCGAGGTACTGCCTCATCAGAGGTGTGTTGGGGACGTTCGACATCAGCGACGGCTCTCCGGCTGCGACACCAGGAACGGCGAGTGCCCCACCCTGGTTAGCCGTTCGAGCAACGCCTGTGCCTCCGGCTCCAGCAGCCCGCGCCCGACCCGCACCCGGTAGATGGGATCGTTGGGTGAAGCGGCCAGCACCCAAGCGTCGAAACCCTCGATGAGAAGCTCGCGCGCGAGGTTCTGGGCTGCCCCCTCATCTTGAAAGGCTGCGACCTGGACGGTGTAGGTGCGCTCCGCGGCGCCGCAAGCCTGGCGCTCCTCACGTAGCGAGCGCTGGAGCAGCGTATCGCCGGGCGCCAGCTCGACCAGCCCCTGCTCCGCGGCCGCGCAGGCCCGTTGCAGGTCGCCCAGCTGGCGTGTGGCCCGGGAGAGCCAAAGCAAAGCCTCGGGGCCGTGCTCGCTCGTCGGGTAGTCACGCCGCAGTCGTCCCAGGTATTCGACGACCTTCGCGTACTCTTCTTGGGCATACTTGAACTGAGCCAAGCGCAGCAGCGCATCGTCGGCGTACGTCGTCGAGGAACCCTCGACGATCACCCGCAGGTAGTGCAACTCGGCCTCTTCGCCTTCTTCGGCCAGCCGACCCGCCAGGAACCAGGCACGGGCTCGCTGCTCCACCGGCGCCGACCCCCCGAAATCGCTCTCCCAGCGGGCCAGCGTCTGCCGGGCCTCGCGGACCTCGCCGCGATCGGCCATGCGCTCCGCCTGCTCGAGCAGCGCCGCCTGCTGCGCCCCGCCCGGCCCGGCCCAGAGTAGGCCGACCGCCCACAGAACCACCCATGCGAACGACCGCTGCTGAGTAGCGCTCCACCTATTCACGCGTCCTCCCACCTCCGGCACCCGATGTCTGCCGCGCCGGGCCGTTGCCGGCCCCGATCCGCAACAGCGCTTCCTCGAGCGCGGCGCGATCGGAGAGGCCGCCCGACTTGATCAACCGGTCGGCCCGCAACAGCTCCGCAAGAGCGGCGGAGATCTCATCATCTGTCCAACGGCGCGACTGCCGCACGAAAGTGCGGACCTTCCAGGCGAGGTGGCCGTAACTGCCGTCGCGCTTGAGCACTTTCACCAGCTCGGCCTCTCCCGAACGTGCCAGCCCCACGCGAATCAGCGCTTCCGACAGGAATCCAATCAGACCGACCGCGCTCTCGCCCGAGTCCAAGAGCGCCGGCAGTTCCGCCAGCGCCGGTCCCAACCGCCGCTCCGCCACCGTGTCGATCCAGTTCCAGCGGTCAACCTGGGGAAGCGCACCGACGGCCTCGCGAACCTCGGCCAGCCCAATCGTCTTGGCTGGCTCGACGTAGCTGACCAGCTTCTCCAGCTCCTGGGCCAGCACACCCAGACGCGTCCCGATGGCAGCAGCCAAGAGCTGCGCCGCAGGCATCTCGAGCTCCACTCCGTGAAGCGACCGGGCACGCATGGCAAGCCAGCCCGGCAACTCGGAGGTGCCGGGCGCGCGCAAGGAAATTGTTAGGCAATGCTCGCGAAGGACATCATAGAACTTCGCCTTCGAGCCGCGCGGCACCTGGGCCGCCAGGACCAGGACCCGATTCGACACCTGCTGGCGCACCGATTCCTCGACGACCGAGCGCGCCCTGGGGGACAACCCCTGGGCATCGCGAATCACCGTCACTCGGCACTGCGACAGCATGGGCGGGGTCGCCAGCATCGACGCCAGGCCGGCTGGATCCAGATCGTCCCCGCTCGCCTGGTCGAGATCGAAATCCGGCGAGCCGCCCGCAAGGTGAGCTTCGATCAGCAGAGCGATCGCTTCATCGCGGAGGAACGGATCGTCCGCCTTGAGGAAATAACTGCCCCCCAGCTTCCCCTTCGCCAGCCGATCACTGAGCTGGTCGTAATTCAGCGCTCCCATGCCGAAGTATTGGAAGGGTAATCGAAGAGTGTCAACACAGAGTGACGAGCCGCCGCCCTACTCCATCACTACCTGTTCGCCCTGTGGCGGCTGGTGGCTCGCCGTGCGGAGTGGCGCCCGGAAAACAGCCAGACGCTCGCGAGGCGACTCGAACAACCGGTCGTTCGCCAGATCGGGTACCTGCAACAGGCTGATCGAGGTCGTGAACCTGGGCGCCGGCCCCCAGAGCGATGGGAGGTCTTCTGCGACCGCCGGCTCGACGACCACCGGCGGCAACTCCACCGTCACCCGATCGGACCCAAGCGTCGCCAGCAAACTCGTCACAACCAGCGTGATCGCCGCCAGCCCGGCGATCATCGCTCCCCGCTCCAGTCCGCGAGACCGCTCACCGTAGTCCCACTGCGGCCCCAACACACGGTCTTTCACCAGGGGAAGAATGTCGGGACATGACAGCGGCGATTCCAGACCCCTAACCAGGTCCAGACCGTCACGCACCACTCGGTCGTACTCGGCGCACGACCCGCAGCTCAGCACATGCTCACGGTAGCTGGTTGACGTGTGCTCCTCGAACCGCTCGTCGAGGAAGTCCGAGTAGTCCGCTAAGAACTCTTCACATTCCATTTCGCGCGCCCCGAGGCCGAACTCCACAACGCCCGGTTGAGTATCGGTGGAACGACCCTTCTACGCCCCAACGCCCACAGTGTTCCATAACCGTTCCGGGATTCGCAGCCCAGCTTGGAGGGGTGCTACAACGTAAGAAAGGACACAGAAAAGCGCCAGCCACTGGCTGGCGCTGAATTGGCCCGTCCCCCGATGCGTCCTCCGCTCAGCGGAGCATCGGGGCGATGATCTGCGCGAAGTTGTTGCGGGCCCGGTTGAGCCGCGACTTGACGGTGCCCAGGTTGACGCCGGTGATCTCGGAGATCTCCTCGTACGTCTTACCTTCCATCTCGCGGAGCACGAAGACGACGCGGTGGTGCTCGGGCAGCTGTTCGACCGCCTTCTCGACCATGGCCCGCAGGTGGCGTTTGCGGTAGAGGTCGTCCGGCCGGTGGTGGGGGTCTTCCCACTGAAGGGGCCGGTGGTCCGCCTCCCAGTTCTTCTTGATGGTCTGGAAGAGGACGAGCGGGTTCCGCGAGCGGTTACGCAACTCGTTCTTGGCCAGGTTGCTGGCGATCGTGTAGATCCAGGTCGAGAACTTTTTGGTCTGGTCGAAGCGGTGCAGGTGGCGATACACCCGGATGAAAGTCTCCTGGACCAGGTCCTCCGCCCGGTCCCGGTCACCGATCGTCCGGTAGATGAAGTTGAGCAGCCGGGACTGGTAGCGGCGGACCAGCTCGGGAAAAGCCAGACCGTTGCCATCCAGAAACCGCGCCACGAGCTCGTTGTCCTGCAGCTCGGCGAGTGCAGCCTCGTGCACGTCGGCTCTCTTCTTCGCTAGCCGTGCCATCTCTTCCTGCGACCCTTCCGACTTCGGCGATGCCTGCGCGGGGCCCGCTTGCGGCTCCACTAGCGCAACGCCGCCCTTTTCTTCGTTCTCGATCATGTTCTGGGTCCCCCTTTTTCTCCCGCCCCCACGCCAGTGCAGGTTCCATTCCCGGACCGCAGCACAGCTCACGCCAGCCGGCCCGATCGGCTAAGTCCTGCCGGCACGCGTAGTTCGAGCTTCTGCGCGCCCGCTGCTCCCTGGAGGCCCCAGCCTCGCATCGTGCAAGTTTTTCAGTACTTCTGTCTGACCCCTCTCAGTATTTACGACCGGCCGACCGCCGGCGGTCCGGACCCCGGTGCGCCGCTGTCTGTAAGCCCTGACACCATTCCACCGGGCCCCCACATCTGTTCCGCTCTCCATTATTAATAGACGCTCCGAAGGCCGCCAGGGTTTCCCAGAGCGCGGCAGCCGACAGGCGACCCGTGGTATAAGCCCTTCCCACTGAAAGGGATAGCGTGGCGGGCGGCGGACCGTCGCGCCGACGCGCCGACCGAACGGCCGGCCCTATGCAAACAATGTAACCGAATACATACCGAAAATCGAGGTGGCGGCGCTTAGGGGGGACTGGCTAGCACTCGGGGAGAGAGACGGCGAGCCCCGCTTCGCTGGTCTCCTTGTACTCGCGACGCATGTCGTCTCCCGTGCGCTTCATGACGCGGATGACGCGGTCGAGGCTGACGACGGGTTCAACGACGGAGTGGAGGGAGAGTTGCGCGGCGCTCCAAGCCTTGGCGACGCCCATGGCGTTGCGCTCGATGCAGGGGGCTTGGACGAGGCCGCGGATCGGATCGCAGGTGAGGCCGAGGTTGTGCTCGATGGCGATCTCGGCGGCGTTCTCCACCTGTCTCAGCTCGCCGCCCAGGATCTGGCAGAGGGCAGCGGCGGCCATCGCGGTCGCCGTTCCCACCTCCCCCTGGCACCCGACCTCGGCACCCGAGAGGCTCGCGTGGGTCTTGACGAGCATGCCGATGGCCGCGGCGGTCGCCAGCGCGGAGCGGATCGTGGTTCGCTTGAGCTGTAGACGCTCGGCCGCTTCGACCAGCACGGCTGGTACGATGCCGGCGGCCCCATTGGTCGGGGCGGTCACGACCCGTCCGCCCGCCGCGTTCTCTTCGTTGACGGCGAAGGCGTAGGCCTGCGCGCGCGCCACGGGCGCGTAGGGGGCCTCGACCCGGCCACTCTCGAGGCGCTGGATCATCTCGGCGGCCCGGCGCTTGACGCCCAGGCCGCCGGGAAGCGTTCCACGCTGCGCGAGGCCGCGTGCGATGCAAGCACGGAAGGCCTCCCAGACGCGGTCGAGTCCCTCGGCAGATTCTCCAGGGCGCGATTCCCAAACCGCCTCGTTGGCGAGGATGACATCACCGATGGAGCCGTTGATGGCGCGTGCCGCATCCAAGAGCGAAGCGCAGTCGTGGAATGGATGGCGCGGCGGGGCGGGCGGCGCCGGGAAGGGGTCCACGTTCTCGCTGCCGGCGAGCTTCACGAATCCGCCGCCCAGCGAACACCACGTCTGCTCGAAGACGGTCTGCTCACCGACGCATGCCCGCAGCACGAGGGTGTTCGGGTGCGGCAGTGCTTCGTCGCGGTACTCGTGGCGCCGCAGAAACCGGATCGCGCTGGGGTGGACGCGGACGGTGTCATCGCCCCAGGGAACAGCGGGGTCTTCGCCGAGTCTTCCCGGTAGCGCGTGGACGGCGTCGATGTCGCAAGTCTCGGGATCCCAGCCGTGCAGCCCCGCCAGTACCGCGTGGTCCGTCAGATGACCTCTGCCGGTGGCGCTCAACGACCCTTTGAGGTCGACTTCGATGCGTTCGGGGAGCAGCGCGGCGGCCAGGCACGCCTGGCGGAAGAGGCGTGCCGCGCGCATCGGTCCCACCGTGTGGCTGGAGCTCGGTCCGATGCCGACGCGGAAGAGGTCGAGCAGGCGAACGGTAATCGTTGCAGGCATGAGAATGGCGATGGCCCGCGCCGGAGCTAGGCCTCCACAGGGCGGCCGTGGACGTCGCGAATCTCCAACCGGCCCAGCGCCTCGAACTCGCGGCGGAAGTCGAGAACCGGCCCCACGACAACGATGGCCGCGCGCTCAGTGGCCAGGACCCGCTCGGCTATTCGCTGCACGTCGGCCGCGGTCACGGCCCTGATCTGGTCGGGGTAGCTCTCCCAATAGTCGTCAGGTAGCCGGTGCACGACCTGATGAGCGATGCGTCCCGAGACCTGGTCCACGGTCTCGAACAGCCGCGGGAGCGACAGGGTCAGAGCGTTGACCGCCAACTCGAGCTCGTCGGTGCCAGGCGGCTCGGTTTTCATTCGCTCCATCTCGGCGAGGATCTCCCGCACCGCATCGACCGTGGCGGCCGCGTCGACGGCCGTGGCCACGTAGAACGGGCCGGCCTGCTTCCGTGCCTCGAAGCGCGAGGTCGCCCCATAGGTCCAGCCCTTGTCCTCACGCAGGTTCATGTTGATGCGCGAGCTGAACAGGCCACCGAGGATCGCGTTCATCACCAGCATGGCGCCATAGCCGGGGTCGCGCCGGGCGATCCCCACGCCGCCCACGCGGACCTCGCTCTGCGGCCCGGCCCGCGGAATGCCCCAGAGCTGCCGCGCTTCAATCGGCTCGGGCTCGTCCAGCGGCCGGGCCGCGGCCGTCTCGCCAGCCCAGGCGGCAAAGGCTCTCTCCAGCCGCTCTCTCAACTCGTCCGGCCCGGGGACGTCACCCACCAGGATCAGCGTCGCGCCGCTGGGCCGATAGAAGCGGGAGTGGAAGTCTCGCAAGGTCTCCGGTGCTATCTGCCGGACCGTTTCCTCCACCCCACCCGTCCTCATCCCGTAGGGATGCTCGCCGAAGCTCGCCTCCCCCATACGCAGATTCGCTATGATACGCGGCTCGTCCAGGCCGCTGGCGATCTCATCCAGCCGCTCATCCCGCAACCGCTCCACTTCCGCCGCCTCGAAGGCGGGGCGCGCGACGATCTCGGCCAGAAACTCGAAAGCGCCGTCCATGACCCGGCTCAGGAAGTGCAGGCTGAGGAGTGAGGAGTCGTGATCGACATCGAGGCTGAACCGTGCGCCCAGATAGTCGAGCCAGGCAGCCACATCGCGGGCCGCTCGCTCGGCCGTCCCCTCGGTGAGCGCGCGCGCGACCAGCAGCGCCGAGCCCGCGTAGCCCTCGCCGTCCTCGCACGCTCCATGGCCAAAGACCAGACGCGCCGAGATCTCGGGCATGTCATCGTGGCGAACCGAGAGCACGTTCAGCCCGTTCGCGAGCCGCAGGCGGGTGAACGCTGGCAACGCGATCTTGGGCGCCGATCCGGCGGCTGGACGCCGGCTACGATCAAACGATCCGCTCGCCGTCACGCTCCACCTACTCCCGATTTCTCTGGAAGTACATACAAGGTGGCCCGCTGTTCGGGGACCAGCCATTCGTTCGCCACGGCTACCATATTCTCAGGCGTCACCGCCTGCACTCGCTCGAACAACTCGTTTACGTACTCGGGGTGACCGAGAAACGTCGCGGCCGTCGCGATCGCATCGCTGCGATTCCCCACCCCGTCCAACGCGTTGACCAGCTCGCGCAGCGCGCGGTTCACTCCACCCTCCGCCTCGCGCTCGCTGATCGTGCCGCCCCGCGTGCCCTCCAGGATATCGAGGATCGCCGACTCCAGCGTCTCCGCGGTGACACCCGGGCGCGCCGTGGCCACGACGAACGACAGACCGCAGTCTTCCGTCGGCCAGACCTGCGCCGACACATCCTGCGCGATGCGCTCCTCATATACGAGCTTCTGGTACAGTCGCGAGCTCTTGCCATCCGAGAGCAGATAGCTCAACACGTCGATAGCCTCGAAGCCGGGTTTTCCTAAGGCCGGCGAATGGTGGAAGACATAGACGCGCGGAAACTGCACGTTGTCATAGATCTTCTCGCGCACCTCGACCACCGGAGGCACCGACGGGGCCGTGACCTGCCGGGCACCAGGCCCACGTGGAATCTCACCGAAATACTTCGCCGCAGCATCGAACCCGCGCTCGGCTTCCAGGTCGCCGACCAACACCAGCACCGCATTGTCCGGCGCGTAGAACGTACGGAAGAACTCACGGACGTCATCCAGGCTGGCCGCGTCCAGGTCCTCCATGTACCCGATGGTCGGGTGCCGGTAGGGGTGACCTTCCGGATACGCCATCCCCAGAATCGTCTCCACGGCCAGGCCGTAGGGCCGATTCTCGTACGATTGCCGCCGCTCGTTCTTCACGACGTCACGCTGGTTGTCCAGTTTCTCCTGCGTGATGGCGGATTCGAACCAGCCCAGACGATCCGACTCCAACCACAGCCCCAGATCGAGCTCGTTCGCCGGCAAGGTCTCGAAGTAGTTCGTCCGGTCGAACCAGGTGCTCCCGTTCAGCGTGCCGCCGGCGTCCTGGATGAGCCTGAAGTGGGCGTCGTCGCGCACGTGCTCCGAGCCTTGGAACATGAGGTGCTCGAACAGGTGCGCGAACCCCGTCCGGCCCGGTCGTTCGTGCTTCGACCCCACATGATACATGATGTGCACGGAAACGACGGGCGTGGTGTGATCCTCCTGCACGATCACCCGCAGACCGTTGTCCAGGGTCCGCTCTTTGAAATCGAAATGAACGACACCGCTCTTGGTCACGGTGGATTCTCGCGTGTAGGTGATACTGTACGCCGGTCAGCGGACAAAACGTCGAACCCCGAGCGGGCCTCGAAGTCCGACGCTCAACGATCACGGCGCCTCGGCGCCGCCGCTCTCGGTGTGGGATGTCCGCCGTGCGATGCTCGATGCCGCTTAACTGAAGCCGCGGAGGGGAGCCGTAAGCCGAGTTCTGTTCCAGTGGGCCATTCGTCTGGGACGCCGGTTACCCGACGCCTCATGCGGCCTACCCGGGGATGATTACGCGGCGGGCCACCACTCTCCCCTGCTTGGCCTTGCTCCGGGTGGGGTTTGCCGTGCCCCGGCGGTCACCCGCACGGGCGGTGGGCTCTTACCCCACCGTTTCACCCTTACCGGCTTCCGCGAACGGTCGCCGGCGGTCTGTTCTCTGTGGCACTTTCCGTCGGCTTTCGCCGCCCGGGCGTTACCCGGCACCCTGCCCTGAGGAGCTCGGACTTTCCTCGAGCCGCGCACCCGAAGGCGCCGACCCGCGGCCCATCCGCCCCCCTCGCGGCCACCCGCAATATCACCGTGCCGCCGTTACGCGGTCAAGGCTGCCGGCCACCGCGCCTTGATTTTCGCCCAGCCTTTATCAAGACTTCCGAGCACCCCCACGACGGGGGAGGCGGGATCGGTACTGTCCCACGCAGCGGCGGCGGCCGCGAAATTCTGTAGGGTAGATCATGACGATCGGCAAGATTCAGAGCCTCGACTACACGCCGGAAGTCGCCCGGGCCACGGCATCCATTTACGAGAGGATCAGCGATCTGGTGCCCGAGGCGGAGTGGCGGATGCAGGCGCCGTTCATCCACGAGATACTGCGCCTGAAGCAGCAGGTGGGGGCAGTGATCCTGGCACACAACTACCAGGTGCCACAGATCTTTTACGGGATCGCCGATTTCCAGGGCGACTCGTTGGGCCTGGCGCAGGCGGCGATGGAGGTCGAGGAAGGCACGATCGTCTTCTGCGGGGTGCACTTCATGGCCGAGACGGCGAAGATCCTCAACCCGGAGAAGCGAGTGCTGATCCCGGATCTCGAGGCCGGCTGCTCGCTGAGCGAGAGCATCACCGTGGAGGACGTCCGTCTGATGAAGGAGCGGTACCCCGGAGTGCCGGTGGTAACATACGTGAACACGCCGGCGGCCATCAAAGCCGAATCCGACATCTGCTGCACATCAGCCAACGCCCGCGCGGTGGTGGAGTCGCTGGGCGTCGAGCGGGTGATCTTCCTGCCCGACGAGTATCTGGCCCGGAACGTTCAGAAGGAAACCGACGTCGAGGTGATCGCCTGGAAGGGCCGCTGCATCGTGCACGAGCAGTTCACGGTGGAAGAGTTGCGCTCCTACCGCGAGCAGTTCCCCGGTCTCGTCATCCTGGCGCACCCCGAGTGCTCGCCGGACGTCTGCGACGAGGCGGACTTTGTCGGTTCGACGACGGCCATGGTCGGGTATGTCGATAACAGCGATGCGCAGCGGATCCTGCTGGTCACCGAGTGCTCCATGTCCGACAATGTGCAAGAGGCCCACCCCGACAAGCAGTTGGTGAGGCCCTGTACGCTGTGCCCCCACATGAAGAGGATCACCCTGGAGAATACGCTGGAGTCGCTGCGGCGCGGCCGCTACGAGGTGGCGGTACCGCTCGACGTCCGCGAGCGGGCGCACCTGGCGCTGGCCCGCATGCTCGAGATCGGCCGAGACGACTAGTGGGGAGTGAGGGGCCCGGGGGACCAGGGGCGCCATCTCGCTTTGGCGTTGCCCTCATCTCTTGACCTCCCTAGATCCCCGAATCCCCGATTCTCGATTCGAGAGTTCCCGAACCAGTTCAACCCGAGCGCTCTCACTTCCGAATCTCTTAAAAAAGGCGCGCCCGGGAGGATTCGAACCCCCAACACCTGGGTCCGAAGCCCAGTGCTCTGTCCAATTGAGCTAC
>JBDHKD010000036.1:0-25608 GCA_039586575.1 Gemmatimonadota bacterium | reverse complement strand
CGGCACGCCGCCGGACCGGCGACGCCCTTTGCTCTCGGACAAACACGCAGCGCACATCATCCCGAACGATCTCGGCCTCCAGCGAGGCGGCCTGCACTACCGTCACATCAACCCCGGCGCGCCGCGCCGCCGCCGCCACGCCAGCGAGGCTCGGCCAAGCGGCAAGTAGATCCTCGGGTCGCCGCCCCAGTGGGTCGACGAAACAGCTCACCTGTACTACACGCAAGGGCGGCACCCTCATGGCTGACCTGTTGACACCATGCTCCGTTAGGCAAGATTAACCACAACAATACCAATTATAACCAAGCTAACCAGCGCGTCGTTCCGAATGGTAAACGCTTCCAGTACGGCGGTAGGAGCTGCGGGACCGCAACCTGCCCTCCCTGTGGACGCCGGCGATCTAGCGCCCGAGCAGGTCGAGAGTCGGCTACGCTGGGCTCGCCAGCAGGGCCACCCCCGCTACTTGTGGCCGGAGGTGCCGATTGTCGGGTGGCGTGCAGCCCTGAGGGAGATCGAGCGGGTGACGGCGGCGGTTTTGGGGGGAGCCGAGAAGCGGCCTCGGCTAGAGCCGGACGGCGAAGCCGGCCTCAAAGCGCTCGGCGTGGCAGCTTTCACCTCCGGTATGGGACCGCTGCTCGGTCACTGGACCGAGAGCGGCCGGCTAGAGGCGTCTGGGGCAGCGGCCGCCTTACTGCGCCTGCACCTCGAGCACGGAAGACTCCGGGCGCGCCGACTTGAGGGGGAGCTCGCCCGCGTGCTGGAGGTGTTGGGCGGGGCCGGAGTCCACGCCACCGTGATCAAGGGGACGCATACGGCTCGCGAGTACTTTCCCGATCCGGGCACGCGCCCGACCGGCGACATCGACCTGGTGGTGACGCCGGCCGAGGTGGAAGCCGCAGCGAAGGCCCTCGCCGCCGGCGGCTACACATTCGTGCCGGAGACGCTGAACCTGCGCCCGGCGAAGAGCGACTGGATACCGCCCGACGCGCCACGCTCGCTGCGCTCGCTCGAGTTGACGCATACGGACAACCCCTACGCGATCGACCTCCACAGCTCGCTCAGCTGGAACTTCCTAGGGGTGCGGACGCTGGAACTCGGCCCGCTCGACCGCCAACACGTGAGCGAGTGGGAGGCCGTGCAGGGAGCGGCGCTGGTATTGAAGCAACCGCACCTGCTCGCCGTTCTGGCGGCGAACGCGTCGCACAGTCTACGTCAGCTGCCGCTGCTGCATCTCGTCGAGCTGGTGCTGGTGATCCGGCAGGACTCACCATCCGGGCGCCTGGATTGGGATGCCCTCGAGTCGCTGTTGCGGGACATCGATGGGCGGCGCTTCGTCTACCCGGCCTTGGCGCTGGCCGAACGGCTGGCACCCGGCACCGTGGGGTCGGCGTTCCTACAGCGGCTGGCCGCGGCGGCGACGCCGCGGATGCGGCTCATGCTGGAACGCCTGGAGCCGCACGCCGTCCAGCGCCTCGAAACGACCTCGCTGGGCCAGGCGTTCATGTGGACGAGCGGTGTCAGTGAGCGCCTGCGCCTCGTGTCGCACATGATCTGGCCGAGCGGCCTCAGCCACAGGAAGCGGAGGCAGTTCTGGCGCGACAGGCTGTCGCGGCTGCTCGGCGGCCGGGTGAGGTGGTGAGGTCCCGAGGACGACGCGGCCGGCCAGACTCGCCCCGCAGCGGCGGCTTAGTGTTTGGACAAACGCCCGAGGGCGACGATCAGACTGAGGGCGCCCAGCAGGCCGAGGCCGCCAGCCAGCCCGAACAGGCCGTCGAACGAGACGCGCTCCAGCATGAAGCCGCCGACGCTGGCGCCCAGCAAACCGCTGAGATCGGTGGCTCCGTTTCGCCAGCTGGAGACCGCTCCGCGCCGATCGGTTGCAGCCCGTTCGAGCAGGATCTGATCGATCAGCGGGTTGGTCGCGGGCGGGACGAGCCCCTGAATCACGTAGAGGAACACGGCCAGCTCGAGGGCGGAGACGCCGGCGAGCGCCCAGAGCATGGGGCCGAACAGGAGCATCCACGCCGCCAGGGTGCGGCGGGCTCCCAGACGTGAGGCGATCTCTCCGCTGCCGAAAATCACGACGGCCGTCAGCGTCTGCGCCAGGGCGAAAACCAGACCGATGCGGCCCACGGGAAGGCCGTGCTCTTTCAGGAAATAGATGTTGAAGAACGGGATCACCAGACCGGCGGCGGTCATCCACAGGGCGACCAGCGCAACCAGTGCGGCCAGGTCGGCGGGCAGCCGCAAGCCACGGACGAACACTCTGGGTGAGGCCGCTGGGCGGCCGGAAAGAGGCGCCACCGTCGGTGCCGCCGGTCGACGCTGCACAGCGCCGAGGAACATTGCGAGGCTCAGTGCCGTTCCCAAAGCACCCAACACCAGGCCACCGCGCACGGCGTTGACCTCGTCGAGAGCTGCGACCCTCTCAAGCCAAGCGGGCAAGGCGCCGCTGGCCGCGATCCAGACTGCGCCCGACCCGACGAGTAGCGCGACGTTCCAGGAGAAGGCGCGCGCGCGCCTGGCCGGCGACGCCAGCTGCATGATCAACGGACCCATCGCCACACGCCAGGTGGCGGTGCCGGACCCGGCGATGAAGGCGGCGGCATAGATGAACAGCGGCTGCGTGACGAGTGCACCGGCGACGAGTCCGGCGACAGCAAGCGCGACAGCGACGAGATACGCAGCCGCGGCACCAACCCGATCGACCAGGATGCCCGCCGGCATCAGTGCGGTGAGACCTCCGGCGGTGAGCGCGGCTGCGGCCAGGCCCATCACGGCCTCGCCGTGCTGTAGAGCGTCGAGGTAGAAATTGTACAGGAACGCGTGGGCGAAGAGCCCGGCACCGAAGAGAAGGTTGGCGCCGAAGAACCCGACGAGCGGCGTCCAGCTATCAAATCGCGCGGCGGCGTTGGGTAAGTCCGTCATCCGCCAGTGCAATCCAGGAGCCGAGCTAGCGGATACGTACTGCGAGGAGAAACCATGTCCCGATCTTTGACCACAACCCTGTTCCTCATGCTCTTGCTCGCCGGCAAGGGGCTCGCGCAGGAACGCGATACCACAGCGGCTCGCACCCAGGAGCCTGACACGACCGCTGTACCGGTGGCGACCCTAAGACCCCTGATCGTCACAGTCAGCCGGGTAGCACTGCCTGCGAACGAAGTCGGATTTGCCTACTCGCTCGTCACGAGCGAGGACCTCATGATTGACCGGCCGCTATACTCTGTCGATGCCGTACGCAAGCTGCAAGGCACGTACATCTACGAGTCCAACGGGCCTGGCGGTCCCACCATACTCAGCCTGCGTGGCGGCGAGGAAGTATTCACGCAAATTCTCATGGACGGCGTCAAAGTCAATCAGAACGGCGGTTTCTTCGACTTCCAGGGCCTGACGCTCAGCAACCTCGATCGCATCGAGGTCCTGCGCGGGCCGCAAAGCGCGCTCTACGGGTCGTCGGCCGTGAGTGGTGTCGTGCAGTTCATCACGGCCCCGGGCACGCCGGGCCCGGCGCGTCTCGGCCTGGTCGCCGAGGGCGGCGGTGCGACGGACAATGGTGGCAGCTTCAGAGCGGCGGCCGAGGTATCCGGAGGCACGGACTGGTTATTGTACTCCGGCAGCCTGGGGACGGCATACAGCCAGGGGATATATGATGTGCCGAACGACGCATGGACCCTGGAAGGTTCGCTGCGGCTCGATGCGTTGTTGTCCGAGAAGTGGTCGCTGCTGGGAACATTCCGCCAGATCAACGTTGAAAGTAACCTACCCGTCCGCGATCCCGGGGCCACGCGTGTGCCGCTGGACCCGAACGCGCGCAGCGAGCGCGATCGCAGTGTGGCATCGCTGAGTGCCGCCTTCGCCGCGACTCCGAAATGGCTCAACACGCTCCGCGGTTCGTTCTACGCGGAGAATTTCGTGTACGAGGATCAGCGCGACGACGTGGCAGAGACCGGCGACTACCCGTTCTCCATCTTCGATGCCGACTTCACCTTTGACAGCGACCTACGCCGCTATGCCGTCGATTATACGGGCACTTACGAGTTGCTACCGGCCGGAGCGGACGGCAATCTCACACTGTCCGCGGGCGCGCTATGGGAACACGAAGAGCTCACTGACCGCACCAGCGGTGAATTCGGCGAAGGCGAGCAAGAGCTGAACCGCAACAGCATAGCGGGTTTCGCCGAGATCACCACCGGCGTGATACCACGCAGCGATTTGTTGATCGGTGCCCGCGTCGAGAAGTACGAGGGGCTCTCGGCGGAAGTCACGCCGCGAGCCAGCCTGCGCGTGAACGCCGTCCGGGACCTGCTGGATCTTCGGGGCGCCGCCGCTCGAGCCTACAAGGCGCCGAACCTGCAGCAGCAGTACCTCGACAACCCGTTCATCGCCTCGAACCCGGACCTGGAAGCAGAGACAAGCACGAGCTGGGAGGTCGGGGCCGATCTGCAGTTGGCCGGCAGGTCGGTGACGCTGGGGCTGACATACTTTCAGCAGGATTTCGACAACCTGATCCGCACCGTGGCCGAGGAAGGCACGACGAGGCAGATCAACAGGAATCTCGGAGTAAGCCGGGCCCGGGGGCTCGAATGGATATTGCAGCTGCGCCCGGCGGTGGCGTGGCTGCTGGGCACGGAGGGCGCCTGGGTATCCAGCGAGGTTCTGGACAACACCGGTCTGCCCGAGGACGAGTTCCCGGAGGGTGAGGCGCTGCCTTTCCGTCCCGATGTGGTCGCCAACGTTTTCGTGGAGTGGGCACCCAACGCACGGCTGACGACGCTGGCGCGTGGCGGCTACGTGGGCGCACAGACCGTGCTCAGCGAGCGGTTCAGCGGCGAGCGAGTTGAACTCGACCCACACTTCGTCATTCTGTTGCGGGCGAATTACGCGTTGTCGTACCGGGTGCAGCTGTACGCGAGAGTCGACAACCTGTTCGACACGGAATACGAGACGGCATTCGACCGGGCCGGCATCCCGTTCACCATCGCGGCAGGCGCGCAGGTGGGAACCCACTCACTGCTCCGCTGAGCGGGCGCGCGCACTTGACGCGCGTCTACCCGAACCACGGGTGGGCCCAGTGCTGAACCAGAAAAGCGTCCGCTTCCTCGGCTTCTTCCTCAAGGCCTACCCCGGCCGCAGTGCCCTCATGGTCCTGCTGCTGATCCTCGCGGGCCTGGCAGAAGGCATCGGCGTCGTCTCGCTGCTCCCGCTCTTGGAGATCGCCGCTGGCGATTCCGGCGCCGCCGATTCACTACTGACACAGGTAGCGGCGCGACTGCTGGGAGCGCTCACACTGCAACCTACGCTCGGCGTACTGCTGGCGGTGATAGTGGTAGCGATGGCCCTCAAAGGCGCCTTCTACCTGTTGGCGATGCGGCAGATCGGCTATACCGTAGCGCAGGTCGCCACCGACCTGCGAGTCGGCCTTATTCGCAGCCTCATGCAGGCCCGGTGGGTCCACTTCGCCGGCCAGCCGACCGGTTATTTCGCCAATGCGGTGGGCAACGAGGCGACGCGCGCTTCCTGGGCCTATCGAGACGCCTGCGCCGTATTAGCCGGGGCTATCCAGATCGCCATCTACGTGGTCGCCGTACTGCTGATCTCGTGGCGCGTGGCGCTTTTGGTCCTCGCAGTGGGTTTCATCGTCATGCTCACCCTTCGCGGCTTCGTTCGCGAAGGTCGCAGCGCCGGTGCCGAGCAGACCCGGGTGATGAAGTCGCTTCTCGCCCGCGTATCGGAACTGCTGCTCGGCATGAAGCCGATCAAGGCGATGTCGCGCGTTCCGCACGTGCTACCGATCCTGGAGGAGGAGGCCCAGAGCTACAACCAGGCGCAGCGGCGAATCATCATGGCGACGGAAACGCTGCGCGCGCTGCAGGAGCCGGTCCTCGTTCTCATCATCGCCCTGGGTCTATACGGCCTGGTTGCACTGAGCGGTGCCCGCTTCTCGGCCGCCCTGCTGATCGTCCTGCTGTTCTATCGCCTGATGACGCGCGTGAACTACGTGCAGTCGCAGTACCAGGCGATGGCCGTCGGGGAAAGCGCGTTCTGGTCTCTGCGCCGGCAGGCGGAGGTGGCCGAGTCGGCACGCGAGAGTTTACCGGAAGATGGGCTGACCCCGAGGCTGGAGAGAGCGATCAACCTCGAATCGGTCGACTTCGCTTACGACGATAAGCCGGTGCTCAGCCGCGTGTATATGAGCATACCGCGCGGGACCTTCACCACGATCACCGGCCCTTCCGGCGTCGGCAAGACGACGCTCCTCGACATCATAGCCGGCCTGCTACGCCCGCAGCGGGGTGATGTCTACCTGGACGAAGTTTCACTCGGGAGCATCGACATCGAAGCATGGCGTCGCAGGATCGGCTACGTACCGCAGGAGACCTTGCTCTTCCACACCACGATCTTCGAGAACGTCAAGCTCGGCCTCCCGCACATCGGTCGCGTCGACGTGAGCGATGCGCTCAGCGCCGCCGGCGCGCTGGACTTCGTCTCTGGTTTTCCGGAAGGTATCGACCGCGTCGTGGGAGAACGCGGCTCTCGGCTGTCGGGCGGACAAAGACAGCGCATCGCCATCGCCCGGGCGCTGGTCGGGAAACCCGAGCTCCTCATCCTGGACGAGCCGACCGCGGCGCTCGACCCGGAGGCCGCCGAGTCGATCTGCGAGACGCTAAAGCGCCTACGCGGTGAAGTAACCGTCGTGGCGGTCACGCACCATCAGTCGCTGCTGGAGGCGGCTGATCTGCTTTACCAGGTCGAAGAGGGAACGGTCCGGGCCACGAGAGGAGGCGGCTAGACCGCGGGCCGCACCACCGCTGCGAGGCGCCTTGCACGACTAGAAGAGCAGATGTACCTCCAGGCTCAGCCGGCTGGTATCGTTCAAGTCACCGGCGTTGTCGAGGCGAGTAAAAAAGCCCGACACCTGAACGAACGAGACCGGGAAAACCTCCACACCCAAACGCGTGCGGGTCTGCTGGTCCTCCGGCGTATCGACCGCATCGTCGCGGATGCTCGCTGTCGGATCATGATAGCCGTGCGCGAGTTTTACGTTGACGCCTTTGCGCACGAGCCAGTCGCCCTCGACGTAGGCCAGGAACTGATCCCGCTTGGGCGTTTCACCCGTATCGAACGAATCGAAGATGAAGTCGGCCTCACCCAGCAGGGCGAGGGGTCCGATCCTGAGCCCGGCGTGCGCGCCGACGATCTCCGTCTTCGAGTCGTCACGTTCGTTGAGTGACGCGGAAGCCCCGACGCGGAACTTCTGTTTCACGAACACGGCGCTCGAGGTGATCATCTTGCCGCTGTTGCCCTCGGACGCGCCTTGCGTCCCGTTGGTGAGGGCGACCGACCAGCTGAGTGGTCCGGGCTCGATCCCGACCTCGACGCCGATGTCGGGTGTAGCATAGGTGAAACCGGTGACGGAGCGAATCAGCGCCTCCTCGTCCCAGAGCCGCCAGCCGTAGGGGAGGAGAAACTTGCCGACTTTGGCGAACCCGGGGACGTTGCCGCGCCACTCGGCCAAGCCGAACGCCTCGCGCGTAAAGGCTCGATCGGGCCCCACCGTCTGATCGATGTAGACGGCGAGGTAGTTCTGCACGAGCCGGGCCTCGAGCTGTATCTGCGCCTCGGTGATCTCCGCCTGCGTGCGCGGCAGCGCTTCGGGGTTTTCTTCCGGTCGCTCAACGGCCCAGGAGCCTACGGCCCGCAGATCGAAGCCGATACCGATCCAGTCGTTGAGGCGGCGACTCCGCATCTCCAGACTCTTGATCGGCAGGCTGGTTTGCGACCACAGGTTACCGAAGTCGTTGCGCCCTCCCCCGCCAGTACGGTTGACGTGGCAGGCCGCGCACTTGAGACCCGTCCTCAGTGCGATGTACGGCTCGGCGGCGGCGGACTCTGGGGTGATAGCGCTCAGTACGATTCCGAGGCCAACGGCCAAGACTTTCCTCTCTCGACCACTCATTCGTACCCCCCGGTTGCGGAGCCGGCGCGATCGCCGGCCTCGAGGATGTGATGACGGGACTCAGTTGTTGAGCGCGCCGTCCTCGACCCATGAGCGGATCGTCGCTATCTGGTCGGCGGTCAGGCAGCAACCGCTCAGCGGCATCTGGCCGCCGGTTCCGCCGACACTGGCTTGTGTACCTTGGATCTTGTGTACGAGATAGCTGCTGTCGGGCAGGCTGGGTCGAACCCGCATCAGCGTCGGGACTTCCACCGCGGCGACGTTGACGATGTTAGCGTAGGCCTGCCCTGCGCTCAGGTTCATCCCGAGCTGCGGGCTGGCGCCGCCGTGGCAGCCCGAGAACGCGCAGCTGTTGGTGAAGATCGGTTGCACATCGTCGGCGAACGAGACCTCGTCACCATCCAGCGGCTGGCCGTCGACGCCCGTCCCGTCCCCGGCACAGCCCAGGCTGCCCAAAGAGATCACTAGCGCGCAGACGACGTGGCGATATACCCGCGACATGGTCTCCTCCCTGCCACTTGCCACGATACCACTAGTGGCATAGCGAGCATTCACTGGATGTCGGGACTCCCGTTCTCAACAAACCGCGGTGACGGCCGGCCGGTTCCCGCAGCGGAACGGGCACGCTCGCCACCAAGAACCGAGATGGCGAGCGCTACACCGGCGCTCCGACCTGCGGCAACCGACTGATGGCCTCATTCACCGCCTGTTCCGGATACTCGTAGTCGACGAGCTCACCCTTCATGTACGCCTCATAGGCGGCCAGGTCGAAGTGGCCGTGCCCGCACAGATTGAAGAGGATGACCCGCCGCTCGCCCTTGGCCTTCGCGTCGAGCGCCTCGTCGATGGCGACCCGGACCGCGTGGGCCGGCTCGGGTGCCGGCAGGATGCCCTCGGCGCGGGCGAAGCGGAGCGCCGCATCGAAGGTGGGGAGTTGCGGCACCGCCAGGGCCTCGATGTAACCGGCGTCGAACAGCGCGCTGATGCTGGGCGCCATGCCGTGGTAGCGCAGGCCGCCGGCGTGGATGGGCGCCGGCACGAAGTCGTGACCCAGCGTGTGCATCTTGACGATCGGCGCCATGCGCGCCGTATCGCCGTAGTCGAAGGTATACGACCCCTTGGTCAGGGTCGGCGCGGCGGCCGGCTCGACGGCCACCAGCCGAGTGCGCTGACCGTCGCGCAGGTTCTCGCGCAGGAACGGGAAGGCGATACCGCCGAAGTTGGAACCGCCGCCGGCGCAGCCGATGACGACATCGGGATACTCACCCGCCATGTCCATCTGCTTGAGCGCCTCCTGGCCGATCACCGTCTGGTGCAGCAGCACGTGGTTGAGCACCGAGCCGAGGCTGTACTTCTTGGCGCCGTTCGAGGAGGCGGCGGTCTCGACGGCCTCGGAGATGGCGATGCCGAGCGAGCCCGGGCTGTCGGGCGCGTCAGCGAGCACCGAGCGTCCGAACGTCGTGCGATCAGTGGGGCTAGCGAAGACCTCGGCGCCGAACGCTTCCATCATCACGCGCCGGTAAGGCTTCTGGTCGTACGAGATGCGTACCATGTAGACCTCGAGCTCGAGGTCGAACGCGCGGGCGGCGAAAGCGAGGGCCGAGCCCCACTGTCCGGCGCCGGTCTCGGTGGTCAGCGCCTTGGTGCCGCCGACCTTGTTATAGAACGCCTGCGCCACAGCGGTGTTCGGCTTGTGGCTACCGGTCGGTGAGACGCCCTCGTACTTGTAGTAGATGTGCGCCGGCGTATCGAGCGCCCTTTCCAGTCGCACCGCGCGGTAGAGCGGCGTCGGACGGTAGAGCTTATAGACGTCGCGAACCGGTTCCGGGATCTCGATCTCGCGCTCGCTCGTCACCTCCTGCTGGATGAGATCCATCGGGAAGAGCACGGAGAGGAAGTCGGGCGTCACCGGTTCCTGCGTCTGCGGATGAAGGACCGGTGCCGGCGCTACCGGCATGTCGGCGCCTATGTTGTAATACGACTTGGGTAGGTCCGACTCGTTGAGTAGGAAACGAACATGGCTGGACACGAGGCCACCTCCTGCAAGAGCGTTGCACTGTACAGATACACGGATAGGGGTCGTCTACTGCCTAGTGATTGCCGTCCCGGAGGACGGCCAGACCCAGGCCTCCGTGTTCAGTGCGTCCCGCTTCCGCAGGCGGCTGTCGGACATGGTCTCGGTACTCTCCCTAGCCCCGCTGGGTGAAGCGCCCAAGATGCGGTGGGCCCCGCCTTTTGGCAAGCGGCGAGCGTGTCAGCGCAGCACGCGGCGCGCCCCGACCCAGCGCTCGAACCACCAGCCGTCGAAGGCGTCATCGTAGGGACTCAGCGAACTGACCCGAACGCCGCCGGACGTGGTCGCGTGGATGAAGCGAGCGCTCCCGAGATAGAGGCCGACGTGGCTCACGGCACGGCCGCCGTTGGCGAAGAGCAGGATGTCGCCCGGCTCGAGCGCCGTCAGGTCGCGAAACACCGAGCGCCCGGCCACGGCCTGGTCCCGGCTGACCCGCGGCACGCTCACGCCGTGAGACGTGTAAGCGTACCAGATGAGACCCGAGCAGTCGAACCCCTCCTCGCTGCTCGTTCCGCCCCAGCGGTACGGCTCGCCCATCGCGCTCAGCGCCGTCTCGACGACCTGTCGCGCCAGAGCTGACCCGCTCGCGCCCAAAGGCTCGGCCGGTTCGCTGCTGAGCGGCAGTGGCTCGGGAAGCGCAGCTCGCGGCGCTCGTGAGCCGCCCGAGCGATTCGCCCAGCGCAGCGAGAGGCGGGCGCTCAACGCCCAGCCGCGGCGGTCGTCTTCTTCCAGGTTCCAGAAGCCGCGGAAGTCGCCGCCCTCGACCAGCCGGCCGCCCTCGACGGCGAGTGCCAACCAGGAGAGCGGTTCGATCTCGAGCCCGGCACCGACGTACCAGAGGGCGGCCACGTCGGAGGAGCCGCCGGAGCGCGCGGCCAGCGCCACCCCACCGACGACGTAGGGCGCCGAGCGGCCCGGACCGCGGAACAGGGTGATCGCCGGACCCAGCCCGTAGGCCGAGCCGCCCGCGGAATCGGACCCCACCAGGGCGAGCCCCTGAATGCTGAAACCGAGCGGGCCGCTGAGCTGACGCCAGAGAGCGGCGGAGTAGAGAGTGGGGTTGGGGCCGTCGGCCGTCCAGCTGCCGACCTGAAGGTCAAACGCACGCTGGGCGCGGGCCGCCTGGGGAGCGAGGGCGGACGAGAGGGCCAGGCAAAGCGTGACGACACACCACCGGCGAGCGTCACCGCGCTGTCTCATCATCCCCCCCTTCCCCTGGCTGTGTCAGGCTTGCCGGATCTGGAACCCGGCAAGCGGCACAAGGTTCCATGGCGCCGCAGCGCATGCCAACCCTCGGCGAGCCCGAAACGTCCAACCAATAAACGTCCAGCCGGTCGTTACCAGCGCGGTGGCGTGTCCGGCTGCCCCCACAAGATCGCGGAGATCCGACATGACCGGCTTGTTCTCAGACCTGCGACATGGCCTCAGGCTTCTCTACAAGCGTCTCGGGTTCACGGCCATCGCGCTTTTGACCATCGGCGTCGGCGTGGCGGCCACCACTACCATCTTCAGTGTCATCGAGAGCACCGTGCTGCGCCCGTGGCCGTTCCCCGGCTCGGAACGGCTCGTCGTGCCGATGACGACCGAGCCGGCGCAGGGTCGCACTTACGGCTCGGTCAACTACGCCGACTACGAGGACTGGCGGGCGGCTGGCGTCTTCGAGCACATCGCGGTCCGTTTTTCTGTCACCCGCGACCTGGCCGGGGGGGCCGGCGAGCCGGAGCGCCTCGCGGCCTGGTTGGTGAGCGAGGACTTCTTCACCACCTTGGGCGTCGCGCCGACCCTGGGCCGGCTGCCGGCGGCGGATGAGTACGTAGGGGGTGGGCCGGCCGTCATGCTGTTGTCGTACGGCGAATGGCAAAGCCGGTTCGGCGGCGACCGGGGGGCGATCGGCCGGACGGTGCAGTTGAACGGCGAGCCGACCACGGTGATCGGGGTGATGTCGGCCGAACTGGACGTGCTAGACAAGCGTCTCTTCCTACCGCTTCAGCCATCGCCCCAGGCGTTGGCGTCGTTCCGCGACCGTGACAACTTCATGTTCCAGGCGCTGGCGCGTCTGCGGCCGGGCCAGACGATCGATGAGGCGCGTGTACAGCTCCGGGCCATCGCGGCGCGCATCACCAGCGATCACCCGCAGCTCCGCCAAGGCATCTCAGCTGACCTCATCTCGCTGAGCGAGCGGGTGGTCGGCGACGAAACGCGAACTATCCTCTGGGTGATGCTGGGCGCGGTGGTCTTCGTTCTGCTCATCGGCTGCGTGAACCTGGCGAGCCTGCTACTGGCCCGGGGCACGGGACGCGGCCGCGAGCTGGCCATCCGTACGGCGATCGGCGCGCGCCGCAGCCGGCTGATCCGTCAGCTGCTGGTCGAGGGTCTGGTGCTGGCGTTGGCCGGCGGCGCTCTGGGCGTCCTGCTGTCGGTGAGCGGGATCCGGATACTCGTCTCGGTGGCACCGGCCGACGTGCCGCGCATCGACCAGGCGGGCCTCAACCCCACCGTGTTGGGCTTTGCGCTCGCCGTCTCGCTCGCCTCGGCCATGATCTTCGGCCTCTTGCCGGCGCTCCGCGCCACGAGCCGCGGGCCCGCCGGGGCGCTCTCCGACTCCGCCTTCGGCAGCACACGCGGCCTGCGCGGCCGGCGCACGCTGGGCGCGTTGGTCGCCGCCGAGCTGGCGCTGGCGGTGGTACTTCTGGCCGGCGCCGGTCTCATGCTGCGCAGCGTTGCCAGCTTGCGCGATGTCGATCCCGGCTTCGACGTCGAGAACATGATCACCTTCAAGATGACGCTACCGTCGGCGCGCTACGAGCCGGGCCGGCCACTGGCCGACGCCTACGCCCGGCTGCGAGACCGGCTGGCGGCGGTGCCCGGCGTCGAGTCGGCGGTGGTCCTCTCCAACCTGCCGCTGGGCGGCGGCGGTTTCGTCCTGTTTCGCGCGCACCTGCCGGAGGGGCGACCGGAGCCGCCGGACGGCGAGGAGGTGCGAGGGAACTGGGATGTGGTGCAGCCCGGCTACTTCGCCACCATGGGCTTGCCGATGCTCGCCGGCCGCGACTTCAGCGATGCCGATGATGAAAGCTCGATCCCGGTCATGATCGTGAACCGCGAGTTCGCCCGGCTGATGTTTGGCTCGACAGATGAAGCGCTGGGCAAACGCGTCCGCTCGTGGCGCGACGAGAACATCTACCGCGAGATCGTCGGCATCGTCGACAACGTGCGCTACTTCGGCGCCGGCGACGAGATCCGCGGCGTCGTCTACGTACCGCACCGACAGACCACCTGGCGGTCGATGGCCGTCGCGGTACGCACCGCCGGCCGGCCGCGCGATGTAGCCGGCGCAGTGCGCGCGACCGTACGCGACTTCGATCCCAACGTGGCGCTGGCCTCGTTCACGACGATGGAACAGATCTTCGACGACTCGGTCGCCGAGCGCCGCTTCGCCTCGACGCTACTCACCACCTTCGCGGCGCTCGCCCTGCTGCTCGCCGCCATGGGGATCTACGGTGTGCTCTCCTACGCGGTCGCGCAACGGAACCGCGAGTTCGGCGTGCGCATGGCGCTGGGCGCGCAGGCCGGCGACGTCCGGACGATGGTGCTCCGCGAGGCGGGCATCAGCGTCTTGATCGGCGCCGGACTCGGATTGGCCGGCGCGCTCGCCATCACCCGAGTGCTGTCCGGGCTGCTCTTCGGTGTGACGGCCACGGACCCGCTGACATTCGGCGTGGTGATCGCCGTGCTCGTAGTGACGGCACTCGCGGCCAGCTGGGTGCCCGCCCTGCGGGCGACACGCGTGGACCCGATGCAGGCGATGCGACCGGAGTAGCGTCAGTCGCCCGCCGCCAGCCGCTCGGCCGCGGCGGTGCGCGGGCCGCCGACCACCAGCCGCTTGAGCGCCGCCGCGAGCCCGTGCACGATCAGGTAGGCGCACGGCACGACGATCAGGGTGAGCAGTGTGGAGACGGTGAGTCCGCCGACTACGGCGATGGCGAGCGGCTGCATGAGCTCCGAGCCCTCGCCGAGCCCCAAGGCCAGCGGCAGCATGCCGCATACCGTGGTCAGCGTGGTCATGAGGATCGGCCGCAGCCGCACGGCGCCCGCCTCGACCACGGCCTGCTCCACCGGCAACCCCTGCTCGCGGCGCGCGATCTCCACGTACTGCACCAGCAGGATCGCGTTGTTGACGACGATCCCGGCCAGCAGGATCACGCCGAGCAGGACCGGCGCGCTGAGCGCGGTCCCGGTGATCCAGAGCATGAGACCGACGCCGACCAGCGCCAGCGGGATCGAGAAAAGGATGGCCAGCGGGTCGCTGACGCTCTCATATTGGATCGCCATGACGACGAAGACCAGGAAGATCGCCAGCAGCGTGACGACGGCCAGGTTGCGCTGGTTTTCCCTGAGCGCCTCCTCCTCGCCGCCGTAGATCAGCGAGTAGCCGTCGGGCAGCACGAGGTCGGCCAGCGCCGCACGCACGCCCCGCGTCACTTCGCCCACGCTCGCCACCTCGTCGTTCACGTCGCCGGTCACCCGCAGCTGCCGGTTCTGGTTCACCCGCAGGATAGTCGTGGGCCCGGTACCCAGGCGGACGTCGGCGACGTCGCGCAGGTAGATCGGCTGGTCGCGGCCCGGGAAGAGGGCAATCGAGCCGAGATCCTCGGGGCTGGTGAACGATTCCCGTGGCAGCCGCACGCGGACGTCGTACTCGTTGTTCCCCTCGGTGTAGCGGGTGACGATGGAACCGTCGAGCGCCGTGCGGACGGTCTGACCTACCTGGGCCACGTCCAGTCCCAAGTCGGCGGCGCGCAGCCGGTCGATCTCGATCGAGAGCTGCGGGCTCGCTTCCTCTGTTGACGGCTCGACACCCTCGAGCCCGGGCACGGTCCGCATCCGCCGCGCCACCTCATCACCCAGCCGCTGCAGTTCGGGCAGCTCGTCGCCCTGAATGGCCACGGCGACGTCGGAGCCGGAGATGTTAGTGCGCAGGCCGCGGATCCGCGGCGGTCGCACGAAGATCTGCGCGCCCGGAACGCCCAGCGCCATGATCCTCTCCTGCAGCTGGGCGACCCAGAGCGAAGCCGGCATGTCGCGCCGCTGGCTGGCGGGAACGAGCTGGATGCCGAGCGAGCCGCGGCCACCCCTCGCCATGGTCGAGCCACCGAACAGGAAGCCGCCGGCGGTGGTGAAGACGTGCTCGACATATGGCATCTCGGCCACCAGCCCCTCGACCCGGTAAGCCACCTCGTTGGTGCGCTCGGGCGAGGTGCCGGGTGGCATCCTCATGTAGACGCCGACGTTGCCATCGTCAACAGCGGGCAGAAACTCGTTGCCCAGCCCGCGCGCCAGAAGCGCGACGCCGAACAGGCAGGCGAAGGCGGCGCCGACCACCAGCCAACGGAATCGCACGGCCCGGCCGGCGGCATTTCGATAGCCGACGGTGAAGCGCGCCAGCCCCCGGTTGAAAGCGACGACGATCGGGTTGTTGGCCAGGTGACTGCTGCGCTGGACCTTGGCGAGTTGGGCCGAGAGCATCGGCACCAGGGTCAGTGCCGTGGCCAGCGAGGCGACGATGGCGAACGAGATCGTGAGGATCAGCTCGCGGAAGATCATCGCCGCCAGCCCGCTGATCAGGAGGAACGGGACAACGGCGGCCAGGTTGGTGAGCGTCGATGCTACCACGGCGGAGGCGACTTCGCCCGACCCGCTGTGCGCCGCTTGTTCGGGGTCGGTGATCCCCAGCTGTCGGTGCCGGAAGATGTTCTCCAGCATCACGATCGAGTTGTCGATCAACAGACCGATCCCCAGCGCCAGGCCGCCCAGGGTCATGATGTTCAGGGTCAGTTCACCCATCCCCATCATCATGAACGTCGCCAGCACCGCCAGCGGGATCGACAGCCCGATGATGAACGTCTTGCGCAGGCTGCCCAGGAAGAGCAGCACCACCAGCATCGCCAGGGTCGCGCCGACCAGCGCGGCGTTCCGCACGCCGCTCAGCGCGTTGCGGATGAAGAACGACTGGTCGGAGATGATCTCGTAGTGAATATCGTCCGGGATGAATCGCGATTCGGCCAGCTGCTGTAGGCGACGGCCGATCCCTTCGGCGACGACCACGGTGTTGGCGTCCGGCTGCTTGCGTACCGACAGCTTGACCGCCGGCACATTGTCTAATCGCGCCCAGAGCCGCTGTTCCTGGTGCGTGTCGGTGATCTCGGCGATCTCGGAGAGCGGTATCCGTTCCGCCGAGCCCGGGACCATGAGCAACACGTTGCGGATGTCATCGACGGTTCGGAACTTACCTTCGGTCTTGCCGACGATCTCGAAGCTGGGCGAGGTGACGTTACCGACGGCGACGTCCTGGTTCTCGGCCCGGATACGACTGAGGATGTCGGAGACGGTGAGCCCGTAGGAACGCAGCCGCTCCTGGTCGAGGGTAACGCGAATCTCGCGGACCAGGCCGCCGGCCACGTCTACCGCGGCGACGCCTTCGACCGTGAGCAGTTGCGGGTGGAGACGCAGGTCGGCCCAGTTACGCAGGTCGACCAGGTCGCGGGTCGGCGAGCTAAAGCCGACCTCGAAGACGGGCATCTGGGACGGGTCGAACTTGAAGATCGTGGCCGGGTCGGCGTCTTCCGGCAGACGCGAGCGGGCGCGGTCCAGGTTCTTCGACGCGTCCTGCAGCGCGAAATCGATGTCGGTGCCGTAGCTGAAGTGGAGGTTGACGCCGGAGCGTCCCTCGGTGGTCTGGCTCTCCAGCTCGATCACGTCCTCGGTCGTCGCCAGGCTCGTCTCCAGGATCTTGGTGACCTGCTCCTCCATCACCTCGGGCGCGACGCCCGAATAGGTGACGCCGGCGCGGATCTGCGGATAGATGATCTGCGGCAAGAGATCGAGCGGAAGCTGACCTACGTAGAACAGGCCCACCACGACGACGACCGATGCCGCGGCGACCGTCCCGATCGGCCGCCGGATGGCCAGACTGGAGAGCCCGCGATGCTTTTTCTGGTCGCTCATCGCGTATCCCCACCCGTTGTGAGTCCTTCGCTGACGCGGACCGCCATCCCCGGCCGCAGGTTCACATGACCGGAGGTCACGACCCGCTCGCCGGCCTCGAGGCCGGCCTCGACCTCGATCCAGCCGGCGGCGGTGAGCCCCGTGTCGATCGGCCGGCGCAGCAGCGTGTCGGCATCGACGATGTAAACGAAGGTACCGCCGTCCGAGACGCCGACGGCGGAGGTCGGGATGGCGAGCACGTCTTCGCGGCGGTCGAACGCGAACTCGATCCGCGCCAAGAAGCCCGGCCGCACCACGACGTCAGCGGGCGTGCGACCCAGTGCGACTTCTACGGGGACCAGGCGGCTGGCGGCGTCGGCGCTGGGGAAGATGCGTCGGACGCGGCCGGCGATGCGCGCCTCGGGATAAGCGTCGAGCCGCACGGTCACGGGGTTGCCGGGCTCGAGATGCACGACGTCCAGCTCGGAGACCCGCACGCGGACGACGAGCAGCGAGTCGTCGGCGATCTCGAACAGCGCCTGGTTCGTCGAGACGGCGCTGCCGCGCTCCACGTACTTGGCCGTGACGACGCCGGGGACCGGGGCGGCGATCCGGGTGAAGGCGAGCCGGGTGCGCCAGAGCTCGAGATCCGCCTTGGCGATCTCATAGGTGGAACGCGCGGCGTCGAGCTCCGCATCGGTGGTCAAACCGTTGGCCTGCAGACGCTCGGCACGCTGGAAGGCGGCTTCCGCGTTGGCGAGGACCGCCCGGGCTCGCTCCAGCTGCGCCGAGGTCTCACGCGCGTCGAGCTCGGCCACGAGCTGGCCGCTGCTCACCCGGTTCCCTTCCTCGACCAGCACCCTGAGCAGCGTGCCCGCCGTTTGGGCGTTGACCGAGATCGTGCGGATCGGCTCGATCGGACCCGTCACCGTGACCGCCCGCTCCAGGTCGCGCGGCTGGGCCTCCGCCACGGCGACCGGAGTCGTGCGAGCCGACGGTCCGCCGGGGCCACCAGCCCGACCGCGCTCCGCACTGTCGCCACGCGAACAGCCGGACGCCAGCGTAACAAGAAGAACCGACGCCAACGGCGCCGATGTTAACGCTCTCGACATCATGTGGGTGCACCGTAACTCGGGTTCGCGCTCTTCATCTCTCCGCCGGGCTCCGGCCGCACCAGGCCGGCCGCCGACCGGGATGTCTCTGGAATCAAGACACCTAATCTATCAGAATCGTTGTCCTTGCGGGACGCCACGGCGGTCAACTGCCGGACATCTTGCCTCCCGAGTCCTCCGATCAGACTTTCCCAGTAGCCCCCAATCGTCGCCGCGCGGTCCTGACTCAGGGAGGGAATGATGCGTCTAGTTCGTGTATTCACAGTCCTGGTTGCAGCGGCGCTTCTCCCCGCCACCTGGGCGTGGGCTCAGACGCCGGCCGAGCAGGCCGCGGAACGAGCCGAGGAGTTGCTCGAGGAGCACGAGAACCTGGACCACCGGCTCGACGTTCTGGAGAAGCTAATCGACGATGTGCTGTGGTTCCAGCGTGTCGGTGACCTGGCCGTGGTCGAGAAGGTGCGGATCTACGGGCCGCCACTGGCCAACGAGCCGAACCCTCCGCCCACCGGCCCCGGCAACCCGTTCAAGTTCTACACGTACATCTTCACGCCGCGCGAGGATTTCGGCGGCCGCCTCCCACTGCTGGTGCTGCCGCACGGCGGCGTGCACAGCGACTTCACCACCTATTACAGCCGTATCGTCCGCGAGCTGGTCGCCCAGGGCTACATTGTCGTGGCGCCGGAGTACCGCGGCTCGACGGGCTACGGCCGGGGCATCTATCGCGCCATCGACTACGGTGGCGAGGAGATCGGCGACGTGCTGGCGGCGCGCGACTGGGTGGCCGAGAATCACCCGCGGGTCGACGACGACCGGGTCGGGATCATCGGTTGGAGTCACGGCGGCCTGATCGCGCTGCACAGCCTGTTCGACCACCCGGACAAGTACGTGGTCGGCTTCGCCGGCGTGCCGGTCTCCGACCTGGTTCAGCGGATGGGCTATTTGGGCCCGAGCTACCAGGCCTATTACGAGGCGGAGTACCATATCGGCGCGACGCCGGGCCAGGACCTCGAGGAGTACAAGCGCCGCTCGCCGGTCTGGAACGTCGAGAAGCTCACGCGTCCCGTCCGCATCCACGGCAACGTGTCAGACGAGGACGTCAACGTCATCGAGGTCGAGCACCTGATTCAGGCGCTCACGGCGGCGGGCAAGGATTTCGAGTACGAGATCTACGACCTGCCGGGCGGTCACAGCTTCGACCGGCTGGACGGTCGTGAGGCGTGGGAGGTGCGGCGGGTGATCTACGACTTCCTGGCGCGCTACCTGAACCCGCCGCGGCGTGACATCGAGCTGGGGCTCGGGGCGAGCGGGCGCGCGTCGCCCTGAGCAACGTGCCTACCGCCGGCGCTGCTACTGCAGGCCCAGGCGCGCCAAGAAGTCGGCGAAGCGCGGGTCGGCCTGGAGGGCCTTGGCCGTGGGGTCGGCGTTGATATAGGTGAGGCTGCCAGGATCCTCGGCGGAGGCACGTTCCAGGTACTCGAACGCCAGGTCCAACTCGCCCAGCTCGCCGTAAACGATGGCGATCTCCTTGAGCATCTGGCCACGCGCCTCGACCTGATCCAGAAGCTCGAGCGCCTCCGCCCGGCGACCGGCGCGTGCGTAGGCCCAAGCCAGACCGGGCGCGTTGAACGGGTAGTCCGGCCGCAGCTCGAGCGCCCGCTCGAGCGCGGCGATCCCCTGCTCCTGATCGCCGTTCAGAACCGAGGCGAACCCGAGGCTGTAGAGCGCGCCCGGGTTGTCCGGCTCGAGCTCGAGGATCTTACGCGCCTCGACGATCCCGCCCTCGTAATCGCCGGTGAACCAGAGGCCGCTGGTGAGAGACAGGCGGTAGCTGATCGACAGCGGGTCGAGCTCCACCGCCCGGCGCAGTTGCTGCACCAGCTCATCGAAGCGGCCGAGATCGAGCATTAGGCGGGCGTAGCGCCGGTGCGCGTCCGCCGAGCCCGGGTTGAGCTCCAGTGCCCGCAGGTGCTCGCGTTCAGCAGCCGCGAACCGCAGTTCCGACTCGAACACGTCGGCCAGTGACGTGTGCGCCTCGGCCAACGTCTCGTCCAACTCCAGAGCCCTTTCCGCCGCGGCCCGCGCCTCGGGCAAGACCTGCTCCGCCGGCAGGTACCCGCGGCTCCACAGATCGAGGTAGATGTCCGCCAGGCCGGCGTAGGCGGGCGCGAACTCCGGGTCGGCGGCGAGCGCCTGCCGGAAGAGCTCGGCCGCGTCCTCCAGAGCCGCCTGGGTACCGCCCTGCGGCCGCTGGTGCAGATACCGGCCGCGCGTATACAGGTCATAGGCCTGCAGGCTCTCGGTCGGGCGCGAGGCCAGCCGCACCTCGACCTCCGGTGTCAGCGTGCCACGGAGCGCCGCGGCGATCTGCCGGGCGATGTCGCTCTGGATCGCGAAGATGTTCGCGGTGGTGAGGTCGGCATTGTACGTCTCCGCCCAGAGGTGGCGGTCGGCACGGGCTTCGATGAGCTGCACGTTGACACGCACCTGGTCGCCCGCCCGTTGAACGCTGCCCTCGACCACGGTGGCGACACCGAGCTGGGCGGCGATCTCGGGAATGCTCAACTGCGTGTCCCGGTACTTCATCACCGAGGTTCGCGAGATGACCGTCAGGCTGTCGATCTTGGTCAGCTGGGTCAGTAGGTCGTCGTGGATACCACTGGTGAAGGCCTGGCTCTCCTCGTCGGTTCGCGCACTGACCAGCGGAAGTACCGCGATGGAGCGGAGCTCGCCGGCCGCCGGGACGGCGCCAACCGTCGAGCCAGGCCCGAAGAACAGCCAGCTGGTGGCCACGGCACCCCAGAGAGCGAAGGCCACCAGCCCGCCCAGAATCGCATTCCGCCAGGTGAGGAGCCGCCCGGTACCACCAATCGCCGCCGGCTCACCCTCCGTCCCTCCGTCCGACTCCCGGCCGCCGACCGGCAGGTGGCCCGCCAACCGCTTCTGCACGATGGCCGTCCCCAGCACGACGGGGAGGCCGATGACCAGGAGCGCCAGAGTGAAGCGCGGGAACCAGGCGGGCAGGTCGAAGTTGTTGCCCAGGACATCCACTACCTGGAGAGCGATCCACGACCCGACGAGGTAGATCCCCAGCACTTGCCAGGTCGACCGGTGCCGCATCTTATCCGCGATTATCTTGAACCCGTGCATCCCACCATCCGTCACGTCCGCTTGCACCCCGCTGAAAGGTCGATGACGACCTCACAGACGTCCGAAATAACTGGATACGTCCGGAAACACCGGTCAGGAGCAGGGTATGCCGTTACCAAGATAGCAGTCGAGGCCCATCACGCTAGGACGCCTCGCCCGGCCGCCCTGTAGGATGCGGCACAGTTTCTCTTGACACCGCCGACCTCGACCCCGCATACTGGAGTCTGCAAAATAAACGGAGTGTGTCCCTTTCCTCCAGCCGCTGGCCAACGTTCTGGCCGGCGGGTGTTCTTTCATGAACGTGAACGTTTTCGGCGCGCGTCACCTCGAGCGTCGTGGTCTGAGAGCCGCCTTCTGGGGACTGCTCGCGGCCGCGCTGGCCCTGCCATGGGGGACCGGCGCGGCGGTCAAGATCTACCTGGACGCGCACGGGCTGCCCACTTACGCCTGGATCAATTACATCAATCCCTGGACTCTGGCGCTCTTCGTGATCCCGAGCTCGATCTACTGGTCGAGTCCGCTGTTGGCGCTGGCCGCGCTCTGGTGGTACAGCGTGAGGCGCGATCGCCTGTGGGGCACGACGCCGGGTGATCGGTTGATCATAGCACTCGGCGGATTCCTGGTCGGTGGAGTTGGTGCCGTCCGGCTGTACATCCCGCTCTTCTGGGACGTGGCGAACTCGACGGTGCCGGCCGGGCGCCTGCCGCTGCTGTACCTGCCCTGGGTGTTGGCGGGCATGGCGGTCGGTTTTGCGGCGGTTGGGGTCCGGGTGTGGCGGCGGTCTTGACGCGCGGTATCCTACGACCGCAGTATTGGTACAACTTACGACCCGGAGAGGTTTGCTTGCTGCCATCTGCTCGTCGGCGCCTAAGTCGGCGGGTTCTTTTGGGGGCCAAGGGCTCCTCCCGGCTGCGGATGTTACCGCCGGCCCCACCGACTTTTTTTCCTATCCCACTAGCTATCGACACTCCCCGGGTAACTGGGTCTACCCTGGGCCAGAGGGGTCTGTTCACCATCGTTCAGGAGCGGATCTGCCGCCGGCGCACAGCACAGCCGCCGTGCCAGACCGTACGAGGATCAAGAGATGCGCAATGTATTGTTCGCTCAGCTAGGAGGCTGGTGTCTTGCGTTGTTGGCAGCACTGGTCGCCGCCGGGTGCGGTGGTGACGATACCACCGGGCCGGGCGGTCGGTCGATCGAAGTCACCCTCACAGTCTGCGCGCTTCCTTACGAGAGTGGGCCGAAGGTCTGCCCCGCATCGACGCTGACCCCCGAGCAACCCATCGAAGTCAGCGTGCAGGTGGTCGCGCGGGGCGGTGCGACGATCGAACTGATCATGGTCGAGGTGACCGGTCCGTATGCTCAGGTCGACTCGTTCGTGCCGCTGGTTCCGGGAGCCACCTCGGTATTCGGCGCCGATACGGTCATCCTTCCCGCGGCGGTCGGCTCGGCGACGTTGATCGCTCGCGCCGAGGGTGGCGGGGTGAGCGGTGCATCGGAACCGTTCACCCTGGTGATCGACGACCAGGTTCCGCCCGCCCTCACTCAGGCATCGCTGATCCCGGCCGACAGCCTCGAGCCGGGCGACTCGGTGCGCGTGGCCTACACGGCCAGCGACAACGCGAGTTTGGCGCGGATCGTCATCCACGGGGCCGGCGCTTTGCCGGCGGCGGACACCCTCTTTGTGGGGGGGAGGAGCTGGAGCGACACGGCGGCCTTACGGATCCCCCCTTCGGCACCCTACGGCTCGCAAGTCGCGCTGGATGTGAAAGCGATCGACGCCGCCGGTTTGGAAAGTCCGGTCGTGTCGATCACGCCCGTCGCGCTGGCCGACTACACCCGCCCCAGCGTCGGCGGCTACCTGTACACCGGCATCACCGAACCGCTGGTCCCCGGTGACACGCTGCGCGGCTACATCGAGGCGGCCGACAATCACCGGCTCGCCTGGGTCGGCTACCGCGTCGGCAGCCCCGTGGTCAGCGAGGACTCGTTCCCGGTGTCGGGACTGGCCGTCACCCACGACTTCGAGGCGACGGTGGAAGCCGGCTGGGTGGGAACGCCCAACGTGGTACTGTTTGCTCGCGACTCGACGGGCAACATAGAGTACACGGGCTTCCCGCTCACGATCACGGTGATCGACGCGGTACGCCGTCCTTACGACACCGTGGATGGTGGGGGCGCCATCACCGACCTGGCTTACGATGCCAAGCGTGACGTCCTCTACCTGCTCGACCCGAGCGGGATCGCCGTGCTCGATCTCTCGACACTGACCTATGATGCGCCCATTACGCTTCCGGTCGGCACCTGGAGCGCCGGGGCCTTAGACCTCAGCCCGGGGATGGACACGCTGGCTATCCTGGTCAGCTTCTTCCCCGACACGGCAACGCTGGGCTTGGTCGACCTGACGCAGGCTTCGCCGGCGATCGACACGGTCCATCTGGTCTACGACAAGGCGCTGGGCATGACCCACGACGTCGGCATCGCATCCAACAACAAGGCGCTGATCTCCCTCCACACTGGCACCGGCGACGGAGGCCTGCTGGAATTCGATCTCGCCACGGGCGCCCAGACCCGCCGCCTGGATGCCGGGGCGAGCGGCACGATACCGACGCCAGCCAAAGTGCTGGTTTCCGGTGACCGCCAGAAGCTGGCGTTGAGCTGGATGCCGGTCCCCTGCTGTCCCAACGATGAAGGCCAGGTGTACGATGCGGCGAGCGACGCCTTCGGCAGTGTGCGCACGCTGGATACGTCCAACAGCCTTTATGCCGCGGCGAGTGCGGATGACGGCGGCGATCGCTACCTGATCGGCGGCTACCTGCTGGATGGTAGCCTCGCCACGGTCGACTACTTCGACTACCCGACGAATCCGGACTATCCGGCCAGCGGTGTGGAATCGGCGATCTCGGCTGACGGTCTGTATGGGTACTTCAGCCAGGAGACCGGCGGCGCGGTCAGCGCGGCGTTCATCGTCAAGGTTCGGCTCGCCGACGACACGGTGATCGAGCGGATATTGCTTCCGGCGTTTTGCCGCCAGCTCATGGTGCTGCCGGACGGCGAGACGCTCTTCGGGACCTCGGCGACGGCGCAGTACCCGAACACGATCTTCCTGATCGATCTGCGCTGAGGCGAGTCGCCGGCGCCGGACGAGGGGGAGCTAGCCGCGGATCCGCTCCAGAAGGGGCCCGAACCACGTCTCCAGGTAGCTTCCGTCGCGGAAGCGGGGGGCCAGGGCGCGGGCCCTTTCCCGGTACGGCTCGATCCGCTCGGGATCCGCGAGCCACTCTTCCAGGACCCCCGGAAGGGTTTCCGGCCTCACCGCCATTCCCACGCCGTCCTCCTGGATGATCTCCTTTAGCGTGGTCAGCTCGGTGGCCAGGACCGCCATCCCGTGGGCCGCGTACAGGGAGTACTTGGCCGTGGTCATGAGGTCATAGTAGCCCCGGTCGTAGAGGAGGAGCCCGATCTGGCAGCGCGCCGCCAAGCCCTCCAAGGCCGCGGCGTCCAACGCGCCCAGGTAGCGCACGTTGGAGACCCCCGACACGGGGCCGGGGTCGCCCAGCCACTCACCACGCCGGCCGCAGAGGAGGAGCGTCGCCTCGGGGTGGGCCTTCACCACCTCCACCAGCGCCGGGAGGGTCCGCCGCACCGCCGGCAGGCCCAGGTCGCCTCCATAAAGGACGGCCGGTCCCCGACCCGTTTCCACCTCCAGGCGCGCTACGGCCGGGTCAGCCGCGCTTCAGGAGGACCCGCCCCGGGTCCACCCCGTGCTTCCGGACGATGTGCGTCGTCAGGAGGTTGGAGGGGGAGATGACGACGTCCGCCGCCCGGAAGAGGAAACCCTCCAGCGCAGCGAAGAGGCGTTCGGCGGCCGTGAAGCGACCGGCCCCATAGAAGATGGAGAGCTCGAGGGGCGCGGTTCCGGGCGCAAGATGGATCTGCTCCAGGGGGAGGTCCTGGATGAGGATGGCCAGCTTGCGACCGGTGAGGCGAAGCTTCAGGACCAGTGACCCGTACGCGAGGACGGCTAGAACCAGAGCTTTCCATTGCCTGGAGCGGCCCAGGAAAGGAATCTTCGGGTAGTGGAAGAGAAGCAGCTCCTCGCCGGCGCTCAGGAGGGCCACCAGGTCGCGGAGCTGCTTGCGTAGCCAGGCGATGCCGGCGCGCCCGGCGGCAGCGGGCGCCCCGGCGGAGTCCGACACCCGGGCGCTCTCGTCGGGGACGAAGCGGATGCGGGCCCTGCCCGCCTGCCCTTCCAGGAAGCTCACCAGGCTTTGCAGGTAGACGCCCGTGCCACCCAGGTGCTCCCCGGCGGAGCGGTTCAACCGGAACTCGAA
>JBDHKD010000035.1:0-26009 GCA_039586575.1 Gemmatimonadota bacterium | reverse complement strand
AGGAGTCGGCCTAGGGGAGCCCCAAGTGCTCTCTGCGCATCTCGAAGGCGCGCTCCGCGCCGTGCTCACTCACGTAGAACGGGTACAGGAAGCGATCGTAGGCCCGCGGTGAGAACACGATGACATCGATCCGGCCCGCATCGTACTCTGTCTCCCCCCGCAGTTCGTCGCCGTCCCACCACTCGATCCGCACCCTGTCGAACGCGCCCTCTAGAATCTCTTCACGCAGCGGCTGGCAAAGCTCGGTCCATGGGGTGTGGCAGATAATCCTGGCTACACCGAAACGTATTCTACCGTCCAGTAATATGAACGGGCCGTACACCTCATGGTCCGGCACCTGACTCGCCACGAACGAATCGGCAGCAGCCAACGATGCGAAGGCTTGACCCACCACGTGATGAGGCGGCTCCGGATGAACCACCAGCCAGAACTCACCCGCCACTTCGTGGAACCCGCCCGCCGCCGCCGCGAGACGCCTCAGCAGATAGGGCGTCATCGCTGTGTCTCCCCACGCGTGCGCGACCGCGTCCGACCCCAGCACGATCGGCGGAGCTTCCGCCCGCTCACCCGGCGCCAGCCGCTTCCCGGCCAGCAGAGCGACCACCGCCAGCGCGCCCACCACGACCCACATCGGTGTCGTTCTTGACCTACTCATGGCGACCTCCTGGATGTTGGGACTCCAGCAGGACCAGGATCCGACCGGTACGACCGCTCTAAAGGGCCCCGGAACCGCTGGACACGGAGGGGCAGCTGGCTGTCGCTGCGCTTGGACTCGCGCGGGAGATGGACAAGCGAGGGCGACGCGAGGATGAGACCCCGGGGGAGGCGCGTATCGGCGAGAGGGGGCACGGCTCTGGTGGTCCTGGTCCTTCGGCTTCTGCTCACGCCCCAGGCCCAACCCGTTTCCAAGCTAGGCGCCGACCGTGGCAGGCACAACGCCGCTTGCGGCTTGGTACGAAAGGCTACAGCTTTGCCGTCGACCCAGTACGATGAAGCCGCGCCGCGGTCGCCGGATGTCAGCGGCGCGCGCTTCTCGCCCTAGCCTGCGAGCCCCGATGATCGAACTCGAGACGCTCGGCCGCTCTACCGTCCGCCACGACGGCGAGGAACTCGTCGGCCTCGCGGCCCAAAAGCAAGAGTTCGCGTTGCTGGTCTACGTGGCCCTGGAAGGACGCGTGGCGCGCGAGCGGCTCCTCTCGATCTTCTGGCCGGAGCGGGACGAGGAAGCGGCGCGACAGGTGCTGGCGCAGGTGCTCGCCACGCTGAAGCGGGAGCTTGGCGAGGGTTGTCTGGTCGTGGAGGGCGATTTCGTCTCGCTGGCCGCCGAGATGTGCACCGTCGATGCGCGGCAGCTCGAGGACGCCGCCCGCGCCGAGAACTGGGAGCGAGTCGCGGAGCTCTACTCCGGCCCCTTCCTCGCGGGCTTCGAGCTGCCCGGCGCCCCGGCGTTCGAGGAGTGGCGGTCGGGAACACGTGACCGCCTGGCCGGGCTGGCGCGGCGCGGCGGCGTCGAGGAAGGTGCGGCAGATGTCCCGGCGCAGCCGGGCGGCTGGCCCGTATTCCTCAAGCGGCTACGCGACCGGCTGATCTTCCAGGTGGGGCTCGTGTACCTGGGGGCGGCGTGGCTGGCTTTGCAGGTCGCGGACATCCTCGTCGAGCGCGGGCTCGTCGCCGACTGGACCTTCAAGGTCGTCCTCTACGTGCTGGCCGCCGGGCTTCCCATCGCTCTCACGCTCGCCTGGGCGCAGGAACAGCAGGCCGACAAGGCGTTCTGGCCCGCCTGGGCGCGCCGGGTCCGACCGGGCTACGTGCTGGCCGCCCTGTTGACGCTGGTGCTCGTCTTACTGCCCGGCTACCTGCTGCTCGTCCGCCGGCTGCCCGTGCCTTCCCCGGAGATCGACGCGGCAGCGGCGCTCGATCCGACCAGCATCGCGGTCCTCTATCTCGACGACTACAGCGAGGGCGCGCAGCTCAAGTATCTCGCCGAGAGCCTGACGGAGCATCTGATCCATCAGCTCGCCCAGGTCGGCGCCCTCAGCGTGGTCTCCCGCAACGCGGTGAAGCCCTACCGGCAACTGGATGTCCCACTCGACAGCGTCGCCCAGATCCTCGGTGTCGGGACCCTGGTGGAAGGCAGCGTCACCGGAGCACGCGACTCCGTGCGCGTCAGCGTCCAGCTGATCGACGCCAACACGCTGATTCACCTCGAGAGCCGGACCGTCGACGGGAGCGCCGAGGATCCGTTCGCGCTGTTCGACAGGGTCGATGCCGAGATCGTTCGCTTGTTGCGACAGCGGCTCGGCCTCGAGATCCGCTTGCGCGAGATGCGAGCGGGAACGCTCAGCCAGGTCGCCTGGGAGCAAACGCAGCGAGCGCTCTCGCTGCTGGAGGAGTTCGTCGAACGGATCGGCGTCGGCGACACGGTCGGTGCCGCGCAGACCCTCGGGCAGGCCGACCGACTACTCGAGCGTGCCGAATCGGAGGATCGCAGCTGGATCGAGCCCGTGCTCGCCCGGGCCGAAGCGGCACGATTGGGGGCCATCCATCTGCGCCCCGCCGATCGGCAATACGACACGACCTGGGTTCATGTGGGGATAGCCCACAGCGAGCGCGCCCTCGACCTGGCAGCTCGAGATGCGCGCGCCCTGGAACACCAGGGGATCCTGCTCTCCTACCTGGCCAGCATGCGCGAGGGGCCGGAGTCCGACAGCCTGATGGACGTCGCGGCCGAGGTGTTACGCGCCGCCGTCGATCTCGATGCTACGCGCGCCCGCGCCTGGAGCCGACTGAGTCGCATCCTGCAGTCGCGCGCACAGTTTCGCGAAGCGCTGTGGGCAGCCGAGCGCGCTTACGCCGCCGACGCCTTCCTCGAGGAGGCGCGCGTCATCTTGTTCCGGCTCTGCCAGAACTCGCTCGAGCTCAAGGACTGGGACGCGGTGACACGCTGGTGCGGTGAGGGCCGGCGTCGCTTTCCCGACCGCGCCAGCTTTGTCTCCGCCCAGCTGAGCGCGCTCGCCGGCCCCGAAGGTCCCGAGCCGGACGGCCGCGCGGCCTGGGCGCTGGGGGAGAAGCTGCTCGAGCTGAGCCCGCCGCAAAGGCGTGCCGAGCGCCGGCCCCGTGTGCTGATGGAGGTCGCCGCCGTGCTGGCTCGCGAGGGTCTGGCCGACAGCGCGCTGGCGGTCATCGCGCAAGGCCGCGCGCTGCTCGAGGGTGCCGATGCGGAGACCGACTACTACGAGGCGAACGCCCGGCTTCGCCTCGGTCAAACCGACGCGGCGCTGGATCTCCTGGAGGCCTATCTACGGGCCGAGCCCGGCGAGCGGGGTTACATAGCCCGCGACTGGTGGTGGGAGAGCCTCCACACCGACCCCCGCTTCCAATCGCTGGTGGCCGACGACGCCGGCTAGAGGGCGCCTTCCTCTTCCTCGACTATGATGTGCGGGTCGATGGTTTCCCGCTGCGCGCCGATCCGCACGATCACCGTGTACTTGTACTGGCCTGACGCGGCGTCGGATCGCACCGTCGTCCGCGCCGTCTCACCCTGAAGCGCGCTCACCACGCTGTCGGCCGTCGGGACTCCCAGCCTATCGCCCCGCAGGTCGATGACGATCTCGTCCGCCGTCGGATGGACCCAGGCGATGACATCTCCACGGCGCGTCACCACCGGGTCCGGGATGATCGAGTACGGCGCCCTGTCGCCGGTGATCCCCACATACACCGTCCGCGCGCCCGGCGCCGGCGGCGGGGCCGGACAGGTTTGCCTGCCCACGTAATAGCCGATAGCGGCCAAGATGATCAGCACCAGCAGCCACCCGATGACGCGGCCCATGGGGCCTCCTTTCCTCAGATGAAAAGCTCCCCTGCCCCCGCGCTCAACACTCCGCTGGGGGCTCTCTCCTTTCTATCGCGAACGCTATCTCGCAGATGTCGTGTCGGACGCCGACCGCAGGGGTGCGACCAGCGACACCGCCAGCTCGTCGAGCAGGTTGAAGAGACCATCGCGCGGGCCGCGGACATCTGCCCGCGCTAATGCCGCGCCGTTCCGAACCCCCACCAGCTCGGCGACGATCCGGTACTCCTCGCCCGCAGCATGCACGTCGCCCAGCACGAACACCGTGGCCTCCAGAGCCCGGGCCAGCGCGCTCAGCGACTCGGCATTGAGCGCCGTCGCCGCGCCGATGCCGCTCTGCTCCCAACCTGCCAGGACGTCGCGGTGCGGTAACACCCGCAGGCCACCGGCCTCCTCCAGATTGAGCGTGACCAGCTGCGCCACTCCTTCCGCCAGACCCTGGTCCCCGGACAGTCCGTGCAGCCGAAACGGGAGCACCGCCACCCGCATCGACTCCGGCGTCAACGCGGCGCCCCCATCGAAGCCGCCGCCCCGCGGCCAGAGCCCGATCGCCAGCACCGCCGCCACGATCACCGCCGCCGCCGCGACCGCGCTCCAGCGGCCCCGCCGAGCCGCAGCCCGCTCGGCCGGCGCGGCAACAACGGCTTCGCCGGGCGCCACCACCCGCTCGCTCGCCGTCGGCTCCGCCGCCTCGGCCTCACCCTCCTCCACCTCGCCCGGCACCGGCGCCTCGCGGATCCGCTCCACCAGCTCGCGCGTGTGCTCCAGCGGCTCGACCTCTAGCTCCCGCGCCAGAAGGTCGCTGTACATCTCGTACTGCCGTAACGCCGCCAACCGGTCACCACGCAGGTACAGCGACTCGATCAGCAGGTGCTGGGCCTCGTCATCCAGCGGGTCCGCGTCCACCAGCCGCCGGCAGAACCCTACGGCGCCCTCGTGGTCACCCGACTCGCGCGCCTGCGACGCCAGCTCCAGCGCCGCCTTGCGGAACTTGCGCTGCAGATCCGCTCGCTGCCGGTCCGCCCAGTGGTCGAAGTCCGGCTCGTTCACCGCCAGATCCGCCAGGAACGGACCTTCGTAGAGCTCCACCGCCCCCTTCAGGTCGCCCGCTTCCAGCCGCCGCTCGAACTCCTCCACGTCCAGCCACACCTCGCGGCCGAAATCGAGCGCATCTTCCACGCTCTCCAACGTCAGCTGCGGCGTCACCTTCCGCAGCGTATACAAGAGCTGGTTCAACGCCCGCCGCGCCCGCTTCTCGTCGCGATCGGGCCACAGCACCCCCAGGACCTCATCCCGTCGATCCGGGCCCGGCTCCCGCGCCATATACACGATCAACGCCAGCGACTTCGGCCACGCCGCCTCGCCGGTCAGCGGCTCGTCCTCCACCGCCACCGATGTCCGTCCCAGGGTCGTGATCTTGATCATTGCGGCTTTTCCGTAGCGAACCTCTCAAAACTGGCCCCGCGCCCCACCCGCCACAAGCCACCGCCCCCAAACCCGCCCCCAATAACCCGGCAGCCCGCTCCACATGATAGCCGGGCCCTCCACATGACCGATAGCCTGATAGCCGGCCGGCCCACCTGATCGGCACCTGATCGGCACCTGATTCGCTTAACCTAGTTTACGTCTTTGAGTCTGTACGTCGAACCTCCCTGCCTCGTTAGGTAGATGACATACATGAGATCCAAGGTACAAGCCCAGTCACCACCCGCCTATCTCGAGATCGGCATCGGGCTCTTGGTGATTCTGACGACCGTGCTCTGCCTGACCGTGGGGATCTAACAGGAGACGGACTACCGGAGGCTCGTTCGGGAGCTGTCGCTTCCAATTGGTCTTGAACTGACGAAGACTACCTCAGCTGTCCCACCTGCCCGCTGTGGGAAGCGGTTGCAGCCGAAAACGGGCGGGCCTCCGATCCACATAGAGACGCCGCCGGGAAACACCCCGGCGGCGTTCTCACATCTGGCGGCTAGCGGGTCGTGGGCAATTCGGCGGTGAACTCGCCGAGGGCGATCGGGGCGCCCAACAGCTCGTCGGGAATCCCGAAGCCATCGACCAGCGGCAGGGCCTGCTGACGAACTTCGTGGCACAGCCGGTCTACCTGCCGGCGGATAGCCCGGGCCTTGATCCCTCCCACATAGCCGCTTTCCAGGAACCAACCGCGGTCGGCCTCGATCCGCGACAGGGCGAACAGGTCGCGGAGTGATAGGAGGATGGCCTGGAGCTGCGGGTTGGGGACGTCGTCGATCGAATCCTGGAATTGCTCGAGGATGACGCGTTCGACGTAGGCGTGGGCCAGGGCGATCAGGTGGTCCTGGCAGTCGTTGAAGGCAGCGAAGGTGTCCATACCCCTGTCGATCCGCTTCTTCAGCCGCCGCGCCGCGCTGACCAGCAGTTGCTGTTCGCGATAGCGGAGGGCGCCGAGCTGGAAGTCGGCATCGCGCAGGTGCGACTCGTCCGTGATGCGAACCACGATCGGGTTGAGCTCGGCGATCGCGCGGGCCGCCTGACGCGTCACGTGTTTGACCGTGCCGAGGAACTCGGTTTCATCGAACTGTTCCTTGTACTCGGTGAGCAGCGCCTTGGCGACGAGCTGCATCAGCACGGTGTTGTCACCTTCGAACGTCGTGAAGGCGTCGGTGTCGGCGCGCAGTGCCGCCAAGCGGTTGACGGCCATGTAACCGGCGCCGCCGCACGCCTCGCGGCAGGTCTGCAAAGTCGCCACGGTGTGCCGGGTCGAGTAGGCCTTGAGGCCGGCGGCCAGCACCTCGACCTCGCGTGACATCGTGCCGCGGCGCGCCAGGAAGCTGCGCACCAGGTGCTTGAGGGCGAAGTCGATGGCGTAGGCCGTGGCCAGCGGTGGCATCAGACGACGCTGGTGGCTGCGGTAGTCGAGGATGCGGCTTTCGGCTTCGCCCGGCGGACCGAACTGACGACGGCGCGCCCCGTAGCGCACCGCGATCGTCAGTCCCGTCTTGCAAGCGCTGAGCGCTGCGGCGGTGACGCTGATCCGGCCGCCGACCAGTGTTCCCAGCATAGTGAAGAATCGCTTCCCATCGCTGGGGATCGTCGTGGCATAGACGCCGTCGGCACTGACGTAGGCGAACCGGTTGAGCAGGTTCTCGCGCGGCACACGGACGTTCTTGAACCAGATCGAGCCGTTATCGACGCCGTTCAGGCCCAGTTTCTCGCCGTCGTCCCGGATACGGATGCCCGGGCAAAGCTTGCCTTCCTCATCGCGGATCGGCACGAGGAAGGCATGCACACCGTAGCGCGCGTCGCCGATCTCGAGTTGCGCGAACACCGTGGCCAGTCGGCCGTGACGTGCAGCATTGCCGATGTATACCTTGCGCGCCCGGCCGGTCGGCGTGTTGATCACGAACTCGCCCGCTCCCTTGTCGTAGACCGCTGTCGTCTCCAGGTCGCGCACGTTCGAGCCGTGCGCCGCCTCGGTCATCGCGTAGCAACCGGGTAGCTCCAGCGTGCCGACGAGCGGCAAGTACTTCGCGTGATGACGTTGCGTGCCGAGGCTGTCGATGCTACCGCCGAACAGCCCGAACTGGACGCCGAACTTGACGGCGAGGCTGAGGTCATGGTAGCCGAGCGTCTCGAACACGGCGATGAACCGGCCGATATCTCCCGTGCCCCCGTAGTCCGGTGCGAAAGCCAGCGCCCCGAAGCCGTGCTGCGCCAGCTCGCGGCACCACTCCAGCACCCGTTCACGGTACGTCGTCCGGTCGAGACCGTACTCGTAGCGGAACTTCGGGTCACGCAGCACCCTTAGCACATCTTCCCGTATCTCCCGGTATGCACCAGCCAACAGCCGCCTCATCGATCCGCTATCGAACTGGGGCGGTGGTTCCTCCTCCGCGCTCTCCGGCCGCATCCCCTCTGCGATCAGCAGTTCGCGGCACGCTTGCGAGGCGTCGACCCCCAGCGCACCCTCGATGTCGGTCAACGCCTCGCAGACCTCGGGGCGCGACCAGTACTCGGCATCGCCGCCGCCTTTCGCCTGCGCCATCTCGACGCCCAGATCCGCCAGCGAACGACGCGTCGACTCCGGCAACCCGGAGGCCAGCCGCCGGATGATACTCAGCAGGCCGCGCAGCTCGCCCGGCTCCGGCGGCGCGTCCGGGTTGAGCCAACGCTCCAGCACAGTGAGCTTCGATGCTTCCGGCCAATCGAGCTTCTCGATGCGATCGGCGATCACCCTCCACTCGCTCAGCGTCAGATCGCTATCCGACCACGCCACATAAATGAGCGGCAATAACGAGAGCAATCGCGGGTCGTCTGTAGGCCAGTCCGATTCGTGCAGATGCGGGTTCGAGGCTTCCATGCTTGAAAGCTAAGCTACAGGGGCACGGGATGGCCAGACCATTGTCTTAACGGCGGCACGGTTACAGCTTAGGGCGATGGGCATCATCGAGGTCGGCGTCCTGGCGCTACTCGCCGCGATCTGTGCGGCCTTCGGCCAGTTCATCAGCGGCTATTCCCGCGGCGGCTGCCCCGTCTCCTTCATTGTCGCCTTCTTCGGTGCCGTCGTGGGTCCGCGGATCGCCCGCAACCTCGATTGGCCCGAGCCGATCGTCATACCCATCGGGCCCATGGAGCTCAACCTGATCTCGTCGGCGGCCTGTGCGATGCTCCTCGTCGTCCTGGTCAACCTGGTCACGCGGAAGCGGAAGTTCTGAGCTGGGGTTCTCCTGCCGTCCGCAACACTTCCTTGAAAATTTCGGTCGTTTTGGGCATACTCCCGCGTTCTCCACCACGACGAAGGAGTGAGAAGGACCACAATGCGACGCTCTCTGACCGCGATCTGGGTTGTTTCGCTCGTTGCCCTGGCGGTACCCTGCAGCGCTCCGGCTCAGGAGCCGGAGCCCGGGGCCGAAGGCTCCCTCGCCGACGGCTACCGGGCAGTCGCGCAGCGGCTGATCGACGCCGCACTGGCCGACAGCGCCGCCTACCAGCGAGTCACCGAGCTTACCGACGGCTTCGGTCACCGCTTCAGCGGCTCGGACAACTTGGAGCGCGCGCTCGATTGGATCATCTCGGAGATGGAGAAGGACGGGCTCGCCAACGTGCACGGCGAGCCGGTGCTGGTGCCGCGTTGGGTGCGCGGTCAGGAGTCGCTCGAGCTCTTGTCGCCGAGGCGCCAGACGCTGCCGATGCTGGGGCTGGGCGGCAGCGTCGCAACACCGCCGGCAGGGATTCGCGCCGAGGTACTGGTCGTATCGAGCTTCGAAGAGCTAGAGCTGAGGCAGGACGAGGCGCGGGGCAAGATCGTGCTGCTCAACGCGCCCTTCACCAGCTATGGGCAGACGGTTACCTACCGCGTGCATGGGGCGGTCGCCGCGGCTCGCGCCGGCGCTGTGGCGAGCCTCATCCGTTCGGTAACACCGTTCTCGATGCGGACGCCGCATACCGGCCAGATGCTCTACGACCCTGCGGCACCGCAGATCCCCCACGCGGCGATCACGGTGGAAGATGCCGACATGCTGCAGCGCCTGCAGGCTCGCGGCGTGCGGATCGAGCTACTTCTCAAGATGGAGGCGCAGACGCTGCCCGACGTGATCTCGCGCAACGTCGTCGCCGAACTGGTCGGCTGGGAGCACCCCGAACAGGTCGTCGTGATGGGCGGCCACATCGACTCATGGGACGTGGGCACCGGCGCTATGGATGACGGCGGCGGCAGCGTCGCCGCCTGGGAAGCGCTACGCCTGATGCACGACCTCGGGCTGCAGCCGCGCCGCACCGTGCGCGTCGTGCTCTGGACCAACGAGGAGAACGGCCTGCGTGGCGCGCAGGCCTACCGGTACGACCACCTGGACGAGCTCGACAACCACGTGCTCGCCATCGAATCGGACGCCGGCGCCTTCAAGCCACTCGGCTTCGGGTTCACCGGCTCGGACGCCGCCTACGCCATCGTCCGCGAGATCGGCACGCTGCTCGAGCCGATCGGCGCCGCCGAGGTCCAGCGCGGCGGCGGTGGCGCCGACATCGGACCCATCATGCGCGAAGGTGTTCCGGGGATGGGGCTGCTGGTGGACGGCGCGAAGTACTTCTGGTATCACCACACTGAGGCCGACACGATCGACAAGCTCGATCCGCGCGAGCTGGCGGAGTGCGTCGCCGCCATGGCCGTCATGGCCTATGTCGTGGCTGACATCCCGGAGCGGCTGCCCCGCTAATCGGCCGCGAAGCCGATCTTCTTGTGGGTGCCGTCGCAGAACGGCTTCTTGCTCGACCCGCCGCAACGACACAGCGCCGCCTGGCTATCGTGGAAGCTGCTCATCGCGCCGTCGGCGCTTCGCACCTCCAGCGCGCCCTTCACCAGCACGGGCCCGTTGGCCAGCGGCGTCACCGTGAGTACCCCGCCGGGCGCGAACGCCTCCGCCTGCGGCTTCGGGTCGGTTAGCGCACCCGCGTCCCGGAAACCGGCTTCCGAGTGGCTTCCGTCGCAGAAAGGTTTGTTCTGCGATGCGCCGCAGCGGCAGAGCGAGATGCGTGTGCCTTCGTACACGACTTCTCCTGTGCCGGAAACGACCGCGATGTCGCCCCGCAGGTTGGTCGGCCCGTCCGCCGACACCTCCGCCGTGTTCTGATCCGGTACCGGCTCCGCTACGCCTCCGTCCCGCCGCTCGTACCACAATGCCCCCGTCGGGCACCGCCTGATGACCTCGGCCACCGCGTCGGCGTCCGCCGCGTCAGCATCGACCCAGGGACGGCGACCGCGCTGGAACACCGCCGGCAGACCTCTGACGCATTCTTCGGCATGAATGCAGAGCTTCACGTCGTACTTCACGACGATGTCCTTGCCCTCGTACTCCCGAACCTTGCCGCTCATCCGTAAGCCATCCCTTCCAGGCCGAAGTGCCGGCGCAACAGCGCCAGCTGGCCGATGTGAAACGACTCGTGCTGCAGCAGGAACGCGATCCCGCCCAGAACGGTTCCGTCTTCCACCGGGAACTCGACGCTCGATTCCACACCCAACTCCGACTCGCCGAGCGCTGGCCAGCGCTGGACCAGAAGCTCGGACACGTCGCGCCAGGCCGTCCGCAGACCCTCGAGCGGCGGTAACGGATCGATCTCCTCGAACGTGCTCGCCGCGTCGAACGCCTGCTTGTACGGGTGCTCGTGCTCGATCCCCAGATAGTTTGCGAGGTAGCCGCGTGCGTCCAGCACGTGGCAGGCGATGAAGATGATACTGTTGACGGTGTCGCTGGGACGCTCTCCGGCGGTGGCGTCGTCGACTCCGTCCAGCGTGTTGAGATACAGACGCGTGTTGAGCTTCAGCGTCTCGAACGGAGCCGCGATCGACGGGTTCATCTCGCTCCTCTCATCACAGGCTCGTCCCGCAATACTTGCAGAAGTCCGCATCCGAGTCGTGACCTTCGCGCAGACAGCTCGAACAGGTGCGCGTGCTGATCGACCGCCTGCGTGTCGAGGCCAGCTCGACCGTCACTATCCCGGTGGGCACCGCGATGATTCCGTAACCGATGATCATCACGATAGAGGCGAGGAAGCGGCCGGCCACGGTGACGGGCGCGATGTCGCCGTAGCCGACCGTCGTCATCGTCACGATCGTCCAGTAGATGCTTTCCGGAATGTTGGTGAAGCCGTGCTCGCCGCCCTCGATCAGATACATCAGGGCACCGACGACCAGCATCAGCGTCAGCACGGTCCCCAGGAACACGACGATCTTGCGCAGGCTCGCGTGCAGCGCCGTGCGCAGCATGCGCGCCTCGCCGACGAAATGCACCAGCTTCAACACCCGGAAAACACGCAGCAGACGCAGCGCCCGGATGACGATCAGCGACTGGGCGCCGGGCAGTAGCACGCTCAGATAGGTTGGAACGATGGCCAGGAAGTCGACCACGCCGAAGAAGCTCAGTGCGTAGCGCAGCGGCTTACCCACGCAGACGAGCCGCAGCAGGTACTCGATGGTGAACAGGATAGTGAAGAACCACTCGGCTGTCCGCAGCGCGGTGCCGTAGCGGCCGCGGATCCCGGCGACGCTCTCGAGCAAGACGGCGACCACGCTGAGCACGATCGCCAAGAGGAGCGCTACATCGAACGCTTTGCCGCCGGGTGTCTCGGCCTCGAAGATGATCTCGTACAGCTTCTCACGCCTTGCCGCCATGGTCGCTTACTCGATCTCGAGGGTTCCGTCCAGCACCTCCAGCGGATGGATGACTTCGACCGCCAGGCCGTGGACCAGGGCGCCGGCCCCGATCTGCATCAGGCAGCCCGGGTTGCCCGTAGCCACCCACTCCGCTTCCATCTGCACGACTTCGGCAAGCTTGCGCTGCAACAGGTCCTCGCTCAGCCGCCGGCGCAGCAGCCCGTACATCCCGGCGCCGCCGCAGCAGCGATCGGCGCGCGGTAGTTCCACCAGGTCGAGTTCGGGTACCCGCGCCAGCAGTTGCAGCGGCGGCTCGCCGAGGCGCTGCGCATGGAGCAGGTGGCAGGCCGCGTCGTAGCCGAGCCGCACCGGCAGCGACGTGTGGCGCATGGCCGGCCGCTGGGCCAGCCACTCACCGGCATCGCGCACCTGCCGTGCCGTGCGCTCGGCGCGCGCTCGGTACTCACGGTCGCCGCTCAACCAATCCCCGTAGTCTTTCATGGCCGCGCCGCAACCGGCCGAGTTCGTGATCAACAGCTTCGCTCCCGAGGCCTCGAACGCCACGATGGTTCGCCGCGCCAGCTCCCGTGCACCCTGCAGATCGCCGGCGTGGGCGTGCAGCGCACCGCAGCACTGGCCCGCCGGCAGCCTGACCGTCCTCGCGCCCTGCGCGTGGGTGAGTCGCTCGGTTGCCCGGTTGACGTGCCGGAATAGGCCCGACATCACGCACCCCTCCAGCAACGCCACCAGCTCACCTTCCGGCGGCCCCCGCTCGCCGCCCTCCGACCGCCAGATCGGTTCGCGCCGCGGCTGCCGATGCCGCACCTGCCGCAGCTTCCCGCGGCGGCGCGGCGCTGTCGCCGCCAGCATCGCAAACGCGAAACGTACTCGACCCGGCCGCCGACCGGCTCGTCCCAACCGGGCGATCAACTGCGGGAGGCCGCTGGCACGCAGGGTACGCAACGCCGCCCACCAAGCGCGACCCAGCCAGCGATTGGCGAACAACAGATCGAGCGGCATCTGCACGAGTCTCGCCGGCAGGCGGCGCGAGCTGCGCTGCGTCGCCCGCGCCTGCTCGAGCAGGGCGCCATAGCGAACGCCGGACGGGCAGACCGGCTCGCAGGCGCGGCAGCCGAGGCACTGATCCAGATGACGATGGAACCAGCGGTCCTCGACCTCGAGCCGCCCCTCCGCCACGGCCCGCATCAGATAGAGCCGACCGCGCGGCGAGTCGTTCTCGTTGCCCAGCAACTCGTAGGTGGGACAGGCGGGCAGGCAGAACCCGCAGTGCACGCAGGTGAGCAGGTCATCGATCTGCGAAGCCAGCGGCGTCGTGGCCGCACCGCCCGACTTCATCGCTTGAAGCCGCGCAACATCCGCCAGGCGGCGCCCAGGCGGCGAAAGAATCCGCGGCCGTGCCGGAACTCGAGGAGCGACTTCACCAGCCCTTCACCGCTCCCACCTTCCTCGAACCAGTAGGGCTCGCGTCTCAGCGACAGCCTGTCCTCGACCCACGCCTTTGGCCGCACGAACTCGCGCAGGCCCTCGAGCCCGTGCACGCGACCGAACCCGCTGTGCCCGGTTCCGCCGAACGGCAAGTCGGGAATCGCGTAGTTGATGAGATGGTCGTTGATCACCACGGCACCGACGCGCAGTTGGCCGGCGATCTGTCGCGCGCGATCCGGACTCTTCGTCCAGACGCTCGCGTCCAGCCCGAACGGGCTGTCGTTGGCGAGTCGCACCGCCTCGTCGTCGTCTTTCACTCGCATGATCGGCAGCACCGGACCGAACGTCTCGTCACGCATCAGCGCCATACCGTGATCGACGTCGACCATCACCGTCGGCTCGTAGAAGTAGCCCGGCCCCTTGATCGATCGGCCGCCGAGCAGCACGCGCGCGCCTTGCGACTGGGCGGCGCGGACGTGGCCGTCGACTCGCTCGAGCTGGAAGGGCGCGATCAGCGAGCCCACCATCGCCTCGGCCTCGTCGCTCGTCCGCACGCGCCGCGCCTCCGCCACGACCGCCCGCACGAAATCGTCGTAGATCGCGTCCACCACATAAGCCCGTTCCACCGACATGCAGACCTGACCGCAACCGTAGAACGCGCCCCACACGGCCCCGCGCGCCGCCCGCTCGATGTCCGCGTCAGCGCAGACGATCATCGCGTCCTTCCCGCCCAGCTCCAGCACGACCGGCGTGAGCGAAGCCGACGCCGACGCCATCACCTTCTTGCCGGTCTCCGCCGAGCCCGTGAACGCGATCTTGTCGACGCCCGCCTCGATCAGCGCCGCTCCAGTGCTTCCGTCACCCGTCGCCACCCCGACCAGGTGCTCGAGCCCCACCGCCTCGGTGAACAGCTCGCCAACGATCTGGCCGGTGCCCGGCGTGTACTCCGACGGCTTCAGTACCACCGCGTTACCGGCCGCCAGCGCGGTACCGACACTGCTCACACTAATCGCGAACGGATAATTCCACGGCGTGATGGCGCCGACCACACCGAACGGCTCGTAGACGACCCGCGCTTTGCGGTGCGACAGCCAACCGCTACCGGCCAAACGCGACATCAGCACGCCCGGCGCGGTGCGGACCAGGTAGCCCAGGTAGTCGCAGGAGATCGCCGTCTCGAACAGCGCCTCGCCCTTGACCTTCCCGGTCTCCGCTCGGACCAGGGCGGCGATACGCTCCGCGCGCTCGGCCACCAGCCGTCGCACCCGGTCGAGGACCGCCGCCCGCTCTCGCAGACTGCGCCGCGACCACTCCGCCTGTGCGAGCCGCGCCGCGTCGACCAGACCACGCACCTCGTCACGCCCCATGATCGGGAAGTCGCCCACCGCTTCGCCGGTCAGCGGGCTGACCACGCTCAAGCGCCCGCGACGGCGCTCGACTTGCCTCTCCATCTTCGCTGCCTCCGACCGTCTAATCGGTCGACCAGTGCGCGTGAACGAGGCGCCAGCGGCCGGCGAACCGCCGGAAGACCATCGTGCTCAGGCCGCGGACCGCGATCTGCTCGCCCTGCCGCGCCGCCGTCAGCCTGTAGCGGCAGGTCACCAGTGCGGTGCCACCCGACAGCCTGATCCTGATGTCGTCGAAGGCGAGTCGCCGGTCGCCGGGCTCCGCCAACTCGGCCGCCAGATGCTCGTCCCGGTACGCGGGCCAGCTGCTGTCGACCCGGCCGCCCTCGTACACGCTCGCGCTATCGTGGTAGATCGTGTCGAGCGCGGCGAGGTCGCCGGTCTCGTAGGCCCGCGCGATCTCGTCCACCAGCATACGCACGCGGGTCGTGTCGGCCTCCGGCGGCTCGCCGCTCGGCGTCCGCACGTCGGCGCGCTCGACCGTACAAGCGGCGACCGCCAGCAGCGCCACCGCTATCGCCGTCAGTTGACCCATGCCATGCCGTCCGGCTCGTCGCCGGCCGCGATCGTCATCTTCACCTGGAAGCTCTCGAGATCGACGACCGTCAACATGTCGTCGCCCGTATTCGCCACGTACGCCGCTTTGCCGTCCGGCTGGATCTCGATACCGACCGGGAACGCGCCGATCGCCAGCGATCGGCCCACCTGCCAACCGCCGACCTCGATCTCCAATACCGCACGCGCCTCCGCCTGGCTCACCAGCGCCCGCCGACCGTCCGGCGTCAGCTCGACCCGGATCGGGAAGCCGCCGACCTGCAGGCTGTGAACGATCTCGTCGCTCGCGATATCGACCACGCTGAGCGTGCCCGCAGCGCGGTTCGTCACCAGCAGGTACTTGTCGTCCGGCGTCACGGCGATACCCTCGGCGCCGGCGCCCGTGGCGATGTGCCGGATCAGCTCACCGCTCCTGATATCGATCACGCTAACGGTACCCGAGCCGATGTTCGCCGTGTACGCTTTGCCTGCGCTCTCGGCCAGCGCCACCATGTGGGTGACCTCCTGGCCGGTCTCGATCGCGCGCTTCACCTCGAGGCTCGCCACATCGACCTCAACGAGATGCTTCGAGCCCTCGGTCGTCACCCAGACCGACGCGCCGTCTCGCGTCACCACGATGCCGTGAGGCCGGCTGTGCGCGCCGAGGTCGACCGTACCCACGCTCGCCCGGTTTCGTACGTCGATTACCGACAGACTATTGTGGCCGTAATTCGCCACAAAGGCGAGTCGCCCGTCCGGCGTCGCCGCCACTTCGTGCGGGCTCGGGCCCGTCGCCAGCTGAGCGATCTCCTGCCCACTGGCCGGGTCGATGAAGGAAATCGTGTTGGCGCTCTTGTTGGTAACGAGCAGGATCGCTCCCTGCGTGTCATCCTGCCGACTCGGCCCGAACGCCAGAGCGGCGAGCAGGCCAGCGGCCAGAGCGAGCGGGGCCAAACGCATGCGCCTCCTCCCGTGTATCGCGTTGAGTCGACACGCCGCGCCGACCCGGAACGGGTGGCCCGGCAACCCTATACCAACCGTGCTGTTTGACGCGTACCGCAAGATACAGAGAGCGAGCAGGTGATAAAAGAGTCCGCCACCGCCTCAGATCGCCGCAAACTGGATGGCGTCGCTGGACCAGCCCGGTGCCACGCGGAACGCCTCCGGCACTCCCTCCGGCTCGCCCACCACCTGCCACATCGAACGGTGCCGCTCGTCCATGAACCGCTCCTCGATGCAGCGCTCCAGCAGCTCGATGCAGGGATCGAAGAAACCGCGCGTGTTGACCATGACGATGGGGCCCAGGTAGCTGCCCAGCCGCTTCAGCGAGATCGCCTCGATCAGCTCGTCCAGCGTGCCCGAGCCACCGGGCAGCGCTACCACCGCATCGGCACCCTCAATCAGCTTGCGCTTCCGCTCGTGCAGGTCGTCCACGAGCTGCAGCTCGCTCAGGCCGCGGTGATACCACTCCAGCTGCTGCATGAACCGGGGAATCACACCGATCACCTCACCACCCTCGGCCAGCGCACCCTCGGCCAGCCGACCCATCGAGCCCGTGCCGCCGGCACCGTACACGACGCTCATCGCATTGCGGGCAAGGATGCGGCCCAACCGCTCGGCGGCATCCAGGTACACGGAATCCACCTTCGTGCTGGACGCACAGTATACGCAAACGCGTCTTACGCTCATGATTCTCTGGTCAGGGAAATTGGGATCGCCAGAACGCGGAAGAGTATTGGGAATAATCGATCGCGGAGCAAGAGACGATGGGAATAGGGGAGCAAAAGAGCAGGGGATTCGGGGAGTTAGGGAACCGGAAACGCGGACGAACTTCGGGTCATCGATGGCCGGGATCCCGTCTTTCGGCGGGCCGCCCGAGAGGATCTCGTCCAGCGGTACCGCGTGCTTCGAGAAGTCGGTACGCCAGTCGCGCGTGCTGAACGGCACGTCCTCGGCGGGGCCGTCGCCGCTATCGGCCGCCCCCACCTGTGATTGCGCTTCGCCACAGGCGACGAGCGACACCACAACCACTGACGAGACTATCGTCGTCCAGCTTCGCCGTTTCATTGGCCCATCCCCGTCTAAGCACGCAGCGCGTCGTCCCTGCAGAGGAACAGCTACGGCCGCCGCGTGGTTTCCCATACGCGGGGGGCACCTTGCATCTGGCGCCACCAGCGGTCAGACTACCGAAACCTCTGCGAGTGTCGGATCACGGGAAGGACGTGCCGTTGCACAGGACCACGCGACTGATCGCCGCACCGGCGGCTGGGCCACTGGCCCAGCCGCGTGACGCACTGGGCCGCCGGCTGAGGAGCCTGCGCGTCTCGCTGATCGACATGTGCAACCTGCGCTGCAACTATTGCATGCCGGGTGAGGAGTACGTCTGGCTTCCGCGGGAAGATATCCTGGACGTCGAGGAGATCGGCCAGCTGGTGGATGCCTTTACCGGGATCGGCGTCGAAAAGGTACGGCTCACCGGTGGCGAGCCGCTGCTGCGCCGCGAGCTGCGCCAGGTGGTCGAGCGGCTGGCGGCGAACGCGGCGATCCGCGACCTCAGCCTGACGACCAACGGGACGGCCCTGGCCCGGCACGCCGAGTCGCTGGCCCGTGCCGGACTCGGCAGGATCACGGTCAGTCTGGACACGCTGAGGCCGGACCGCTTCCGCCGGCTGACGCGCCGCGACCAGTTGCCACGCGTTGTCGAGGGCATTCATGCCGCCGGGCGGGCCGGGTTCGAGCGGCTGAAGATCAACACGGTCGTTACGCGCGGCTTCAACGACGACGAGCTGATCGACCTCATCGAGTTTGGCAAAGATGCCGGCGCCGAGGTCCGCATGATCGAGTACATGGACGTCGGCGGGGCGACCCAGTGGTCGTTGGACCGGGTCGTCTCCAAGCGCGAGATGCTCGAGATCCTGGAGCGACACTACGGCCCGATCCAGGAGATGAGTGGGAACGGCGCGGCGCCGGCCGACCGCTTCGCGCTGCCCGACGGCACCGTCTTCGGAATCATCGCTTCCACCACGCTGCCATTCTGCCGCAGCTGCGACCGCAGCCGCCTCACCGCCGACGGCCTCTGGTTCCTCTGCCTCTACGCCAGCGACGGCGTCGACCTTCGGACCCCACTGCGCACTGGCGCCCCGACTGATGAGATCCGTGGCTTGATCGCGGAGGCGTGGGCGCAGCGCGACGACCGCGGCGCCGAGGAACGGGCACGACTCAATTCACAGCGCGGCCCGCTGTATCAGATCGAGGACTTGAGAAAAGACCCGCACAGGGAGATGCATACGCGGGGCGGGTAAGCTCGGGGAATGGGGGATTCCCTGAGTAATTGAATACTAGAGCAATAGAGTATTCGATTTCAGAGTGGTGGTATTCTCAAATCGAGTATTCAATTGCTCTTTTATTCTAGTAGTCACGGATTCTCAATTCCCACACCCCTACGATTCTTCCGCTAACCTCTCTATCGCGCGACGCGCCGCTTCCACCCGCGGCTGTAGATCGGGGTCCGCATCCTCCCACAGTTCGGCGAAGCGACGGTAGTAGTCGATCGCCTGCGCCCGGTCGCCGCGCAGCTCGTAGAGTCCGCCCAGCCGCTCGTACATGAAGCCCAGCGCGAACCAGTCGCCGGCCTGCAGGCGGCCGAGGAACGGCGTGTTCAAGTAACGCTCGTAGACGGCGATGACCGAGTCGGGCTGCGCCGACTGGTCGTAGGCGAACCCGAGCATCGGTAGTACGCAGATCGTGCAGGCGCCTTCGTCGGCCGCCCGGAACTCACGGATCGCTTCGTCCGGGCGTCCCTCGCTCAGCGCCAAAAACCCCTCCGCCAGTTCGCGAGCATCGTCGTCGCGCGCTCTGATGCTCGGGTCGATAGTCCTGTCGTACTCGGCCAGGTAAGCGCGGGCACGATCCGGCCGCCCGACCAGAGCGTAGAACATCGCCAGCCCCTGGTAGGGCCGGTCGAGCGGGGCGATCGTCTCCAGCGGGTGGCGGGCGAGCGCCGACTCCAGGACACGTACCGCGGCCGCCGCATCTCCCCGGAACCAGATATCGTTGAAGGCCAGGTTCACGGCACCGCCGATGTACAACCCGAACTGGCCCTGCTCTTCAGCGATGGCCATCGCCTCGCGCAGATGCCGCTCCGACTCCCGCAGCCGGCCTCGCGTTTGGGCGAGCAGGCCCAGCTGGAAGCTCGCGAAGAGCTGCATCTGCGGGATCGCCCGCTGGCTCTCCCTGAGAGCCGTCGCATGCTGTTCGGCGCCATCGAAGTCGAACTGGGCGCTGGCCAGCACCGAAGCCTGCAACTCGATATTCGGATGGTCCGGCGCCTGCTCGACCAACTGGGACAGCGTATAGTCCGCCTGATCGAACCTGCCGAGGGCGACCTGCGCGTTGATGACGTTCCCGTAGTAGAGCGTGCCGGTGGAGTCGACCTCGATGGCACGCGAGAAGAGTTGCTCGGCGCGCTGGAAGTCGCGGGCATCTTGATAAAGAATCGCCAGGTTGTTCAGCGCCCAAGGGTCATCCGGGTTGTCATCCAGCAACGACTGGTAGACGGCGATCGCGCGCTCGTTCTCGCCGGTGACGCCCCAGTAGTAGCTACCCTCGGTCAGGTAGCGCTCGCGCTCCGTGAGGCGGTCGCGATGTTTGAACGCCTGCGTCAGCGCCTCGCGCGCCCGTTCCTGGTCGCGCCCGAGGTTGGTCAAGGTCACGCCGAGCTTGCGGAAAGCCATGGCGAACGCGGTGTCCAGCGCCACGGCCTCCTCCAGCAACGCGATCGCTCGCTCATCGTCGCCCAATTCGGTGACGCGCACCGCCTGCGAGTACTTGCGCAGCGCCTCCAGCGACGAAGTGGTCACCCGGTCGAGCGGCTCGTTGGCGCGGATCGATTTTAGCGATTCGCCGATTCGCGTGCGCAGGCTCTTGGACAGCTGGTCGATCGCGGCGATGATCTCGGTAGAGTCGTTCGCGGTCTCGCGGAACGGCGCGATCACCTGGCCGTCCTGGGCGGAGACCAGCTGGGCGGTCATCACGTACCCGCTCCCCAGCCGCGTGATCTCGCCGGCGACCACCGCTTTCACCCCTTCGCGAATCGCCACTTCGCGGGCCAGCTCGACATCGAGCCCCTGGTCCGGTTCACGCTGCATCCGTCGCAGGACCTGGCCCACGTAGGTGGGATCGACGACGGTGACGATGGTCGACTGGCTGAGATCGATACGGAACGCTTCAGTCGCGGCCCGTCCCAGCCACGGATCGTTGGTCTGGTTCTCGAAGTCGGCCACGATGAGGCGCTCGCGCTCGTCCAGCACACCGGCCGCCACCAGCGAGCCCACCGGCCCGATCCCCAGCGCTCGCGTCGCCATATAGGCGGTCGTCACCAGCCCCCAGGCGGCGAAGGCGAAGACGAAGCCGAGGATCGCTTTCTGCCAGGTCAGCCAGGGCCGCGGCGCACCGGCAGGCTGGACTGCCGGCTCGGCCGCCACCGCTGCCAGCTCGGCCGCCTTACCAGCCGGCTCGCCCGCCAGCTGCGGGCGCCGGCGACCCTGGACCAGCGCGGTGGTTACCACGATCGGCAGGCCGAACAGCAAGAGGTACAGGACGCCACGGAAGAACCAGTCGGGGAGGCCCAACTGGTCGGTGAAGATATCGATGACCTCGAGCAGGGCGTAGGATACGCCCAGATACACGGCGAGGCCCCGGGTCAGCTGTCCGCGCCGGCCGGTGGTCCAGGACCTCTTTTCGCCAGAATCAACCATCAGATCCGTCTCAGTTTCGAGCCCGCGGGGTTCCTATTCTAACTCCTGCCGGCCACAATACAAGCAACATATAGTAACGTACGCGTAACCGTGCTCCGGCGTTTCCGCCGGGGCACGGCGCCTCGCCCCACAGGCGTCTATTCCGGCAGGAAGCGCTTCGGGAACTTGGCCACCACGGTGTAGACCGGGTCGACGATGTTGGCCACGCTGCTCTCGACCACCTGGCTCAGCAACTGGTAGGCGTCCCAGCGGCCGAACCCGTAGTCCTGCTCGAGCCACTCGATCAGCTCTACGTGGGCGAGCCGGAAGGCGTCGATCAGCGGGCGGGCCGAGCCGGCGACCATGATGTACTCGTCATTCTCGATGCGCGGCCAGTCGATACGTTTGCCTTTGATCAGGTCGATCCGCAGCACCACGTCCATCGAAGTCTCGAGCCCGGTGCCCGAGACCTCGCCGTGTCCCTGCCGGGCGTGCCCATCGCCGAAATAGAAGTAGGCGCCGTCGTGGAAGATCGGCAGGTACACGGTAGCGCCGGCGCGGATCTCCGGCGCGTCCATGTTGCCGCCGAAATCACCCGGCCACAGCCCCGAGAACGCCTCGGCACCGCCCGGCGCCACGGCCACCCGGCCGAGCATCGGCTGCAGGTCGATGGTCACCTCAGGCATGCGACTGTCCGGCAGCTGCGTGGTGGCCGTCATGTTCTCGTGGTCGAGCCGCCAGACGTAGCGACGTTCGGGGATCGGATCGTTCAGCATGCGGACCCGCGCGTCCGCCGCCAGGCCCCCGAAGTCGGAGTAGTGGCGCGCCGCCGCGATGTCGTGGTTCGGCCGCACCTCGAGGATCTCCACCACCAGCATGTCTTCCGTCGTCGCCCCCTCGATGTAGAACGGGCCCACCTCACCGGGGAAGGCGCCGCCCTCCTCCGTGTAGTAGGCGCCGAACATGGTCCGCGACACCAGAACCGTGCCCGGCTCGATCCGCAGCACCGGCTCCCGAACCGCGAACGTCCGGTGACCGACGGTCGGCGTGAAATACACCGTGTCCGGCGGCGCGCCGCCGGCCTGCACGAACGCGACCAGCACGAGTGTCAGTGGTACGTTCATCGTTGCCTCCCGGATGCGATGCGTTCCTTCGTGGGCAGAGAACACAACTCTACGCCCGATGTCGTCCCGTGACAAACCGTAGGTTACCAAGAGCCGCGTTCGGCGGTCGAGCGTAACCTGGAGCGCGGCGCCGGGAGCCGAGGGTGTCACCGAGCGAAGCTTGGAGCGCGGCGGCGCCGCAGGCGCCGTTCCCGCAACCGAGCCGCGCAACGCGGAGCGCGGTGACCCCTCGGCGACCTCCACCGCAAGTGGCGCGCCCCCAGAGCGTTGCTATATTGTCGCAGCCTACCGAGGACCCGGGAGTTACGGGAACGAAAGGACTTCGATGGCCGATGCCGAGCGTTCGCTGAAACGAGTACACGATGCCGTGAAGCAGTCGCAGTTCCGCGACGCCATTAGCGCGGCATCGGCGGTGCCTACCAGCGACCTCGCACGCGAGCAGCTCAGCCATCTGATGGACGCCATGCTCACCGCCGCCGCCGGCCTGTCCGACGGCTCCATCGACGAACTCACCGCCTACGACCTGGTCGTCCGCCTGGGCGACCGCATCGCGCCGGACGACGTCTATCGACCGGCCGTCGAGTTGCGCGTCAACGCCGCGCTGTTCAACAAGGGGGTGGTCCTGGCCCAGCTGGGCCGCGCCGAGGAGGCGATCGCCGTCTACGACGTCCTGGTGAGGCGGACTGGCGGCTCGCGGCAGCTGGGTCTCAGGGAGAACGCCGTGCGGGCGCTGTTCAACAAAGGGGCGAGCCTGGCGGCCATGCACCGCAACGAGGAAGCGATCGCGGTCTACGACCAGCTGGTCGGTACGTACTCCGATGAGACCACACCGGTGATGAACGAGGCGGTGGGCAAGGCGATGATCAACAAGGGCATCGCGCTCGCCGAGCTCAACCGGCTAGCCGAGGCGATAGGGGTCCTCGACGAGGTGGTCAAGCGCTGGAGCGATGCCAGTGACCCGGTGCTGCGCGAGCGCGCCGCCAAGGCCATGCTCAACAAGGCGGCGGCGATGATCCAGATGGGCCAGGAACGGATCGCGCTCAAGGTCTATGAGAACATCGAGAAGCTCTACGGCGGCGACCGGGCCTCCAACGTCCGCGAGCAGGTCGCGGTCGCCCGGGTCAGAAAGGAAGCCCTCGCGGAGGCACTCTAGTCCGACCCGGCGCTGCTATGGTCGTGGACGATGCGCCAGCCCTCCGCTGTCCTCTCCAGCACCAGGGTAAAGATCCCCCAGGCAGTGACCGAATCGTTCTGGAAGAGCACGTAGCGCGCCGTGGCGAGCCCTAGCCAGGGAGCCAGCGGCCGCGTCCCCAGACCCTCGAAGCGTAGCGAGTCGCGCGCGGCGCCCGGCTCGAAGCGCGGCGCGTAGCGATCGCGGATCGTCTCCCACCCGTAGATCGCCCCGGACGAGCCCATGAAGCTCGTCTGCTCCCCGCGCTTGTACCAGTAAAGGAAGCCGTCGAGGTCGCCACCGTTCCAGGCGCGCTCCGATTCGTCCAGCAGGCTGTCCACCGCGGCGTGGAAGGCGCCGGGATCCAAGCCACGCGCCCGTTCTCCGGAGCTCGTGCACGCCGTGCCCACCAGAACCGCAACGATCCAGCCACGCTTCACGAGAACACTGGCGCCCATCGGTCACCGACCTTTCAGCTCGTCCAGCAGATCCAGAGCGTTGGGCAGCGCTTGGCCCTCCGCCGTGTTGTCGAAGATGACCCAGCGCTCGACAGCGTCAGCCCAGCCACCGAGGCGAGCCGCCAGCTCCTCGAGATAGTCCGGCCCATAGGAAGACCGATACTTCAGCGGCGCGCCATGCAGCCGATAGTAGACCAGCCCTTTCCAACCGCCCGGCTCGCCGCCGCCCTCGACCGGAGCCGGGTCGGCCGCCACGCGCGCGATCTCCCAGCGCTCCAGCAGCCACTCGGCTGGGCTCTCGAACCAGCTGGCGTGACGGGGCTCCACCACGACCGCGCCATCGAATACCTGGCGTAGCGAGCCGAAGAACTCGGCGGCGGCGTCAGGCTCGTAGGCGAGGCTGGGCGGCAGCTGGACGACGAGCGGGCCCAGTCTCTCACCCAGCTCGGTCACGCCTTTCAGGAAGACGGCCAGCGGCTCCGCCGCGCCGACCAGGCGCCGCACCTGCGTGATCTCCCGAGGCATCTTCACCGAGAAGCGGAAGTGTTCCGGCACCGAGCCGGCCCACCTCCGATAAGTCGAAGGGCGATGCGTCTTCTTGAACGTGGTGTTGATCTCGACCGCGCCGAGGACCCGCGCGTAGCGCTCGAGATGTGTACCATCGCCGGGGAAGCGATCGGCATACCCCGGCGCGACCGTCCAGCCGGCGGTGCCGACCCTCGCATTCACCCGGTGAGATACTCCGAGAACCAGCGAGCACTCAGTCCGACGGCGCGCTCGAGGTGATCCGTCGTACCCGCGAACGGGTGCACGGCGCCGAACGTATGACCGGCGCCATCGATCGGCTCGAACCGGGTGCTCTCCGCCGGCGCCGCCGCCGCCAGCCGCTCGCCATCGGCGAGGTTCACCGACTCGTCCTCCGTGCCGTGGATGATCAGGTAGGGAACTTGCAGCCGCGAAGCCGCAGCCTCGAGGTCCAGGCGTTCGGCGTTGCGCTCGGCGTCTTCCAACAGCACGACGCCCAACGGCATCATCTGACCCGTGCGGGTGTTGAGGATCTCCATGCGCTTGTTGCGACGCCACTCCTTTCTCTGGGCGTCGGACCAGCGACCGACATTAGCGACCGCGTTCCAGGTGACGATGGCGCTGACGCGCCGATCCTCCGCCGCCGTGACGATCGTCGCGATGCCGCCACGACTGTGCCCGAGCAATCCGAACTGCTGGCAGGGCGCCAGGCCCGGCAGCGTTCCCAGCTCCGCTGCGTCAAGAACGATGCGAACGTCGGCCAACTCTTTGCTGAACGTGTTGCGCTCGAACTTGTCCAGCTCGGTGAAGTTCTCCAGGTCCGGCCCGATCCCGCAGCCGGAGAAGTTGAACTGGACGACCGGCCGACCCGTCCGCTCGAGCAGCTGCTCCGCCGTGTAGGGGAAAAAGCCCCAGTTCTTGAAGCCCTTGAAGCCGTGACAGATGACGATCGCGGCGCCGCGCCGTCCGCCCTCCGACGTCCAGACGTCGCCACGAATCGGATCGCCGTCCTTATTAGTAAGCTCGAACTCTCTATGTTGGGCGGTCATGTGTCGGCTCCTGGGTGCCATTCCACGTCCGATTCGCCGGAACGGGCGTTCGCCGCCCGGGCGAGTGTGAACAAGAGATCGGACAGCCGATTGAGGTACTTGAGCACGACCGGCTCGCCAGGTGCAGCACCGCCGCCGCCTCGCTGCCGCCGGGCAGCACGAACGCCTTGAGCGGCTCCAACTCTTCATCCAGCTCGTCGATCCAGTCTTCCAGTGTCTCGACCCGCGATTCGGCTAGCTCCGGGATGTGCTCGGGCTTCGCCGCGCCCTTCTGCGGCGTGGCCAGGATCGCGCCCAGCGTGAAGCAGTCCGACTGGATCGAGACGAGCCGCTCGCGCCACTCGCCCAGCGCTTCCGGTAGCCGGGCAACGGCGAGCCCGAGGGCGCTGTTCAACTCGTCGACCGCACCGTAGGCCTCGACCCGGATGTCGTCCTTGCTGACGCGCCGGCCACCGAACAGCGACGTCTCACCCTTGTCACCTTTCCGCGTATATATCTTCACCCTCTCTCCTTCCCCAATTCCCTAACTCCCTAACTCCCCTACTCCCCAATTCCCACTACAACATCAACTCCGTAGCGTCCCCTTCTT
>JBDHKD010000111.1:0-6769 GCA_039586575.1 Gemmatimonadota bacterium | reverse complement strand
GATTCGGTTCCGGCGCCGCCGCCGGCACCACACATGGACACGGTGACGCCCGACTACTTCGCGACGCTCGGCATAGCACTCCTCCGTGGCCGCGACTTCGCCGCGACGGATGCGGCCGGCGCCGCCCCCGTTGCCATCCTGAACGAGTCGATGGCCCGCGGAATCTGGGGAGACGACCCGCTCGGCAAGTGCTTCCACATCGCATCGCGCGACGCCCCCTGCACGCGGGTGGTCGGGGTGGTTGCCGATTCGCACCGGATGCGGGTGACCGAGACGCGGAAGTGGGTCTTCTACCTGCCCGCCGCTCAGTATCCCGAGGAGAGCCCGTCTGCCATCCTGCTCCGGGTACGCGGCGATGCCGAGAGGCTCGCGTCCGTCGTCCAGCGTGAGCTGCTCGCCGGCGACTCGGACATCAAGTACGCCGTCGTGCGGCCGCTGCGGGAGCGCATCGACCCGCAGCTCCGCTCCTACCGGCTGGGTGCCGCGGTGTTCAGCGTGTTCGGCCTGTTGGCGCTCATCGTGGCGGCGCTCGGGCTCTACAGCTTGCTCGCCTTCAACGTCGCCCAGCGGACCCACGAGATCGGCGTGCGAACCGCGCTGGGTGCGACCCGCAGCCGTATCCTAACCCAGATTCTCAAGGAGTCGGTCGCGCTCGCCGCCGTCGGTATCGCGATCGGCCTGGCTGTCGCCCTGGCGGCCGCCGGCGCCCTGGCGCCGCTGCTCTATGACGTGTCACCGCGCGACCCGGCAGTATTGGCCACCGTCACGCTGACGTTGCTGCTGGTAGCGGCGCTGGCCGGTATCCTGCCCGCCGCGCGGGCGGCGCGGATCGATCCCAACCTGGCGCTGCGGGCGGAGTAGGCTCGGTCGCGGGGCCCGCTTGCGCCATCGCTGCGCCATCCTAGTTTTTTCCTGCCTATCCCGAGAACGCTTGGAGTCCATGGCCGGAGGTTGAACGGTGTTCTACCTGCGGACGCTCGGTCAGCTCTGTCTCCACGAGTCGGGGCCGGACGGCCCGGCGTTGCTCAGCAACTCGAAGCCGCTCGCCCTGCTGGCGCTGCTGGCCACCATGCCGGGCTATGAGGCCCGCCGCGATCACCTCGCCGAGCTCCTCTGGCAGACCAACGACCCGACCCGCGCCCGCCGCTCATTGCGACAGGCGCTCCACCACCTGTCGAAGCGCATCGCCGAGCCGCTCATCGAGGCGACCGAATCGCAGCTCGAGCTGAACAGCGGACTCTTGCAGGTCGACCTCTGGGAGTTCGAGCGCGCGCTGGTTGCCGGCGACTACGCCCGCGCCGTCGAGCTGTACGGCGGGCCCTTTATCCCCGGGCTCGAGCGCAAAGCCGGCCACGAGCTCGAGCACTGGATCGAGTCGCAGGACGAGCAACTGCGCGCCGGACTTCAGGGCGCTTACACGCAGCTCATCGGCGATGCGCTGGAGAGGGGCGATCCGGGCGCCGCTACGGCGCACGCCCGGCGCTTCGTCGAGCTCAACCCGCTCAACGAGAAGGCGCAGATCGCGCTGATCCGCTCGCTCAACGCGGGCGGTGATCGGGTCGGCGCCCTCCAGGCCTACCGATCGTTCCGCTCGCTGCTCAGGGAGGCGGTGGAGGGCGAGCCGTCCGAGGAGCTGGAGCGCGTCACCGCCGGTGTGCGCGACGAGGTGATGCGGGAGGTGCCTTCACGAGCAGTGCAACCCCTCCACCGGCGCTCGCGTCGACGCATGATGCGCTGGTCGCTGGCCAGCGCAGCGACCGGCGCCGTGCTGACAGCCGCCGTCATGGCCACCGTGCTACTTCTGTGGAGTCCCTGGCAGGACCCCGAGGGCCTGCTCGCCGGGCTCTCCGGCGAGCTTGTTGTGAACTTCCGGGGGCAAGGCGCCGTGGAGCTGGGTGTCGTAAAGTATCGGGGCGCGCGCATCGATGTGGCGCGACCGGATCTGCGGTACCGGGACGTGCCCAGCCCGGTCGGGTCGCTGGTGGCCGTCGAGGTCCCGGCGGAGAGCGGCTGGAACCTGGCCCTGCTGGATCGTGCCACCGGTGCAGTCCGCACCCTGACCGCCGCAGCCGACGACGAAGAGCCGCGCGGCTGGTCGCCCGACGGTCGCTTCATCCTCTACCGCCAGGGTGTGCCGCGCGCCGCGGCGACTGACTACACCAACCTGCTGATGGCCTACGACCTCGAGACCGGCTCGGCACGGCTGCTCAACGATACCCGGGCGAGCGGTGGCTTCTGGGCGGCCTGGTCGCCCGACGGCACCCGAATCGCCTTCATGGCCGACCCCGAAAACGACGTGGACATCTTCGTCGTGAGCGCCGATGGCTCGAACCTGACACGCGTCGCCGCGGCGCCGGGCGCCGACCGGCACCCGGCCTGGTCGCCGGAAGGCCAACGGCTGGCCTTCAGTTCGAATCGCCACGGCGGCGCCGATATCTTCACCGTTCGACCCGACGGCTCCGACCTCCACCAGATCACCGATGCACCGGCCGACGAGCTGACCCCTGCCTGGTTGTCGGCCAGCGTCATCGCGTTCGTTATGGTCCAGCCGGACAGTAGCCGCGACTTGTGGGCCGTCGATGTCAACAGCGGCGAGCTGCAGCGGCTGACCGAGCGTGGCGACGTCTATGCTGTGCGCTGGGTCCGGCGTGCGGGCGCGCCGAGCTGGATCGAGCGGCTGTCCATCACACCGTCGCCCGACCTGGTCAGCCCGGGCCAGGTGCTCGACCTCGGGATCGAGCTCGCCAGCGCCGCCGGTCGCCCATTGGATCCCACCGGGCTGCCCATCTCGTGGTCGGCCGCGGACAGCGCCATCGCCAGCTTCGTGGCCCCCGGCAGATTGAAAGTGCACGCGCCGGGTCGTACCCGGGTCGTGGCCAGCGCCGGCGGCTGGGTGGCCGACACGCTGGAGATCGAGTCGCGCGAGCTCGTGCCCGGTCCGGCCACGCTCCTCTTCTTCGAGGACTGGACCCGCGGACTGCGGCCCGAACGCTGGGTCGCCTATGGCCGGCCGCTGCCCGAGACGCGGGCGACCGGCGGCCCCGAAGGCGCCGGCGTCTTCCTCAACAACGGTGACCGGCACTTCCCCAGCGGCGCCGTCACGCAACAGGCGTTCTCTCCTCGTGCCGGCCTCACCCTCGAGGTCTGGGCACGAATGCCGTTTACCGGTAAGCACTACCAGAACCTCGCCATCGGGCTGACCGACCACGATCCGCCCGCCGACTCCGTCAGCTGGATGGGCCTCGGTCCCCACATCGAGTTCTGGTTCGCTGGGCCCAGTTTCGGCATGTCGGCAAGACTCATCGCCGTCGTCGACGGCACCGAGACCCGGTTACCGTTCCCCGACGAGCCGGAAGCCTGGCACCTCTACGCCCTCCAGCTCGACCCGAATGGGACCGTGAGCCTCGTGATCGACGGGCGGCTCTACTGGCAGTCGCCGACCCGCGTCGACCTGCAGGCGCTCGGGCCGCTGCGTGTCAAGCTGGGCGACCGGTCGTTCGAGACCGAGATCGCCCACGGGGCCCTGCGCTTGTACTACGGCAGCCGCTACGTTCTACCGCGATCTCCGGAGAGGCTGGCGTCCGGGCCCTAGCGCCGGGTTTTCCGGGGATCGCCGCTGCTTGCGCCCCCTCTATCTTCGGGTTATCTTCGGTATCCCGGGTCCACTAACCACGGATCGCGAAGCCACGTCCTATGCCACGTTCCAGCGCCCTCGCCGCCCTGTCGCTGGCCGACCGGGTCGGCTCGCTGGCCCGAGCCAGCGAGCTCCTGGCCGGTGCCGGGCTCGCCTGGCCCTTGGGCTGGCCGGAGCTGGACGCCGCGTTGCCGGGCGGCGTGCCGCGAGGCCAGGTGACCGAGTGGGCGGGCCCGCGCTCGGCGGGGAAGACGGCGGCGCTGCGCCGCATGGTGGGTGCGGTGCGGGAGGCCGGGGCGGGGGCGGCCTACGTGGACGGGACGGGCACGCTGGCGCCGGCGCCCTGGGTGTTCGGCCGGCGCGGCCCGGGCGGGGCGCCGCCCTTCTGGGTGGTGCGGCCGCCGGAGCCGGCGGGGGTGCTGGCGGCGGCGGAGGAGCTCTGCCGGAGTGGGGCCTTCGGGCTGGTGATCGCCGAGGGCGCCGACTGGTCGCGCACGCCGGTCGTCCGCTTACAGCGCCTGGCCCGCGAGACGGGTGCGGCGCTGGTCGCGGTGGTGGAGCGGCCGGGCTCGGTGCCGCTGGCCGGCTTCCGGGTGCAGTTCGCGTCCGACCCCGAGGAGCGCTCGTGCTACATCCGGGTCCGTGGCCATCTCACCCACGCTGTGTCTTATGCCAACGACCTCCCGTATCGCCTGCCTGAGGATTCCGGACTTCCCGATCGCCGCACACCGGCGCGCTGAAGGGGAGGCGCTCGGGGTGCCTCCCGACCCCCCGGCGATCGTCGTGCGCGGCGAAGGGAAGACGGCGCTGGTGGCGGCGGCGTGCGAGGCGGCGCGCCGTCACGAGATCGAGGTGGGCATGCGGGCGGCCGACGCCCGGGCCCAGCTGCCCGGGCTCAGGGAATGGGAGTGGTCGCCCGCCCTCTATGATGAAGTCCAGACCGAGCTGGCGGCGGCGCTGCTTGCGGCGTCGCCTCGCGTGAGCCGCGCCGGGCTCGGCGCCTTCTGGCTGGACGCCGGCGGCTGGGACCGCTTGGGCGGCGAGGCGGCGTTCGTCGAGGCGGCGTGCTCGGCGGCGCTGGCCGCCGGCTACCCGGAGGCGCGGCTGGGGATCGCCGGTACCGCCGCCGCGGCGCGGGCGGCGACGCGCCTGGACGGCTACCCCGTCCACCGGGTGCCGCCGGGCGAAGATGCCCGCTTCCTGGCGCCGCTCCCCCTCGATGTGCTTCCCCTATCCGAGGAGTTGTTCGAGCTCTTGGCGGCGCTGGGGCTCGAGACGGTGGGCGAGCTGGCGGCGCTCGACGCCGGTGGGGTGGAGGCGCGGCTGGGTGCGGCGGGCGTCGCGGCCCACCGCTGGGCCCGCGGGCTGGACGACGGCAGGGAAGGGCCCTTCGCCGGCGCGCCGCCCGGCGACTGGACGGTCGAGGTAGAGCTGCCCGGCCCGGTCGAGCGGCTCGAGCCGCTCCTCTTCCTGTTGAAGTCCTGCCTCGACCACCTCGGCGACGCGCTCGCCGTCGAGGGGCTCTGCCTGCGCGGGCTTAAGCTCACCATCACGACGGAGGACGGGTCCGTCGAGAAGACCGTGCGGCCCGCCCGGCCCACCCGGCAGGTCGCGATGCTGCTCTCGCTCTGCCGCACCGCGCTCGATGGGGTCCAGGTCCCCGGCCGGGCGTTGGGGATCCGGGTCGAGGTCGAGGAGGTCGTCCCGGCGGTCGCCGAGCAGGCCGACCTGTTCGAGCCGCCGCGGCCCGACCCCGACGCTCTGGCGGCGGCGCTCACCCGGCTGCAGGGACGTTGGGGCCCCGAGTCGGTCGTACAACCCGCCGCCGTCGACAGTCACCGGCCGGAGAAGCAGGGACGCTGGGAGCCGGTCGACCTCATGAAAGAGCTGGCGCGCCGCGTGGTGCTCGAGGGCAACGGCTGCGCGTCCCTCTCCTCGGAGACCCCATCGCTCGTGCTTCGACTCTGGCCGCGGCCGCGACCGCTGGACGTGCGGATCGAGGACGGGCGGCCCGGCGCCGTCGTGGTGGACGGCGGGTGGCGCGCCGTGGAGGAGCTCAAGGGTCCCGAGCGGCTCTCCGGCGAGTGGTGGGAGGACGGTTACCGGCGCGAGTATTACCGGGTGGGGACGGTCGCGGGCGATCTGCTCTGGGTGTTCTACGACCCGCGGCGCCGCGGGTGGTTCTGGCACGGCTGGTGGGATTGATACGCAGGTGCTACAACACCTTTCGGCGTAGTGTTGGAATATCTGTTGGAAGCCCCGAGAGTCCCATACGGTCCAGCGCGATACTGATGTGCTCGCTGCTGGCTGGTGGTGAAAACGACGCGTAGCGCCACGTCCCCTTCATCTTCGAATGCCCGAGCCGGCGCTGCAGCTCTGGTGGTCAACTACTCGCTCCAGAACACTGTGCGCAACATCCTGTTCCTCCCCTGTACGCGTGAACAGAAGTACAAGGCGAAACAGGCGATCGACACCTTTTTCGTGCGCACCGGCGACGTGCTCCAGGCCGTCGTCGTCTTCGTCGGAACGACCTTCCTCGCCATGCAGGCGCGACATTTCGCCCTGTTCAACGTCGCGCTGGTCATCGTCTGGCTGGTCCTGGCCTTCGCCATCGGCCGCGAGTACAAGCAGCTGGTCGCCCTGGGCCGGCCGCCCTGCGTGACCGGGCGGGCTGGAAGTCCAAGGCGTTCCTGAGTAAGCTCTACGGTCACGCTGGACACTCGCCGGCCGCCGGCGGGAGAACCTTATCGGGGCGTGGCGCAGTCCGGTAGCGCGCCTGCTTTGGGAGCAGGAGGTCCCCGGTTCGAATCCGGGCGCCCCGACTGGCTTTTCAGCCTTCCGGCTCATTATTTTGACAAACTATTGTGACAAACGCCTCCCGGCCGGGTTGCGGTAACAGAAGCGCATGACCAACACCTAGTAACCTCACCAAAATCTTCTAAGGAGGTCACGATGAAACGGTATTCCTTACCTCGGCAATTCCGGGCTCTACCAGGCTGCCTGGCCGGAGTGGTGGTGTTCTTTGCCCTGTCTGTTTCCGCACAGGCCCAAAACATCGAAGGCACCTACAAGCTCATCTCGCGGCAGTTGCCGGATGGCACGATGCTCAGGCCGCCAGAGATCATGGGACTCTAC
>JBDHKD010000110.1:0-6840 GCA_039586575.1 Gemmatimonadota bacterium | reverse complement strand
CGCAAGTACAGCGGCGAGCTGGTGAGCGGCGTGCGCCTCATCGCGACCGACCGCTCGGTCTACGATCCGACGCACGCCGGCGTCGCGGCGCTGATCGAGGCCCGGCGGCTGGCCAGCGAGCGATGGGAATGGCGGCCGGCACATTTCGACCGGCTCGCCGGAACATCGCGTCTGCGCGAGCAGATCGAAGCGGGCGCGTCGCTGGCCGACGTGACGAGCGCTTGGGCAAACCAGCTCGCCGCGTTCAACCAACTACGCGCCCCATACCTACTCTATCCATGATGGCAAGAACCCGAGGGCCTAGCGAGTCCGGAAGCGCTGCCTACCTCACCAGGTCCCCGAATCCCCGATTCCCCGAATCGAGATTCGACACCTCCCAACCACCTCCCACCCTCTACTCTGGACCTTCCCCTCGTGGCCAGCGGTTGTTGGCCCGATCGTCGTCCGGGTAGACGCGGCGCGGGTCGACCTCGGCGGCCGTCACGGGTTTGTCCGTCGTGTAGACGAACTCCGGACCCTGATACCACATCTCGACCGGTAGCCGCACGGTCTCCGTGCTCTCATCCGCGTAGGTGATGAGCAGCTCAGCAGGCATCACCATCGCGCCGAGGCTACGGAGCACTATCGCCGAGCCTCCGACGTCCGTGGCAGTCACGTTCGAGACTGCATGGTCCAAGCGCGCCGTCGTGTAGATCCAGCCACGCCAGAACCAGTCGAGGTCCATCCCGGCGGCATCTTCCATGAAGCGGAAGAAGTCGGCGGGCGCCGGGTGCTTGTAGGTCCAGGCCGCCACGTACTCGCGGAACGCGCGATCGAAGCGGTCCTCGCCCATCACCTCGGTACGCAAGAGGTGCATCATCAAGGACGGTTTCATATAGGCCGTCCAGTAGAGATCCGCCTGCTCAGCGGGCGGCAAGGCGAGAGCTTGCTCCTTACCCGGGATGGAGTGCTTGGCGTGCAGGTTGTGCACGTGCGTGACGACGGTATCGGCGTACGGCTCACCGGCGAAGTAATCCTTCACCGAGCCGATGTTGATGAAGGTGTTGAAGCCCTCGTCCATCCAGACGTCGATCCGTTCGTTGGACCCGACCATCATCGGGAACCACTCGTGCCCGAACTCGTGGGTGAGGACGAAGTACAGGTCCTCACGCACGTCGGTCGACGGCACGAAGGTGATCATAGGAAACTCCATGCCGCCGATCGGGCCTTCCACGGTCGTCGCATGCGGGTACGGATAGCGGCCCAGCAGCTCTGAGAAATAGCGGATCGTCTGGTGTGACATCAGTATGGCCTCTTCCCAATCCAGCGCTTCCGGACGGTAAAAGGTCTGGATGAGGATGCCGTCCCAAGACGTCGCGTCCCAGCGAAAGTTGGGGGCCGCGGCGAAGGCGAAGTCCCGTACGTCCTGCGCCTGAAAGCGCCAGGTCTTCATCTGTGAGGGCCGCCGCGCCGCGTTGGCTCGCGCTTCCTCCGCGCTGACCACCGCCACCGGCGTCTCCGAGCTCATCGCGCTGGCCAGGCGCGACCGCTGGTCGCCTGTAAGGACGTCGCCGGGATTCTGGAGAGTCCCGGTAGCCGCGACGATGAACCCTTCCGCTAAGGTGAGCTCGACGTCGAAGTCGCCGTACTCGAGGTAGAACTCCCCCGGGCCGATGAACGGTTCGGTGTTCCAGCCGCCCAGATCATCGTAGACCATGAGCCGCGGATACCACGCGGCCACCATGTAGAGCGTCCCGTCGCGACCCATGCGGGCGAAGCCCTGCTCCGGGACCATCCACCGCCAGTCGATCTCGAGCTCCAGCTCAGCGCCCGGCTCGATGGGCGCCGGCAGTTCGACCCGCATCGTCGTGTCGAAGACCTTGTACTCGAGCGGCCGACCCGCACTCGCGACCCGGCTCAGATTCACACCCTCACCGGACCGGCAGGTGAAATCGAACAGCCCTTCACCGAAGCGGAGCGGCGGCAGCTGAATCTCGTTCGCCACGCTCTCCGGTCCGCAGACGCTGCCGTCGAGCTGCAGCCACAGGTACGCGAGCCGATCCGGCGAGTTGTTGACGTAGCGGATGCGCTCTGAGCCGCTGATCACGTGAGTGTTCACATTCAGCGTCGCGCGGATCGTGTAGTCCACCCGCTGTTGCCAGTAGTCGGGGCCCGGCCCGCCCGCACCGGTTCGTAGCCTATTGGGAGCCGGTAGATCGAGCTGGCGGAAGGGCGACGGACCGTCCCAGCCGGGGCGCTCTTGGGGCGCAGCCGGACTGGCAGGTACTCCGACCAGGGCCGCGACGAGCAGGGCGAAAAGCGTTCGCCTCGAGGTCAGCGAGACAGCGGTTCGGATACTCACGGCTCCCTCCTTTTCGTAAACAACTGGACGGCGGCGACCCCGCCCAGGGGCCCCCGCCGTCCTGCGGACTTCTCACTCATCTAGTGAACTGCAGGCTCCCCCTTCGTCCACCGATCCAGCCAGTCGAGCACCGTCTCGTGCCACTGCACACTGTTCGCCGGACTCAACACCCAGTGGTTCTCGTCCGGGAAGTAAAGGAATCGGCTGGGGATCCCCTTCCGCTGCAGCGCGCTGAACGCACCTAGCCCCTGCTCCAGTGGCACCCGGTAGTCGAGGGCGCCGTGAACGACCAGCATCGGCGTCCGCCAGTTATCAACGTAGTTCGCCGGGTTGTGCTTCTCGTAGCCTTCCGGGTTCGACCAGTAGGTGCCGCCATGCTCCCACTCCGGGAACCACAGCTCCTCGGTCGCATAATACATCATCCGCTGATCGAACACGCCGTCGTGGTTGACCAGGCAGCGGAAGCGGTCCGGCCAGTTGCCGGCGATCCAGTTGATCATGTAGCCGCCGTAGGAGGCGCCGAGCGCACAGACCCGGTCGCCGTCCAACCAGTCGTAGCGCTCGAGCGCCGCCGCCAGACCCTTCTGTAGGTCCTCCAGCGGTTTGCCACCCCAATCGCCGCCGATCGCGTCGGTGAACGCCTGACCGTACCCGGTGGAGCCGTGGAAATCGACCATGATCGCCGCGTAGCCGGCAGCGGCGTAGATCTGCGGGTTCCAGCGATAGTGGAAATCGTTGTCGAACGATCCCTGCGGTCCGCCGTGGATCAAGAAGGCGATGGGATACTCCCGGTTGGGATCGAAGTCGACCGGCTTCACCATCCAGGCGTAGACCGTCTCGCCGTTCCAGCCGCGGAAGCTGAACTGCTCCGGCTCACCCAGCTTGACACGCCCCAGCTTTTCCTCGTTGATCCGCGTGACGGCGCGGAGATCGGAGCCGTCACGCCTCGCGGAATAGAGCTCCACCGGCGAGCGTAGATGATCCATGCCGAAAACGATGCGACGGCCGGCATAGTCAGGTGAACGGACGTGACCCTCGCGCACCAGGGTGGTCACCCGCCCGTTGCGAGCGTCGATCGCGAAAAGCGACACGTTACCGACGTTACCCGCCGTGGCAAGAATCGTCCGGCTATCCGGCGACCAGGCGATGGAACCCACCGACCGATCCCAATCTTCGGTGAGAACTCGCGCGTCGCCATCCGGCCACGACTTCAAGACGATACGGAAGCGGTCGGACTCGTAGCCGGGACGCGCCATCGCCAGGTAGGCCAGCGTCCTGCCGTCCGGCGCGAAGACCGGGCCGGTGTCCCAGGCGCGGTTGTCGATGGTGATCAGCGACGGCGCCGCCGAGCCGTCGATCGGCACGACGTAGAGATCGAAATCGGTCGACCACGGCTCCCGATCCCCGGCGACCCGGGCGGTGAAGACGATCGACCGGCTGTCCGGCGTGAAGGTGAACTCTTCCGAACCGCCGAACGGCTTAGACGGCGAATCGGCGTCCATCCCCTGCATGAGATCGCGGAGCTCGTCCCCGAAAGCCGGCATCACGAAGATGTGTGAGCGGCGCCCGTCCTTCCAGGCATCCCAATGACGCACGAAGATCCCATCATAGAGCACGCCGCTCGTCTGTCGCGCATCCGCGTCATCCAGACGCGACCTCGTGCAGCTGATCGTCTCACAATCCGGGAACACCTCCAGGGTGAAAGCCAGGTACCTGCCGTCGGGCGACATGATCAGGTTACCGACACCGAGCGGCAGGTCGGTCATCTGTTCCGCCGCCCCACCCTGCATCGGCACGTGCCAGACCTGCGAGCTGCCCGACCGGGTCGACAGGAACCAGATCGCACCGCCGTCCGGCGACCAGAGCGGATTGTAGTCGCTCGCCGGGTCCGTGGTGAGACGGCGCAGGCCGCTCCCATCCGTCCGAACCACCCAGATGTCCGTGCGGCGCCGGTTCGCTTCGCGATCCAGCTCGCTGATCGTGAACGCCGCCCAGTCGCCGGCCGGCGACAGCTCTGGACCGCCGACCCGGTCCATGCCGATGAGGTCGTCAACGGTGAAGGGACTAGCCTGCTGTGCCGCCACCGAATGCGGCGCCAACAAACAGAGCGCGACGAGACCTACGAGTGCTGCAACGCTGCGGTACATGGTCCTGTCCTCCAGGAGAATGGGCGCAATGGAGATTGTCGGATACGCCCTCAAGATAGGACGCGATCGAGGGCGGCGAAATCGGATCCAGCGCTCGGACAAAAGAGACCGCGCGGTGCGCCGTACGGCGCACCGCGCGGTACAGGTTGACGTGTTATCAGCCGTCGCGAGCCGCTTACCTCGTCTTCACCGGGTCGGCCGGCCGATCGGGCAACCGCTTGGGATCCGCCTCGATTGCCGCCATCACTTCGGCGACCGCGCGCTCGAGCTGCAGGTCGCGGCCGGCGATCACCGACCCGGGCGTGTTCTGCACCTCGATGTCGGGCTCCACGCCGTAGCCCTCGACGACGTAGTTGCCTTCCATGTCGTTGGTGCCGAACTGCGGAACGAAGGCGTTGCCGCCGTCGATCAGCGGCGGCTGTCCGGTGTAGCCGACGACCCCACCCCAGGTGCGCACGCCGATCAGCGGCCCGAGGCCGGCCTGCTTGAAGGCCATCGGGAAGATGTCGCCATCGGACGCGGATGTCTCGTTGATCAGGCAGACCATGTGACCGTAGAACACCGTACCCGGGTAAGTCCCCGGCCACTCGAAAGTACGCGAGAAGCCGGTCCCCAAGATCTCGCGACGCAGGCGATCGATGATGAGCTCGGAGACGAACCCACCGCCGTTGCCACGCACATCGACGACCAGGCCCTCCTTGCGGACCTGCCCGTAGAACCACTTGATGAACTCCTGGATACCATCGCTGCTCATGTCGGGCAGATGCATGTAGCCGACTCGGCCGTCCGTCGCCTCGGCCACGTACCTGCGACTCGCCTCGACCCACGAGTAGTACTTCAGGTTCAATTCGGAGGTCAGCGGGCGCACGGTCACCTCGCGCGCACCATCCATGCTCGGCCGGCCGTTCACCGACAAGACCAGCGGGTGGTCGGCCTTGTTGCGCAGCATGCGGTAGATGTTCTCGGGCGCGCGCAGCTCCTCACCGTTGATGGCGAGGATGTAGTCACCCTCGGAGACGTTTACCCCGACCTCGGTGAGCGGCGAGCGGTACTTGGGCTCGTGGTTGTCGCCTTCGTAGATCTTCGCGATACGGTAGCGACCGGCACGCTCGTCCAGCTCGAACCGCGCACCGATCAGCGCTACCTCGGGCCGATCGGGAATCTCGTAGTCACCACCCTGGATATAGGCGTGCGATACGTTGAGCTCCGCCACCATCTCGCTGAGCACGTAGTTGAGATCGGAGCGGTGGGCCACATGCTGGAGCCAGGGACGGTACTGCTCGCGCAGCGCTTCCCAGTCGTAGCCGTGCATGTTCTCGGCATAGAAGAAGTCGCGGAAGCGGCGCCACACCTCGTCGAAGACCTCCTCCCACTCCTCGGCGGGAACCCGGTCCACCATCATCCCGCGGGTGGAGATCGCCTTCTTCGAGCCCGAGGCGTCGGCCTTGACGTCATACAAGCTGAAGCTGCCGGCTTGCGCGACCAGGATCTTCTTGCCGTCGAACGAGAGCGCGTAGTTGCCGACACCGTCGAGCAGCGTCTTCTCCTCGCGATCTTCCATCGAGAAGATCTTGATCGCCGGCTGCTGCCCGTTGGACGCGCCTAACACGAACGGCGTTCCTGCGACATAGATCAGATTACCCTCGACCGCCGACAGGCCGCCGTAGTTGCCCTGACCCACCGGTATCCGGACGACCCGCTCGGCCAGGCCGTCGAAGTCGATCCGGATCGGTCCCGCGCCGTTCTCCTCGTCCTCGCCATTCTCCTCGCCGTCGTTGTCGCCATCGATACTGACCTCATCGCTCTGCGGCGGGAATGGGTGCTCAACGTCCGAACGTAGCGCTACCGCGTAGATGTAGCTCTCGCGGTCGACCACGTAGTTGAACTCGAAGGACCCGAACTGCGGTGCGTAGTGACGGTCGGCGATATAGTACAGGAAGTCCCCGTTCGGATCCCAGGCCGGCGCGAACTCGTTGAACGTCTCGCCCGTCACTCGGTGCAGCTCGCCATCCGCTAGACTGTAGATGTATACAGAGTTGAAACCGTTCGGGTCGTTGAGTGTGAAGGCGAGATAACCGCTGTTGGGCGACCAGGTATAGTCGAAGACCGAGCCCTGCCGCTCGTCGGCGATCTCCCGTTTGCTTTGGTTGTCAACGTCGATGACGTACAGCTTCCCTTCCTTGTCGCTAAAGGCGATGTGATCGCCGTCCGGCGACCAGGCCGGCGCATTCAGCCGACCCTCGCTGCCCCGCGTCAGTTGCTCCGGCTCGCCCGAGCCGTCCTGCGCGATCAGGTAGAGCTCCTCCTCGCCCGTCACGTCGCTCACGAAGGCGATCCGCGACCCGTCCGGCG
>JBDHKD010000109.1:0-10282 GCA_039586575.1 Gemmatimonadota bacterium | reverse complement strand
CTGCGAGTTGGAAGTCGACCTGAACGGCGAGGTCACCTTCACCGACGACGAGACCGATATCGCTTCGCTCTCCGCCGGCGGCGACCTGGAGATCGAGGAGACGCGTGGGCGTGCGTCACGGCGGCTCGTGGTCGAGGCCGATCGTAGCGGCGCGCTGGAGCGCACCTGGTACGTCGATCATCGCGAGCAGCCATTCGACGCCGCGGCCCGCGCCTGGCTGGGCGACATCATCCTCGTCCTCTTCCGCCGCGCCGGTCTGCAGGCGACCGAGCGGGCGGAGCGCATTCTGGCGCGCCACGGGGTTGAGGGGTTACTGGAGGAGATCGAGCAGATCCCCAGCGACTATACCGCCGGCCGCTACTATGCCGTCCTGCTGAGCCAACCCGACCTCGATCCCGAGACGGTGCGCCGCGTCGTGCGCCAGGCCGCGCGGGAGATCGACTCGGACTACGAGCTGGCGCGCATTCTGGTCACCGTGGCCGAGAGCCAGCCGCTCGACGAGTCGGTGCAGGCCGCCTACGTGGAAGCGGCCGGGTCGATCGATTCGGACTACGAGCAGAAGCGCGTGCTGGCGACCATCCTCGACCGCGAGGGGCTGAGCCCGGAAGTCGCGCAGGCGATGCTCCGGTCGGCAACGCAGATCTCGTCCGACTACGAGCTGGCCAGCTTGTTGGTCGGGCTGGTCGAGTCGGGAAAACTGGATGACGGGGTGACCGAGGACTTCTTCCGTGCGGTCGCCACGATCGATTCGGACTACGAGCAGCGGCGCGTGATCGATGCGGCGCTCAAGCAGGGTTGGCGCGATCAGCGGTTTCTCGACCAGGCTCTGCAGGCGGCGCGGGAGATCGGCTCCGATTACGAGTTGGCCCAGCTGCTGATCGACGTCGCGGACCTCTACCCGCTGGAGCGGCAGATCCCGGCAGCGTATCTGGCCGCGGCGGGCTCGATCGATTCGGATTACGAGCTGAGCCGCGTGCTCACGAAGCTCGTGGAGCGGGGCGAGCTCAGCTCAGCGTCTTTGGCCGCGGCACTGGAGCTGGCGCTGGCGATCAGTTCGGACCACGAGCTTTCCGGTCTGCTACGCCGGATCGCCCGCGACTACGATTTGGATGAGGCGACCCGCCCCGCATACTTCCGGGCGGTCGGTACGCTCGACTCGGACTTCGAGCTCGCCCATGTGCTCGCGTCGCTGCTCGAATCGGAGCCGCTCGTCGAGGAGGATGTGGCGGCGGTTCTCGAAGCGGCGCTCGAGATCAGCTCCGATTACGAGATGAGCTCGCTCTTGGTGAAAGTCGCGCGTAGCTATCCGGTGAGCGACCGGCTGCGACCGGCGTTCATGCGGGCGGTCGACACGATCGATTCGCGCTACGAGCGCGACCGCGTGCTGCGCGCTCTGGGCAGCGAGGCGTGATGCCAGCTACCTATTACTGATTACCGCTCCCACGTATTGTTCGTGCGATCGATGTCGGGAAAGTTCTGCTCGGCATCGATCTCGACCTTCACCGCCGGCGAATCGGTTGCCAGCGTGATCGCGGCACTCGTCTGGCCGCTCAGCCAATGCTCCACCGGCACCTCCCGCATCAACGTCTCGCCGTTCTCGAGCGTGATGGTGACGCGGGCGGGCATCGGCACCCAGCCGCGGTCCTCGATGGTGACTGTCGTCGCCCCGTTCTCGCTCGTCACACTCTCCACGGCCTGGTCCAACGTCCAGGTCTCGTAGTACCAGGCGCGCCAGAACCAGTCGAGGTTCGTGCCGGCCGCCTGGGTGAAGAAGTTGAAGAAGTCCCATGGCTTCGGGTGCTTGTAGGCCCAGGTGGCGATGTAGCGCTGGAAGGCCGGGTCGAAAGTCTCGGCGCCCAGCAGCCCGCGCAGCGTGTTGAGCAGCGCCGCCGGCTTCGAGTAGGAGGCGGTGCCGTAGGCGGATTCCGAATAGTGGTAGTCGCTCCGCCGCATGACCTCACCCTCGCGGCCGCTAAGTGCCGTCCTCAGGTAGCTGCTGTTGCCGGCGAGCGGTGCGGGTTCCGAGTAGTAGTCGGAGACGGGGTACCCGGTGTTGAACGAGGTCGTCCCCTCATCCATCCACGAGTAGCGCCGCTCGTCGGTGCCGACGATCATCGGCACCCACATGTGGGCCAGCTCATGCGCCGTTACGCGGTAGAGCCCGCGGGCGGTCGAGCGCGGTGAGTTGTAGCCGCCGATCAACGTCATCATCGGATACTCCATCCCGCCGCCCTCGATGCCGTCCCCCTCCACCGATGTCATGTGCGGCCAGGGGTAGGGGAACCCGGTCCAGCGCGACAGGAAGGCGATGCTGTGTCTCGCGTACTCCCACTCCTCCGCCCATAGCGGCGACGTCGCCCGCCAGAACGAGTTGATCAGCGTGTAGTCGGTGCTCGCGTCGCCGTCCCGGTCACCCACCGGCGTGCGCACCGCGTCCCACTGCGACTCGCGCATCGCGCTGAACACTACGTCGCGCACCGTGTCGGAATGGAAGCGCCAACTCAGCACACCGCCCTCGGAGCTCAGCGTGGCGCGACCGGCGGCGATGTCCTCGGCGCTGAGCATGTGCACGACCTCGTCGCTGTCGTGGGCCCGTCGGTAGCGCGCCAGTACCGGCGTCTGCAGCACTTCCTCCGGGTTCACCAGCTCGCCGGTCGCCATGATCACCCAGCCCGGCGGCACCTCCACCGTCAGGTCGTAGCTGCCGTAGCCCATGTAGAACTCGGCGTTGCCGAGGAACGGATCGATCTGCCAGCCGACCACGTCGTCGTAGACGGCGAGCTGCGGGTACCAGTAGGCGATGTGAAACAGGTTGTCATCGTTCCAGCCCATGCGGCCGCCGGGCGCGCCGCGCCGGGGTACGGTGAACGACCAGTCGACCTCGATCGCGATCGAATCGCCGGGGGCCAGTGGGCTCGGCAGGATGACGGGCATGATCGTACCCTCGATCGTGTAGCCGGCCCCCCTGCGGCTCAGTGGCCGGGTGACGCCGCCTCGCTCGATCTTCTCCAGCTCGGTCCCGGCGACCGCGACACGCTCGATGCGGACGCCGCCGGTGATCTCGGCTGGTTCGTTGCGCACCGCCCCCTCGGCGTGGACGTTCTGGATCAGCTGGAGCATCACCAGAGGCAGCTCGTCCGGCGCGTTGTTGTGGTAGACGATCCGCGCGCTCCCCTCGATGCGCTTTTCCTCGGGCACGAGCCGCGCCCGCAGCGTGTAGTCGGTCCACTGCTGCCAGTAGTTGGGGCCCGGCGCGCCCGTTTCCGTGCGCGTCCCGTTCTCGATCGCACGCTGGAACTCGGCCGGCGCGATGACCGGATAGGGGATCGGCCGTTCGAGCGCCTGTGCCGGTAGAGACTGGACTGCGGCCGACGCTAAGAGCGCGATGACGCTCGCAATGCGGCTGGCTTCAGACATGCCTCGCGCCGGACCGTCGCCCGGCGGATCTCCGACAGGTCGTCGAGCGCGCTGGCGGAGAGCTCGGCGCGGGTCCAGGGGCAGCGGACCTTGTCGCCGAGGTCGAAGCAGGGGATCGCCCAGAGCTCCGGGTCGCCGACCGCGAGGTCGAGGTCGAGGGTGCCGATGTCGGCCTTGCGGTCGATCTCGGCCAGCACGTAGTGGCTGGCGATGCTCTGGGCGTCGACGCCGGCGATGGTGGCGCCGGGCGCGTCGGGCCCGCGGCCGCTCCGCACCTCCCATTTCGGGAAGATGCGTGTGTAGGCGAGCCCCCACTCGCCCACGTAGGTGGGCCGGTGGATGGAATAGGCGGCGACCCAGGCGCGCTGGAAGCCTGCCGCCTTGTCGCGGGCGGCGAGCTCCGACCCGCCGGCCATGAATTCCGCCTTGACCGCGGCTTTGACCGTGAAGCTCCAGTAGGGCAGATAGAGGATCTTGTGCGGCGGCTTGGGCGGCGTGCCGACATAGAACGAGGGCCGCTCGATGAGGCCACCCGCCTCGATCTCCCAGGCGCGGCCGCAGCCCGGACAGCGGAACGCCACGTCGTGGGACGCCGCCGGCAGCGCCGTCCGGCAGGCGCGGCAGCGCAGCGCGATGACGCGGGGCCCTACAGTCTCACGAGCCACCGCGCTCGAACCTCGGTATCGTCCCGGGCTCCGGCCAACGTCTGAGCGCCCAATCGGGACGGTTGGTCTTGAAAAACGCCGTGCCCGTGGCGACGGCGCCGGCGAAGAGCAGGATCGCGGGATCGATGATCGTCTGGCCGCCCAGGAACATGCCGTGCAGCGCGTGGCCGAGCGCGAGCGCGCCGGGCACCGCCAGTATCGCCCAGGCGAGCGCCGGGACGCTGAAGCTCTCGGGCAGTCGCCAGGCGACGACGTTGCCGCATACCCCGTCGATCACGATCTCGTAGGCGCCCGCCTCGGTCTCGACCGGTATCGACCAGAAGGGGAAGAAGAGGGTGCGGCGCGACGAGGCGATCATCTCGGTATCTTTGCCGGCGAAGCGCTCCTGGGCCGTCGCGTCAGGCGTCTGTTCCTCGGCGAAGACGGTGGCCCGGCGCTGCGCCTCGACCAGGTCGAACCGCCGCAGCACTGCTACCCGCCGCGCCTCGCGCGCGTCGAACACCGCCAGGTCCCAGGGTGCTCGCGCCGCTGGTGTCATGTGCTCGACATCCGAGACCATGACCTTGGTGTCTTCTTTGTAGGTGAAGGTGTACTCGGGCTCGACGACCGTTTCGCCGGTGCCCGGCTTGTAGCGCTCCTTATACACCCGGTGCCGTTCCGGCACCTTGCGCTCGAACACGCCGACCCGGCGACCGGCGATCTCGTGGAAGGGCATGAAGACCAGCTCCGGCCGGCCGAACAGGCCGACCTTCCCTTTCGATTCCATCCAAGATCGCGCCGTCGTCACCGCCTGGGCCGCGCTCAGGTTGCCCATCACCTCGTAGCGCGGCGATTGGACCTCCGTCAGGCAGAGTACCGCGCCGCACCGCTCGCACGGTGTGATCCGAGTGCCCTGGCGGACGACCTCGGGCGCGCCGCACTGCGGGCATTTGATCGGGCACAGTTTGAGCTCGTTCATGCGGTCGTCGTCGCCGCTGCGGTCGCGGGCCGCGCTAGCGCCCAGATGAAGTAGAGTCCGATGACGAGCACGGCAGGCGCTGCGAACTGGATCGGTAGTGCGGCGGCTGCCAAGACCATGATCGTGCTGGCCAGCCATGCCTTGTTGCGCCGCTTGAAGCTCGGCTCCACCGGCCAGTCGATGTCGATCAGGCTGCCGCTTACCGCGTCCAGCTGGAACTCGCTGGGCTTACCTTCGATCTCGATCTGTCCTCTATATATAGGACGGTGGATGAGACGGATCGTCTTCACCCCCACCGGCCGGCCGGTCGCCCGGGCGGCGACCTCGGGCAGCGACTCGGGTGCCAGCTCGGGCTCGAGCCATTCGGCGGCGCGATCGCGCGCCTCCGGCTCGACGAACGCACGCTCGCCGCCCGGCAGCCGGACGTGCTCGAAGCGGCCTTCCGGACCCGGGCGGGCGCCGATGCACAGCCGCTTGCCGTCGGGTGCCTCGATCTCCCAGATCGGCTCGTTGATCAGGCTGAGCCGCGTGACCGTCGCGTCGGAGTGACCCGCCTCGCGCGCCCGAGCCTTGAGCAAGCCGGGGACCCGCGAGGCACGGACTGTCTTACGGATGACCTGGTGGAGCAGTGCGCCGGTGAGATCGACGAACGATTCCGACGAGCAGAACTTACAGCGCGCGTAGGCGACCCCTTCCGGTACATCTACCGGGCCGCCGCATTGCGGGCATTTTGGGTTCAGCGCCTGCCGCGCCGCCATTGTCTCCTAGCGATGAAAGTACGCTAGCTCTCGATCACGCGTTCGCCGCACTCCATGCAGAAGCGTGCGCCGGCCGGGACCTTCGCGCCACAGTTGGGGCACCCGCGCTCGGTGACGCCGACCGGCTCGCCGCAGCGGGCGCAGAACTTCGCGTCGGGCGCCAGCGGCGCCTCGCACTGCTCGCAGCGGTCTCCCGCCACCAGCGACTCGCCGCAGCCGGGGCAGAAGCGCGCGCTGGGCGTCACCTCGGTGTGGCAGGCGGGGCAGGCGATGGCCGCCGCGCCGCCGGCCGCCGCAGCCGCGGCAGCACCCTGCGGACCCTTGAACGCCTCGAAGATCATGCCGGGCAGCATGGCGCCGATCCCGGCACCCATCCCGGCGCCGGCGCCGAGCCCCACCATGTCGCCGGCCGTGCCGCCGCCGCCACCGCTGCCGGCGCCTTCCAGGGCGCGGGCCGCCTTCATCTTGAGGAACTTGTCCAGGTCGCCCAGCGCTGCGATCTGGGCGCGCTCGTCGATCGCTTTCTCCACCTCTTCCGGCGGCGTGATCGACGTGATGAAGAAGTCGGCCAGGCTGATGCCGTAGCGCTGGAAGTCGTGGCCCAGCCGGTCGTGCACCTCCTGACCCATCTCGTCGTACTGGCTGGGCAGGTCGAAGATCGTGCGCAGCTTCTCGCCCAGGTAATCGTTCAGCCGGCTGATGATGATGTCGCGCAGGTAGTCCTTGATGTCCGCCGTCAAGAACGAACCCATCGTACCGGCCAGCGCGTTCACGAAGACCAGCGGCTCGCGGATCTGGATCGCGTAGTTGCCGTAGGCGCGCAGGCGCACCAGGCCGAGCTCGGCATCACGATAGGCGACCGGCTGCGCCGTACCCCACTTGAGGTCGGGGAATAGCTTCATGTTCACGAAGACGACCTCGACCCGGAACGGCGAGGTGAAGTTCCAGGGCAGCGCCAGGATCTTCGTGAGGATCGGGATGTTGGCGGTGCTCAGGGTGTGGCGCCCCGGCCCCAGCACGTCCAGGCCTTTGCCGTCCCGGAAGAAGATCGCCGCCTGGTTCTCTCGTACGATGACCTGCGAGCCGAATTTCGTCTCCGCCGAACCCTCCTGCGGGATACGATGGATGATCTCCTGGCCCGTCGCATCGAACCACTCTATGACGCTTAGAAACTCAGACATGTCGGACCCCCGCTTGGCGGTGTGTATGCACCGGAAGGTGAGAGCTCCGGGTGGGGGAAGGCACTTGCGGGCGCGGCGGCCGAGCCACACGCAGGCCTAAATATAGGAAAACCAACCCGCTACGCCTAGTGCCTCGGCTCCCGGTCAACCACAGCCCTTCCGAGGCGCCAGACCCTGCTCGCCGCCGCACCCGGTTAGAATACACGCCAGCCGGCCGCCTTATTCACAACCCGCGCCGACGGCAGGAAACACAGGCCAGACCCAACCTCGTAGTGGAGGCCGGGCGGTTGCCGCAACGCGGTCCGGCGTGGATCTTTACCAGGTACGACAGTAGCCACGGCCGACGCGCGATCGGCCCCTGAAGGCTGTGTGACATGAGGTTTTCGCTGGATCGGCAGGAGTCCGGTCCCAGTCATTGGATCATCATCGACCCCCGGCCGCCGGGTTACATCGGCCAGGAGGTCGTCGATCTGTCGCTCGGCGCCATCGAGCTCCGGCAGGTGGCGCGCCAGCTGCGGGATTACGCGGAGCGACGCGAGCATTGGATCGACATCGCCGAGCTGGAGCGCGATTGGAACCGTTGGCCGGGCGACCGCCCCGACCACATGCGCGACCTGTCGTTCGGGGTCCGGGTGATCTACGGTATCGACTACGATGTGGAGAGTGGCGTGTTCGAGGGCAAGCCGATCCGCCACCTGGCGGTAAGCGGCGCCAGGCAGCGCCCCACTCCCGCCACCGTCGGCGAGATCGCCTCGTTTTTCTGGGGGCGACGGGCCGCGCAGATGCGGATCGCGCCGTCCGGCCTGGCGCACGTCGTCGTCGGGATGGACTGGGAGCAGCTCGACCCGAGTCAGCTGATTCGTTTGCTTTAGAGCCAGAAGGAGTAGTGAAGTGTTGGATCTATTCGGATCAAGGAGGAAGTCGCTGATCGACCGGCTGGCGGAACGCTTCCTCGATGCGGTGGAACAGGCGGCGTCGTCCGCGCAACGCACCTCGGAGCGCGCGGCCGGCTCGGTAGGCGAAGCGCGGCGCCGTACCCGGGCTCACCTGCGGGACGCCGGCGAGCGGGCGCGCAGTGGTGCGCGTCAGCTGCGGGACGCGGGCGAGCGGACCTGGGCGGGCGCCCGTGAGCGACGCGATGAGCTGAGCGAGCGGATGGAGTCGATCAGCCGGCGGGCGGCGGAGATCCGCGAAGCGCGCCAGCAGCGCCGCGCTGCGCGTCGCCAGCGTCGCGCGCAACGACGCCTGCGCCCACGGCGGATGACCCCGATGCAGCTCGACGTGCGCCGCGACGACAAGATCGTCCTGCGCGGCCGGCGGCCGATCAACGTGCGGGCGACCGACGGCAGCACGATCCGTTATCGCTACTACGAGCGGCCCGGGTTCTGGCTGCGCACCTTCTTGCACCTCACGGGCCGACAGGTCTGGCCACGCCGGTAGACGAAGCTGAGCGACGGCAAGCGGGTTGAGGAAAGGCGCCCGGCGACCGTAGTCGGCATACCGGTCGCGGCGCTCCGCTGGGGGCTGATCGTATTCGTCGGCGCCTCCGTGCTCGGCTTCCTGCTCGCCTTCATCTTCTCCGAGAACTGGGCCGAGGACCTCGCCAGCCTGCAGCGCTTCAACCCCGAGTGGTTTCTGCCCGCCGCCGGGCTGACGATGATCAGTTGGCTGGGCGGCGGCCTGCGGATCAAGGCGTTGGTCGGCCCCCACGACAGCCGCCTTTCCTTCTTCAAGTGCATCCAGATCAGCATCGCCAGCACCTCGATGTCATACATCACGCCCTCGTCGACGGGCAGTGGCCCGGCGACGATCTACGGCTTGATGCGACAGGGACTGTCCTTCGGGCGCGCCGCTGCCATCAACGCGATGTCGTTCCTGTCGAACGTGCTCTTCCTGTCGCTCGCCGGACTGTTCGCCTGGGCGCTCGGTGCCGGTGGCAAAGTCGCCGACATCCGCCTGCCGGTCGCCAATCTCTCCGCCGGCGCGCTGTTCAAGTGGTCGGCCTGGGCCTTCGGCTTCACCGTCACGGTAATCGTCGTGATGGCGCTCTTGCCGAACGTCGCCCGCGGCGTGATCCGCCGGATCATGGGATCACGGCACCCGCGCATCGAGCGCGTGCTCTACACTTTCGACGAGCTGCACGCCGGCATCGTCGCCTACTGGGAGTCAGGCAAGCTGCTGTTCATCGCAGCAGTCCTCAGCGGCGTCCTGCACTTCGGCTCCCGCTTCGTACTCGGCTACGTCGTGCTCAGAGGCTTCGTGGTCGAGGCGCCGTTCATGGAGGTGATGCTGCTGCACATCATGCTGCAGTACCTGCTCTTCTTCATGCCGACGCCGAGCGGCGCGGGGATCGGCGAGCTCTTGACCGCCGCGCTGATGGCTCCCTTCTTGACCCCAGGCCTCGTGCTACCCTACACGGCCGTTTGGAGGCTCTTTCTGAATTACGGAACCGTCGCGGTCGGTGGCGGCTTGATGATGGGGTGGCTGGGCAAGGACGGGGCGCGCTGACGGTCTCACTCCACGGACCCGTCGCCCTTCTTTTTATGGAAGAACAAAAGGAAGAATACGCCAGCGAGATCGAGCAGCGTCGCAAACCGCTCAAGGACGTCGACGCGGCGGAACGGGTTTTTCTCTACAAGGCCCTCGTCTGGCTAACTCCCGCCGGCTTCCTCGTCAGCCTTTCCCTCACGGCCCTGCTGGCGAATCGGGGCTGGAATCCGCTCGCCGCGTTGGGAGCAGGCTTCGCCATCGGTCTCGGCGGCATGCTCCTGGTTTACTTCGGCGTCATCGGGGGCACCGCGTCCCTGTTCGGCAAGGTGTACTTCATCTCGGGGAGCACGGGGACACCGCTGCCGCGAACGTCCTGGCGCGCCCAGGCGCTCGCCGTCCACGGCTCACTCGACAAAGCCCTCGCCGCGCTCGAGGAAGAGGCGGCCCGTTACCCCGACGACCCGGGCCCCTGCCTGCGCGCCGCCGCCCTCTGTCTCGACGAGCTCGACGACCCGGAAGGCGCCTGTCGCTGGTACGAAAGAGCGCGCCGCGCGGTCGACCTGGCCCCCGAGACCGACCAGTACCTGTCGGTTCGCCTCGCCGAGCTCTACGAGTCGCTGGGCGCCGAAGACCGCGCCAGGGTGGAGCTCCGGCGGCTGCTCGAGCTGCACCCCGACTCCGCCTACGCGGCCGGCGCCCGGGCCCGGCTGGCCACCCTCAAGATCCGCCAAATCCAGGCCTTCCAGAACGAAGACGACGCCTGAGTCGGCGCGGCGCCGGACACGCGGTGTCCCGCAGGACTAGCCGTCGCAG
>JBDHKD010000108.1:0-6907 GCA_039586575.1 Gemmatimonadota bacterium | reverse complement strand
GTGCCCTTGAACTCCTCGAAGATCACCTCGTCCATGCGGGAGCCGGTCTCGATCAGGGCAGTGGCGATGATGGTCAGGCTGCCGCCTTCCTCGAGGTTGCGGGCCGAGCCGAAGAAGCGCTTCGGCTTGTGGAGCGCGTTGGCGTCGACACCGCCGGAGAGGATCTTGCCCGAGTGGGGTACGACGACGTTGTAGGCGCGCGCGAGCCGGGTGATGGAGTCGAGCAGGATGACGACGTCGCGCTTGTGCTCGACCAAGCGCTTCGCCTTCTCGATCACCATCTCGGCGACCTGCGTGTGGCGATCGGCCGGCTCGTCGAAAGTCGAGGCGATGACCTCCGCCGCGACGTGCTCCTCCATGTCCGTGACTTCCTCGGGCCGCTCGTCGATGAGCAGCACGATGAGGTGGACCTCGGGATGGTTCTCGGTGATCGCGTTGGCCATCTTCTGGAGCAAGATCGTCTTACCGGCCTTGGGCGGCGAGGTGATCAGGCCTCTCTGGCCCTTACCGGTGGGTGCGATCATGTCGATCACACGATTGGCGATGTCGCCGTTCTTGCGTTCCAGGGTGATCCGCTCTTCCGGGTAGCGCGGCCGCAGGTTGTCGAAGCTGATGCGATGCTTCGACTTCTCCGGGTCCTCGCCGTTGACCTGCTCGACCTTCAGCAGGGCCAGGTAGCGCTCGCCCTCCTTGGGCGGTCGGACCTGGCCGAGCACCGTGTCGCCGGTTCGCAGGTCGAACCGCTTGATCTGCGACGGTGACACATATATGTCATCCGGCCCGTACAGGTAGTTCCAGTCCTGACTCCGCAGGAACCCGTACCCTTCCGGGAGGATCTCCAGGACGCCTTCGGCGCGGAGGATCACGTCGGAGTCGAGTAGGTTCTGTTCGATGCGGAAGATCAGGTCTTGCTTGCGGAGGGAAGAGTAGTTCTGGATGTTCAACTCTTCGGCCATCTGGTGGAGGTCGGCGACGGACTTCGCCTTCAGCTCCGCAATGTCGAGTGACGTAGGGGAAGTGGTCATGTGCTTCTTCTGTTGTGTTTGATGGGCTGTTGGGCCGGGGGAGTCAACGCAGACAGGGTCGTGCGTGAACTTGCTCAGCGCGCCGGCGGCGCGTACGGCCAGCAGCGATATGTCCTTGAGTTTCTTGTCTTTACAGCTCTGGTGTTACGCTTTATGTGCAGTGAGAAATCGCGGCGGACTTCTGGCTGGTGACACCCGATTCTAATAGTCAGTCTACGAGCGGTCAAGGGCTGTCCGATAAGGGCAGGCCGGAGGACCTGCTGACCGTATTCGAGTTCTGCCGGGTCCAGCAGCAGCCGGCGGGTCGCATGCTGTCGGGGCAGCTGCTGCCCGGCCTGACGCCGGAGGCGCCGGCGGTGCGCGAGTTCCTGTCGCGCTGGCCCGGGTCGGCGGGCTGGCGTGGCGGGCCGGCGGGCTGGGAGCTGTTTCTGTTCGAGCCGGCGCCGCGGCGCGAGCGCTGGTGGCTGCACGCAGCGCTGCTGATCGTGACGCTGTTCAGCACGATAACGGCAGGCAGTCTGCTGGCCGGCCAGGTGCCCATCTGGTTCCAGCGGTGGCCGATCGTTGGCGACTGGTGGATCCCCATCCCGGCGGCTCTGGACCCGGGCGCCTTCGTACTGGGTCTTCCATTCGGCTTGGCGTTGGTTGGGATCCTGGCGTTGCACGAGGCCGGACACTACTTCGCGGCGCGCCACCATCGGATCAGCGTGACACCCCCCTTCTTCATCCCGTTCCCGCCTTACATCTCGGTGATCGGCACGCTGGGCGCGTTCATCCGACTACGATCACCGGTCCTCGACCGGCGGACCCTGCTCGACGTCGGGGTAGCGGGGCCGCTGGCGAGCTTCCTGGTGTCGCTGCCGGTGCTCTGGTGGGGTCTGGCGCACAGTCCGGTGGTCACGGTGATGCGGGCGCCCACCGCCTACTTGGTGCGCTTTGCCGGCGAGCGCTTCTGGCTGGGGGGCTCGCTCGCCATGACGGCGCTCTCCCGGCTGCTGGTCGATTTCCCCGAGGCCGGTCAGGTCGTGGAGCTGCACCCGATCGCCTTCGCCGGCTGGCTGGGCCTCTTTGTCACGGCGCTGAACCTGCTACCGATCTCACAGCTCGACGGCGGGCACATCCTCTATGCCATGCTGGGCTCCCGGCAGCGTCCGCTGGCCTGGCTGTTCTTCCTGGCGCTGATCCCGCTGGGCTTCCTGTGGGCGGGTTGGTGGGCCTGGGCGATCCTGGTGTTCGCGATCGGGCGGGGCCGAGTCCAGCACCCGCCGTTGTACAATGCGGAGGACGGGCCGGGCCGGGTCCGGGTCGCGCTGGGCCTGGCGGCGGCGCTGGCCTTCGTGCTCTGTTTCGTCCCGATCCCGTTCCGCCTCTGAGCGCGGCGGGTGCCTTGACGGGTCTAGGCCATTGCAAGAGATTGTCATTCCTTTCCGACCAGACTACGGACGCTCCCACGAGGCCCGGTGGAGGGACAGAGCCAGCGATGGCCCGGCATAACCGCGACGGAGAAGGCACAGACCAGCACGGTGCCAAGTACAGGATAAGCTACCAGCCGGACTGGTTACGTCAGATCAAGATCTCACGTACGCTGTCGGGCAGTGACCGCCAGTCCACCAAGACGCTGTTCCGCAATCCGGCCGCCTGTGCCGAGCGTTCACCGGGCAGCCGCGTTCGCACGCGGGTCACTTCCGCCGATGGCAAGCTCGACTTCGAGATCACGGTGGAGGACAAGTCGAGGCAGGTGGAGCAGGTCGTGGTGACCTCGCGGGCCGCGGACGGCAAGGGCGAGATCACCTTCATCATCGACGGCTCGCTGCCGGGCCCGGGCGACCTCGGCAAGGCGCGCCGCCGCCGCCGCGGCCGCTAGCGCTGCTCGCGCCGACCCGGCGCGAATTCCGCCCTCAGCTCTTCCAGCAAAGCGCGAGTACGCGCCAGCTCGTCGGCCAGCGCCCGGTCGTAAAGCAGACGGCCCGCCGTGCCCCGCCCGGCCGACAGGCGGTCCTGCAGCCGGGCGACGCCTTCTACGATGCCGTTCAGACGGCCTTGGATCAGCGTATCGCTGGCGAAGCGGCCCGCCGTTCCGCCCCCCGTTTCCCACAGCTCGACCAGCCGGCCGAGCCGGGGCCCGATCCGATCGAGCTCGGCCCGCACCTGCGGATCGGACAGCAGGCCGGCCAGGCTGCCGGCCGCGCTGCCCAGCGTGTCGAAGACCGCCGAGGCCCGGTTCAGGTTGGCCAGCAGCTCGCTGAGCTCCGCCGGCTGGCGCGCCAGGCGCGCCAGAGAGCCGTCACCGTGGCGCGCCGCCTCGCGGACTCGCCGCCAGCGCGCCCCGACAGGTGGAAGGGAATCGTATAGGGCCCGCAAGCGCCGGATCACCTTGGAGGGGTCGAGTTCGGCCGCCGGCGGCAGCTCGTCCCCGTCGCCCAGCGGCAGGGCCGGCTCGTCGCCGGGCACGATGTTGACCACGACCTCGCCCATCAGACTCGACGTGGTGACCTGTGCGACCGCCCCCTCGGTGATGAAGGGTTGGGCATCGAGGGTCAAACTCATCTCGACGATCAGGCGCTCGGGCGTATCCTCCCGCGGTGGCTCGAAGCCAAGGCTGCGCACCTGGCCGATCGGCTGACCGGCCAGCCACACCGGGGCGCGTGGCCGGAGCGCCTGCGTGGTGAAGGTGCGGACGTAGAGGGTATAGCGATCCTCGACCGCATCGCGCACGTCGTCGACGAAGAAGATGAGGAGCGATACGGCGGTAGCGACCACGCTCACCGCGACGCCGATCCGCAGCTGGGACCAGTGGACGCGGTGAATACTCATCGCCGCGCCACTGCCGTTGCCCGCCCTGTCAGTCTCATCTTAGCTTGCTCCACCATGCTCAGCCCTGGTCCGATCGGCCGCAATGCCCGTGTCAAAGTAACCTCGCGCCGCCGGCGCGGCATCCGGCCGGGGCCGCAGCCGCCACCCCTGTTCTTGGAGCTATGATGGAGGCGAGAAGCCCGGCCCGGATCGAGCTGAGCACCGGCGGGGTCATCTACCGGTGGCGACCCGAGGGGCGGCCCGAGGTGCTGCTGATCAAGGACGGGTACGGGAACTGGGGATGGCCGAAAGGGCACCTCGAGACCGGCGAAACCGTCGAGGAGGCGGCTCTGCGTGAGTGTCGCGAGGAGACGGGCCTGACTCGCTTGCGGATGGCCCGCCGCCTGGGTACGACGGACTGGTATTTCCGGGCGGGTAGCGCGATGATCCACAAGTTCTGTGACTATTTCTTGGTGGAGGCGGATCCAGCGGAGCCGACAGCCCCCCAAAAGGCCGAGGGCATTCAAGCCTGTTCCTGGCTGTCGCCGGAGGAGGCGGCGGGCCGCCTGACCTATGCCAACGCGCGCCACGTGCTCGCGGCGGCGCTGGAGAGCCCGGAGCTGGCGCCGCCGCCGCTGGCGCGCGGGAAGTGAGCGGTCTATGAGCGAGACGTCGGGATCCAAAGTCCAGGTCTTGCTGACCGGCGCGACGGGATTCGTTGGCCGCAGCGTGGCCCGGCAGCTGGCCGAACGGGGCCACAGGATACGGGCTCTGGTCCGCGACCCGGGGGCGGCCGCTGGACTCGCCGAGCTCGGCGCCGAGCTCGTGGCGGGCGACGTCACAGGTGACGAGCTGCTGGACGACGCGGTCGGCGGCTGCGAGAGCATCGTGCACCTGGTCGGTATCATCCGCGAGCGGCCACCGCAGCAGACGTTCGAGCGTGTGCATACGCGTGGCACTACCCGGGTGGTGGAAGCGGCCCGGCGGGCCGGCGTGAGGAAGTTCGTCCAGATGAGCGCGCTGGGCGTGAAACCCGAGGGTACGGCCTACCAGCGGACGAAGTACGAGGCGGAGGAGGTCGTCCGGCGGAGTGGGCTCAGCTACGTGATCTTTCGACCGTCGGTGATCGTGGGACCGGACGGTGAGTTCACTCGGATGTTGGTGCGGCTGGTTCGCAGGTCGCCGCTGATTCCGGTGATCGGCGATGGCCGCTACCGACTCCAGCCGGTCGACGTCGAGGACCTGGCGGCGGCCATCGTCCAGGCCGTCGAGCGGCAGGATCTCGTGAACGACGCCTTCGACATCGGTGGGCCTCACAAGCTCACCTACAATCGGATGGTTGAGATCGTCAGCGAGGAGCTCGGGCTGCGGCGCCGCGTGCTGCATCTCGCGCCGAGCCTCGTGCGCCCGTTCGTCGAGCTGGCCTCGAACTGGCGGCTGCCGACGCCCGTCACGTCGGAGCAGCTGACTATGATGTTCGAGGAGAGCATCGTGGCCGGCGACGATAACGTGCTGCGTTCCGTCTTCGGCCTGGACCCGACGCCCTTCCGCTCGGTGTTGCAGCGACTCCCGGGTGCCGCCCGGCACGGGGAAGGCTGAGCCGGGTGCCTGCCGCGACCGGGGATCTCGCGGCGTACGTTGCGGTTGGGTATAGTACGGGTGCCAACGCAAAGAGTACGACCTGGGAGGATGGCTGCCCCTGGAGCACGAGGTGAAGAGCGTCGAAGGGACGGCGACAACGCGCCGCTCATCGCTCGCCGCCGTACCGAACATCGTCTCGGCGCTGCGTCTGCCGATCGCGGCCGCCTTCTTTGCCATCGATGGCTTGCTGTGGCGCGGGATTCTGCTGCTCCTGGGGGCGCTCACCGATGCGCTGGACGGCTGGCTCGCCCGGCACTTCGGGTTGGAGAGCAAGACCGGCGCCATCATGGACCCGCTGTTCGACAAGCTGTTCGTGACGGTCGCGCTGGCGGCCTTCCTGCGGGGGCCGTATCTCGGGTGGCAGCAGTTTCTGGTGCTGATCTCACGCGATCTGTACGTCGGCACGGGCTTTCTGGCCGCGAAGGCCATGGGGATCAGCGTCCCGGCCCAGTCGCGGCCCGCCGGCAAGCTGGTCACGTTCCTACAAGTGGTGACGCTCTTCGTGCTGCTGCTGGTGCCGGAACGCGTCACCGTCTTCATGGTTGCGGTAGGAGTGGCATCGGTCATCGCGAGCGTCGATTATACCGGCGCCGGGGTGGCCGCTCTGCGACGTTCGAAAGCGGCCTGAGAACATCGGCGGCCGTTCTTGCCGAAGGGAGAGATGATGGACAGGATGCGCGCAGGTGTGATCGCCTCTTTGCTCATCGTCGTCGCCAGCGCGGCGACCGGTTGCCAACCAGGCGCCCAGGAGGAGCAGGTCGACCTGGCGACCGTCGACAGCGTGCTCGCCGAGCTGGGTGGCACGCTCACCGCCAGCCTCGAGCGGGGACAGCGCTGGCGCATGATCAGCTCGATCGGACCCGGCCTGCCGCCCAACGATTTCCAGCCCGAGGACTTGCCGGAACCGGGCTCGCGAGGCGCCGGTCTGCTCCAGGTCTACTGCATCCAGTGCCACTGGCTGCCGACGCCACAGATGCACAGCGCCGCCGAGTGGCCGATCCTTGTCAAGCGTAACCTGCTGCGCATGCAGCAGCTCGAGGATCGGTTGGGTGGCCCGCTGACCACCGGGCTCATCGGGGACGTCGTGATGGCGGGTTACGAGAGCGTGGAGATCCCCGCCCAGGCCGAGATCGATACCCTGATCGCCTACCTGCAGCGCTACGCGCTGCCGACCCCCGAGCCCGGTGAGCTGACCGCCGGGCCCGGCCTCGATCTCTTCAGGCAAAAATGCTCCGTCTGCCACGAGCTGCCGGCGCCGCGGGCGCACACCGCGTCGGGATGGGACCGCGTCGTCGCCCAGATGCAGGCGATCATGGCGGTCAGCGACGTGACGCCGCTCTCCAACCAGGAGCTCGACGCCATTACAGGATACCTGAGAGAGCGGGCGGCGCGCTGAGAAAGGTAAGAGAGGGGGAAGTAGGAAGTCGTTTGGGGGTTCTCGAATGTCG
>JBDHKD010000107.1:0-6926 GCA_039586575.1 Gemmatimonadota bacterium | reverse complement strand
TCCGAGACTCTCTTGATCTTGCCGTTCTCGAACTCGACGACCGACGATCCGCGGGTGGCCAAGGGCTCTCATTTTCTCCCCCCTGCCTGATAGTGGGATCGATCATCCCAGCGGGTGTGCTGCAAGATACCATCGCGGCTCGCCAGCCGACCAGCGAGGGTTCTGCGATACTGCCGGCGACTCTCCCGCGCAGGATGGTCACTTCTGCCCGGGCACGCATCAAACGGGTAGAAGCACTAGCTGGTGGTCTTGGACCCGACCGATGTCGGTGTCTTGGAGGTGGTAGTCATGTTGTTTCATCGTGTGTTGCCGATAATGATTCTCGCCGGGGCGGGATACGCTTGCTCGTCGTCGGGGCCCGCCGGCCCCGATGACACGCTCACGGTGTCGGTAACGTCCAGCGCCAACCAGCTGAATGTGGGTGGTTCGTGCCACCTGGTCTGTAGCGTCACGGGCGCGGGGGGAGGTCAGGTCTCCTTCGCCTGGAGCGCGACTGGCGGATCGATCTCGGGCTCCGGCTCGCAGGTGGATTGGCAGGCGCCTGAGGAACCGGGAAACTATGATATCTCCTGTACGGCGACGGCGGCTGGAGGTGAAACGGAATCGGGTTCCGTCACTGTCAGGGTTCTCGACCCCACCCTTGGCTACTGGGAGGATTTTGCGTCGATGCCCAACGCCGTTCAGGAAATCCAGCCCGCCCTGCTAGGCGACAAGATCTACGTCGTCGGTGGGTTGAACGCCTCCGCGATGTCGGTGCGCACGGTTCACGTCTATGACCCAGTGTCGGATAGCTGGTCCACTGCTGCCTCACTGCCCGAACCGCGCAATCACGTTGCCGTGGCTGCGGCCGGCGGCAAGCTGTTTGCGTTCGGCGGAGCGAACGATGTAGCCGAGCCGCAGCCCGAGGTGTACATGTACGATCCGGTTGGCAATCACTGGACGTCGAGAGCGCCGATGCCGGTACCGCGCTTCGCGGCGTTCGCAGTGACGGTAGGCTCGAAGATCCACGTCATCGGCGGGGCGACGCTAGGCTCCGTAGCGCAGAGCAGGCATGATCTCTATGACCCCGAGACGGACGAGTGGTCGGTGCTCGCGTACATGCCGACGGCTCGGGAACATCCGGCCGCTGCGGTCATCGACTCGGTGATCTATGTGGTCGGTGGCCGCGAGATCATTGATGGCATGGACTCGCCGTTGACGAAGGCTTTCGACGTGCTCGAAGCGTACGATGTGCGGACGGGAAGCTGGGCTACTCTGGCCCCCTTACGCGAAGCCAGCTCTGCTATGGCTGTGACTGCACTCGACGGCACAATCTGCGCCTTTGGCGGCGAAGTCCTCGGGACTGATCCTTATATGCCGGAATTGAGCGAGGCGTACGATCCCGGAACCGATGCCTGGCGGTCGTTGACACCCCCACCGTGGGGCCGACACGGTACAAGCGCTGTCGCCTATGAAGGTGTCATCTACGTCATCGGCGGCGGGGTCAACCCGGCGTTGGGACCCACACCTCGCAACTCGGGATTTGTGCCATACTCGCCAGCGGGAGTGGGGCGGCGATAAGAGGACGCACGCTCCTCGAGCTCCCGCTGCTCGGGGCGCCGACGATCGTAGAGTCTGATCAGATGGATTACGACCGCGCGGGAGGTTCGTCATGATATCGCTTCGTGCTGTCTTACCGATAATGATCCTTGCCGTGGCGGGGTACGCTTGCTCGTCGTCGGGGCCCAGCGGCCCGGATACGGTGCTCAGGGTCTCGCTGTCGTCCAGCGACAACGAGTTGTACGGAGGAGGTGCGTGCCAGTTGGTCTGTCAGGTCACGGGCGCCGCCGGACAACAGGTCACTTATGCCTGGAGCGCATCCGGCGGGACGATCTCCGGCAGCGGTTCGCAGGTCGATTGGGAGTCGCCGCTGCATGGTGGGTCATACGAGGTGTCGTGCACGGTGACGACGAGTGGCGGTGAGACGGCATCGGCGTCTGCCAGCATCGTGGTTTTCGACGCTACGTTGGGCCGCTGGTTCGATCTCGCGCCGGTTCCCTCGGACCATCAGGAGATGGCCGCCGCGTTGCTGGACGAGAGGATCTACGTCGTCGGCGGTTTGGACGGCGTCGGCGGTGTGGTGTCGAGGGTCGACGTCTACGACCCTGCGTCGGACACCTGGTCCAGCGCCGCGCCGCTGCCCGAAGCGCGCCATCACGCTGCCGTGGCGGTAGCGGGCGGTAGGATCTTCGTGTTCGGCGGAGTCAGCTCGAACTACTTGGATCCGATCGCGATCGAGCGCGATGTGTTCATGTACCATCCGGGCAGCAACAGCTGGACGCAGAGAGCATCGATGCCCACGGCACGCCTGGCGTCTGCCGCGGTGACGGTCGGCGGGAAGATCCATGTCGTGGGTGGTGAAGCGAATGACTTTGAGGCATTGACCACCCACGAGGTCTACGATCCCGAGTTGGACTCGTGGTCGACGGCCGCCGCGATGCCGACGGCCCGCGAGCATGTCGCCGCGGCGGCCATCGACTCCGTCATCTATATAACCGGTGGCCGGGCGGCGCAGGTCACATCGTTGGATCCGCCGGTGGGGACGACGGTCCAGATGGATGTGCTGGAGGCTTACGACGTTCGAACGGCTAGCTGGACGACCCTCGAGCCGATGCCCTCGGAGCGTGCCGGTCTAGCTGTGGCCGCTGTGGATGGCGAGATCTACGCATTCGGGGGCGAGATCTTCGAGATCTTTGGTGGGGGTGCCGGGAGTCGGGTGAGCGAGGCGAGCGAGGTCTATCACCCCGGCACTGACAGCTGGCGCTCGCTGGCTCCGATGCGAACGCCGCGGCACGGGACGACGGCCGTCGTCTACGAGGGCGCGGTCTATGTGATCGGTGGCGGGGCCGTTGCGGGCCTCTCGCCCAGCCGGGCGAACGAAGTCTTTATACCGTACTCGCCGTCGGGCGGCTAGCGGCGCGCGCCGCCCTCCTGGACGGCGATCTCGATGAGCCCAGGATCGAGGCCGGGGAACGGCGTAACACCGGCGAGCGTTCGCAGCGCCTCGGAGTCGCCCTTGAGCACCGTGTCGAAAAAGGCGCGCGTCATCCGGCACATCGAGCGGTAGAAGGCAGCGCCTAGCTCGCGCGGACGCCGCTCGGTGGCCCGCGGATCGTCGTGCTGGACGAGGGCGCTGAACAGCGGCCAGTTTTGGAAGTCCCAGTGTATCGCCTGGCGCCGTCCGGACCGCGCGCCCAGCGCCACGTGATAGACGCGCGCGCTCGATAGCGACTCGACCAGGTCGAGATCGGGGCCCCAGTCCGACGTCCTCGCGTAGATATTGAGGATCGGCAGGGTGACGGCCTCCGGATCCCAATCGAGCGACTCCAGGAGGTCCACTACGTCGGGCGCTGTGATCACACCATCCAGCGACGCCAGCGCGTCTACGTTACGGTTCTCGAGCGCCAGCAGGAACGCGGCGCCGGAACCCCAGCTGTACCCGATAAGGCCAACCCGTGTCGCGTCTACGCAGCCCGTGCGGACCAGCTGGGCCAGCGCGAACCCGAGGTCGCGCTTCTGGATCTCGAGGTCGGCCAGCGTCACGGTCAGCCGGCGACGCGATGGATCGGGTCCCAGGTGGGGGATCACACCGACCACAAAGCCGTGACTCGCCAGGTACTCCCAGAGGACCGTGTTCTCCTGCTGGTAGTTGTTCAGCCCCAGTGAATGGAGTATGAGTGGGAAGCGGCCGTCAGCGGGCGTCGCGTCGCGACGCGCCGCGGTCGCGGTCGTCATCACAGTATGCAGCGCCTGGCCGTCCGGCGGGTCGAAGGCGCTCTGTGCCGTGTATCCGTCGAGTGTCCGCCAGACCTGGTAGTAGCGGGCGAAACGCGGGTCGGCGGGCTCGAGCTCGAAGTAATCCGCGAACGACATCAGTGGTGCCACCGTGTCTTGAGTTGGGTACCAAACTAGGATGCGAATGGGACGCGCGCGGTACGACTCGGGCGCCGAATCGGGGTGGATGTACGAGCGGCTATCGTCGAAGACGTACTCATACGTGAAGCCGACGGCGTAGGGCCCGGGCTCCAGATCGCCCCAGAGCGGAGAGGTGGCCGACTGCGCGGCGGCGGGCTGCGCCGCCGTGAGCAGACTGGCTAAGGACAGAAACGATATGTATCTCATAACGTGGCTCTCGGTTGCGCCCCTGTGCCGGAAGAAGATGAGTACGGTGGGGAGGCTGGGCAATGATGAGGCAACGCACATAGCGAAACGCGCGAAAAAACGACGATGCGAATACGGCCCTTTGGATTGCTCCTCGATCTCGACGGAACCGTCTACGAGGACGATGGCCTGATACCCGGCGCGGATGGCGCGATCGCAGCGCTGCGCGATGCCGGCGTGCCGGTCCGCTTCGTTACCAACACGACCCGGGTTCCGCGTGCCACCATCGCCGGCTGGCTCGCGGACTTCGGTGTCCCCGCCGGCGCCGACGACATCTTCACGCCGCCCCACGCCGCGGTCGCCTGGTTGAGAGCGAACTCCTTCGAACGCGTCGCCGTCTGCCTGCCGGAGGGCTCGTTCGTCGAGTTCGCCGAGTTCGAGATCGTTGACAAAGAGCCGGAGGCGGTGGTCATCGGCGACCTGGGCGACGCCTGGACGTTCGACGCGATGAATCGAGTCTTCCGCTGGTTGCTCGACGGCGCCGAGTTCGTCGCGCTGCACCGCAACCGCTACTGGAGGACTGGCGGTGAGCTGGTACTCGATGTCGGCGCTTTCGTTGCCGCCTTCGAGTACGCGACGGGTCGCGAGGCGACGCTGGTCGGCAAGCCGAGCCAGCCGATGTTCGAGGCGGCCGCCCGCTCGATGGGGCTGGCGCTCTCCCAAGTAGCGATGGTGGGCGACGATCTGCAGGCCGACATCGCCGGCTCGCAGGCCATCGGCATCAAGGGGATCATGGTGCGGACGGGGAAGTACTGCGCCGAGGAGCTGGAGACGTCCGGCATCGTACCGGACCTCGTCGTCGATTCGCTGGCAGTACTCCCCGATCTCTTGCTCGGTTGATCGCATAGCGCAGGAGGCTTCACGATGTTCTACTCACGCAGCGCCGAGGGGTACGTGGAGGCGTTGAAGGGAGTATGGCGGAAAACGCTGGTTCACGGTGACCACACATTGTTGAGCGAGTTCAGGCTCGACGCCGGAGCGGTGATTCCCGTACACAAGCACCCGCACGAGCAGACGGGCTACCTGGTTTCCGGTCGCTTGAAGTTCACCATCGGAGAGGAAACGATGGAGGCCGGGCCGGGCGACTCGTGGTGCCTAGCCGGTGAGCTCGAGCACGGTGCCGAGGCGCTGGAGGACTCGGTCGTGATCGAAGTCTTCTCTCCGGTGCGTGAGGAGTACCTGCCGTAAGAACCGGTGCGTCGCGGTTGACGATGTGTTGAGACCCCCGGCCGATCTTGCTCGCCACGAAGGCTTCGCAGCGTTATACTCGCCCTATGACCGGCACGAAGCTGATGACGGCCGACGAGCTGCTCCGAGATCAGCCGGCGAACAAGCGGTCCGAGCTGATCCGCGGCCGGCTGGTGGTGCGCGAGCCGGCAGGCGGCAGGCACGGCAGAGTGACGATGCGAGTCGCCCGCCACCTGGCGGACTACGTCGAGGAGCATGAGCTAGGCGGCGTCTACGCGGCTGAGACCGGGTTCAAGCTGGAGTCGGATCCGGACACGGTGCGGGCGCCGGACGTGGCGTACATCGTGAAGGATCGCCTGCCGGCGAGCGAGCCGAGAGGCTACCCGGATTACGCGCCCGACCTGGTAGTCGAGGTGCTCGGCAGCGACGACCGCCCCGGTCAGGTCCTCGCCAAAGTCGGCGACTGGCTGAACGCCGGCGTGCGGCTGGTCTGGGTCGTCGATCCGGAGCGCCGGGCCGCCCGTGTCTATCGCGCCGATGGCAGCGGATCGCTACTCGCCGCCGATGACGCCCTGAATGGCGAGGATCTGCTGCCGGGGTTCTCGCTGCGGCTGGGGAAGATCTGGACTTAGGCGTCGCTGGGCGCTCGCTCTGCCGGCCCGGACGGATCTCCGTCGCCGGACCCCATTTTCTTGTCGACCACAACCGCGGCTGCCAGGATGCCGGTCACGTTGGTGGCCGTGCGCGCCATGTCGGGGATCCGGTCCACCCCCAAGAGAATTCCGAGGCCATCGAGGGGAACGCCGACGCTCCCCAGAGCGGGCGCCAGGCTGACCACGCCGCCCGCCGGTATGCCGGCCACCGTGAACGAGACGATGAAGGTCGCCAGCACGGCGCCGCCGATGCCGCCGGCGCCCAGCGGCACGCCGAAGAGCCAGGCGAGGAAGACGATGGCGGCGCCCTGAAAGAGCGCGGTACCCATGCGGCCGAGCCCGGCACCCAGCGGGATCACCACGCTCCATACGGGGCGCGCTAGCTTGAGCTCCTCGTCGGCGGCCTCGAGCATCGCCGGTACCGTCGCCGCCGTGCTCGATGTGCTGGCCGCGATCAGGATCGGGTTGAGACTGCGCTTGAGAAAGCTCCCGGCGGGCATTCCGCCCAGGAATCTCACGGCGGGCAGGTAAACCGCGGCCACGAAGATCACGAGCCCGAGCAGTACGGCGAGGATGAACGCGCCGAGGCTTTGGAGCATCGCCCAGCCGGCCCGGGCGGTGACCGGCGCCGCCAGGGCGAACACACCCACCGGCGCCAGCCATAGTATCCAGTGAACCAGCTTGATGAGCGCATCGCTCACCGCGTTTGCCAACGAGAGGAGCGTGTCGCGCTGTCCGTCAGGAAGAGCGCCCGTCGCGGCGGCGAAGAAAACCGTGAAGACGATGAGCGGCAAGAGCGCCCCTTCGGCCGCCGCCTGAAACGGGTTACTCGGGATGAGCGACAGCAAGAACTCTATCGGGCCCGGGAGAACCGGCGCCTGCGCT
>JBDHKD010000106.1:0-9254 GCA_039586575.1 Gemmatimonadota bacterium | reverse complement strand
GTCACGGGCTTTTGGAACCGCTTCGGGTCGAGCGACGAGGGGTGGACTGCCTGGGAGAACGGCGAGGAGCCGGTCCAGTGGGAGATGGGCGAGGTGTGCCTGGGCGGAATGGGAGGCTGCATCTCGCTCACCGACGCAGCGAGCGACATCATGGCCTTCCGCGGCCCGCCCGAGCTGCGTGACGGCGCCGATCTATCGGCCAACTACGGCAAGCAGCTGAGGTATTGGTTGAAGGTCTCGGGCGGCGACTCGTGGATCGCGCGGCCCGGCTGGTGGAATGTGATCATCGAGTCCGCTGCGCACGGCCAGCTGTCGATGACGTTTCCGGACGCCTTCCAGGTCGACTATCCGTATGGGTGGCAACAGGTCGCGCTGAACCTCAGCACGACGCCGTCGTCGATCGGCGGCCGCGCACGGGTATGGGAGATAGACGGGCGCGGCGCGAGCGAAACAGAGATCAGGGACGTTCTGTCCAACGTGACGAACCTGCTGATCAGGGCAGAGTTCATGCACGACGGCGGCACGGCGTACCTGGACGACGTTACAATCATCGCCTCGGATGACGAGCCGGACGGTTCGATATGGCGAGTCTGCAACGGCCTGCCGCTGATGTGTGAGATGCCCTTCGATGAGATCGTATTCCCGGGGAATCACAATGCGGGCTCCGGGGCCGGTGGCTCGTTGAGGTATTGTTCAACGAATACCGCCGCCTCTGACTGCTTCTATCGAAATCAAGGGAAGACGATTACCGAGCAGCTTGCCTATGGCATCAGGTATTTCGACATCGACACCTGCATCTGCGATGGTGTCCTCGTGACCTGTCACGGCAGCGCCGGTAAGGGGCTGCCGATAAACCACTTCATGAATGAGTTCAACAACTTCTTGAACAGGGAAGAGAATCGTAACGAGGTAATCGTCATCACGTTCGGCGATCAGAGTCCCAACAACCTCGTCTTGAAGAATCTCATATACAATGAGCTGCAAAGGTGGGCGCCAACGCCGGAACGACTCGCGAACGGCGAGCTGACGATATTCAAGAAGCTGCCGGGGAATCCCTGGCCCACACTCGGCTACCTTGTCGACGCCAATCAAAGGATAATCGTAACTGTCAGGGACTCTTACGCTCTCCTCGAGAACATAGGGGTACTTTCGGAGAGAGATCACATCCATGATACGTGGCGTGAGCGAGGCTGTACCTCTTCCTGCTCCGGCGTGGTAACCGATACATACGTCGCGTGCTTGGTTGCACCTCCTGACAAACTCATACTCATCACTGTGAACTGCTCGTCTGGTCTTTGCCTCTCTGACTTGGCGGGGCTCTGTGACCAACACATCGGGCCATCGATGTTGGCCTGTGTAAGCGCGAGGCTAGCCGCTACAGGTGGCGGTGTGCTGGGAGATGTTACTCCGAACTTCATAGTCGCTGACTGGACTCAAAGACACGGGAACATCGTCGGTGAGGTTCGGAACTTCAACTGGCAGATTCTGCTGCAGAATGGCTTTCCGACGGGTGTCGCAGGCGGTCTGGCGCGCGAATAGGACAAAATCGGCCGGGCTAAAAGCCCTGCCGTTCGAGTGACGGCAGGGCTCCTGTGCATCGAGCAAGCTGCGGGCGCTAACGCAACCTGCTCAGCCGTCACCGCGCTCCGGCCGCCGTCGGGATCCCGGCCCACCAACCAGAGATCGTTCGCGTGGACGAAGACGATGTGGGTCGGGCCTACGTCGGGGTCGCGCAGCAGGCGCGTGCCCTGGGCCGCTGCCTGCTGGACGCCGCCAGCCAAGAGGCCGAGCAGACCGAGGATGACCAGCGTCGAGATCGAACGGTGCTGTTCACCTGAGGAAAGCATGCGTCACGCTCCGTCGAAGATGGACGTGTGTCGGTGCGCCCGAAGTATAGGGTGAATCAGCTGGGTGTGCAGCCGGCATGATCTTGGAACATCTACCCTCTGTGGGAATAGACATAGAGTGTGCCGTGGCGAGGTCTACTTCGTGCCCGGCGCTGCACAGAGTGACGAGTTCGCCGCCTACCCCCGCCTTCGGTTATCGCCGTCATACTCGGAGTCGTGGATGCACCCGGTCACGCACTTCCTGACGGGCTGGATGGTGGCGAACGCGGCCGACCTCTCGAACCGCGACCGCATGATCGTGGCGCTCGTTGGCACCGCACCCGACATCGATGGAATCGGCATCGTCGTCGAGCTCGCGACGCGCGGCGCTGGCGACCCGGCCCTCTGGTACAGCAACTACCACCACGTCCTCGGACACAACATCGGCTTTGCTACCCTGTGTTCTGTCATCGCGTTTGGGCTGGCTCGCCGCCGCTGGGTCACCGCACTGCTGGCTTTCCTGGCTGTACACGTGCACCTGCTTGGCGATCTGCTAGGGTCGGGCGCCGCGGATGGGTACCCGTGGCCCATTCCCTTCCTGGCGCCGTTCTCGGACGCCTGGCAACTGGCGTGGTCGGGTCAGTGGCCTTTGAGCTCGTGGCAGAACAACCTGATCACGGCCGTGCTGATGGCTGTGACACTCTATCTGGCGTGGCGGCGCGGGTTCTCGCCGCTGGGCCTGGTCTCCGAGCGCGCCGATCGCGTCTTCGTGGGAACACTGCGCGCGCGCTTCGGGCTGCCGACGGCCGCGTCCGCGCCAGCCCCTGAAAGAGTGCTCACCTGGAGCGGCTCGCCGGGCAATCCGCAATCGTAGGCCGGCGCGCCGTCTAGCTCACCCCCCGCTGCTCCCACTGATCTCGGCGTTCGCCTCCTCCCAGCGCCCCTCCAGGCGGTGCGAGCGGGCCTGCTCCTCGATCGCGCTCAGGATTTCTCCTGCTTCAGCCGGCCGCTCGAGAGCGGTGAGCGAGCGGGCGACGAGGATCGCCGACCAGCACGTATAGCGCGTGGTGCAGGCCGCGGAAGGTCCACCGGGGATCTCGCGCACGAGTGGGTCCTGGGTGGCGAGCACCCGTTCGTGCCGACCCAGGTGGAACAGGCGGTACACGTACAGCAGGCGCATGTAGTCGTCGTCCGGCTGGGCATCGAGGTAAGCGGGAACCAGCGCCAGGAAGAGCTCGGTCAAGTTGGCCCGGAACATGGCGTGCAGAAACGCACGGCGGATGCCGCTGTGGGAGCCGTTCCACATGGGCAGCGTCCCCGCAGGATCGAGACGCACCTCGCGGAGCGGCGCTGCCAGTGTGTCCTCGATCGACCCTTCGCGATTCTCGGCGAAGGCTTCCGCCGTCAGTGTGTGCACGACGCGGGCGCCATCGGTGGTGACCAGTTCCACGTCGAGGTCGTAGGCGATCGTACCGACCTGCGCTATGTCGACGCGGTGAACCCAGCCGGCTTCGACGGCTTCGGACTCCACCGCAGCCACATCGAACTCGATCCGGGCATCGCCGCGCATCCAGTTCGCGAAGAAGTCGGCGGCGCCCGTCGCACCGGCGGCCTCCAGTCGGCCCGCGAAGTCGGAGACGGGCAGCGGCCGGAACCGGTAATCTCGAAGCAACTCGCGCTGCAGCTCGAGGAACCGTTCCGTGCCCAGCCGGCGCGCCTGCAGATAAATGCCGACCGTGGCTTTGCCGTGACGGATGAGCGAGTTGTAGTCGAAGCGCAGCGAGTCCTCTAGCGCGCGCGGGAGTCCCAGGCGCTGCTCGCGGTTCTCGAGCACCGCCTCCAGGTAGTCGACCAGCATGTCGCCGGCACCGCGCTCACGCAGGACTTCCTCGACCGTTCTGTCCGAAGTCTGCGCCAGGTACAGGTGATCGGCCCAGATGCCGTTGGCCAGGTTGAGCCAGTCGAGCCGCTCGCTCGTCGCGCTCAGCACATAGAGCCCCCAGTAGTAGTGACCCAGCTCGTGGGCCGTGATCCATCTGAGGAAATCCTCTCCCAGATTGCCGCGGTGGACCATGAAGACGTTGGGGAGCGGAAAGCCTCCACTCCAGCGGCGCGGCCCAGGTATGATCCCGATCTGCTCTACCGGGAAGAAGCCGTACGTCTCTCGGTACCAGCTCACGGCTTCCGCCGTGAGCTCGACCGCCAGCCGGAACGCCTCGGGCTCGTCGGGCGGCAGAAGGCCGACGATCTTGTAGGTCTCACCCTCGAACTCGAGCAGCTCGAATCCTTCGCCGAGGCTGACGGAGAACCCCTCGATATGCTCGGCACGGAAGGTCGCACTGAGTGTTCCATCTGTTCGTGCGGCCGGCCCCAGTGGGATTCCCGTCGTGACGGCCGTGTGAGTCTCGGGATAGTGGAGCGTCACCTCGAAATCCTTGAAGTCCGCCCGCTGGCCGCCGGCGCCCACGACGTCGGGGTACCAGTAGTCGCCGGGCTCGTGCGACCAGAAGCTGTAGTAACCGAGTTCCTCATAGCGGTCGTTGAAGGCGCTCGAGTAGCTTACGTCGAGCGGGATGATCTCACCCGGCTCCGCCGCCGCTGCCAGGAGCACGCGCAGCTGACCCTCGCCGTCCTCGATCGTCTCGATGTCGCGGTCGGCACTCACCCATTCCACCGTCAAACGCCGCTGGCCGAGCGAGTCCGCGCCCGCCGACAGCAGGTCGAGCCGGATCTCCGACGGCGACCAGAGTAAGGAGTATGGTATCTCCAGGTGCGCCTGCCCTCCGATCATTTGCTGCTCGACATCGATGACGGCCTCGATGCGGTAGGCGAGATCGGTGTCAGTCTGAGCCGTCGCCGGAAGAGGAAGGACAGACAGCGCGCCTGCGGTGAGCGCGAGCAAGTGTGCTGTTGTTCTCATGGCGGAAACTCCTTCCATTCAGACTCGAGGCGAGTCTATCCTGGCGGTGGGAGCGTTCCGCGCCCTATCTGGCGAAACGTTCCGCGTAGCCGCTCTGCTCGAGGAAGGCTGGGTAGTCGGTGACTGCAAGGATCGCTCGCACGGCCTCCGCTTTGTCCTCGGCACGCTCGTAGTAGGCCCTGACGATCATGAACCCCATCGCATAGCCGAGGTCGCGAGGTTCAGCCGGGTTCATCGGTTCCGCCCACATCCAGTGGCCGGGTTCGCGCCCGGCCATCTCGCTGCTGAACCGCTCCCAGAGCTCGCTCTCGTGCGCCATGCAGTATTCGAGCGCACCCTCGTGCGTGGTTCCGCCCACGGCAAGCTTCGCGAGGAAGTCAGCACTCCCCTCGCGGATGGCGAGCGCCAGCAAGGTTCGGTTCGGCCCATCGTCGTAGAGCGATTGGTATTGCTCGATCCCCTGCGCCAGGGCTTGCTGGATATGGATGTGCTCGTGCGCGAGCGTATGGGTCTTGTGCTCAGCCGTGTACGGCTTCTCGACCGAGATCAGTACCCCTTGCTCGGAAGCTTCGCTTGCGCCGAACCAGGGTCCGATCAGGAAGGTGGTCGGCGCGAAGACGGCGTTGGGGATGATCCGCTTGACGTCAGTCAAAGCCTGGCGGAAGGTGTCGGCCTGGGCGGCGAGCCGTTCCGGCAGATCGATGAGCGCGGCAAACTCCTGCGGCCTGCGGGCGATCGCGCCGGCCAGCCGCTCCGCCGTAATACCGTTGTTGTCTAAGTAGTACTGAAGTCCGGCTGTAGCGCGGTCGAAGTATTCGGCTTGCAGGATCGCGACGGTGTCACCCCCGGCAGCCAGACGTTGCAAGGCACTGGCGAAGTTCCACACGTCCTCGTAGACGAACGTCGCCTCGTCCGGTTCCGTCGTGAGATCGATCGTAAGCTGCGCGTCGGCGTGAGAACTCACCGACGCGAAAAGCGAAACCCAAGCGAGAATGCTGAAAGCTATCCGAAGCATGCTGTCCTCCACCTGCTGAGCACGAGCAGGCGGCAACCTGGCGCGGTTGCCGCGGGCCCAACCGACTAGTAGGCCGGCAGCCAACCCGCCCGGCCGTTCGGTCCCTGCACGTAGAGAAACTCTTCGAACGCGCCGAGGACCCCGACCTCGGCGCCCGCCGCGACGCTGTCCACAGCCACCGCCATGGGCGCTGGGTCGGTCAAGAGCATCGTCTGATCGGCGACCACCTCGTGCCGGATCGGGCCGTCCAACGGCTCCGTGATCCGCGCCGCCACGAACCCGACAGCGCCGTCGGGCGTAGACACCCGATACCACGCGCCCGTTCCCGCTCGCACCTTGAGGGTCGTATGGACCGGCAACTCCGCCAGAACGGTCGACCTCGTGGTCGGCAGACTCCGGATGCGGGCCCGGGCGGTCCGCACACGCACGAACTCGCCGACCGACGCCGAATCCCCGGTGAAGCTCGCCGGCTCGGTCGGCAGCTCTTGCAGCGCCGGGTAGGGATCGAACGATCCACTCGAGTACATGCCGAAGTGCAGATGCGGCGGGGTGGTCCGAGCGTTCCCGGTGTTGCCGACGAATCCGATCGTGTCGCCGGCCGCTACCCGCTGACCGCGACGCACCGCCTGCGTGTCGAGATGGGCGTAGTAGTGCGAGCGGCCGAGGTCGTCGCGCAGCCAGATGACGTTGCCGCCGAGCCTGTTGCGCCGCGTGCTGCGCACGACACCATCCGCGGCCGCGAGTACGGGTGTGCCACGACGCGCGAAGATGTCGAGCCCCTCGTGCCGCCGGCGTCCGCCGTCGCGGGCGTCGCCGTAAAAGCTCCCGATCGCCGTCGTGTCATAGCCGGATACCGGAAAGCGAAGGGAAGGCGTGACCACGATGGTGATCGCGTACCTGCCGCCGCGCAGCAGCTCCGGCTGGATGCGGATCAGATAGTCGCCGTCGCGACGCGCCAGGTAGTCCAGCCGGCGCTCCAGACTGTCGGCGCTCGCCAAATGTCGCGGAGCGAAGTCGGACCCGCGTGTCAGGAAGAGATCGATGAAGACGCGGTAGCTCGTGTCCGGCTCGCTCTCGAACGCCGCCTCGAGCCGCTGGCCGCGCTTCAGCGGTATCCGGTACGCCGTCGCCATCGTCTCCCGCGGGTCGAGGTAGCTCTCCTCGCGATAGGGGGGCGCGACCGTGACGGCAGCCTCCAGGGAGGCGCGCGCTGCCGCGAGCCAGTCGCGGCCCAGAGCGGTCTGCTCGAGCCCCGCGGCGTGCAAAGCCTCCTCGTAGCGCTCGTGCGGCGTGTAGCTGCGGAGGAACCGGGGCAGCGAATCCTCACTGCACCCCCAGATTCCGAGCACGAGCGGCAAGCCGCAGAACCAGAACCGTTTCCCTGTCATCCGCATCCCTTCGTAGCTGCACAGCGACGGAGACCAGCGCAGCGGGTGACCGTCACATATTACATGACGCGCTGAGCCGCAAGACGTTTCAGCCGGGCGGCGCGATCCGGTCTACGACGGCGGCAGGCCCTGGATGTCGAGGTTCGTGAGGCCGACGCGCCAAGCGTGCTCGACGACCTCGCGGTATTCGGCGCGGGTCACGCGTCGAGCGATCTCCGGGTAGTCGAAGGCTTTGTACATCGGCCGGTACTGCGACATGATGTTGACGTAGGTGTCTTTGGGCAGGTTCTCGGCGATCCAGTCGATCACCTCCTTGCTACCGCTCACGCTGTTCGGCATGACCAGATGGCGTATCATCAGACCCCGGTACATGAGGCCATCCTCCGCCGGCCGCGCGACGCCCACCTGGCGGTTCATCTCCAAGAGCGCCGCGCGAGTGACCTCCGGATAGCTGCCCGCTCCCGAGGAATACTTCGCCGCCATCTCGCTCTCCGCGTACTTGCAGTCGGGCAGGTAGATGTCGACGATGCCGTCCAGCCTCCTCAAGACCTCCAGTCGCTCCCAGCCGCAGGTGTTGTAAACTAGGGGCAACCTTAGCCCTTTGGCGGCCGCGCTATCGAGGGCCAGAACGATATGGGCCGAGTAGTGGGTCGGCGTGACGATGTTGATGTTCACGCAGCCGATCCCTTGCAAGTACATCATCATGTCCGCCAGATCTTCTACGCTTCGGGCCTCGCCCATGCCTCCCTGGCTGATCTCCCAGTTGATGCAGAAGACACAGCGCAGGTTGCAGTTGCTGAAGAAGACCGTGCCGGAGCCCCCTCGCCCGACCAGCGGACGTTCCTCCCCGAAGTGTGGGTGATAAGCGGCGATCACCAACTGAGAGCTCGCTTTGCAGAATCCCTCCTCGCCGGCGAGCCGACGGGCACCGCAACCCCGGGGGCAGAGCGAGCAGCTTTCCATGAGCTGCCAGAGCCCTTCGCCCCGGCGTCTCAACTCCCCGCTTCGGTGCAGCGCCAGATAGGCGGGCTCGAAATCAGATTCGAGCTGCGTTCCTCCGCCCGCCTTGCTTCGGCATGCCGCGTTGAAGCAGGGGAAGGTCGAGCCCAGGCTGGCGACCGCTACGGAGAGGACCGATCCGATGAAACTTCTTCTCGACAGCTCCTTCATCGGAAACCCTCCTGCTGGAGACATCCGGGAGGACGGGTCTAATCTACGGCGGGGCGGGCGGCCCTGGGAACCGGAGTTATGTGTCCAAGGGGACACTCGACCTCAGCGGCGGACGTGTCCGCCGGCACACGACCGATCCTCGCACGGTCGAGCCGTTCCCGGTATGGCCCTCGATCTGCTTTGGAGAAACGGCGGTGGAGAGGGGAGGTGACCAGTGAGGGAAAGCACCGGGAGAGGAGGAACGTCATGGGTACCTGGCTCGCAGTGCTGACGCTCCAGTGTCTGGCGATCACCGCAACGGCTCCGGGGTGGGAGGCGAAGCAGGACACGCTCCCAACGCTAGAGGAAGTGCTGGAGCGCTACGTCGAGGCCGTCGGTGGGCGCGAGGCGATCGAGAAGCTGACGACCCGCGTGATTACGGGACGGTTGGTGACCGACCTGCCGTCGAGGCAACCGCCCGTCTACGAGTCGGTCAGCTTCGTGATCTACGCGAAGGCGCCAGGCAAGTACCTCGTGGAATACGCACTTTCGGATTCGAACACGCACCGGGACGGCTACGATGGCCAAACCTGCTGGAAACGGCCCGCTAGCGGTGAGGTCGAGCTCGACGCGCGCTACGACCGCAGGTTCGCCTGGCTCATCGATCCGCGGAATGCTTTGCGCATGCGGGACTACTTCCCGGAGATGAAGCTGCGAAGTGCTACGACGTTGGAAGGGCGGACGGCCTATCAGGTCTCCATCGACGATGACGTGTCGCACACGCTCCACTTCGATGCCGAGACGGGATTGCTCGTCTGGCTCGGATACAACAGATACCTGAACGACTACCGCGATGTGGATGGAGTGCTTTTCCCCTTCCGTTACGAGATCAGCAGGAAGGGCGGATCCAGCACCTACTTCATCGACAGCGTCGAGCACAACGTCCCGATCGATGA
>JBDHKD010000034.1:0-26851 GCA_039586575.1 Gemmatimonadota bacterium | reverse complement strand
TCATCGAGGGCCTGGTCGAGGTGGCCGATCGATGAATCGCGGTCGTAGGCCCACTCGCGGTCAGCATCGTCATGATGCACCAGCGCCATGAAGCTGGGGCCGTCGCCGGCGGCGGTGTACTGCAGCATGGCCAAGTCACCATCCGAGTTGCCGAACGCCGCGATGGGACGCCGCCCGATGAAGCGGCCTATCCCCACCGGCTTGCCTTCCTTGTCATCGACGAACTCGATCTCCGGCAACTTGACCAGGACCGCCTCGCCGTCGCGAAGCTCGAACTGGGTCACGCCGCTCGAGCCCACGACCTGCTCGGGCGGGATCCCGTAGACTTGGTCGGTGAAGACACGCATGAAGTCGATGCCGCCGCCCGAGACGATGAAGGTTTTGAAGTCGTTGGCGCGCAGGTAGTCGAGCAGCTCGAGCATCGGCTGGTAGGCCATACGGGTGAACGGCTGATCAAAGCGCGGGTGACGGGCCGTGGCCAGCCAGTCGGCGACCTGGCCGCCGAACTCGTCGACCGTCATCCCGGCGTGGGTCGCCATCACGATCTGCACGATGTCGTGCTCCGACACTTGGCCGAGCGCTTCCCGGTCACCCTCCAGGATCGCCTTAAACGGCTGCTCCGCCTGCCACTCGGGGTGCTCGTCGGCCGTGGCGCGCACGCGGTCGACGGCGAATAGCAGCTGGAAGTAGAGGGGCTGTTCGGCCCAGAGCGTGCCGTCGTTGTCGAAGACGGCGATCCGCTGCTCCGGTGCAACGTAGGCTGAGCTATTGGGGTCGGTGACCGACGCGACGAATCGGGTGATCGCCTGCTTCGCAGGGCCATCGTTCCAAGAGGTCAGCGGGTCGATGCTCGTTCCTCTGAGGGGCTGCTCCGAGACGCTACAGCCTGTCAGCAGGGCGAGGCCAATCAAGAAGACGGAAGCGCGAGACATGCGATCACTCCTGTTTAGGCTGCCGTCACCTGCTTAACGTTGGCGAGCAGGTCGACGAGCACGCTGCAACCTGAAGCGAACGGGGCTCGGTAGTCGGCCCCGTTCGCTTACGGTCTCTTACTGTCGATCGCTACTTCGTCGGCGGAACCAGCATCTCCATCACCTGGTCGAGGCTGAAGCTCGCGGGCGTCTGGCGTGGCGGATAGTCGCGGAACGTCGCCAGGAAGTTGCCCACGTAGGCTTGCGCCGGCACTAACAGGTAGGCGCGGTCGATTAGCCAATCGTAATAGCTGTTCGACGTGATGGGCGCTCGCTCGTAAGGATCGCGGCGCAGGTTGAGGATCAGCGGGACCCGCAGCGGTACGAATGGCTCCGCCCAGACCTGGAGGGTCCCCTGCACCCTCTGTTCCATGAAAATCAGCTTCCAGCCCCCGTAACGCAGCGCCGTGAGATCGCCGTCGTCGGAGAAGTAGAAGATCTCCTTGCGCGGGCTCTCGTCGGTCTCACCCGTTAGATACGGCAGGATGTTGTACCCATCGAGGTGGATCCTGTAGTTCCGGCCGAGGGCGCGGGAGCGATACCCGTCCAGGAGGTCGGTCTTGATGTCGTCCTTGCCGGCGGCGGCGACGAAGGTCGGGAACCAGTCCATGTGGTGGACGATCTCGTTGGAGACGGAGCCGGCCTCGATATGACCGGGCCAACGCACCATGGCCGGCACGCGCCAGCCGCCCTCCCAGTTGGTGTTCTTCTCACCGCGGAAAGGAGTCGCAGCGGCATCGGGCCAGGTGTTGTAGTGGGGCCCGTTGTCGGTGGAGTAGAAGACGATCGTATTGTCGGCGATGCCGAGCTCGTCGAGCAGGTCGAGGAACCGCCCGATGTGCATGTCGTGCTCGACCATGCCGTCGGCGTACTCGTCCTGACCCGAGATGCCTCGCAGCTCTTCCTTGACATGCGTGCGGAAGTGCATCCGCGTGCCGCTCCACCAGACGAAGAACGGCGTGCCCTGGGCGTGCGCGTCACGGATGAAGCGGATGGCGGCGTCGGTGGTCTCGTCGTCCACCGTTTCCATGCGCTTCTTGGTCAGGGGGCCCGTGTCCTCGATGCGTCCATCGGCCCAGCTGTGGATGACGCCCCGCGGGCCGAACGCCTCGCGGAAGATACGGCCGTCCGGCAACACCATATCGCCGGGGTAGTCCTCGTTCTCCGGCTCCTCCTCCGCGTTCAGGTGGTAGAGGTTGCCGAAGAACTCGTCGAACCCGTGGTTGGTCGGCAGGAACTCGTCGCGGTCGCCGAGGTGGTTCTTGCCGAACTGCCCCGTGGCGTAGCCCAACTCTTTAAGGGCCACCGCAATCGTCGGGTCCTCCTCGCGCAGGCCCAGATCGGCACCGGGCAGCCCCACCTTGCTGAGGCCGGTGCGGAACACGCTCTGGCCGGTGATGAACGAGGAGCGCCCCGCCGTGCAGCTCTGTTCACCATAGTAGTCGGTGAAGATCATCCCCTCGTTGGCGATCCGATCGATGTTGGGCGTGCGGTAGCCGACCAGGCCCATGGTATAGGCGCTGATGTTGGACTGGCCGACGTCATCGCCCCAGACGACCAGGATGTTGGGTCGATCTTGGGCGGCCGTTGGGGTCGCGCTCCAACCCAGCACGGCGACCATAGCGATGGCCGCCAGGGCGATACGACCCGTCAGGGTAAGCCTACACACGTGCATCCTCCTGCGGTTAAGGTGCGGTACGGTGCTTCAGTTCTTGTTTAGTTTGTGGGCTTCAGTCACAATCGACGCACCAGGTGCGGCCCGAGCGTAACAGGTCGTTCAGGTCGCCGCAACAGGCGGCGTCGAGCCGCGACTCGACCTGGTCCTCGTAGACTGGGCCCGGGTCGCAATAGATAACGCCCAGGGCGACCGGCAGTTCCGGCGGCTCCATGGCGACCAAGAGCTGCGCGAGCGTCCGGTCCGTCTCGTCGTGGACGAGGAGGTCGTCGAGGCCGATGCCGTTCTCTCCGACGGTCACCGCCTCGAGCCTCAGGCTGCCGGGCTTCACCCGTAGACCCTTGTTCATGTCCTTCCCGAACAGGAGCGGCTGGCCGTGCTCGACGTGGACCTGTCGGTCGGAGGCGATGCTCTTGTCGGTGAAGTCGGCGAAGGCGCGGTCGTTGAAGACGATGCAGTTCTGAAAGATCTCGGTGAACGAGGCGCCGTGATGCTGGTGGGCGCGCTTCAGCACCTCGGCCAGATGCTTCTGCAACGTGTCGACCGAGCGGGCCACGAAGCGGGCGCCGGCGCCGAGCGCGAAAGAGCAGGCCGAGAGCGGCCGCTCGAGCGAGCCGCGCGGGCTCGATGGACTCATCGTTCCCTGCCGCGAGGTCGGCGAGTACTGCCCCTTGGTGAGGCCGTAGATCTCGTTGTTGAAGAGGCAGATCTGCACGTTGACGTTGCGGCGCAGGATGTGGAGCGTGTGGTTGCCGCCGATGCTCAAACCATCGCCGTCGCCGGTCACCACCCAGACGTCGAGGTGGGGATTGGCCAGCCTGATCCCGGTCGCGAAGGCCGGCGCGCGCCCGTGAATCGTGTGGAAGCCGTAGCTCGACATGTAATAGGGAAAGCGCGAGGCGCAGCCGATCCCGGAGACGAATACCGTGTTCTCGCGCTTCACACCCAGTTCGGCCAGCGTCTTCTGGATCGCCTTGATGATGGCGTAGTCGCCGCAGCCGGGGCACCAGCGGACCTCTTGGTCCGAGGCGAAGTCGGCGGGCTTGAGCTGAGTATCGGTCGCGGTCGTCATATCGCTAGCCCAGTCTGGTGCGGATCGCCTCGTAGACCTCGGCGATCTTGAACGGCTGGCCCTTCACTTTAGTGAGTGGCTCGCCCTGGATCAGGTACCTGTCGCGTAGAACGCTCACGAGCTGGCCGTGGTTCATCTCCGGCACGAGGATCCTGTCGTAGCTCCTGAGCAGCTCGCCGAGGTTCAGCGGGAAGGGTGACAGGTAGCGGAGATGGATGTGGGCCACGTGGTAGCCTTCCTCGCGGGCCTTCGCCACGCCCTGGTAGATCGGGCCGTAGGTGGAACCCCAACCGACCACCGCCAGGGTGGCGTTCTCTGGGCCCAGTTCCGGCCTCTGGAGCGGGATGTCTTTGGCGATGCCGGCGATCTTGGCGGCGCGCGCTTCGGTCATGCGGGCGTGGTTCTCCGGATCGTAGGAGATGTCGCCGGTCTCGTAATCGCGCTCCAGACCGCCCACGCGATGTTCGAGGCCGGGCGTGCCGGGCCGCACCCAGGGGCGAGCCAGGGTATCGGGATCGCGCAGGAACGGGTGGAAGCCTTCCGGGTCCGTCCGGAACTTCACTGGGAAGGTGGGCAGCTTATCGACGTCGGGTATCGCCCACGGCTCCGCGGCGTTCATCAGATAGGCGTCGGAGAGCAGGATCACCGGCGTCATGTACTTGGTGGCCAGGCGCACCGCCTCCATCGCCACCTCGAACGAGTCGCCGGGCGTTGCGGCGGCGATCACGGCGAGCGGCGCATCGCCGTGCCGGCCGTAGAGCGCCTGAAGCAGATCGGCCTGCTCGGCTTTGGTGGGCATGCCGGTCGACGGCCCGGCCCGCTGCGCGTTCACGATGATGAGCGGCAACTCGGTACCGACGGCAAGTCCGGCCGCCTCGGTCTTGAGGGCGACGCCGGCGCCCGAGCTGGAGGTCACACCCAGCGAACCGGCGTAGGAAGCGCCGATCGCCGAGCAGATGGCGGCGATCTCGTCCTCCGCCTGGAAGGTGACGACGCCGTACTCGGAGAGCTGGGCCATGGCGTGAAGCAAGGGCGATGCCGGGGTGATCGGATAGGAGCCGAAGACGATGCGGCCCAGCCCGGCGGCGCGCGCGCCGGCCAACAGGCCATAGGCCGTGGCCTCGGTACCGGTCACCGTGCGGTAGAGACCGGGTTCGACGTCCGCTGCCGCCACCGTGTAACCGACTATGTCGCTGGGCATCTCGGCCGTCTCGCCGAACGCGTGGCCGGCGTTCAAGGCGGCGATATTGGCGTTCATGATCTCCGGCTTCTTCTCGAACTTGCCCCTCAGCCACTCGATCGTCGCCGCGCGCTCGCGGCCGTACATCCAGAGCATCAGGCCCAGTGCCCAGAGGTTGCGCGAGCGGCGTGCCTCTTTGGAGGAGACGCCGAACTCCTTCACCGCCTCCTCGGTGAGGCGCGTGATGTCGAGCTTGACCAGCTGGTAGGGTGCCAGCGTGTCGTCCTCCAGCGGGTTCGAGTCGTAGTCGGCTTTCTTGAGGTTGCGGTCGGTGAACGAGCTCTCGTCGGCGATCACCATCCCACCGATCCGCAGGTCGGCGAGGTTCACCTTGAGCGCCGCCGGGTTGAAGGCGACCAGCACGTCGAGCTCGTCACCCGACGTCCGGATATCGACCGAGCCGAAGTGGACCTGGAAAGCGGACACGCCGTAGGTGGTGCCGGCGGGGGCCCGAATCTCGGCGGGATAGTCGGGGAAGGTCGCGATGTCACTGCCGGCCAGCGCGCTCTCCAGCGCGAACTGGGTGCCGGTCAGCTGGATGCCGTCGCCGGAGTCGCCGGCGAAGCGGATGACGATCTCGTCGCGGATTTCCCGGCGTCTGATGCCGGCGCGCGAGGATGGGGCGTTGCCGGAGCTGTCGCGACCGGTCCCGCCGCCGGGGCTATTCGCACTCATAGTACTGCCCTGCTGGCTAGATCAATAGGTGTTCGTTACTCATGATATAGTATCAGGATCGTTGGCGGAGGCCAGACTTCATCGACCACTGAGCACTCACAGGGGTGCGGAACCGCGACAGGATAGGCGACGGTGAGAAAGCACATTCAATCCATGCTGGCCGCACGTCGGCTGTCACTCGCAGCGCTGGCCTTCCTCGTGTCGGGCTGTGCGACCGACCGGCTCGCCGAGCTGGGTGAGCGTCTCGAGGGCCGCATAGCCGAGAATGGGGCCGAAGTCGTGGGTGTCTACTTTAAGGATCTGGTCACCGGTGACTCGCTGCTGATCGGCGCCGATACCCGGGTCCATGCGGCGAGCATGATGAAGGTCCCGGTCTTGATTCAGCTGTATCGGGATCAGGAAGCCGGGCTGCTGACCCTGGACGACAGTCTGACGATCAGCAAGACATTCGAGTCGATCGTCGATGGGTCGCTCTACGAGCTGGGCGCGCCCGACGACAGCGACACGACGCTGTATCGCCGAATCGGCGAGCGTGAGAGCATCCGGCGCTTGGCGGAGCTCATGATCACGGTCTCGAGCAACCTGGCGACCAACATGCTGATCGAGCATGTGGGAGCGGAGCGCGTGACGGCGACGATGCGCGAGCTGGGCGCCGACTCGATCGAGGTACTGCGCGGGGTGGAGGACATCAAGGCGTACCGGGCGGGCTTGAGCAATACGACGACGGCGCGCGACCTGGGCGTGATCTTTGTCTCGATCGCCGAGCGGGCGGCGGCGAGTGCAGAGTCGTGCGGGGAGATGATCGATATCCTGCTGGCCCAAGAGTTCAACGAGAAGATCCCCGCCGGCCTGCCGGAAGGAGTCCGCGTCGCCCACAAGACGGGCTGGATACCGGACTACGTCAGCCACGACGGTGGCATCGTCTATCCGGAGTCGGGGCACGAGTACGTGCTGGTGGTGCTGACAAAGGGAGACGAAGGCCATGACGAGATCGCCGACCAACTGGTCGCCGATATCTCGCGAATAGTGTACGCGACGGTGACGGAGGCGTCCGGTTGAGCCCGGGGCGATGCGCCGGGGCGGCCGGGCTCGCGATAGTCGCCCTCCTGCGGTTGGCCGTCACGCCCGGCGGTGGGGCTCAGGAGTCGGCGCCGCGCATCGCCATAACGATCGACGACCTGCCGTGGAACGGCCCGCTCGAGCCGCAAGAGAGAGCCGCGGCGACCGAGCGCCTGCTGTCTACGCTATCGGAGCGTGGCGTGCAGGCCGCTGGCTTCGCCAACTGCGGGCGGGTGCCGCCGGGCGCTCCGCTGCTGAGGCTGTGGCGCGAGCATGGAATGACGTTGGGCAATCACAGCGAGCGCCATCGTGACCTGAACGATGCCCCGCTCGCTGAGTGGTTGGCCGATGTGCGGAGCTGCGACGCGCGCTTGCGCGAGCTGACCGGTGGGTCGACCAAGTACTTCCGTTACCCGTTCCTGCATCAGGGCCCCACGGTCGAGCGGCAGGCCGCGGCACTCGAGCTGTTGCAGGAGCTCGGCCTCGAGATCGCACACGTCTCGGTTGACAACTCGGAGTGGATGCTGTCGCGACCGTACGAGGCGGCGTTGCGTCGCGGCGATACGGCGGAGGCGCGGCGCATCGGGGACCTGTTGATCGAGCACATCCTCAGGACGATCCATCACGCGCAGGATGTCGCCCGACGCAAGGTCGGCCGGGACGTCGACCACTTACTGTTGTTACACGCGACACTCTTGGTCAGCGATAAGATGGGCACGCTCCTCGATACGCTGGCCGCCGACGGGTTCCTGTTCGTCTCGATCGAACAAGCGTTAGGCGATCCCGTCTATGCGCTGCCCGACGGATACACGGGACCGAGCGGTCTATCGTGGCTTTACCGGATGGAGCCCGCGTCGCCCGAGGACGCGGCGTGGGATCGGGCGGAGGCGGAGCGATTGCGGGAAGCGTTGAGTGCCGGGCGCGACTATCGTTCTCCTAGCCGAGTCCGATGAGCAGCGCCGCCAGCACCGCCAGGTTGCTGGCGACGAGTGACCAGCCCATGCGGCGCAGGTTGCGCGGGTGAACGCCCAACACGCCAAAGATAAGAGCGACGAGCGCGGTGGGCACGACGGCCGCGGCGGCGAGCGCGGGGAGGTCGGTGCCGATGGCGATGGCGATGGCGATGGCCATGGCGACGGCACAGAGGAGCGGGGCGAAGTAGGGGTTCCAGCTGGGTCCGCCGCTCTTCTTTGCCCTGGCGATGATGGCGCGCACCGTAATCGTGCCCAGTGAGAAGATGACCGCCCAGACGGCGCAGGCGATCAGAGCGATGGAGGCCCCGAGGCCGCCGGCGACGGCCACAGGCACCAGTGTCGCCGACAGAGCGGAAGCCACCAGCAGTTCGCCAGCCAAGGTCTTCTCGCGCCGCGTCAGAGTGAGCGGTGCCAGGAGGAGGGCCAACCCGAGAGGGAGGAGCGACCAGGCTCGCGCCGTCGGGCCGGCCAGCCACCAGCCGCCGGCGCCGCTGAGGACGGCGAGGCCGAGCAGAGTGGCTACCCTGAGTCGGGCCACCGTAGCGAACTCGCGCCTCGCCCGGCCACCGCGCCCGCCGATCAGTACGATCAGCGGCTCGTGGGCCAGGAAGACGGCGATGATGGCGACGACCAGTAGGATAGGAGCGAGCCCCAGGTCGCCGAGCGCCAGCGCGGTGAGCAACGGGAACGCGAGCTGGGCGTAGGCGCCGTGCTCGCGGGGCCAGAAGGATAGGCTGCCTCTGTTACGGCTATCGGTCATCGTTCGAGATTCGGTTTCGTGGTACCGCCCTGGGTACGGCCGCGCGGCGCATGTCGTCATGAACTCGCCAAGTAAACGCAGCCTGGCCGTGGCACGCAAGCCGCGCGGTCGGCCGCGCCGGAGGGCTAAGCTTGGCTTGCTGCTGTGGGCGGGGCCATTCTGTGCGACTATAGCACACAGCAACCGGGCCGGCAGGAAATATCACATGGCAATCTGGGCGGAGCTGCGCAAGCGACGACGCCACGGACCGCCCGCGGATCGCGGTCGATTTGGCGACGGGCGTCATGAGCTTCGATGCGGTGGCCTGCACACCCGGCCCGCTGACCGGTGACAGCAGCTTCGACGCGGGCGAGTACGCTAACGCCTCACCGTCCTTCGAGGTGAAGATCGGGAACGGCGGCGTGCCGGCGACGCTGTACTGGACCAACGACTGCGACAATGTCTATTTGGCGCTGGTCGTCCAGACGCAGGACGCGCTCGATCCGGGCAACGCGGATGGCGAGGCGAGGTTCTTCGCCATCAACGATAGCTGGGGCGTGTTCGAGTTCGTGCATCCGCTGAAGAGCGATGATCCCGAGCACAACATCCAGTTGGAACTGGGTGACGCGACCGGCTTCTTCGTCGTGGTCCAGCAGGGCAATGGGGCGAAGGGCAACACGGAGTGGCCGGGCTTCCGGGTCTGGCAGACCTTCGACATTACCCCGTAGCGTCAGCGCGCCTGCCCAACGGTGAGCTCGGAAGTGCTAACGGGCTCCCGGACCCAAAGGTCCGGGAGCCCGTTGCCATTCTCGGCGGTGTGGCCACGCGGTGGGCCTGCTAGCCGCCCAGCGCGAAGGCGTAGCCGGCGGAGAAGTACCAGGTTCGGGTCTTGATCGAGTCGACGACGTCGGAGGGCTCGCTGATGTCGGTGAGGCCGTAGTTGTACATGACGTCGCCGAGCAGCAGGCCGGGCCCGAAATCGAGGGTGATGCCGCCGCCGAAGATGAGGCCGGAGTCGGCGCCTTTTGTACGTGGCAACCCCACCCCCACCTCTTCGCAGTCTGTCTTTTCTTCGCCCGAGATGACCGTGCAGCCGGACTCGAGGCCGAGGACCGGGCCGGCATAGATGCGCGGTCGCAACGGGATGGGCAACTTGACGACTGCCAGCACGGGGATCTCGAAGTAGGTCAGGTCGAGTGCGATGTCACCGTTCCCCTTGGCGAAGCCTTTCTGAGAGTACCACACCTCGGTCTGCAGGCTGAACCAGGACGAGATGTCGACCATGCCGAGGACGCCGAAATGATAGCCGCTTCTGGTGCCGGTGTCTTCGGTGAATAGGGCACCTTCGGTCTCGGCGCCGGCGACGTTGAGCCCGCCCCGGACTCCGAAGTGAAGCTGCTGAGCCTGGGCGGATCCGGCGGCGGCGAAGAGCAGCGCCGCGAGCGATGCACACGTAAGTCGCTTCATCTGGAACAAGCTCCCATCTGTATGGCCACCTCGGCCAAATGTCTCCGGGTATCGAGGCGGTGGTCTAAATAAGAGGCTCGCCTTGGCCGCGCAAGCTGCGCGCCGCTGCTTACCGCCCATCCAATCAACCGACGGGCTCGGAACGCCGGCGGGCGGGGCCTCCCTGAGGTTCCCTACGCAGGCTGGGTTGAGGAGTTTCGGCGGGGCGTCGAGCTACACCTCCCACTCGCCGATCACGCGACGGAGACCCTCCGCCGCCGCGACCAGCTGGGTCACCGAGGCGCTGATCTGCTGCGTCGTCGCCGACTGTTCCTGTACGGCGGCACTGACGTCCTGGCTGCGCGAAGCGTGAGCGGCGGCGGTGGCAGTGACCGAATCGACGTGCCCGGCCACCTGATCGAGCAGGGTGCGGCTGCGCTCGACCGTTGCGAGCGCCTGGTCCGCCGCCTGGGCGACGGTCGCCAGGCCGGCCGAGATGGCGTCGAGGGCATCTTCGGCTGCCCGTGCCACGCCCTCGACCTGAACGACCTGGCCTTCGCCCTCGTGCAGCTTGAGGGCGGCGCCGGCGACCGTCTGGCGGAGCTGAGCGACGACCTGTTCGACCTCGTGCGAGGCGCCGTCGGCCTCGGCGGCGAGCTTGCCGACTTCGTCGGCGACCACGGCGAATCCGCGTCCCTCATGGCCCGCGTGAGCGGCCTCGATGGCCGCGTTGAGAGAAAGCAGATGGGTCTGCTCGGCGATCGATGCGATGCGCCGAACGAAACCGGTGATGTGCTCGGTCGCGGCTTCGAGGCCCTCGAACTCGCTGGCCGAGCTGGTCACGAACTCCTTGAGCGACAACAGGAGCGCCACGGCCTGTCGGATCGAGTCCTGGCTATGCCCGGCCTGTGCCTGGATCGAATGGCTGAGCTCGCGGTTGCGGTCGGCGTCCGATTCGATTTGCAGAGTACCGTCGCGTAACTGGACGACGGCGGCCGCCGTCTCGCCGAGCGCCGAGGCTTGCCGGTCGGCGCCCTCGGAGATCTCGGTCATGGCCAGCGCCACCTCGTGGGTCGAGCTCGCGACCTGCTCGGAGATTGATGAGAAATCGTCAGCCGAAGAAGAGATCTGCGACGCGGTGCTGACGACCTGCGAGGCGACCCCGGTCATGCCGGCTGCCATGAAGTTGAAGGCTTCGCCCAGGTGGGCGAACTCGCGGGGCATGCCGTCGGTCGCCACCCGGACGCGCAGGTGGCCGGCGCCGAGCCGCTTGGCGGCGAGCATCAGGTCAGCCAACGGGCGATCGATGGAACGGACGGTGGCGTAGGCCAGCCCGGCGCCCGCGATCAGGGCGACCAGCAGGATGGCGACCATGTAGTTCGCGCGTTCCCTGGCGCGCCGCCTCAAGCTGGCAGCGGAGGTCTGGAGTACGAGCGATCGGCTTTCGGCGAGGGTCGATATCAGTCCTGCTACTTCCTCGGCCAGCGGCTGCAGGACGTCGGCCAACTGGCGGGCCTCATCGTAGCGGCCCAGATCGTAGAGCGCGTGCGCCCGGGCGAACCCCACCTCGAGGCTGGTTAGCGCGGTGCTCAACCTCTCGATTTGCTGGACATCGTCCGCCGAGAGACCTTGCAGGTCCCGGTAGCGGCTCGCCACATCCTGGGTGCGACCGGCCAACTGGGCAAAGCGCTGTTTGTCTTCGCGGCGGCCCGTGGCGAGGTACCCCTCGGCGGCGAAGATCAGATCGAGGACGTCCTCCTGAAGATCGATTCCGATACTGGTTACCTGCTCGACCTGCGAGAGCCCTGAATCGAACTCGTCGGCCAAGCCGTTCAACGAGCTGATGCCCAGTAGGCCGGCGGCCAGCAGGCCGAGGAGCAGGACGAGAAAAGCTCCAGCCTGTCGTCCGAGAATCGTATTGATCACCGGCCGTCCTCCGCGCTAACCAGTTCGATGACGCCGGCGGCCACTCGGCCTACGGCGAAGCTCTTCTCTACCGGGTCGCCGTTCTCGTCGAAGGCGATCGTACCGGTCACACCCTGGAACGCATCGCGCTGGCGACCGACCTGCTCCAGGTAGTCGCGGATCTTCGATCGGTCGAAGCCGACTGCCGCAGCCGCCTGCGCCAGGAGTGTGACGGCGTCATAGCCCAGCGCCGCGAAATGGTCCGGCGGCTCGCCGTAGCGCCCCTGGTAATCCTCAACGAACCTTTGGCCCTCCGTGTGCTGCGCACCCGGATGGTACAGAAGCCCGATATAGGTTCCCTCGAAGGCCGCGCCCTGCCCGGCGATCCCCAGGATACCGTCGCCGCCGAGGAAGGGGGCATCGATTCCCAGCGCGCGCGCCTGACGGATCAGCGGGCCGGCGCCGACATCGGTGCTGGCCACGAAGATGAGGTCGGGCCGCGCGTTCTGAATGCCCAGCAGGTACGCCTCCAGGTCGGCGGTGCGGCCTTCGATGAAGGGGTATTCCTCGAGCAGGGTGCCGCCGCCGGCGGTGAAAGCGGCGCCGAAACCCTGGCGAAGGCCGCGACCGTAGGCGTCGTTGGCGTAGATGATCGCCGCCCGCGTCCCCAGCTCGCGAAGCGCGAAGCGGGCCAGCCCGGCCGCGTTCGCCTCATCACTGGAGCAGACCCGGAAGATCCAGGCGCCGGCTTGGCTGACCTGCGGGCTGGTCGCGATCGGTGACACCGTGGGCAGTCCGCGGTTATAGATCGGTGCCGCGGCGAGCGTCGCGCCCGAGTTCACGTGGCCGACCACCGCGACCACCGAGAGATCGCTGTAGAAAGCGTCAGCTACCGTCACGGCGCGTCGTGTGTCGGCACTGTCGGTGACGGCCACCAGCTCCAAAGTGCGCCCGCGGATGCCACCCGCTGTGTTGATATGGTCGCGGGCGAGCTCGGCGCCGCGCAGCGTGTGCGAGCCGATGAACTGTTCGAGCGGTGCGGCCACCCCGAAGCGAATGACGTCGTCGGAGTCGCCGCCCCGGCAGGCGCCGAGCGAGAGTATCGCGGCGGCGGCTGCGATCGCGGACGCACGAACTCGGCAAGATCGCGTCTGCATGGGCTTGACGGTCTGGAGGAAAACAGCCAGGGGGGGAGATAGAGGTAACTTACAATAAACGCTTATCTTACATGCCGTCAAGGAGCCGTCTCCTCGGCGACTCGACACCCCAGACAGGGACTCTTCGTATGGGATGGCAGGGAACGCTTCCCGGGCGGGCGACTACTCACTCCCAGATTCAGGAGGCAGAATGGGCGGCATAGGTAGCCTCTTCGGCCTGATCGTCACGATCGCCGATATATGGGCGCTCTACAATGTCTGGCAGAGCAGGGAATCGACGGGCGGCAAGCTCCTCTGGACGCTCGTCATCCTCGTGCTGCCGGTCTTCGGTTTCATCGCCTGGTGGTTGTTCGGGCCCAAGAAGTAGCCGGCTCGATCGCCTAGTGGGCTGCGGGCACCGCCCGTGGACCGACCGCATCCTCGGGCAGACGCGCGGCCATGAAGATGAGAAACAACAGGCTTGGCCAGACGTGTAGATTGAGGCGGTACATCGACGTCTCCACGTGCCAGGCGAGATCGCGGGGCGTAATGATGTAGACGACGAAGTAGCCAGCCAGCAGGAGGCCGATCGTCAGCGCGCCCGTCACGAGAACCTCGCGCCGACCGGCCTCCACCCTTACCCCCACCGCCGCCAGGTAGACCACCAGGACCAGCGGCGCGCTGAGCAGCCAGCCGCTGAAGCTGCTCAAGAGAGTAGCCAGGCCGCTCATCACCACGCCGTACCTCCAACCGCTGGTCAGTCGCTCGAGGATATCCGGCAGGCTAAGCGCCGCGACCAGGTCGTTCTGTGGCGCGATCCCCCACTTGAACGCGACGACGAGCGACAGAAAGGGGGCCAGCCCGAGGGTCAAGGCGGCCACCTGAGGCCAGGTGTAGCGCCAGAGCGAGCGGCGGACGGAGGCCACGAACTGCACGGCGAGCAGCACGGCGACGAAGAGGAGACCCTCGTTTTTCGTCCAGGCGGCGAGACCGGCGCTGGTTCCGGCTACAGCGAGCCAGCCGCTTCTCCGGCGCGGGCCCGCGCCAGCCAGCGCTAGAGCGACCAGCGTCGCCAGGACGTAGAAAGCGAACGGGACGTCAGCCAGCTGGCTGGGGCCGGCCCAGGTGTAGTCGAGGGTCGCGAACAATACGATCCCGGCAAGCATGCCCTGGCTGCGGCCGCGCAGCGCAGCGAGTGATCCGACCAGGATTCCCGCCGTGGCGAAGGTGAAGATGGCGGCCAGCAGCACCGGCACCGCAACCGTGTCGGAGCCGCTAAGGCTCCAGGCCCGCGCCACGGCACCGGGTACGAGTAAGGGATAGTCGGCGTGCGTCCCGGGGCCCAGGAGGTTGGAGAACGCGGTCTGCCACTGCTCACCGCCGTGGAACAGGAAGCGGGCGCGCAGGTTCCAGATCATCGAGGCGTCCCAGGCCCCGTGGGGACTCGCTGCCGAACGGTACGCGAAGGTGATGACCGCAGTTGTCACCGCGAGGGCGAAGCCGGCCATGAGAACTTTGCCGAGCCGTGACGGATGGTCCGGTGCCGGTGGATGAGGACGGGCGGTCGGCGCCGTGTCGCTGACGACACGCCGCACGGCGAGCCCCAGCGCCGTTGCGACCGCCAGGCCCTCGACGACGAAGTAGCCGGGCGAAGGGCCGAAGGCGACGAGCCAGACGAAGAACGATATCGAGGTTACCCCGACACCCAGACCGCTTCCCAGCGCGACGATCAGTGGCAGGTCGGCGCGCCACGATCGCTCTCCGGGCCAGGCGGCGCAGACGATGGATGCGCCGCCCAGGATGGGCACCAGCAGGGCGAGCACGACCGTCAGGCTCATGGCTCCGCGATCTCGAAGAGCAGGACGCCACCCCCGAAGTCGCGCAGCACGGTGAAGCCCGCCGGAGGAGTCGCCGGTGGCTCGGAGTAGTTGCCGACCACGAGGCGCTGGCCGCCGCCCCGCACGACGATGAGCGGAGCGAGGCTGTACTGCGTGAGGAAGTATTCTTGCATGGCCTCCATGCTGGTGAACGCGCTTCCCACCAGGCCGTCGCTCACATAGCCTACCACCCCGCTGGCCGGTAGCGCGTCGCGGACCTCGCGAAAGCGCGCTTCGTGTCGAGTCGCCGGGTCGGAGGTCGCCAGACCGTCCGGGGCCGCGGCCCGCGACGCACGGTGCGCCGCCTGCGCGCGGTAGGTGGCGCGCCCGGCGCCGCCCAGGGCCAGCAGGAGAAGGATTGCCAGGGCGAGCCGGGCGAACGCGGGTCGATCGAGCTTGAACATACGCCGGCAAGATACCGAGGCGGCGGCGATCGAGCCACGCAGCGGCCCGGGGGAACCCGCGCGGGGGAGGCAGGGTTTGACACTCCGTAGCCCATGGCGCATGCTGAGCGTCCACGTCCTGCGGCCAGGAGGTCCTATGGTTTCCCGGTCCTTGCCGCTGATTGCGGTGCTGTTGGGCCTGCTCGGCGCCCCCGCAGCGACCCGGGGTCAAGACTCGAACATCACGCTGGCGGTGGACACGCTCGAGCGGTTGCTCGGCGTCGAGAAATTCGAGGTCGCCAACTTCGGGCCGCTTCGCTCGGCGACGGACCGGGTTCGGGTGGCGTTGCTGAGCTTCCCGGGCGGGCATAGCGTGCGCGTCAAATGGGCGGCCGCGGCGCGGGGAGGTGATACGTTCAACAACCGGCCGCGGTACGAGCTTGCCGCCTATGCCCTGCAAAAGCTCTTCCTCGACGAGTCGGACTACGTCGTTCCGCCGACGGTGGCGCGTATCGTGCCCGCCGAGTCGTACCCGGGAGGGGAGAAGCCGCCGGCTCCAACCTTTGGCGGGTCGACCGACGTCCTGGTAGTCCTATCGTACTGGCTGAGCAACGTGACCTTGCAGCCTGTGTACGACCGTGAGCGACTGGCGAGTGACTCCCTGTACGCTCGGCACTTCGCTCAGTTCAACATCCTGACCTACCTGGTCAGGCACGGCGATGCGAACGTGGGAAACGCCGTGATCTCGGCTGACCGGGCGAACCCGCGCGTGTTCGCCGTCGATAACGGCGTTGCTTTCGAGGACGACAGTGACCGCGGCCACGACTGGCGCGATATCCTCGTCGACCGGCTACCGCAAGCGTCCGTAGATCGCCTGCGCGGCATCGGCGAGCAAGATCTGCATCGTCAGCTGGGCGTTCTGCTGCAATTGGAGGTGCGCGACGGACGTCTGGTCGTGGTCGAGCCGACGGAGAACCTGGATCCGTCCCGAGGTGTGAGGCGGCGAAGCGACGTGATCCAGTTGGGGCTCACGAGGCGCGAGATTCAATACACCTACCGGCGACTCGAGCATCTGCTCGCCCGGGTCGACGCCGGAAGGATCGCTACCTTCTAGCACGCGGACGGATGAATGCTATGGCGAGTTGGTTAGCTCTTGTTCTTCGTCTATCGCTCGGCCTGCTGGTCAGCGCCGGCGCTCGCTACGACGGCGAGTATGGGCTGTGGGTCAGAGAAGACGGGGACAGCCTGGAGGTCCACTGGATAACCCGGGATTCGGTCTCCGGGTGCCTCGAGGTCGTCGTGGCGGGCGCGCCGGTCTTCGAGGCGCGAACCGAGCCGAGCAAGGCGCACCGCGTGAGGCTAGAAAGGCCGGTGAGCGAAGAGATCGTGCTAGCCTACGGCGCGGCGGGTGACCGCAACGACGCTCACGAGACGACCCTCTACTTCGACTTGCCGGACCGCCCACAGGTCACCGAGTTCGAGGGCGTCGACTCGATCTTCGTCGTCGGCGATGTGCATGGCCAGTACGACACGCTCAAGGCGGTCTTTCGGAATGCTGGGTTGATCGATGAGGGTGAACGCTGGACCGGCGGACGCAGCCACGTGGTGCTGCTGGGCGATCTGTTCGACAGGGGCGGGGATGTGACGCGCACCCTGTGGTTTCTGTACCGACTGGAACGCGAGGCGGTGCGACACGGAGGTCGGGTGCACATCCTGCTGGGTAACCACGAGATCATGGCGATGACCGACGACACGCGCTACGTGTCGCGGAAAGAACGCGCCCTGGCCGATCTTCACGCTGCCGCCTATTGGCAGCTGTTCGATCCGCGAAGCTCGGTGCTCGGGAAGTGGCTGGCCAGCAAGCCGGCGCTCATCCGGATCGACGAGGTCCTGTTGACCCACGGTGGAGTGGGACCGGCGTACATGCACTACAGCATCCCCGAGTTCGACGACTCGCTGGCTCTGTTCATGAGCGAGGACTGGTTCCGTCGCCTGGCCGACACCACGATGGCGCTGCCGACGATGGATACACTGACGCTCAACCGACGTATCGATTTCTTCTACGGCGAGGCCAGCGTATTCTGGTTTAGGGAATACGTTACGACCGACACGCTGAGGGCCGTGCTCGATGAGGTGCTCGACCGCTACGCCAGTGTGCTCCACGTGATCGGCCATACGCCCGTCGACAGCGTCCGGCAGTTCTACGGCGGTGACGTGATCGCGGTCGATCTGCTGGAGCCAGCCCGTCAGGTCCTGCTGCTCGTGAAGCGGCGGGCCGGGTACGAGCGCTATCGCTACGCTTCCTCCGGGCCCCCGGAGCGACTGCCGTTTCCGTAGGATTTCACCACAGTCGGCCGTAGAGATATCCCACAGCGCCGGCGGCTTATGCCACAAGGGATCGTGCTGAAATACGGCTCTCGCCGCCCCTCACGGCGTTGAATTTCTCGACAGTCCTTGCCCTCTCGTTCAACACCAGGCGTCGCGGTTCCAAGCTGCTAACCCGTTACAACTGAAAAGATTAGCGGGTCAGGCTCTGCCGCCCGCCGTGATTGGCACCCGGATTGCCTTATATACGGTCGCCAAGGACGGCGCACGCGCCGTCCGGATGTGGGCCCGAGCAAGAACGGCACAGCGCCGGGGAGGTTGAAATGTTAGTCGTGCTCTTTGCGTTGACAGTGATAGCCGCTGTCGTCGCGTACCACTTCTTGGTCGAAAGACCGAGGGAACGCCGGTTGGCGGAGCAGCTGCCGCAGGGTAGGCCTGCTCCGTTGCCGGCGACGATGGGACGCCTGCCGAACGGTGTCTTTCTGCAGCCGACCTATACGTGGAGTCGGATCCAGCCCGAGGGTGATCTGCTGATCGGCGTTCATCCCATGCTGCTGGGTCTCGTTGGCACTCCGTATCAGGTCGATCTCGTCACGACCGGTGGTCGTGTGGAGAAAGGGTCGCCGCTATTCCGGATCGAGAAAAATGATCGGTCGTTGACGGTCCACTCGCCGGTCAGCGGTCGAGTACTGGAGCAGAAGCGCGTCACGAACGGCGAGGCGAGCTGGGATCTTCTCGCGGCCGACAACGGCGGCTGGGTCTGCCGGGTGGTGCCGGAGCAGGTCGAGAACGAGGTGCCCAGCTGGATGATCGCGGACCGGGCGGCCGATTGGACCATGCGGCAGTACGAGGAGATCAGGAACCACCTGTTCCAAGCGGTTGCCGAGAGAGAAGTCGGCCTCACGATGGCGGACGGCGGCGAGATCCCGGTCGGGATCCTCGGGCAGCTGGGTCCAGCCGAGTGGGACGCCTTTGAAGACGCGTTTTTGCACGCGTGACGGCCCGGGAGACAGAACAATGGATAGACGCGACTGCCTGAAAACCCTGGCCGTCGTCGCCGGATCTTCGCTCGTCGGTAAGAACGCCCAGGCTCAGGAGGTGGCGAGCGAGGGCGGCGATTCAGAGCCGATGGGTGTTCTGGTGGACACGACCAAATGTCTTGGATGCCGGATGTGTGAGTACGCGTGCGCCAGCGCCAACGGACTGCCAACGCCCGAGAGCGAAGTCGATCAGACGCAGGAACGGACGACGTCGCCGACTCAGTGGACGGTGGTCGCGCGCTACGAGACGGAGAAGGGGCCGGTAACGGCGAAGAAGCAGTGCATGCATTGCCTGCAGCCGGCCTGCGGGGCCGCCTGCCTGACACGGGCGATGCACAAGCTCCCCGAAGGCCCGGTGGCATGGGACGGCGGCAAGTGCATGGGTTGCCGCTTCTGTATGATCTCATGCCCGTTCGACGTGCCGAAGTTCGAGTACGACAGCGCTAACCCGAAGATCTCGAAGTGCGTGATGTGCTGGGAGCGGCTGCAAGAGGGAGAGCAACCGGCGTGTGTGGGCAACTGCCCGGCCGGCGCGCTTTCCTTCGGGCCGCGGTCCGCCGTACTGAAGACGGCCTGGCAGCGTGTCTATGCCGAACCTGACAAGTACGTGCAGCACGTCTACGGCGAGCACGAGGCCGGCGGCACATCGTTCCTTTACCTCGCCGCCGTGCCGTTCGAGCAACTCGGCTTCCCAGCCGATGTCGGCGAGACACCGTTCCCGGTCTACACGCGCGAGTTCCTGTACGCCGTCCCGCTTGTCTTGACCATAGTGCCGCCTTTCCTGCTGGCGCTCAGCCGGGCGTCGCATGCGAGGCAAGAGGAGTCGGAGCGGGCGGCTCAGCCGGAGAGTGAGGTCTGACGATGGAGGCGCAGAGCATTGCACGCCCGCAGGTTGGGGGCGAGTTACGACGATTCGTCGGCTTCATGCTCCGGGAGCTGAAGCCGAAGGGAAAGATATTCACGCCGTTCAACGCGATTACCTTGATCATCGTACTGACCGGGGCGGTCTTGTTGACGATCCGCTTCGCCTTCGGTCTCGGTTCGATCACCAATCTTTCGCAGGACTATCCGTGGGGACTGTGGATCGGCTTCGATGTGATCACCGGAGTAGCTTTTGCGGGCGGCGCCTACGTCGTCACCTTCATGGTCTACATCCTGGGCCAGGAGAAGTACCACCCGATCGTCAGGGTCACGGTGCTGAACGGTTTTCTGGCCTACGTGTTCTATGCCGGCGCGCTGCTGCTCGATCTTGGGCGGCCGTGGAACGTCATCAACCCGATCATCGGCAACTCGTTCGGGGTCAGCTCGGTGCTGTTCCTAGTGGCCTGGCATTTCCTGCTCTACATGATCGCCGAGTTCATCGAGTTTTCGCCGGCGGCGGCGGAGTGGCTGGGTTGGGAGAGAGTGCGGAAGGTGCTGACGGCGATGACGCTGGGCGCGGTGATCTTCGGGATCACGCTCTCGGCGCTGCATCAGTCCGGGCTCGGTGCGCTCTACCTGATGGCCAAGACCAAGATTCACCCGCTGTGGTATTCCGAGTTCATTCCCATCCTGTTCCTGGTGTCGAGCGTCTTCGCCGGTCTTTCGATGGTGATCTTCGAGGGCTCGATCACGCACAAGGTGTTCCACCATCGGGTGGGTCGTGATCTGGAGAGATCTCATGACGACATCGTACTCGGGCTGGCCAAGATCTGCGCGGGCACGATGTTCGTGTACCTGTTCATGCAAGTGCTGGTCTTCGCGCATCAGCAGCGCTGGGCTTACCTGGGCTCCGGCTGGGGAGGCTGGTATCTGCTGGAACTGGTTGGCTTCGTGGTCGTCCCGGCGGTCCTGTTCGTCTACGGGTATCGATACCAGGACTTGAAGGTGACCCGCGCGGCCGCACTCATGACGTTGATCGGGATCGTGCTGAACCGGCTCAACGTGTCGGTCATCGCCTTCAAGTGGTATGCGGCCGACAGGTACGTTCCGAGCTGGATGGAGATTGTGGTCACACTGGCAGTGATCAGCGCGGAGCTGTGGGTATTCCGCTGGGTGATCAATCGCATGCCGGTGCTGAGCTCTATCGAGGAAATGCGGCGGCGCGAGTTGAGCGTGGTCGAGAGCGAAGCGAGCGCCGCGGCTTAGCTGGAGCGAAAGCAATGGAAGCGACAGACATTTTCGCGACGAAGGGCATCGAGTACCTGATCGTCATCGCGTACCTGGTCCTGCTGGTGGGGTTCTGGAGGCTGATGGCGCGGCCACGCGTCGTGCGCGCCGGTGCGCGCGCCGTGCGCCAGGTAGGCAGAGCCCTCAGCGACTGGTTCGATTTGCGGGATGGATTCTACTTCCACCAGGGTCACGCCTGGGCGGTACCGGAGAGCGAAGACGTCATTCGGATAGGGATGGACGACTTCGCGGTCAAGCTGCTCGGTCGACCGGGCTCGGTCAGGCTGCCGCCGGTCGGCCAGCGGCTGAGGCAGGGAGAGCGCGGCTGGGAGGTCGAGGTAGACTCGAACTCGATCCCCGTGTTGTCCCCGGTGGACGGTCAGGTCGTTGCGGTGAACGAGGATGTGCGCGGGTCGCCGGCCTTGGTCTCCTCGGAGCCCTACGACGGCGGTTGGCTGGTGAAGGTCAAGGTCGGCAACTCGCGTGCGACACTGAAGAACCTACTCTGCGGCAATCTGGCGCGCGCCTGGTTGGACGAGACGACGGAGAAGCTGCGTCAGATGCAAAGTGGAGAGCTCGGCACCGTCATGGCAGACGGCGGCATCCCGGTGGATGGGTTCGTTCGGACGCTGGTGCCGAACCGCTGGGTAGAAGTGGCGCGTGAGTTCCTCTTGAGCGACTAGGAGTACTGAAGACCGCTGATGGTCTTCACGCCGGGAGGCGGTAATGAACGAAAGCGTGCACCAAGCTCAAGCTGAACTGCCCTGCATCTGGGTGCTGGCAGGTGTCCTGAGCTATCGCCTGTGCGATCGCAACTACGAGTGCGAGGAATGCGAGCTGTTCCGCGTTCTGCGCGGAAGTGGTCACGACGCGAGCGCTGTTTCGCGATCGCTGGCGCTGGAATCCGCGGATGGCTCACCGTCTGAGGATGCGTCGATCGAAGGCTTGGTGAGCTCGTACGTTTGCCGGCTCACCACCGGCTGCGAGCTGCACCTCGATCGCCCCTACTGCCCCAGCCATTTCTGGCTGCGCCGCTCGCACGGCCGGCGCGTGGATGTAGGGCTCGATGGTCACTTGCTCCGGGTCCTCTACCCGCTGGATGACATCACCCTTCCGCATGTGGGTGTGCTGTTGAGGCATGGCGAGCCCTGCGGCTGGATCAGGCGTGGGCGCAAGGCCATACCACTGAGCGGACCGCTACGCGGTCAAGTCGTGGAAGTGAACGATGCGTACGTAGAAGCGCTGAGAGCCAGCGGCGGTGTCGACGGTGGGGAAGATTGGCTGTTCTCGATCGAGACAGATCAGGATCTCGACCGGGTGCCGGGTCTGTACCGCGGCGAGAAGACATTGCTCTGGTATCTGAAGAAGGTCCAGCTGATCAAACGCTACCTGAGGGAGGCGGCGGCAACCGGCGTGGATGGCCTTGTGGGGGTGACGATGGCCGATGGCGGTGAGCCCAACTTGAACGTGGAACAGGTGCTGGGGCGCGAGCGATTCGAAGCACTTGTAGATGAGATGTTCGCTCTGCAGATTTAGCCAGGGCCCCACGGTCCCTCACGGGTGACTTCGACATAGGCAGGACGATGACACGCCCGTTCAGGCTCTCCGCCGTCACCAGTACGCTAAGTTTCAGGCTCTTCATCGTCCTGTTCCTGTCCATTCTCTTGCTTTTCACGGCCTACCTGGTAGTCAGCACTCGCTATCTGCAACGCGCCCTCGAGCGGCAGGTCGAAGCCGACGCCGGCCGGCATGGCGACATCATCATACAGGGGCTGTTCACGAGTATGCTTCGCGCGGAGCGCGAGCATACGTATAGCGAGATCGCAATGGTGGGAGCGGAGCCCGGCATCGAGGTCGTCCGCATCTACAACAAGGATGGCGATATCAGGATCTCGAGCGATGAGAGCGAGATCGGTTCCTCGGTCAACATGCAGGCCGAGGCCTGCTACGGTTGCCACGCCAGTGCGAGCCCCCAGGAGCCGCTACCGACCGGGGAGTACTCGCGCACCTATGAGGTCTCGGCTGGGTACCGGGTTCTGGGACTCATCACTCCCATCCGTAACGCTGAGAGCTGTTGGAACGCAGCCTGCCATGTGCACCCGGCCGATCAGTCGGTGCTCGGCGTGCTCGACGTGCAGATGTCGATGGAGCTGGCTGACGCGGGCGTAGCGGCGTCTCGGCGACAGGCGTTGATCCTGGCGGTGATCATGATTCTCGTCTTCATGGCGTTGACGGCGGGGATCGTCTATCGCGGGGTGTATCTGCCGACGCGGAGACTGCACGAGGGGACCAGAGCGTTGGCCAGTGGGAACCTCGATGCCAGGATGGAGATCGATCGCTCCGACGAGCTCGGCAAGCTCGCGGCATCGTTCAACGATATGGCGAGCAGCCTGCAGGCGGCGGATACCGAACTACGCAGATGGTCGCAGACGCTCGAGGATCGAATAGAAGAGAAGAGGGTGGAGCTCGAGCGGATCCACCAGAACATGATGTTGGTGGAAAAGGCGGCCTCGCTGGGTAGGATGGCGGCGACGGTGGCGCACGAGTTGAACAACCCATTGAGCGGCATCCTCACCTACGCGCGACTGGTAGGCAAGAAAATCGATCGCCTGCTGCCCAGTGGTGGTGAGAAGAAAGGCATCCTCGACAACCTGGAACTGATCGGCGCCGAGTCGATGCGCTGCGGCAACATCGTGCGCGACTTGCTGACCTATGCCAGGCAGAGCAGCGCCGAAATGAAGCGAGCCCACCTGAACGACTTGATCGAGCGGGCCCTGAAGCTTGTCGCGCATCATATTGAGCTGGGTGGGATCGAGACGCGAGTGGAGCTGGCGCTCGAGAGCGACGAGATCATCTGTGACCCCGACCAGATCATGCAGGCCCTGATCGCCTTGATGATCAACGCCGTGGAGGCGATGCCCGACGGGGGGCATCTACGGGTCAAGGTGTGGGAGGCGCCCGACGGTCCGCTGAGCCGAATAGCGTTCAGCGTCAGCGACACCGGGGTCGGAATTCCGGACGAGGCTCTGGATCGGATCTTCGACCCGTTCTTCAGCACGAAGGACGAGACGAAGGGTGTAGGCTTGGGGCTGGCGGTCGTGTACGGAATCGTGCAGCGGCATGAGGGGACGATTTCCGTGGAGTCGGAGGTCGGGAAGGGGACGGCGTTTACGATCGAGATGCCCCGTGATCCGGAACGGGCGGTTAAGGACGTGCGCCGTCGAGTAACTCAGACGTGACAGGCAGATGAAGAGACGAAAGATACTGATAGTCGACGACGAGCTCTCGGTACGCGATTCCCTCCGGGAATGGTTCCTCGAGGATGGCTTCGAGGTCGAGACGGCGGAGGACGGGAACGCGGCGCTCAAGAAGCTGGACGAGGGCCCCTACGACATCATGGTGATCGATTTGAAGATGCCGGGGATGGACGGCGTCACACTGCAGAAGCGAGTCAGGGAGATCGACAAGAGCGTTGCCATCGTCATTCTCACCGCCTACGCTTCGGTGGAGACCGCGGTCGAGGCGCTGAAGGCGGGTGCCTACGATTACGTCACCAAGCCGGTCGATCCCGATGACCTGTCGAACCTGGTGCGCAACATCCTTCGACAGAAGGAGCTGGCGGAGGAGAACATCCGCCTCAAGGAGAAGGTTTCCGAACTGGCGCCCGTGACCGCGATCGTGGGCGACAGCCCCAAGATGAAGCGCGTCCTGGAGCTGATCCGAACGGTGGCCGAGTCCGATTCCACAGTGGTGATCCTCGGAGAGAGCGGCACCGGAAAGGAGCTGATCGCGCGCGCCATACATGCGCAGAGCAAGCGGCGGTTCTTCCCGATCGTGGCCGTGAACTCGGGCTCGATACCGGAGACGCTGCTCGAGAGCGAGCTGTTCGGACACGAGAAGGGCGCTTTCACGGGTGCCCAGTACAGGCGCAAGGGAAAGATCGAGCTGGCCGACGGCGGCACGCTGTTCCTCGACGAGATCGGCGATATCGCGCCCAAGATGCAGATTGACCTGTTGCGCGTGATCGAGTCGAAGAAGTTCACGCGGTTGGGTGGCAATCAGGAGATCACGTCTGACTTCCGGCTCGTCTGTGCGACCAACAGGGACCTGCAGAAGCTCGTGGAGGACGGCTCGTTTCGCGAGGATCTCTTCTACCGGATCAACGTCTTCAGCATCTACATACCGCCGCTGCGTGAGCGACGCGAAGACGTCATGCCGTTAGCGCGCCATTTCATCGAGAAGTACGCCCGGGCGATGGGGAAGCCGGCGAAGCAGGTCACGCCGGAAGCCGAGGCGTTGATGCTCGGCTACCGTTGGCCGGGCAACGTGCGGGAGTTGGAGAACGCCATCGAGCGTGCCATGGTGATCGGCAAGCGCGAGGTCATCGGGCCGGAGGAACTTCCGTTGGCGGTCGAGGCCAACGCGGCGCAGCCGTCCGACATGTCGCTGTCGGCGGTCGAGCGGGCGCATATCGAGAGCGTGTTGGAGGAGGTGGAGGGCAATATCACTCAGGCGGCCAAGGTCCTGGGCATCGACCGTGGCACGCTCTATAACAAGCTGAAGAGGTATGGGATCGGGCGGTAAGCGTGGCGCGGACCATCTTTCTCAGCTTCATCAACGATTACGCGCCACCGTGGGCGGATGATCTGCTGCCCCGGGTGGCTGAAGTGTTTCCCGCCCCGATCGAGCGCACCGGTCTCAGCTTCGCTATCGATGAGTACTACGCGCCTCAGCGGCAGCAGTACCACGCCACCCTGATCCTGGCTCGCCTGTTGCGCCAGGTGCCCGACGTTGAGTCGAAGATCGTCGGAATCACGTCGGTCGATCTGTACATTCCGGTCCTCACTTTCGTCTTCGGACAGTCGCAGCTGGATGGTCAGGGCGCCGTGGTCTCGACCTTCCGGCTGCATAACGAATACTACGGCTTGCCCGCCGACGAGGACCTGCTGTTCGAGCGAACGGTGAAAGGGGTCGTGCACGAGCTCGGCCACGCGTTCGGTCTGGTCCACTGCCGCGATTACCGTTGCGTGATGAAGGCGGCGACCTATGTCGAGGATGTCGATCTCAAGGAGCCGCGCTTCTGCCCGGATTGTCAGGCGCTGCTCGCCTTTCCCTGACCGGGCCGGCGCTCCTCGCTTGCTTACAACCTTGTGCCGTACGGACCTGTCCAATACCAATGAATCACTCCCACATCCTCGTGCCGTGGATCCCCTTGCTTCAGCGCGAAGGAGACTGACCCATGAAGCGGCCGCTTCCGCTGTTCCTGATCACGCTAGTGCTTCTCAGTCTGCCAGCCGCGGGTTTGACGCAGGAGCAGACATCTGTCCTGCTGCGCGCCGGTCAGCCACTCGAGCGGCAGATCGGCGGTGCGAGTTGCGAGCGGATGGCCGCGTGGCTCGAGTCAAGGTTGGCGCCAACTACGTTTTCCCGGAGGACTGCGGGCCCATCGACGCTCAGCTGCACTGTACATGGAGATGACGGTGTAAGATGACAAAGGAACAAGGAACGGATGAGCGACGTCCGCAGGGTCGTATGACCGCCAGCATGCTGGCCGCGATGGCCGCCGGTGTGGTCAGCATCTCCGCGTTGGGTGTATCGATCTACGAGGCCTACCTGATGCGGGAGCAGCAGCAGGCGGCGGTCATGCCGATCCTCGAAGCGTGGTCGTACATCTCGGAGAGCGACGGCTTCGGCGTGAACGTGGCGAACAAGGGCATCGGGCCGGCGCGCGTGATGTCGGTCACAGTGCGGCTCGACGGCGAACCGGTGCGTTCCTGGCGTGTCCTGTACGGCGAGCTCATGGGCCGCGACGTCCCGTCGTTCGCCATGTCGATGATAACTGGCAACGTGATGGCGCCCGGCGAGATAGTCACGGCGCTGAGTTTCGAGGCCAGCGCTGACGCCGTCGAGCTCTGGCGCGGCAGCGACCGCGTGAGCCTGGCGATCTGCTACTGCTCCGTTTTCGAGCAATGCTGGTTGTACCTACTAGAAGACCTGCAGGCCGGCGTGCCGGAGACGGAGGAGGTCCGGGGGTGTGAGGCTGTCGAGGAGACTCATTTTTGAGCTAGCCGGTCAATACTTCCTCGCCGTCCAGCTTCGCCACGATCACCGCACCGCAGGAATCGCTGAGCACGTTCACGGTGGTGCGGAACATATCGAGTATGCGGTCGACCGCGAGTATGATGG
>JBDHKD010000195.1:0-2161 GCA_039586575.1 Gemmatimonadota bacterium | reverse complement strand
AGAAAGCCCGACTGCACATCCCCACGCAGTGGGTGATCTCGATCCTCATCAACGTCGGGATGTGGTTCGAACGCTTCGTCATCATCACCACGGGCCTCTCCCACGAGTACAGCCCTGCGGCCTGGGGCTACTACACGCCCGGGCTCGTCGAGCTCACGATCCTCGTCGCGAGCTTTGCCTGGTTCCTGATGTTCTTCCTGATCTTCCTGCGGCTCTTCCCCGCCGTCGCCGCCTACGAGGTGAAGGAGCTCTACTACGAGGCGGAGGGGGCGCAGCATGGCTGAGGTGCTCGGCGTCCTGACGCATCCGCACGCGACGGTCGGCGCGATCGAGACGCTCAAGGGGGCGGGATTCGAGGATCTCGAGGTGTACTCCCCCGTGCCGAGCCACGAGATCGAGCACGCCATCGGCAAGGGCTGACGATCCTGATCGGCGGCATCCTGACCGTGCTGGGCCTGATCGCACACGGCATCCTGAGGACGCTCGGGGGGCACGAGATCTATCGGCCGACATTCAGCCTGGACGAGTTCGGGTGCCTCGTGCGCTGTCACACGGACCAGATCCCGCGCGTGCAGGAGCTGCTGACGCAGGCGGGCTGCACGGAGGTGCGCGTTGTCCAGGGCTAGCGGTGCACTCAAGACGGCGCTGGCGGCGCTCGTCGTGGCCATCGTCGGGTCGGGCTGCTGGGAGCAGGTCGATCCCTACTGGTTCCCCCAGATGAAGCAGCAGCCTGCCGTGCAGGGGCTCGAGGGGCCTGGAGCGCCGCTGGTCCCGCCCGACGGGACGATTCCGCTGGGGGGGATCGAGCCGCGTATCGACCACCCCGCTCCGGCCTTCACGCCCGAGGCCAACGCGCTCCTGAATCCGATCCCTTCCACGCCCGAGTCCATTGCGCGCGGACAGGAGGTCTACGGCATCTACTGCATCGTGTGTCACGGACCCGACGGGATGGCCAGGATCAGCGACGAGCTGCCGGTGGCCAAGCGCATGGCCGAGGGCGGGATGCCGCCGATTCCGCTGGCGGCCGTGCCCGTCTACACCGACGGCTTCCTGTTCACCAAGATCCGCTACGGCAAGCCGGGCATGCCGGGCTATCCGCACATCCAGCCCGAGGACCGCTGGCACACCGTCAACTACCTGCGCACGCTGATCAAGGGGGCCACCGGTGAGTAGCGATCAGGCGAGTCCGCGATCCCTGCCGCCGGGGGCGGCACTCGCGTTCGGCGCACTCGCCGCGATCGGCGTCGTCGGCTTCCTCGCGGCGCTCGCGACCGACAGCGACCGAGCCTATCGCGTGTTCCTGCACAACTGGTTGCTCTGGGCGGCCCTCTCCCAGGCGGCGATCGTGCTCTCGTGCGCCTTCCGCCTGACCAACGCCCGGTGGCAGGGACCGGTCCAGCGGCTCGTCGAGTCCTTCGGTGCCTACGTGCCGATCTCGCTGGTCCTGTTCGCCGTCATCTACCTCGGACGCCACCACCTGTTCGAGTGGATTCATCACCCCGTACACGGCAAGGAGTGGTGGTTCACCGAGGGCTTCACGTTCGGTCGCGACCTGTTCGTCCTCGTCTGGCTCACCTTCGTCTCGCTGCTCTACCTGTACATCTCGCTGCGACCTGCGCTGGGCACGGCCCGCGAGCGGGCGACGGGCCTGCGCGGCTCGCTCTACGCGCGCTGGACCGCCGGCTGGCGCGGAGAGGAGGCGGAGCGCGAGTTCGCCGACCGGCGCGGGCGCAAGATGGCGGCCGTCGTCGCGCTATCCTACGCCTTCGGCTACAGCCTGATCGCGGTCGACATGATCATGTCGCTCGCGCCCCACTGGGTGAGCACCATGTTCCCCGCTTACTACGCCTGGGGCGGCTTCCTCTCGGCCGTGTCACTGACGGCGCTGGTCTCGGTACTGATGCGCAACAGCCGCGACCTGAGCGGAGAGATCACGACGAGCAGGCGCCACGACATGGGCAAGATGGTCTTCGCCTTCTCGATCTTCTGGATGTACCTGTTCTGGTCCCAGTACCTGGTGATCTGGTACGGGAACATCCCGGAGGAGACCGGCTTCATCTCTGCGCGGCTCGGCTCGCAGTTCCTGCAGGACACCTGGGAGTTTCGCTGGGCGCGGCTCTCGGAGCCCTACGCCCGCCTGACGCTGGCGACCTGGATCCTG
>JBDHKD010000007.1:0-133238 GCA_039586575.1 Gemmatimonadota bacterium | reverse complement strand
AGTTGGGGAGTTGGGGAGTAGGGGAGTAGAAGAGATTCGAGGTTGGAAGTGTGGAACCTCCAACCTCGAGTGCCAGGACTGTGTTGGACTGTCGTTCTAGTAGTGTGAGCCGGGCCAGACGCTGATGGAGAGGGCCGCGACCACACCATCGCCGCCCACGACGCCCCAACGGCCCGCCGACAGGTCGATGTGGACAGGACCCATGTAGATCCCGAGGCCGCCGGTGTAGGCGAAGTGCGAGAAGTCGGTGGCCAGGCCGACGCGCAGCGGCAGCGCACTGATCAGCCTGAGCTCACCGCCGGCCGAGACGGTCCGGTCCCAGCGCGAGCGCAGCGTGCCGCCGATCAGCTCGACGTAGTCGGCCGATACGGTGAGGGCCGGGATCGCCTCGAAAACCACGCCCAGGCGGAGTTGCTTGGGAACGTCGGCTTGTGCGAGATACTCCGTGATGTTCTGCTGGTCGTCGGGGCTCAGCTCGTTGAACGCGAGGGTCGTGTCGGTGGAGGTCGCGCTGTCGTAGTCCGCGCGCGCCGTGACGAGCGTGACCTCGAAGTCTTCCTCGTTCCATGAGATACTCGAGAGCACGTTCGACAGCGAGATGCCGGCCACCAGCAGCCCATCCCAGTCGACGGCGGCGCCGATGTCAGCGGCCCAGAGTCGCCCGGCATCGGCGTCGGTGGAGTTGAGTAACTCGGCATTCACAACGGCGGCCAACGGATCGTCGGTGAGCATCGTTCCGCCGTCCACTAGGCGGACGAGCCCGTGGGCGACACCGTACTTTACTGTCGCACCGATGGAGAACTTGAGGCCCAAGTAGTCGAGAGCGGGTATCGTGAACGGCTGGGCATACGAGACGAAGCCGCCGCTGATGGCCCAGGCCTCACCGTGCGAGCCCTCCAGGCTGAAATCGCCACCGGTTCCGTCCTCGCCGACGTTGCCGAACAGCAGGAACTCGGCCGCGTCAGGTGAGAGCTCCAGGTTCCCGGCGCCCATGCTCCCGGCGCCGAACGCGAAGCGCCAGATGCTCGCGCTGACGACGTGGGCGCTCGCGTCGAAGTCGAGCTCGAACATCTTGTCGGGGTCGTCCTCGCGAATCGAGGCCAGCAACTCGGACTTCGTGGCGCTGTCAATGTACTCGCCGTAAAGGTCGGAGATCTGGCCGTAGCTCAGCGAGTTGTTGTTCAGGTAAGCGCTGGCGCCCGCCAGCCCGACCGACCAGGCGGGCCGATCCGGCAGCCCCAGGTTGGCGGGGTTCCAGTACGCGGCCTCGTAGCCGCGCGCACGCGCCATGAACGAGTTGGCGAGAGCGTAACTGCGGGCACTCGGGGTGGCCAGCTGCGCTCCGGCATCGACAGCGGTGCAGACGAGCAAGAGCGTAAGTCCGATCGCAGTGGTCTGTTTGCGTTTCATCTTGTTCTCCCGCTACTCGCCGATTCTCACCTGGGCGGTCACCTTCAGGCGGGCTTGCACCGATTGATCGGGTGTGAAGCGACTCTGGCTGCCGGGGCGGGTCCCGCTAGCCGTTCCCCGATAGCCTACGTAGATGTCGACGAACTGGGCGACCAGCTCGATCTCCTGTTTGGTGAGATCGCCGCGCTGAGGCAGATCGGACGTGAAGACGAGATCTGCCAGGCGCACCTCGCGCAGCGGGTCGCCCGCGAACAGATCTGCCTGGCTGCCGGCGATCGACATCTCGAGGCTGCCGTCCAGCTCGAGATCGTGCACCAGCTCGACCTCGTAAGAGCCGCTAAGCACGCGATCCATGACCTCGTCACGGAGATCCTCATCGAAGTCCACCGTGAAGCTCTCATCCAACGTCTCGCTGTCGACGACCACGGTCGCCGCAGCGACTTCGATCGCGTCGAGTGCCCCAAGCAGCTGCACGTTCGCCGTCGCCGGGTTCGTCGTGATGGTCTGACCGTCTTCCGGCGAGAAGACCGAGAATGAGACCCGGACCCCGTCCGTGATCGACGCGGCAGCGAAGGTCAGCGTCGTGTCCAGCGCCGCACCGAGCGACATCGACTCGGCACTGAAGAACAGGCTGTCCAAAGTCGCGCCGCTACCCAAGTCGCGGATCGCCACGGCGATGAAGCCGCTCGTGTCGACGCTCGAGCGCAGCGGCTCGAAGCCCAGGCCGTTGTCGAACTGTAAGACCAACACGGCGTTCACGCCTTCGACCGAGATGAGGCGCGGGTCGGAGAACGCGACGTCGAACGAGTCGGAGTAGGAGAACTCCGGTATCGTCTGCCCGATCGCCAGCGCGCAGAAGGGCGCGCACATGTCCCCGTAGTAGTAGGTCTGGCTCTGCTCCTGGCGCTCGATGGTGAAAACCGGCGGGTCGCGCGTCGTGTCCGCCTGTACGATCCCGGGCAGGAAATCGCTGATCGAGATCGGGTCGGAACTGAACGGAACCTGCAGCCCGACATCCCACTCGGGCGCTTCCGGGATCTCGCACGCCGCCAGGCCGACCAGCGCGAGACCGCAAACCATGAGGAGCGCCTGGCGCAGACGCGCCCCTTCCGGTCCGATGACTTGCAACACCAGAGGACCTCCGTCTTTCTCGCCGCGGGGAGAGGGCGTCGCCGAGGCAGGCTGAGCGCCGGCCGGCAGGCGGCCAGCGGCTTTTCGGCGCGTTCTCCGGGAACCCGGAGCCCGGTGGCGGGCGGAGTTATCCCGCCGTTTTAGCCTACCCCGCAGAACCCGGTGATGTTTCCAGCCGCCCGCGCCCTGCCACCGGCCGCTCCGCCAGTCTATATTTCCTCGCCTACGAGCAGTCCAACCTGAGGGGAAGAGACGCGGGTGAAGACGTCGCGGATTCGGAATTTCTGTATCATTGCGCACATAGATCACGGCAAGTCGACGCTGGCCGACCGGCTGCTCGAGTTGACCGGAGCGGTCGAGCCGCGCCGGATGCGCGAGCAGGTGCTCGACTCGATGGACCTGGAACGCGAGCGCGGGATCACGATCAAGGCGCACGCCATCCGCCTGAGCTATCGGGCGGCGGATGGCGAGACGTACGAGCTCAACCTGATCGACACGCCGGGTCACGTCGATTTCACCTACGAGGTGAGCCGGAGCCTGGCGGCCTGCGAGGGAGCGATCCTGGTGGTGGACGCGAGCCAAGGGATCGAGGCCCAGACCTTGTCCAACCTGTTCTTGGCGCTGGAGGCGGAACTGGCGGTCATCCCGGTGATCAACAAGGTCGACCTGCCGGCGGCGGAGCCGGAGCGTCGGCGGCGCGAGCTGGCCGATCTGCTGGGTTGTGACGAGGGCGAGGTCTTGCTGGTCAGCGCCAAGCGTGGTACGGGAGTAGGAGAGGTGCTGGAGGCGGTCGTACGGCGGGTGCCGTCACCACGGGGCGATGCAGGCGCTCCGCTGCGGGCGCTGATCTTCGACTCTCAGTACGACAACTATCAGGGCGCGGTACCGCTGGTTCGGGTGGTGGACGGAGAGTTGCGGCCGGGGATGCGGATCGCCTTCGGGTCGAACGGCGCCGTGCATGAGGTGAGCCAGGTGGGCTACCTGCAGTTGGGTGCGGTGCCGACGGGGGAGCTGACAGCGGGCGAGGTCGGCTACGTGACCGCGCAAATCAGGTCGGTCTCCCATACGAAGGTCGGCGACACGGTGCTCGACGCGGAGCGGCGGACCACCGAGTTGTTGCCGGGCTATCGCGATGTTAAGCCGATGGTCTTTGCCGGGCTCTACCCGGCGGACTCGGACCAGTACGAGCGGGTGCGGGGTGCCTTGGAGAAGCTCAAGCTCAACGATGCGTCGATCCAGTACGAGTTCGAGACGAGCGAGGCGTTGGGTTTCGGCTTCCGTTGCGGGTTTCTCGGCCTGCTGCACATGGAGATCGTGCGGGAGCGTCTGGAACGGGAGTTCGATCTCGACCTCGTGAGCACCGTTCCGAACGTCGAGTACCGGGTGCAGCTGCGCGGTGGCAGATCGGTGGCTGTGGAGAATCCGGCGCGCATGCCGTCAGCGGCCGAGATCGAACTGATCGAGGAGCCGTACGTGCGGCTGCGCATCCTCTGCCCGGCGGAGTACATCGGCAACGTACAGAAGCTGTGTCACGAGAAGCGCGGCGGGTTCGGGCACATGCACTACATCGACAGCCAGCGAGTCGAGGTCACCTACGAGATGCCGCTGGCCGAAATGGTGCTTGACTTCTATGAGAGGCTGAAGTCGCTGACCCGCGGGACCGGCAGCCTCGACTACGATCTCGCCGGCTATCGAGTGGGCGATCTGGTTCGCGTCGATGTCATGCTGAACGGCGAGCCGGTGGACGCGCTGAGCATGATCGTCCAGCGGGATAAGGCCCACTTCTACGGGCGCGGCCTAGTCGAGCGATTGCGAGGCCTGATACCGCGGCAGCTGTACGCGGTGGCGATCCAGGCGGCGATCGGCAGCCGGGTCATCGCGCGCGAGACGGTGCGTCCGTTGCGCAAGAACGTGACGGCGAAGTGTTACGGCGGCGACGTCACCCGCAAGCGCAAGCTGTTGGAGAAACAGAAGGAAGGAAAGAAGCGCATGAAGCGGGTCGGCCGGATCGAAGTTCCCAGGGAGGCATTTCTCGCGCTGCTGGAGGTGGGAGAGGATTGAGCGCGGCGCAGCTGGGCCGGGTCTATGCGCGCGCGCCCAACCACTTGGGCGATGTGGTGATGGCGCTCCCGGCGCTTCGTCGGCTAGGCCAGCGCTATGCGGAGCGCGGGCTCGACATCTGGTGCCCCGCCGCCTGGGCGCCGGTTCTGGAGATCGCCCGTCTGCCGGCGGAAGTGATGGCGTTTCGGCGGAGCCGCAAGATCTGGCAGACGGCGGCGCGGATTCGCGATCTCGGCTACGGCGCGGCCTACCTGTTCACCCCCTCCTTCTCGACCGCCGCCGTGGCGTGGCTGTCGAGGATCCCCGAGCGCCGCGGTACACCGACCGACGGCCGGCGCTTCCTGCTCAATGATCGTTCGGTTCGGCCGGAGCAACCCGGCGAGCACCGTGTCGACTTCTACATGCGCCTCGCCGATCCGGACTGGCGGGGCGGGTCGCCACCGGCCCCGCACCTGCCGGTGCGCGAGCGGGCGCTGGAGCAGTTCGGCCAGCTGGTGGAAGGGCGCTTCGAGCGGCCGGCCGTGGGCATATTCCCGAGCTCGAACGCGCCGGCGCGCCGCTGGTCGGAAGGCAGGTTCACGGCGCTGGCCGGTCTGCTGGCCCCCGCTGTGGGGACGGTGGCCGTGTTCGGCGGACCCGGCAACGAGGTGTTGGCGGCGCGGGTCGCGGCGGGGGCAGGGAAGCGAGGGCTCGATCTGGGTGGACGCACCAGCCTGCCGGTGCTGGCCGCCGGGCTGAGCCAGTGCGACCTGGTCATCACGAACGACAGCGGTCCCATGCATCTGGCGGCGGCGGTGGGCACACCGATCGTCGCGATCTTCGGGTCGAGTGACCCGAGCCGCACGGGGCCACTGAGCGAGCGGGTCCGCCTGGTTCGGCAGCCGCCCCTACCGTGTGCGCCGTGCGGGAGGAACCGGTGCCGGCGCCGCGGCCGGGGCACGTATTTACCGGAAGCGACTCTGGAATGTCTGCGACTCATACCGGTCGAGGCCGTCGCGCAGGCGGCGCGTGACCAGTTAAAGGAAGCGGGGTCAGCGAGCGATGACTAAAGCGCGAGAAGCCGAATGGATCGTTGGTGTCGACATCGGCGGCACCAACCTGATTGTGGGGGTGGTACCGTTCGAGGGCGGGCCGCCCATCGCATTGCGCTCCGAACCGACCGAAGTGCTGCGGGGCGCCAAGTTCATCGTCGATCGCGTCGTGCGGATGATCAAGGAGTCGATGCGCGAGGTGATGGACGAGAAAGGCGTCGGGCCCGAGGCCTTCGCGGGCATTGGGATAGGGTCGCCGGGCCCGCTGGATCGCAAGACGGGCACCGTCATCAGCACGCCGAACCTCGGGTGGCGTAACTTCCCGCTCCGTGACCTGATCCAGAACGCGGTGGGGCTGCCGGCATCGCTGGATAACGACGCGAACGCGGCGACATACGGCGAATGGTGGATGGGTGCGGGCCGCGGTGTCGATACGCTGGTCGGCGTCACCCTCGGCACCGGTATCGGCGGTGGTATCGTGTTGAACGGTGAGCTGTTTCACGGTGCGAACGACGCGGCCGCCGAGATCGGCCACATGACCATCGACTCGACGGGCAGGAAGTGTAACTGCGGCAACTACGGGTGCCTGGAGGCCTACGCCTCGGGCCGCGCCATCGCGGCCCGTGCGATCGAGGGTCTCGAGTCTGATGCCAGCTCGATCCTACCCGAGCTGGCGGGCGATATCAGCAACATCACAGCCGAGACCGTCTTCGAGGCCGTGGTGCAGGGCGACCCTTACGCGACGGAGGTGATCAACGACACGGCGAAGTTTCTGGGTGTCGGGCTGGCCAACGTCATCAATATCCTGAACCCGGAGGTCCTGGTCATCGCCGGCGGTGTGACCCGGGCCGGCGACCACCTTTTCGCGCCGTTGCGGGCCGAGATCCGTCGGCGCGCTTTCCGGGTGGCCGAGCAGGCCTGCCGGATAGTGCCGTCGGGTCTGGCAGGCACGGCGGGAGTCCTAGGTTCCGTCGCCTGCTTCAAGCGCGAGAAATACGGCAAGGTCTAAGGTGTGGTCCCGGGCGATGAAAGGCTCGCGCCGACGCGCCGATCTGATTAGCTTGGGCGGCGTACCCACCTCGATCCGCTCGTTGTTTTCAGACGGATGGCGCCAGGACCGAAAGACCCCATAGCATGAGCGTCCTCGGGGTCATCGGCACGATGGTATGGGACACGATCTGGCGTGAAAGGGACGTCGGATCACCGGTGGAGGAGTGGGGGGGGATCAGTTACGCGCTTGCCGCGGCCGACGCCGTGGGGGATTCCCGGGTCAGGCCGCTCGTCAAGCTGGGTCGCGACCTGGCCGAGCGGGGCTTCCGTTTCCTGAGAGAGCTGTCGGTCATCGAGACGGACGAGGCGATCTCGGTGGTCGATGCGCCGAATCCGCGGGTCGAGCTGCGTTACCGCGGCTCGGCGCGACGCGGCGAGCGACTGATCGGCGGGGTGCCGCCGTGGACGTGGGAGGAATTGGAGCCGCGTATCGCGGGCTGCGACGCCCTCTATGTCAACTTCATTACAGGTAGTGAGCTCGATCTGGAGATCGCCCAGCAGATGCGTCGCGGCTTCGACGGCCCGATCTACGTCGACATCCACTCGCTCATGCTGGCGACCGGCCCACACGGTGAGCGCCGGCGAAGGTCGCTGGATCGCTGGTCCGAGTGGCTGAGCTGTTTCGACGTCGTGCAACTCAACGAGGACGAACTGGCCGCGCTCTGCGCCCACTGGGGTGATCCCTGGATGTTCGCGGCAGACGTGGTAGGCCGCGAGACCCGCTTGCTCTTCGTCACGCTCGGGGTCGACGGCGCGGCCTATGTGATGACGCCGGACGCGCTGCCGCTCGGCCAAGCGCGACGGGGTGCTATCGAACGGCCCGGGTCGGTGCGTACCGGTAGGGTAACGGTGGAACCGGTAGAGGGAGGCGACCCCACCGGCTGCGGCGATGTCTGGGGGATGACCGCGTACCGGACGCTGTTGGCCGGTCAGGGTGTCGAGGCAGCGATGCGGCAGGCCAACGCCGCGGCTAGCCGCAACGTGGCGCACCGCGGCGCGTCGGGCTTGAACCGCTTTCTGAGAGGTGAGATCGAGCGTGCGTAGGCGTGACCGGGAGGAGGGAGGCGCTCGGTGACGGTCGTGCTGTCCGTCCCCGAGACGCTGGATGATCGCGGCTTCGAAGCGCTCGTATCCGCCTGGGCCGCCGCCGAAGGTGGCCGGGCGCTGTTCGACGCCCGGCACGTGCGTTGGGTCAGCCCGTATGGGATCCTCGGCCTGATGGCCGCCGGGGCGGCCTGGCAGGAGCGGTTCGGCGAGCGTCCCCTGCTCGAGCCGCCGGAGAGCAAGGAAGTCACGAGCTACCTGAGCCGGATCGAGTTCTTCGAGCACGCGCACGAGACGTTCGACTTCGGGGGCCACACGAGGCGGCGTGCGTCGGGCGAGTCGGACGCGCTCCTGGAGATTACACCGATCCGCTCTCACCAGGACGTACATGATGTGGTGGACAGGGTGCGCGATCGCGCCGCGGCGATCTTGGGCAAGCGGCTCGGCTACCCGACGCCGGCCGTGGTGCACTTCAGCGTCATCCTCTCCGAGGTTTGCCAGAACATCGTCGAGCACGCGGGATCCGATGGCTGGGTCGCGGCTCAGACGTACAACTGGAAGCAGCGCCTGGGCCGGCAAGTCGTGGTCATCGCCGTGGCGGACGTGGGCATGGGCTTCAGCGGCTCGCTCGCCCGCGAACATGCGCAGCGCCATGGCGACCGCTGGTCCGATCAGACCGCGTTGGAAGCGGCGTTCTTGCACGGAGTGTCGCGCTATCGCGATCCGGGACGCGGTCAGGGTCTACAGGGCATCCGCAAGCAAGTGACGCGTTGGAACGGGCTGTTTACGATTCGGAGCGGGACGGCGCAGATCGCCGAGGTTCCCGACTGGATCGACAAGGAGGTCATCTCGGGCGGCCTCGCGGAATTCCCGGGGGCTCAGATTCAGGTGGTGTTGCCGCAAGTCGTCCCGCCGGGCGGCGATGATTGAGGAGGATGTGGGAATGGGTGATCCGGCGACGGGCAGGGCGGTTGGGTCGGTCGACATGGTGGTCCGCACCTCGGTAGCGACGCTCTACAGCAACTTGGTGACGCGGCCGACGGGCCGTGCGGTCCGCACGGCGATCGAAGCGCAGCTGCGGACCAGTCAGGGTCGCTGCCTCTCGGTGCTCGATTTCTCGCAGGTGGGCGTGCTCGACTTCAGCTGTGCCGACGAGGTGATCGCGCAGTTGCTCCGCAAGTACCGCCAGGCGGACCGGCCGGCCGACGCCTTCTTCGTCGTCCAGGGCGTCGCGGAGCATCATCGGGAGCCGATCGACACGGTCCTGACGCGCCACAACCTGCTGCTCGTCGTCGTCGAGTCGGGTCGGCCGGAGCTCTGGGGGCCGGCGCCGAGCCGCCTACGCGCCGCCTGGGACTGCCTCGGTCGTATGGGGTGCACCGACACCTCGGAGTTCGCCACGGCGCGTGGCGTGAATCACGTCACCGCCAAGGCCTGGCTGCGCCGGCTGGCCGAGTCGCGGGTGGCAGTTCTGGAGGGCGGCGATTCGTTCTCGAGCCTGCACGCCGTGCTCGATCGTCGGGCCGTGAAAGGGCAGTCGGCGCCCGAGGTGGGGCCGCTGCCGGCGGCCGCCGAAGAGGTTGCACCATACCGTCCTAGCGATGGGCCGCAGCCGGACGGCGGGCTCGCCTACGACCGGGTGTAATAGTACTCCAGATAGTAGCGGTCGGAGGTCTGATCAGGCGCCACCTCGTTCAGTACCGCGCCGACAACCCTCGCATCGACGCGCCGCAGCTGCTGAACACCTTGCCAAGCGGCCCGCCGATCCGTTTCCCCAGCCCTGAGAACGAGTACGGCGCCGTCTGTCAGTGCCGCGAGGACCGCGGCGTCGGTGACGGCGAGCACGGGGGGCGCGTCCAGCAGGATCCAGCGGTACTCCTCGCGACAGGCGGCCAGCAGGCCGGCCATGGCTTGAGAGCCGAGGAGCTCGGAAGGGTTAGGCGGTCGCTTGCCGGCGGGCAGCAGGTCGAGGCCGGGCCGCACGCCCGGCCGGATGGCTTCCCGCTGGTCCAGCTCACCCACCAGGAGGTCACTGAGCCCCGGCGACCGCAGCAAATCGAAGGCGTCGTGTAGCTCACCGCGGCGCAGATCCGCGTCGATGAGTAGGGTACGGTCACCACGGGCCGCGAGCACGGCGGCCAGGTTCGCTACCGTCGTCGATTTGCCTTCGCCAGGCCCCGGGCTGGTGAACACCAGACTGCTCAGCGGGCGCTCGCGGGCCGTGGAGAAGGCGAGGTTGGTCCGCAGCACCCGGTAGGCCTCGGAGGCCGGCCCCTCGGGATCGCTTTCCGCCAGCAGTGGGATCGCAGGCTCCCCGTCGGCCGCGACCTTCGGTATCCAACCGAGCACCGGCAGCCCCAGCTTCGACTCGACGTCGGCGGTCGACTGAACCGAGCGATCCAGGTACTCGAGAAAAAACGCCGCGCCCACGCCCAGCAACAGCCCCAGCAAGCCGCCGAGAATGATGTTGAACTGCCGGCCGCCGCTGACCGGCCGGCCCCAACCGGCCGGGTCGAGAACGTTCACGTAGGGCGAGATCTCGGCTTCAGCGATCTGCGACTCCTGGTGCCGCGAGAGGAGGTACTTGTACATGTCGGAGTGGATCTCGACCTCGTTCTGCAGTTCGGCCAGTTCCGTCTCGACGGCCGGAAGCGTCCGCAGCTCCGCCTGCAGGCTGGTCAGCGAACGTGTCAGAGCACCGATACGAAGATCGACGGCGCCGATCGCGTTCTCGGCCGCCGACATGAGACTCCCCCGCGTCTCCTCGATACGCCGATCGATGGCCCTGATCGCGGGGTGCGAGGCGTCCTTGCCAAGGGGACCCAGCTGGTTGGCACGTTCCTCGAGGAGTTGTAGCAGCTCGTTGTAGTAGAACTGGACCGTGCGGTTCAGACCTTCGCCGGAAAGAATCGCGAAATCTTGAGACATGCCGGGCCGCGACTGGGCCTCGCGGATCTGCTCGATCAACGTGCTGTAGATCTCCTTCTCGATGACCAGGCCCTCGAGCTCGGCTTGCAGGTCGCCGATGCGACTGAGCACACGAGTCTCCTCGCTCTGCAGGCTCGTCAGTCCGCGAGCTTCCTTGTAAGTCTCAACGGCTTCGAGTGCCTGCCGCAGTTGGAGCCCGGCCTCGGTCAGGCGGTTTGCGATAAACTCGGTTCGGCCGCGCGCCCATTCGCGAGAGCGCCGCACCCCGAGGTTACGCAGTGCTGCAGCCACGGCGTTGAGAATCTGCGGGGCGAGCAGCTGGTCGAGTCCTGTGTACGTGACATCGATCAAATTGGTCTCGGGCCGCGTGCTCGCCGCTAGGCCGCCGCTGACCATCGTCTCGGCCGTCGGCTGCGGGATGATGCGCAGTCGATATTCGCCGGACTCGACCTCCGGGCGCACGACCAGCCTGATATCGGCGAAACCGACCGGTTCGGACGTCCGGGTCTGCAGCGACGTGCGCAGCTCGGGGCCTTCGATCGCGACCGAGCCGTCCTCCCCCACGCTGATCCGGTAGTCGGCCGAGCTCGCCTGCGGGTTGACGTAGACTTCTTCCAAGAGGAGGTCGCGGGGGATATCCGGCGACTGGGCACGCAACTGCAGTGAATCGACGACGTACTCGGCGACGGACTGCGTGGTCAGCTGCTGGACCTCCGACTCGACGGGATCCGTCCACAGCATGTTGGGCGAGACATCGATGTCACCGAGCTGGCCCATGCGCCCACGCGGGTCGCCGACCTGGAGTGTCAGTGCGGTTCTGTAAAGCTGCGGACGGCGCGCTGACGCCCAGGCTGCGGCGAGGGTTGCGACGAGGGTAGTGAGAAGGATGAGCCAGGCGCGCCGGCGGACGACACGCCAGTAATCCTCCAGGTGCGCGTGCTCGTACTCGATCCCGGCCCTCTGGTCGGTCTCTCGGTTGGCAAGATTCACAGGACGATCCTCAGCGCCTCCCCGCCGCACCCCGCGATTCGCGTGTTCACGTCTCTTAGCCTGGCGGCAAGGATCACCACACGCTGAGCATAACGCGCTACTTATTGGAGCGCAACACTTTGCGGCCTGCCAACTTGACGGTTCCTTAGTTGACCGGCCCTGCCGGCTCAGATAGATTCGATCAGAACGATTCTCCGCAGAATAGTGGTGTATTGGGGAGGGTAGGAATGGCGGCGGCGACGACTTTAGAACAGATCGAAGCGGTCATCGAGGAGATCCGGCCAGCGGTCCGAGCAGACGGTGGGGACGTCGAGCTGGTCAGCTACGACCCGGCGGAAGGGCGGGTCGAGCTACGGCTCGTGGGTGCGTGCCACAGCTGCCCGTACTCGGCGCTGACGCTGAAGGGCGGGATCGAGCACCGGCTGCGGAGCGCGCTGCCGGAGGTGAAGACGGTCGTCGCGGTCTAAGGCTGGCAGCCTTCGCCGCCACCTGCCGGCATGGGTGCGCCCGTGCCGGTTTTTTGTTACCGAAGGATCGCTGAGCGGGCCTGGGTCGGCGGACGCGAAGCGAACGACGCTGAGGAGCAGTGATAGATGGAGGAGCAACGAGAGCTGGTTAGGAATGTGGCGCTGGCGCTGAGATCCATCGTTCATCCCGGTACGGGGAAAGACATCGTGGCTTCCGGCCTGGTATCGGGCTTGGAGCTGGACGGCCCGGGCCGCGTTCGCCTGGTCCTGCAGTCGCGACCCGATGACCCGGCCGGCTGGGCCGACGAGGTGCGGCAGGCGGCGGCGGCGCAGGACGGCGTCGAGTCGGTCTACCTCGAACTTCGCGGTGCGGGAGGCGAGGGAGCGCGAGCCGGCCGCAAGCTGCCGGTGATGGAGCCACCCCGTGCGTCGACCGGCGAGCGAGCGGCGGAGCCGCCACCGAGCACGGCGCCCCCCGTGCCGGAGACGGTAGCGGGCGTCGGCTGTGTCCTGGCGGTGAGCTCGGGTAAAGGTGGTGTGGGAAAGAGCACTGTGGCCACGAACCTGGCGGCGGCTCTCGCCGCTCGCGGTGCTCGCGTTGGCCTGATGGATGCCGACGTGTACGGGCCGAACATCCCCACAATGTTCGGCATCCGCAGCCGGCCGCGAGTCACACCCGACGAGAAAGTCGTCCCGCTCGAGGCGTACGGCGTCAAGTTGATGAGCATCGGCTTCCTGCTGGACGAGGACACGCCGGCGATCTGGCGCGGGCCGATCGTGATGGGGATCATTCGCCAGTTCCTGCGGCAGGTCGAGTGGGGAGAGCTCGACTATCTCATCGTCGACATGCCGCCGGGCACGGGAGATGCGCAGCTATCACTCGTGCAGTTGGCGAAGGTGGATGGTGCGCTAATGGTGACGACGCCGCAGGGCGTAGCCACCGGCGATGTGCTCAAGGGCATCAAGATGTTCGAGCGCGTCGAGGTACCGGTCGTCGGGTTGGTCGAGAACATGAGCGGCTTCCTCTGCCCGCACTGCGGTGAACGGACCGATGTCTTCGGCCGCGGCGGCGGTCGCAGGTTGGCGGCCACCGCCGGAGTGCGGTTCCTGGGTGAGATCCCGTTGGGCGCGGCGGTGGTGGAGGCCGGTGACAGCGGGCGACCGACAGTGGTGGCAGCGCCCGACTCGCCCGAAGCCAAAGCGTTCAGCGAGCTGGCGGAGAAGCTGGTCGCCACGCTCGAGGAAGCGACGGCCAGAAAGGGCTGAGCCCTCTCGCGAATGGCGGTAGTAGCATTTCTTTCTGACTTCGGCACGGCTGACGGTTTCGCCGCCGCTATGAAAGGCGTCGTGTCAGAGCTGGCGCCTGACGCCCGGCTCGTCGATGCCACGCACGATGTCCCGGCCGGCGATGTCGAAGCTGGCGCTTGGGCACTGGCCCAGTATTGGAATCTCTTTCCGCCCGGCACCGTCCATCTCGCCGTCGTCGATCCGGGCGTGGGCGGTGCGCGCAAGGCGATCGCCATGGCGGCCGATGAGCGGTACGTCGTGGCCCCGGACAACGGGCTCATCACGCGCGTCGTTCTGGCCGCTTCTTCCTGGCGTTGTGTAGAGCTGGCGGAGCCGGCCTACCAGCGGCCCGATCCTTCGCCGACCTTCCACGGCCGTGACATCTTCGCGCCGGCCGCGGCGCACCTCGCTCGCGGCATCCCACTTGCCGAACTGGGCCCGTCCCTGGATCGGCCGCAGCTGTTGGACATCGCGCCACCGGTTCGGGAGGATCGGGCGATCCAGGGTCGGATCGCGCACGTCGACCGCTTCGGTAACCTGATCACCGACATCCCGGCCGGCTGGGTGGACGAGCGGTGGCGATTCGAGCTGGCGGGCCGCGATTTGGGCTGCCTGCGCCGCACCTACGCGGATGTCGGCAAGGTTGAGCCGGTTGTAGTGGTTGGGTCGATGGGCACGGTCGAGGTCGCGACTCGCGATGCGTCGGCCGCAAAAGAGCTCGGGGCCGCCCGCGGCGACCCCGTTGTTGCGCGAATCTGAGCTGCGATTTCCTCTTAGAGACGAGCGATCTTGATGCCGCCCAGCACGCCGCTCAACGAGAGCGTCAGGTGGTGCTCGGCTGTATCCCAGTTGCGGCTGAGCCAGACGCCGCCGTCCTGCTTGACGAAGCCGGGTGCATCGAATGACATGAGGAACGTGCTCTTCTCGATCCGGACACCGAGCTCGGCGGGGACGGAAATCTCCACGGTGCCGAGGCCGACGTTGACATCGCCGGTCGCGTCGTAGCCCCAGGCGCCGGAGAAATCGAGGGTCAACTTGCCGACGCCGCCGGACACCTGCAACCGCCGGCAACCCGAGTTGCCCAGGTCTTCGACCTCGAACGCAGCCGCACCGGCCTTGAAGGTGCAGAACTCGGCCACCTCACGGTTCTGATCGCTGAAGCGAACCCGCGTGTCGCTCGCCCCGGTCTGCAGGGACAGGCGCTGCAACCGCAGGCCGCCCAGATCGAGGTCGGCCTCGACCGCCCCCATCTCCAGGTCGAGGCTGAGCGGTGTGGCGCCCGTCAGGTCGAGGCTCAGGTTGCCCGCCTCGTAGTCGTAGTCTTTGAGGTCCTTGAGGTCGATGTCGTCGTGCCCCTCGATCTCGATTCGCAGGCTGCCGCGGCCGTCCGATTCCAGGTAGTTGCTACGCAGCCTGAACGCGTCTTCGTCGTACTTGGAGTCGAGCCGGTAGAGCACGCGATCGGATCCCCTCTTCAGCTCGAAGCGTCCCACCGCGTACTCGACCTTGACCTCGAGGAATTCTTGGCCGCGACGCTGGCGGGCCTTGGCCTCGGTTCGCCAGCTCTGCCCGCTGGCTGGTGCGGCCAGCGTGCCGACGAGCACGACGGTGGCGAGTGCCGTTAGGCCGATGCTAGATCTCATCGCTCCTCTCCGCTGAGCGGCGCGCCTTGGCGCGGCGCTCGAAGGGTGCGAGCTCCTCGGCCAGCGTATCCGCGGGCAGCTCGGGTAGTTCCCGCGGCCGGGCGTAGGTCCGTTGTGTGCCGGCCCGGGAGAGCAGGGTGGCACCGAGGCCGGAAGTGGCGGCGATCCAGGTCAGGATCCACGCCGAAGCGATGAGCAAGTCGTGCGCCCAGCCCAGCAGCGGGTAGGCCATCTGCGTGATGGCGGCGCCCGCGAACAAGGCGAGCAGGACACCCAGCCCATTCAGCACGTAGTAGTACGAGTTGGAACGCCGCACGCGGGCGGTCCAGGAGAAACGGCGGCGCGTCAGGTTCTCGCCCGCGGCGTGGGCTACGGCCACATAGCCGAGCAGGGCCGCCAGGCCGAACCCGATCACGTAGAACGGGACGGCGATGGCCGTTACGATGAGCAGGGTCATCACGAGCCCGATGGGCAAGAACAGAACTTCGGCGGCCAGGCCGGCCAGAAACGAGCGGCCGAAGCTCAGCGACACGGTATCGCTCACGGTCTCGAGCTGTCCGCGGAAGAAGTAAACGATCAGGGCGCCCAGGAAGGCGAACAGCAGGTAGAGGGCGACCGTTCGCGCCAGCGATCCGAGGCCGACGAACACCCGGCTAAGCGCCGAGGGTGCGTAGCGCTGGATCTGGATGCGCGGAACCGCCGGTGCCACGACTATGGGGGTTGGATGGGCGGCCTCGCGGATCGTGCCGGCGACGGCGCCCTGGTTGGTGATCGTGGCATCGATGGCGATCACGTCACCATCGATTCGCGCGCTCGGCAAGATGAGCAGCGAGCCGTCCGCCACCATGACGTTGCCCTTGACCGTGCCGGCCAGGACGCCGTCCGATTCGACGAGCAGCAGCATGTTGTCGAGCGTCGCCCCTTCCTTGAGCCGGTACTCGTCGGCGTCGAGCACGATGCGCACGGGGACCTGAAGGTCACCATTGAGCAGGCGTTCGAGCCCCGGCGCCAGCCCGACCCGGGCGAGCTGCCGTGCTAGACCCTCGACGTTGGACAACTCGATGACGAGGCCACCGACGATGATCTCATCATCGAGGCCCTGGGCGATCTCGGCCTGTACCGCCTCGCCGACTCCCACCCCCACGGTCGCCGCCGCCGCGGCGGCCGCCGCCTCGCGCGCCTCAGCCACCTCGTGCATCGCCGCCGCCGCCGCGGCGCGCGCTTCTGCCGCCGCGTCGGCCGAGATGCCGGCCAGCAGCGGCGCCAGCTCGTTGCGCAGCGCCAACGCCGCTCGTGCATCGACTCCAGCAAACCCGAGCGCCGCGAATTCCGACCAGCCAGTGCCCAGGTCGCCGCGGCTGGCATCGCGTAACAGATCCCGCCAGGCGGACTCGAGCGCGCCGCCCGGGGCGTAGCCACCCACATCGCTGCCGTCGATAAGGACCCGGCCGTCGCCGAGCCGCATTCGCAGCGAGCGGCCGCTGGCCAGCTCGAGGCTCAGAGCCGCTTCCTCGCCGCTCAGCGCCACGGAGGTCTGGACGATCTCGTCCACCGCCTGTACCGTCTGGCCCGCCGTCAAGCTCGGCAGGCTACCGACGAGGACCAGGGAAAGCACTCCGGTGAGTCTGACGTGACTAAGCATGTGCACTGACCTCTGGAGGTTCATGGCCGGTCACGCGGTACAGTGTCCAGATCGCGAGCCCGGACAGCACCGTCACGAGGGCTCCGGCGATCACGACGCCCGAGCCGGGAACCGTATCGACAAGCTCGCCCCAAGCATCGGCGATCCCGCTGAGTTGCAGAATAGCGCCAAGCTTGAGGACCGCAGCCAGTAGAAGCTCTCTCGCGCTGTTTAGCAGGCGGGCCACGAGCACCGAACTGGGTACATCGACGACGCTCTGCAGCCAGGCAATGCCGCCCACCACCGCCACGCTCCACAGCGCCGCGGCGCCCACCGCCACGGGGCGCAGCCGCCGCACCAAGGCCGGGATCCGCGCCGTGACCACGGTCTCGGCCCGCTCCGGCAGCCGCACGCGGGCCATCACTGCCTCGTCGAACGAGGCGGACGGCTCCACCGCCTGCAGAGTGGCCAGGGTGTGAAAGAGCCGGCGCCACCTGGCGTCCTCGGCCCGACAGGCCGGGCAGCCTTCATGGTGGCTGTCGATCGCTTGGAGCTCATGCACCGGCAGTTCACCGGCAGCTCGCAGCTCCAGAGCCAGCTCTAGGAGATGTCCCTCGGAAGTCCAGATTTTCATTTCTACCTGCCCGCTGCTCCACCCTACGAGAGCCAGGTCACAAAGGTTTCAGCCCCGATCGGGCACCAGGTCGAAGTTGGTAATTCGTTGTGAAATATAGACTTACAGATTCGAGGATTCGGGGATTCGGGGAAGCCCAGAACGCTTCTGAACCTCCCGACCTCCCCGATTCCCCGAATCGCGGTTCGAGAAATCCCAGACGACTTCCGACTTCACGATTGACCATTCCTCATTCCCCCTCTTCGCGGAGGTGGCCGAGTGCCGTCCGCAGTTCGGCCCGTGCCCGGTGGAGAAAAGTTTTCACGGTCCCGATGGGGACGTCCATGATCTCGGCGATTTCCTCGTAGGCGCGGCTCTCCACGTGGCGCAGGATGACGGCCGTGCGGTACTCGGGCCGCAGCCGGGCGATGGCCTGCTCGATCTCGCTCCCCAGCTCCAGCGCCATGATTTCCTGCTCCGGCGACTCGTCGTGCGCCTCCAGGACGATCCGAGTTTCCTCTTCCCGTTCCGTATTGACGGCGTGGGGAGAGCCGTGGATGGAAACGGTGGGGAGGCGGGCGCGTCGCAGGTGGTCGATGGCGTGGTTGTTGGCGATCTTGAACAGCCAGGAGGAGAAGCGGTAGTTAGGGTTATAGCTGTCGAGGTTGTTGAAGGCCTTGACGAAGGCCTCCTGGGCCAGGTCCTCCGCCTGCTCCCGGTCTCCGATCATCCGGTAGATGAGCGAGAACACGGGACGCCGAAAGCGCTCCAGCAGTTCGGCGAAGGCCGACTCGTCGCCCTTCAGAGCCCGGGCGACGAGCGCCTTGTCATCGACGGGCACTCCGGCTGGCGGTGTCTGGTGATCCGCGGCGCCGGGCGCCTTGCGGCTGGGTGAGCGCTCCCGATTCACCGGGTTGCCGGGGGTATCACCCTGCGGTAAGTTCGCCGCCGATCATGGACAGATGGTCGAGGCAAGTCACCCCGCTGGAGGCCGGGTCGCAGGGTGAGCGGGCACGGGCGGTCCGTGAGATGTTCTCGGCGATCGCACCGCGCTACGACACCCTCAATCATCTTCTCAGCCTCAGGATCGATCGGTACTGGCGGCGGCGCGCCGTTGATCAGCTGGATTGGGGGTCCCGGCCGGCCGGCCGCTACCTGGACGTCTGTGCCGGGACGTGCGATCTGGCGATCGAGCTTGCCAGGCGTCCGGAGTTTTTTGGCCATGTAGTCGCGGTCGATTTCGCGCCGGCGATGCTTCACCAAGCTCTGTCCAAGATCGCCCGGCGGCCGATAGCGCCGGTGTGTGCCGACGCGCTCCGCTTGCCGGCGGCTTCCTCCTGCTTCGACGGCGCCATGGTCGCCTTCGGCCTGCGCAACCTTGCGGACGTCGACGCAGGCCTGCGCGAGTTGAAACGGGTGCTGCGGCCCGGTACCCGGTTGGTGGTCCTGGACTTCGCTTTGCCGGAGCGCCAGCCGCTCAAGTGGCTGTATCGCTTCTACTTCACCCGCTTACTGCCGGTCGCCGGGCGTTTGATCTCGAAACATAGCCACGCCTACACCTACCTACCAGAGTCGGTGCTCCGCTTCGCGCGACCTGGGGAGCTGGGTACAAGGCTCAGGGCGGCGGGTTTCGAGGCGGTTGACTGGCGGCTGATGACGAAGGGGATCGCCTGCCTCTGGTGGGGCCGCAAGCCCAGCGCTCCGTGATCGGTGATCGGGGGTTGGTGGGCACGATCGGGCTCAAGCGGGGTATCGACTTGACGAACGGCGGCTAGCGCGCCAAGTTGTTGTCGGCGAAGTTCTTACCTACTCCCCCCCAAAACGTACCTCCGGCCAGTACACCCAGCCTCGTTTCTTGGAGGTATCCGTGGCTGAATCTAGCGGTTGGAAGGCCATCGACCTGCAGCGTCTGCTGTTCGGGATCGTCGGCGGCGTCGTCGCGATCGTCATCCTGCTCTTCTTCGCCCTGGCCTGGGGCGGAGCTGAGCAGCTCGTCGAGCCCGAGGTCGAGCGGCAGCTGTCGGAGCGGGCGAACTCGGTGGCGGCCGTGACCGATGGCGCTGTTCAGAATGCTGTGAAGGACTTGGAGATGCTGGTCATCTCGCCGGCTATCATCGATGCCGCCATGCGTGGCGCGGCGCAGGCAAGGCAACTGGGGCTCGAGCGCGTCTCGATCGGCGAAGCGGAGCGGCGGATGGGCGGGACGCGTTCGCTGCAGGTCGATGCGGAGGTAGACCGTCAGCTGGCCGGTGTCGTCGATCGCTCGCTGTTCGCCGAGGTCTTCGTGACCGACCGTAACGGCTTCGTGGTCGCCGGTAGCAATCTGACCTCGGACTTCGTGCAGAGCGACGAACCGTGGTGGCAGGAGGCGTTTTCCGGTCTGGCCCACGTTTCCACCGCGGAGATTGACGAGTCGACGGACGTACTCTCGGTGACGATCGCCTGGCCGGTAACGGGCCCCGGCGGCTCGATCGTTGGTGTGGTGAAGGGCGTCCTCGACCTGGGTCGACTGCGTCCCGCCCTGGCGGCTATGGCTCAGGGCTGGGGCTACGTTCAGGTCGTTGACGAGCGCGGTCTCCTCATCATCGATCCCCATCCGGACCACCTGCTCGAGCGGTCGACCGATGCGGCGATGCTGGCTGGTGCTGCGGGCATGGTCCGCTCGGTGTCACCCGACGGAATACGCGTGGTCGGGATGGCCAGCTCGGCGTTCAACGATCGCTGGACGGTCATCTACTGGGTGGCGGAAGATCAAGCGTTCGAGCTGCTCGCGGCCGCCCGCCGCGCCATCATCTACTTCGGGTTCATCGCGCTGTTCACCGCCCTCGCCGGCGTGCTGCTCGCCGGGTTCTGGATCCGGCGCCAGATCGCCCAGCCGGTCAGCTGGGTCGCCGCCACGGCCCACAAGGTCGGTGCCGGGGACCTGCGGGTCAGGGTTCCTGAGTTCGGCCGCGGCGAGGTCCGCCGGCTCTGCATGGCGGTGCAGGGGATGATCGACCGGCTGGCCGAGCTGGTGGGCTCGCTCCACGAGGCGAGCTATCACACGCGCTCGCGCAGCGAGGAGATCGCCACCGCGGTCGAGCAGCTCTCCGCCGGCGCGCAGGAGATGACCAGCACGTTGACGCGGCTGACGGGCGAGGCGTCCGATCACTCGGATACGATCCAGCAGATCAATGCGCAGATGGAAGCGCTGGGTGACGCGGCCCGCGATCTGGCGCAGGGTGCCGGGACAGCGACGGAGCGGAGCCGTGAATTGCAGGGCGTGGCCCGGCGCGGACAGGAACGGCTGCGCGAGGGTCATGCGCAGGTGGAACAAATGGCCGAGCGCTCGGATCTGGCCACCTCGCAGCTGCTCGAGTTCGTCGACGCCTCCCGGCAGTTCGGCGACTTTGTCGACCTGATCAAGCAGTTCGCGCGCCGCACTAACCTGCTGGCGTTGAACGCGGCGATCGAGGCGGCACGGGCCGGCGCGGAGGCACGTGGCTTCGGCGTGCTGGCTGACGAGATCCGCAAGTTGGCGAACCAGGCGGGCGATGCCGCTGATCGCGCACAAGAGACGACCGACGCGGTGCTGGGCCGGATGGAGTCCACGCGTCAGGCTCTGCAGGAGACGCGGGAGACGACCCGGACGATCGGCGGCGTGGTGGAGTCGATGGAGGAAGGCTTTGACGCCGTGACCCAGGCGATGAGCGAGGCGGAGAGATGGGCGGACCGCGTGGCGGCGATCAGCGCTGAAGTGGAAGGCAGCGTTGGTGCCACGGCGGAGCGTCTGGGCTCGGTCGCGTCGGGCTATACCGATTTCGCCGCCGCGATGGAAGAGCTGGCGGCCGGGATGGAAGAGCAGAACGCCTCGACCGAGGAAATTGCGGCGGCGGTGGCCGCTCTCAATACTTCCGCTGAGGAACTGGCAGCTCTGGCCTCCGTCTTCAGCGTCGAAGGACACGCGGCTCCGGATGTCCAAAAGACCGAAACGCAGCAAGAAGAAGCGAAGCGCCGCGAAAGCGTCCCCGCCGCCGTCGCCTGACGCCCAGCCGAGCGCGGCCGACGAGGCGTGGCGCGAGCACTCGCGCCGCCAGCGCCGGCAGCAGAACGCCCGCGAGCCGTTCACCCGAGCGCTCGCTTGGGGCACGGTCGTCGCCATCGTCGCCGCGGTGCTCACCGGCGTTCTCAGGATCTGGATCTGGATCCTGGCCCTGGAGCCGATCGCCGTCGGCGTCGTGATCGGCGAGGCGGCGGCGATCCCTTCCTCGGTTCGCCACCGGCGGCCGCCGGCTTGGAGCTATAGCTACGTCTTCGGTCTCGGCTGTCTCGCCTACCTGGCGGTTCACATCGTCTTCTGGTTGGCCAGCGAGGGGTTCGTGCCCAGCCAGTCGTTGTTCGCCTTCATGCGCGCCGCCCCTTCCGCCACCGCCACCCCATTCTTCCAGAGCGTCGACCTGGCTCGCCAAATATCCCTCGCCACCGGCGGCACCACCGCCCTCAAGTACTGGCTCTGGGTCGCCGAAGGCCTGCTGATGGGCTCGGCGGCCATGCTCGCCTACCGTGGCGGCTCGGTCCGCAAGCTCAAGACCTAATGCGTCGCCGGGCGGACCGTTGAGCGAAACCCTTCGCCTCGGCCTCATCTCCGACACCCATGGGCTCCTGCGCAACGAGGTGTACGCCGCGTTCGAAGGGGTCGACGAGATCCTCCACGCCGGCGACGTCGGCGACCCGGCCATCCTCACCGGGCTCGAAGTCATAGCACCGGTGCACGCCGTCTACGGTAACGTGGACGGCTGGGACGTGCGGCAGGAGCTGAGGGAGTCGGTCGAGCTCGAGCGGCTGGGCCACAGAATCGCTCTCATCCACGGACACCAATGGGGCTCGCCCAAGCTGCGTGACCTCGTACAGGCCTACCTCGACTTCTCCGTCGTCGTCTATGGCCACACCCATAAGGCGCTCGTCGAGAAGACCGCCGGCCCTCTCATCGTGAATCCCGGCAGCGCCGGGCACGCCCGCTTCGGTCAGCCAGTCAGCGCCGCGATCCTCACCCTCCAGCGCGGCCGGGCGCCAGGCGCGCGGCTCATCGACCTTCTGTAGTTGGTCCGTAAACTGGCTAGCAATAACTCCTATTGACACCTCCGGGACTTCGGGTTTATTCCGACCTCAGTTGAGATTCCATGTCAATTCGGTGGACAGGCGCTTCGGCCAGCGCTGGAGCGTGGCTCGTCCGCTGACGAAGTCGCGGCGGATGAAACCGTCCAGCCATCTCGGGCACGCCCGACCGGTGGTTTTCCAATCAGAAAGCCTTGAGGAGGTTGGAATGGCGAAGACCTTTGGAGGCCTGGCCATTGCCTTTATGGCAGCCTCGACCCTCGCAACCGCGGCCCGGGCCCAGGATCCGGTCCCTCCGGCCGAGACGCTGGAGGGCGCGTTCCCGGCCCAGAGACATTTTTCACCGTACGCCGGGCGCAACTTCCCGACCCAGGTCTACTGGGGGGACACCCACCTGCACACGGCGCTGTCGATGGACGCGGGGGCGTTCGGCAACCGGCTGGGGCTGGACGAGGCCTACCGCTTCGCGAGGGGCGAGGAGGTAGCGTCGGCGACCGGCCAGCTGGTGAAGCTTTCGCGGCCCCTCGACTTCCTGGTGGTGGCGGACCACTCCGACAACATGGGCTTCTTCCCGGACCTCTTCGCCGGAGCGCCCGAGATCCTCGCCGACCCGACGGGTAAGCGCTGGTACGAGATGATCCAGGCGGGTGGTGGGCAGGCGGTGGGTGCCGCGCTCGAGATCATCGACATGGCGTCGCGGGGCACCTTCCCGCAGTCGCTCTACTACGCGCCGGGCACCGCGTCTTACCGCTCGGCCTGGGAGTCGACCATCAAGGCGGCTGAAGAATACAATGACCCCGGTCGCTTCACAGCCTTCATCGGCTACGAGTGGACGTCGCTGGTGCCACCGGGCAACAACCTGCACCGCGTGATCGTCTACCGCGACGGTGGCGACAAGGCGATCCAGACCGAGCCGTTCACGATGTTACCGCCGTTGGGCAGCGTGCACCCCGAGGACCTGTGGGTGGCTCTCCAGGCCTACGAGGACAAGACCGGCGGCCGGCTGCTGGCCATCCCCCACAACGGCAACCTGAGCAACGGTCTGATGTTCCCGCTGATCAACCCGGTCACGGACCGGCGACTGACGCCCGAGTACGCCGAGACGCGGATCCGCTGGGAGCCGCTTTACGAGGTCACGCAAATCAAGGGTGACGGCGAGGCGCACCCCTTCCTATCGCCGGATGACGAGTTCGCCGATTACGAGAATTGGGATGTGGGCAACCTCAACCTGAGCGAGCTGAAGGCGCCGGAGATGCTCCAATACGAGTATGCCCGCACCGCCCTGCAGCTGGGCCTGCAGGTGGAGCAGCGGCTGGGCATCAACCCTTACAAATTCGGCATGATCGGCTCCACCGACAGCCACACGTCGCTGGCCACCGCCGCGGAGGAGAATTTCTTCGGCAAGCACTCGGGGACGGAGCCCGACGTCATGCGCTGGGAGCACCCGGTCCTTGCCATGGGCGATGTGAAGATCATGGGCTGGGAGCAGGTCTCCTCGGGCTATGCCGCCGTCTGGGCGACGGAGAACACGCGGGAGGCGATCTGGGATGCGATGAAGCGGCGTGAGGTGTACGCGACGACTGGTCCGCGCATGGTGGTTCGCTTCTTCGGCGGTTGGGAGTTCACGGCCGCGGACGCGATGAACCGGCTGCCCGCCGCCGTTGGCTACACCAAGGGCGTGCCGATGGGCGCCGACCTGCCACCGGGCCCCGCCGGTCAGGCGCCGACGTTCCTCGTCGGGGCGCTCAAGGACCCGCTGTCGGGTAACCTCGACCGCATTCAGATCGTCAAGGGCTGGGTGGATGCCCGGGGCGAGCGTCACGAGAAGGTGCACGACATCGCCTGGTCGGACGGCCGCACGCCGGGAGCGGATGGAAAACTGCCGCCGGTGGGCAACACGGTGGACGTCGCCAACGCGACATGGACGAACACTATCGGCGATCCCGAGCTGATCACGGTCTGGACCGATCCGGACTTCGATCCGAACCTGCGGGCCGTTTACTACGCGCGCGTGATCGAGATCCCGACGCCGCGTTGGACGGCTTACGATGCCAAGCGATTCGGGATCGAGATCTCCGACGAGGTACCGATGTGGACGCAGGAGAGGGCCTACACCTCGCCGATCTGGTTCACACCCGGCCAGTAGGCCGGAGAGACAACAAGAAGAGGAGTCGAGGATGACCAAGACTGCGAAGACTCTGGCTATGGCGCTCCTGGCGGCCGGTCCGCTCGCTGCGTCGGCATACGCCCAGGACCCCGTGCCTCCGGCTGAGACGCTCGAAGGAGCCTTCCGGGCGCAGAAACACTACTCGCCGTACGCCGGTCGCAACTTCCCGACCGAGGTCTACTGGGGCGACACGCACCTGCACACGGGGATGTCGATGGACGCCGGCGCGTTCGGTGCGCGGCTCGGCCCCCAAGACGCCTACCACTTCGCCCGCGGCGAGGAGCTTACCTCCTCGACCGGACTTCAGGTGAAACTCTCGCGGCCGCTCGACTTCCTGGTGGTCGCGGATCACTCGGACAACATGGGGTTCTTCCCGCGGCTCTTCGCCGGCGATCCCGGGATGCTCGCCGATTCGACCGGCAAGCGCTGGTACGGGATGATCCAGGAGGGCGGCCGGACGGCCGTGCAGGTCGCGGTCGAGGTCATCGTCGCGTTCTCGCAGGGCACGTTCCCCGAGGCGCTGGCCTCGCTCCCCGGAAGCCCAGCCTATCGTTCCGCTTGGGAGGAGACGGTCGAGGCGGCGGAGATGTACAACGATCCCGGCAACTTCACGGCCTTCATCGGCTACGAGTGGACGTCCAACACCGGGGGCAACAATCTGCATCGCGTCTTGATCTACCGGGACGGCGGCGCGAAGGCCGGCATCATGGAGCCCTACACGACGCTGAGGCCGGTGGGCAGCGACAACCCGCGCGACCTGTGGAATTGGATGCAGACGTACGAGGACAGGACCGGCGGCCAGATCCTGGCCCTGGCCCACAACGGTAACCTGAGCAACGGCATCATGTTTCCCATGCTGGACACTTTCACCGGCCGGCGCTTCGACCGTGCCTACGCCGAGACGCGCGCGAAGTGGGAGCCGCTCTACGAGGTCACACAGATCAAGGGTGACGGCGAGGCGCACCCCTTCCTGTCGCCGACCGACGAGTTTGCCGACTACGAGACGTGGGACGCCGGGAACCTCGACCTCAGCGTGCCGAAAGAGAACGACATGCTGCAGTACGAGTACGCTCGATCAGGGCTGCAGATCGGGCTCCAGCTCGAGCGGCAGCTCGGCGTCAACCCGTACAAGTTCGGCATGGTCGGCTCTACCGATTCGCACACGGGTCTCGCCACCGCTGAGGAAGAGAACTTTTTCGGCAAGCACTCGGGCGCCGAGCCCAGCCCCGAGCGCTACCGGCACCCGATGGCTGAGGTCGGCGACCTGACGTACGAGAGCTGGTCGATGGTCGGCTCGGGCTACGCCGCTGTGTGGGCGACGGAGAACACGCGCGAGGCGCTGTTCGACGCGATGATGCGCCGTGAGACGTATGCGACGACCGGCCCGCGCATCCTGGTCCGCTTCTTCGGCGGCTGGGAGTTCACGGCCGAGGACGCGATGAACCGGCTGCCCGCGGCGATCGGCTACACGAAGGGCGTGCCGATGGGCGCCGACCTGCCGCCGGGCCCCGCCGGTCAGGCGCCGACGTTCCTCGTCGGGGCGCTCAAGGACCCGCTCTCGGGCAACCTCGACCGCATCCAAATCGTCAAGGGTTGGGTGGACTCGAGAGGCGAGCGGCACGAGAAGATCTACGATGTGGAGTGGTCGGGCGACCGCGAAATCGGCGCCGACGGCAAGCTGCCGCCGGTGGGCAACACGGTGGACGTCGCCAACGCCACGTGGACCAACACGATCGGCGCGCCGGAGCTCTTGACCGTGTGGACCGATCCGGACTTCGACCCGTCGGTACCGGCGGTCTACTACGCGCGGGTGCTCGAGATCCCCACGCCGCGCTGGACGGCGTACGAGGCGTATCGCTATGGCATCACGATGCCGGCCGAGGTCCCGATGGTCACGCAGGAGCGCGCCTACACGTCGCCGATCTGGTACACACCGTAACCGGCGGTCGCCGTCCGAGCAGCCGGGAGGTGGTGTGGAGCGACTCGGCCGGCGCGGGGCGGTTGAGGCGGCAGGGTCTCTTGACTAGTCTGACTAGTCTGATTAGCTTGCGGCCATGATCACATACTCGACTTATCAGGCCAAAGCCAAGTTCAGCGAGATCCTGCGTCTGGTCCGTGAGGGCAAGACCGTGTACATCAGCTACCATGGCCGGACGGTGGCGGAGATTCGCCCGCTGAGCGAGCGCGAGGGCCTGTCCGCGCGTCTGCAGCGTCTGCGGGAGGCTGGTGTCGTGCAGCGCTCGCCGGAGCGCGTTGGCAAGCTAGGTGTAGTCGCCAAGAAGCCAGGGGCGCTGGCTCGTTTCCTGGCCGACCGCGGTGAGGAATGAACGTCGCCTACGTCGACACGTCGGCACTGGTGGCTATCGCGTTCGGCGAAGCGGGTGGTGCAAGACTCGCACGCCGGTTGGAAAGCTTCGACGAGCTCCTCTCCTCGAATCTCTTGGAGGCGGAGTTGCGCGCGACGTTGACCCGCGAGGACGTGTCCGACGGCGATAACCTGCTCACATGGATAGCGTGGGTTCTCCCTGATCGCACGCTCGGTCCGGAGATCGGGCAGGTGCTTTCCACGGGTTACCTGCGAGGTGCGGATCTCTGGCATCTCGCATGCGCTCTCTATGTGGCTGAAGACCCGAAGGATCTCTCCTTCGTGACTTTGGATGAGCGGCAGCGGGAGCTAGCGGCCATTCTGGGTTTTGTCGTTCAGCATTGATGGCAGACGCGTTGAACGGTGATATGAGCCGCTCATGGCAACCACCAAGTGGAGGCGGGGAGAACCCGCCTCCACTCTTCATCACGTGCCTACGGGGCGCGAGCTGTAGGTCATGAAAACTCTCCTAGGCGTCGGTATCGCCGTGGCGATATTGGTCCCCATCCTCGCCCTCGCCGACGTGGGCCCGCCGGCGCACATGCAGGTCACCGAGCGGGAGCCCGGACTCTACGCCGTCCAGTGGCGAGTTCCGAAGGCGTTGCCGCCGCGGGCCGTGCCGACCCCCGAGTTCCCCGAGACCTGCAGCCCAACCGGCGAGCGAGCGGTTACCGACCAGCCGGGCGCGTGGCTCTTCAGGCGCGAGTGGCGTTGCGCGACGAGCCTGGCGGGCCAGGTCGTAAACATGCGCTACCCGTTTCCGGATCTTGCCCTGACCACCGTTGTGCGTGTCGATCTCCTGTCCGGCGATCGGTTCGCGCATGTGCTTTCGCCGGGCGAAGGGCCGTGGCGGCTGCCGGAAGGCACGGCGGCGCCGGACCTGGTGCTGGGCGCCCGGCGCGCGCTCGTCGCCGGTGTGTGGCATGTGCTGGGCTCATGGGTTCACCTGGCGTTTCTGATGGCCCTCGGGCTGCTGGGTGGATTCCGGCAGCCGATCAGGCTGGTATCGGCTTTCACAGTGGGGCAGGTGGCGGGCGCACTGGGGGCCAGTCTGGGCCCAGGGGTTGGCGCTATACCGGCGGAACTGGGCTTCGCGGTGGCCGTTGCGCTGCTCGCCCGTGAGGTGCTGCGACCGGCCGGGGAGCGCCGCCGGCTGTCGGCGCTGGCGGCCGCAGCCGGCCTCGTGCACGGTCTGGGTATCGCCGCTTTGCTGGCTGGCGGCTTGGGCCACGAAAACGGCGGCCTGGCCGTGCAGCTCCTCGCCGTCCTGGGGATGGACGCCGCCCATCTCGTGGGTGCCGTCGGAGTCGCGGCGCTGTGGATGCGCCTGGCACGGCGTCCGACGGGTGTCCGAGTCCAGAAGCCTGTCACTTACACGATCGGTGCGGCCGCAGCGGCGCTGGCTATGGCTCTAGCTGTAAGGGGCGGAGTCGCCGAGCCAGGGGCGGTTGCCCCTTCCTTCCAGGTGGGGACTGGTTCGGCCACCGGCCCGACGGCCGGGGTCGCCGGATCCCGGCGGGTCGCCCCCACAGCTCCCAATGCGTCCATTCAGAGTTTCCTCTCCGTGGAGCCGTTCGAGGTGCGGCACGAAGCGATGCTGCGCCTCGCTGGTCTGGCGGGAGAGCTCGGTCTGGATGTCGAGTCGACCCTCGAGGTCGCCTCGCAGCCGGCGGTCGCCGACCGACTGGCGGAGCTCGTGCTCAGCAGCACGGTCGTGCGTGTGGACGGCGGGAGCCCTGAGGCCCTCGTTCGTCGGGTGGATTTCATGACAGTCGACCCGACGGGCTCACTGCCGCGTCCAAACCCGGTGCCGGAGCCCGTCGGCGAGGCGGTGGTCGGCGTGGTCGTGGCCTATCCGATCGCGGGGGTGCCTGAAGAGGCCTCGCTGAGCTGGGATCCGTTTCCTTCGGTCACGGAGATGATCCCGGCGACCGTCATCGATCCCGAGTCGGTCGCGTCCCGGACGCTGTCCGCTGGGGAGCCATCGCTGACCTGGGAGAACGTCCTGGCGGAAGACCCGATCCCGACTGTCGCCGCCGTGGCAGTCGAGCCGGTCAGAGTGCCGGTACCCCTGCTTTCGTTGCCGCTCCTCGCGCTATCGGCGGTTCTGCTGTTCGCTGGGATTCGGGGCCGCCGGCGCGAGCTCGCGCTTGCTACCGCACGTGTCGTCCTGGCTCTGGCCTTTCTGGTGGGGCCGTTCGTGCGAACCGCGGTTTCGCTTCCCGGATCGGCCGGGCGGACGCCGTCGGAGCGGCAGGCCCGCCGAATCCTGGCCGGCCTCTTGCCCAACATCTATCGGGCCCTGGAGTTCCGGGATGAGGCGACGATCTACGACCGGCTCGCGGTGAGCGTCACCGGCGAAACGCTGACCGACGTGTACCTGGAACAGCGGCGCGCCTTGGAGATCGAGGAGCGCGGCGGTGCCCAGGCCCGCGTGGAAGCTGTCGAGGTCTTGGAGGCTTCGGAGATCGAATCCCGGGATAGCGGTTTCGAGGTCCGATCCACCTGGACCGTTGGCGGGATGGTGACGCACTTCGGGCACCGGCACTTCCGCCAGAACCGCTACGACGCCCGGATCGGCATCATCCCCGACGCCGGGACCTGGAAGATCGAATCGATCGAAGTTCTCGAGCAGGAAAGAGTGAGATGAGGTTTCTACGCGAACCACTGCTTCATTTCGTGGTCCTTGGGGCGGCGCTGTTCCTGGTTCACGCCGTCGCCAGCGACGTCTTCTCGACCGATGCGTCGCGGCGGATCGCGATCACCGAACCGGAGATCGAGCTCCTCGCCGGCGGCTTCGGGCGCCAGTGGCAGCGGCCGCCAACCGAGGACGAGTTACGCGCCCTGGTCGACGGACGTGTGCGTGAGGAGGTTCTGTACCGCGAGGCGCTGGCGGTAGGACTCGATCAGAACGACGTCATCGTGCGCCGCCGCATGGTGCAGAAGATGGAGCTTCTCTCCCAAGACCTCGCAACCTTGGCCGACCCAAGGGACCAGGAACTGCGGGCCTTCTTCCAGGAGCGGCAAGAGGAATACCGCGTTCCGCCCCGCATCAGCTTCAGCCACGTTTACTTCAACACGGACCGGCGCGGCCCGGCGGCCGAGGAAGATGCCCGGCGCGCCCTCGCCGAGCTCCGGGCTGCGACACCGCCACCGCGGCGCGCTCCCGAGCGCGGCGACCGCTTCATGCTCCAACACGACTACGCCCTCCGATCGCCGCTCGAGGTGCAGCAACTGTTCGGGGCGCGATTCGCCGAGAGGCTATTCGAGCTGGAGCTCGGATGGTATGGCCCGGTGGTCTCGGGCTACGGCATCCATCTGGTGTACGTCGGCGAGCGAGTCGAGGGCCGCATCCCGGAGTACGAAGAGGTTCGCGATCGGCTCGTCAACGACTACAACCGCATGCGCCGCGACCGTGCGAACGAGTTGCTCTATGAAGGCTTGGTGCGCGGGTACGAAGTGGAAATCGACGAGGAGGCACTGCGGCGCGCGGCTCTGCGGGTGGGTAGCGGCACCGGATAGGTAGTCGATACGGTCATAAGCCTAGAGCTGGCATTCGGGGCAAAGAAACGCCGAGCGCCCGGCCAGCACGCGTCGCTCGATCGTCGCGCCACACCTGACACACTCCTCACCCTCGCGGCCGTATACCTGCAATACGTTCTGGAAGCCGCCTCCTTCGCCAAGGACATCGCGGTAGTCGCTGAACGTCGTGCCGCGGCGGTCGACCGCCGCGCGAAGCACCCCGCGGATCGCCCTGTGGAGACGGCGCACTTCGTTACGGTCGAGGTTACACGCCGGACGGCGCGGATCGATGCGGGCGCGGAAGAGGGCCTCGACGGCGTAGATGTTGCCCACGCCGGCGACGCGGCCCTGGTCGAGCAGCCAGTTGCGGATCGGTGCGCGCGAGTTCTCCAGCAGACTCTCCAGTAACTTGGGCGTGAGCGTCTCGGACAACGGTTCGACGCCGAGTCGCGCATCGAGCTCCGCCCACTGGCGCTCGTTCAGGACCCACATGCGGCCGAAGCGGCGCGTATCGTAGAAGCGCAGCACGCCGGACGCATCGCCTTCGCCGATCGCGAAGCTGGCGGAGAGGTGAGGCTCGGCGCGGAGCGGGGCAGGCGATCCCCAGGTGAAGCGCCCGGTCATGCGGAGCTGGGTCACCCAACGAGCCCCGTCGTCGAGCAGCGCGCTGATCCACTTGGCGCGCCGACCTACACGCTCGACGCGGCGGCCGCGCAGCCGGCGCCGGAAAGCCGCCGGCGACATGGGCTCGACGACCTCATCCCTGTGAATCTTGATACGCTCGATGCGGCGCCCGGCGATGGCGGCGTTGAGGCCGCGGGCGATGGTCTCGGCCTCAGGAAGCTCGGGCAAGTGAACTCACCGGCAACTTCGCGTTTCGCTTCAGGATCAAGAAGGCGAGGATGCCCGCGGCGAACAAGCCGACGTCTGCCCACACCGTGAACACCGCCACAGCCACTACGCCCATCAGCCCCCAGATCAACGGGATGATCGGGACAAGTTGTGGCATGCGTCGATTCGTCAGCATGAGCATCCCGACCGTGAAGATGGTGACCGGGCAGGGGGCCGACCCAAACAACGGGTAGCCCGGCAACGCGTGTCCCGTGACGTAGCCGATGATCGGGTAGACGACCATCGCGTAAACGATGGCAACGAGGCCGACTGTCGCGTACGGGCCGCCCTCGGACCCGTAGGCCACAGAGCCGCGTATGACGCCGAAGTACAGGAACAGGATGCTCTGGATGATGAACAGCGCCCCGGACACGTACGGGAAACCGGGAGGAGTGAAACCGAAGAGCGTTATGGTCATGTCGCTGAAGAATATCATGAAGAAGACGATGCCCGACCACAGCCACAGAGAGGCCAGGATCGCGGAGATGATCCTGTCGGAATAGACGGCTCTCTTCAACGTAAGAATCACCGCGCTGACGCCGAGCAGGAAGGTGACGACGTGCATGGGCCAATAGGTGACGTTGTAGAGTTCGATCAGCGCGAAGAATTCGTCGGCGCTACTCATCGTTTGCTCTCCCGCTCGATCTCACGGTAACCGATGTCCCCGCGGAAGTACTTACCGCTGAACTTCACGGCGGTTGCCGCCTGCTTCGACTTCGAGGCCGCGGCGCCTACGCCGTCGCCCAACCCGACCGCGTTCAGCACCCGGCCGCCGTCGGTCACCAGCTTGCCTTCCGGGTCGCGGCGCGTGCCCGCGTGGAGCACGATCAGGTCGGGGTCCTCGTTCAGCGACTCGGGGATCGTGATGACCTTGCCTTTCTCGTACTTGCCGGGATAGCCCTTGGATGCGAGCACGGTGCAGACCGCCGCCCGGCGGCTGAACCGGAAATGGGTGTTCGCCAGCGACTCGCCGCGCGCCACTTTCTCGAAGGCGTCGAGCAGCGAGCTCTCCAAGAGCGGCAGAATTGCCTGGATCTCGGGATCGCCGAAGCGGCAGTTGAACTCGATGACGTAGGGATCGCCGTCGACGATCATCAGGCCGCAGTAGAGGACGCCGCGGAAGGTTCTATCTTCGGCGCGCATCCGTGCGAGCGTCGGCATGACGATCGTGTCGGTGACCCGGCCGACCAGCGCGTCGTCGGCGATGGAGACCGGCGCGTAGGCGCCCATACCGCCGGTGTTGGGCCCGCTGTCGCCTTCGCCGATCGGCTTGTGGTCCTGGGACGGGATGAGCGGGAGCGCGTGCTCGCCGTCGGTGAGATAGAGGATCGAGAGCTCTTCGCCGACGAGGCAGTCCTCCACCACGACCGTCGTCCCGGCATCGCCGAAGCTCTTGTCGACCATCATCGAGCGGGCGGCCGCCACGGCTTCGTCCACCGTCTGGCAGACGATGGCGCCCTTGCCGGCGGCGAGGCCGGAGGCCTTGATGACGATGGGGGCGCCGCGCTCGCGGATGTAGCGCTCGGCCTCCTCGAAGTCGAGCAGCGTACGGTGTTTGGCGGTCGGAACGCCCGCCTTCTCCATCAGCGCCTTGGCGAACGCCTTTGAGCCCTCGAGCTTGGCAGCCGCCTTCGACGGCCCGAAGATCTTGAGCCCGCGCTCGCCGAAGACATCGACGATGCCGTCGACCAGCGGCGCCTCGGGGCCGACGACGGTGAGATCGATCTCGCGCGAGTCGGCGAAGTCGGCCAGCTCCTCTATCTCGCCCGGCTTGAGCGGCACCGACTCGGCGAGCGCCTTCGTGCCCCCGTTGCCTGGCGCCGCGTAGATCTGCGCCTCCGGACGCTCGCGCTTGAGCTGCCAGATCAGCGTGTGCTCGCGTCCGCCGGATCCGATGACGAGGATTCTCATCTACTCAACCCCGTTCTTGCAGGGTGCGTGTTCTGGCTGCCCTTGCCTGTAGTAGGTCGGTGGATCAGTGGCTCAGTAGTGTCAGTGGCGTCAGCTGACTGACCTACTGACCTACTGACCTACTGACCTACTGACCTACTGACCTACTGACCTACTGCCTCACCCCGGTATCGCCCGATCCAGATCCTCTATCAAGTCCTCGACGTCCTCGATCCCCACCGAGAGCCGCACCAAGCCGTCGGTTATCCCCATCTGCTCGCGCAACTCCTTCGGTACCGCACCGTGGGTCATGGCGGCGGGATGGGAAATAAGGCTCTCGACGCCGCCCAGGCTCTCGGCCAGCGTGAAGACGCGTGTGGCGCGACAGAACCTGTCGGCGCGCTCCTTGCTCCCCAATTCCAACGAGATCATCCCGCCGAAGCCGCTCATCTGGCGCACCGCCAGGTCGTGCTGCGGGTGCGACGGCAGGCCGGCGAAAAGCACCTTCTCGACCCGCTTATCCTGCTCCAGCCACTCGGCAATGCGGCGACCGTTGCGATCGTGGACGTCCATGCGGACGTGCAGCGTCTTGGTGCCGCGCAGCACCAGCCAGCAGTCCATGGGCCCGGGCACCGCGCCCGCCGACTTCTGCATGAAGCGCAGCCCTTCGATGATCTTGTCGTTCGATGTGAGCACGAGACCGCCCACCACGTCGCTGTGTCCGTTGAGGTACTTGGTGCTCGAGTGGACGACCGCATCGGCGCCGAGGTCGAGTGGGCGCTGGAAGTAGGGGGTGGCGAAAGTGTTGTCGACCACCAACCAGGCGCCGCGCTCGTGAGCGATCTCGGCTGCCGCGGCGATGTCGGTGATATGCATGAGCGGGTTGGTCGGCGTCTCGATGAGGATCATCCGCGTGTTGTCGCGGACGGCCTCCGCGATCGCCGCAGGCTCACGCGTGTCGACGAACGAGAACTCGAGTCCCAGCCGCGCCAGCACCTGGCGGAACAGCCGGTCGGTGCCGCCGTACACGTTGGCGCCACAGATGATATGTTCGCCACTGGAGCGCAGCTTGGCCAACGCCTCGATGGCGGCGACCCCGGAGGCGAAAGCGGCACCGTGCGCCGCCCCTTCCAGGGCGGCGACGTTGGCCTCCAGCGCCGTGCGGGTCGGGTTGGAGACCCGGGCGTACTCGTAGCCCTTATGGACCCCGATGCCTTCCTGGGCGTAGGTGGAGGTCTGATAGATGGGCGTCATGATGGCGCCGGTCGTCGGGTCCGGCTGCTGGCCGGCGTGGATGGCGCGGGTGCCGAAGCGCAGTTCGTTGTCAGGCACGGATACTCCGTCGCTAGCAGTTATCGTGTTCGCTTCACCGTGATTGGGCTGAGGAGTAGAGAAGTCTACTCCGCGGCGGTGGCCCCGTCCAGCGAGGCCGGCCTATTGAGCGGCGGCCGCCGTGGGTTTATTTAGTCGGCGGCTCATGGGAGGGAATCCGTCATGGATTTGCCGGCAGGTCTGATCGTCAGCGTATCGGGGATCCGCGGCCGGGTGGGCATCGATCTGGACCCGGAGGTGGTCGCGCAGTTCGCGGCCGCGTTTGGGACGTACGTCCGCCAGCAGGGGTGGGGCGAGCACCTGGTCATCGCCCGCGACTCGCGGCCCAGTGGCCCGGGCTACGTGCGGGCGGCGACGGCAGGCCTCCGGTCGGCCGGCTGCCGGGTCAGCGACCTGGGCCTGGTTCCGACGCCGACGGCGCTGTTGGAGATCGAGAGGAGCGGACTCGCCGGCGGGATTGTAGTGACGGCGAGCCATAACCCTAAGGAGTGGAACGCGCTGAAGCTGGCGGGCCCGGAGGGCGCCTTCCTGACGCCGGATCAGGGTGCGGCGTTCCTGGCCGGGCTCCCGGCCGAGCGGCCGCCGGCCTACGAGGAGAGCGAACTGGGCGCGGCGGACGAAGTGCCCGGCGCCGTCGAGCGGCACATCGAGGCGGTCCTGGGTCTCGACCTGATCGACGTCGAACGTATCGCGGCCCGCCGCTTCAAGGTCGTCCTCGACTGTGCCCGTGGCGCCGGCGGCGTCATCCTGCCGACGCTGCTCGAGCGGCTCGGTGTGGAGGTCGTGGGCATCGAGCTGGAGCCCGACGGCCTGTTCTCCCGGGAGCCGGAGCCCGTCCCCGCCAACATGGTGGAGTTGTGCGGGCGGGTCCCGCGGGAAAGCGCCGACCTCGGGATGGCGGTCGATCCCGACGTGGACCGGCTGGCGCTGGTCGACGAGAGGGGCCGCGCGATCGGCGAGGACTACACGCTGGCGCTGGCGGCGCGCCTCGTGCTGTCGCGCCGGCCGGGCCCGGTGGTCGCCAACCTATCGACCAGTCAGATCGTCGAAACGGTGTGTGCCGAGGCCGGGGCGCCGTACCACCAGGCGCCGGTCGGCGAGGCCAACGTGGCGCTGGCGATGCGGGAGGTCAGCGCCGTGGTCGGCGGTGAAGGGAACGGCGGGGTGATCCTGCCGGCGCTGCACCTCACCCGTGACGCGCCGCTGGCAGTGGCTATGATCCTACAGCTCCTGGCGGAGGGAGGGAGTGGGCTCCTGGAGGTTGTTGCGGGGTATCCACAGTTTACGATCGTCAAGAACCGCTTTCCGCGGGGAAAAGCGCCCCTGGATGAGGTGACCGGCGCCATCGCCGGGGCTTTCCCCGGCGCGGAGATCGACCGCCGGGACGGGATCCACCTGCGCTGGCGCGATCGCCGAATGTGGCTCCATTGCCGGGCTTCCGGGACGGAACCAATCTTGCGAGTCATCGCAGAGGGTCCCAGCGAACGAGCGGCGGAACTTCGGGATTTGGTGGACGAGGCCGGGGCCATCGTGGCGTGCGCCGGCGATTAGAGAGAAACGCGGACGGCTAAATGTGCGGGATCGTCGGGTACATAGGGAAGACTGAGGCGGCGCCGCTGCTCCTCGAGGGGCTGCGGCGGCTCGAGTACCGGGGCTACGACTCGGCCGGGATCACCGTCTGCGCGAACGGATCGCTCGACACCCGCAAGATAGCCGGCAAGATCATCGATCTGGAGCAGGCGATCGGCGGGAGCCTCCCGAAGGGCACCTTGGGGATCGCCCATACGCGCTGGGCCACCCACGGCGCGCCCACCGTGACCAACGCCCACCCACATCACAATGCGGCGGACGACATCGCCGTCGTCCACAACGGCATCATCGAGAACGCCAGCGTGCTCCGTCGGAAGCTCGAGGAGCTCGGCCACAAGATGCGCAGCGAGACGGACACCGAGGTCCTGGCCCACCTCATCGATGAGGCCTACGACGGCAACCTGGAGGGGGCGGTCGCCGCGGCGCTCCAGCAGGTCGAGGGGACCTACGGGATCGCGGTGGTCTCGAGCCGTGACCCGGAGAAACTGGTGGCGGCGCGGAACGGGTCGCCGTTGCTGCTGGGGATCGGTGACAACTCCTTCTTCGTCGCCTCCGATGCGGCGGCCGTCGTCGAGCACACTCGCGACGTGATCTACCTCGACGATGGCGAACTGGCCGTGCTGGACCGGGAAGGCTATCGGACTCTCGACCTGAAGGGTCGCTTGCTCACCAAAGAGGTGAGTCGCGTCTCCTGGGACCTCGGGACGATCGAGCGCGGCGGCTTCCCGCACTACATGCTCAAGGAGATCTTCGAGCAGCCCGACTCGGTGCGCGACACGATGCGCGGCCGGCTGCTCGTGGAGCAGGGGACCGCGCGTCTCGGCGGCCTGTCGAGTTGCCTGCCCTCCCAGGATGTCGGCAAGTACAACCGGATCGTGCTCACCGCCTGCGGCACTTCGTGGCATGCCGCCCTGATCGGCGAGTACATGCTGGAGGAGTTCGCCCGGATACCGGTCGAGACGGAATACGCCTCGGAGTTCCGTTACCGCGACCCGGTGCTCGACGAGCGCTCACTGGTGATCGCGATCTCTCAATCCGGCGAAACCGCCGACACGCTCGCCGCGATCCGTGAGGCAAAGGACAAGGGTGCCAAGGTCGTGAGCATCGTCAACGTCGTCGGCTCGAGCATCGCCCGCGCGGCGGACTGCGGCGTCTACATCCACGCGGGGCCCGAGATCGGTGTCGCTTCCACCAAGGCGTTCACCTCGCAGGTCGTCGCCCTGGCGCTCGTTACCCTCTACCTGAGCTCGCAATCGGAACCTCTGCAGGAGCAGGCCCGCGTAGCCAGGGCGCTCCATCAGCTGCCCGATCAGATCAGCCAGATCCTCGGCCGCAACGACGAGATCCGTGGGATGGCGGAGCGCTATCACCTGAATCGGAATTTCCTCTACCTGGGCCGCGGCTACAACTTCCCGGTCGCCCTGGAGGGTGCGCTCAAGCTGAAGGAGATCAGCTACATCCACGCCGAGGGCTACCCGGCGGCCGAGATGAAGCACGGCCCGATCGCCCTGATCGACGAGAACATGCCCGTCGTCGTCATCGCGCCCAAGGGCCGCGTCTACCAGAAGGTCCTCTCCAACATCGAGGAGGTGAAGGCGCGGGGCGGCCGGGTCATCGCCATCACCACCGAGGGCAACGGCGAGCTGGACCGGCTGGCCGATCACATCGTCAGGGTCCCGACGACCCACGAGATGCTGCAACCCGTGCTCACGGTGATCCCGCTGCAGCTGCTCGCCTACCACATCGCCGTGCTGCGCGGCTGTAACGTGGACCAGCCGAGGAACTTGGCGAAGAGCGTGACTGTCGAGTGAGGGCTAGTGGGTCAGTAGGTCAGTAGGTCAGTAGATCAGTAGGTCAGTAGATCAGTAGATCAGTAGACCCGTGTGGGATTGTAGTCACTGACCCACCGAACTACTGACCTACTGATCTACCGGTCTTGGCCAACCGGGCCAGAACGGCCACGGCAGTTGCGCAAAGCCCCGGAACCCGCCCACTTTCCTCCCCCATGCGTGTCGTACTGCAGCGCGTTTCCAAAGCTGAAGTCCGCATCGGCGGGGAGGTCGTCGGCTCCGTCGGGCGCGGCTATCTGCTGCTGGTCGGCTTCACCCAGGGTGACGGCGAGGAGCAGCTCCGCTGGATGGCGGACAAAGTGCGCGGGCTGCGCCTGTTCCCCGACAGCGCGGGGAAGATGAACCTGCCGATCGATGAGGTCGGCGGTGAGATACTCGTCGTCTCGCAGTTCACCCTGTACGGCGATGTCCGTAAGGGGCGGCGCCCGTCCTTCGTGGACGCCGCCGAGCCGGCGCAAGCGGAGCGTTTGTACGACGACTTCGTCGACCTGCTGCGCCAGGGAGCGATCCCGGTCGCCAGCGGCTCCTTCGGTGCCATGATGGAGGTCGAGTTTGTGAACGACGGCCCCGTGACACTGATCATCGAAAGGGACTAGACCGGTGCTGAGATCGCTATCGCTGCTCGCCCTGCTACTCGCCGGCTCCAGCGCTCACGCTCAGGTTGCCTGGGACCCCAACGCCGTCGCCTACGAAGGTCCGTCCAGTTGGCAGCAGGCGGCCGTGGCGGCGCTCAACCGTCACCTGCCCACCGACTCCGGCTATTGGGTCCTCGGTCCCCTCGATCTGTCGGCCGACCTGCCGGACACCACCGATCTCGTCCGCACGACCTTTCGGATCATCGCTGCCGGCCCCGCCGCGTCGCGCGCGGTAACGCGCCGACTTTGGGTGCCGACCGGTGGCGTGGCACTGGAGGAGATTCAGCCGGCGGACACACTCCCGCACGCGCTGCCGCCGGGCTACCCGGGCCGCTTTCTGGAAGGGACCGTCGTCGGCGAGAACGTGATGGTACAGGTGTTCACTGTGCAGGAGCACCGCTGGCTGATATGGGCGCAGCGCGCCCAGGTCGCCGGGATCACCGAGGAGGTGACCGGCCCGGTGGCCCGTTACAGCAGTGCCGTGGCCCGGTACCTGGCCGCGGTCGACAGCGGCCGCGCCGGCGCGGGGCCGCCGCGCGCGATAGAGTTCGGCCTCGATCCCTCCTACGAGCTCTACGCCTTGCCACCGGAGCCGGTAATCCGTGATCGGCAGGGTTTCCAGCGGTTGCTGGACGAGAATCGCAGCTTCAGCCTGGCGGATGCGGTGCGCGATGTCTACGGCTTCGTACCAGCGCCGTCGCTCATCGCGCAGCTCGAGGCGGGGGCGGACTCGGTACTGTTCGTGAACAAAGACGGCACCGCGGTCCTCCAGCAGCGCTATCGCGACTACGAGACTTCGGGCGGCCGTTGGCTCGGTTACCCGGTGCTCACGCCGCAAACGCTCTCGCGGCTGCGCCCGGGCCGCTACATCTACGTGGCCGACCGCTACGGGGTGATCCGCGTGGCGCGCACGTCGATGCAAGGGTTCGACTTGAGCGGCGCGGCGATCACGGCAGCGCTCCTGTCACACGGCGAGCCGCTGCGCGCCGCCGGGCAGATGGTGCTGGCGCAGGAGCCCGGCGGGCCGTTACGTGTGGCCGAGCTCAACGTTTACTCGGAAGAGTACTTCTTCAGCAACCGGTCGCTCACCCTATACGACGACATCGAGGAGCGATCGGACCGCTACGTCGCCGCCGTCGGTCACGTACTCGGGGGCCTCGAGCTGGCACGCGTGCCGTGTGACGACGTCCTCATCCGCAAGTTCTGAGCGACGCGCTACCGTCACTCGCTCGTGTAGATGTAGTTGGGCCGTACGTAGGCGACCTGAAAGCTGAACCGCAGCTGGTTGCGGAAGGACGGCGCCGGCTTCTCGGGCCTGTCCTCCGCCGTCTCGACGACCAGTAACTCGCAACCGAGCTCGGCGGCGTCGCCGATCCGCCGCGCCAGAATCGCGCTCTGCGCCCCGCGGCCCCGGTACTCGGGCAGCGTGGTCGCGAAATCGATCCAGCCCACCCCGTCCTGAACGTGCAGCGCGCCGGTGGCCGCCGGCGTGTCGCCGTCGAACGCTATGTAGCACCGCCAGCCGTCGCGCCCCACCAGGTCCGCCACCCAGCCGGCCGCCGGTGCCGGCCAATCGAAGCAAGTCGCCACGATGCGCCCGAAGTCGGCCGCCCGGTCCGCATCGATCAGCCGGATCGCCAGATCGGTCGAGACCGGCGGCGGCGGCGTGGTGTCTCGGTAGAGCTTCACCCAGTTGTTGTAGTGCCGGAACCCGCGCGCCTCGAGCTGCACGCCCAGGGTGGCGGACGCCAGCGGGCTCGGCTGGACGAAGAAGCGCGGGACCTTCGCGCCCGTGAAAGAGTCGACCAAGTCTGCGATATCGGCATCGCTGGCGGGCCGCTCGACGCCCAGCCCGAGGACACGGTTGAGTCCCAGCACGTCGGCGGCCGCGGCACGGACGGCCAGAGTCCCGTGGTTCTCGTACATGCCGAGTCCACAGGCGGCGGCAGAGGCCGGCGCCGCCGCCCGGTAGAAGTCGCCCCAGGCGGCGATCTCGGCGCCCTCCAGCCGCTTGGTCAACCTGGTTTCGCCGTGCCCGATCATCCGCATGTCTCCGTGCCTCGGTCGCGTTGGCGCCTCGTCGTGACGTTCATCGACTCCTGCGCAAGAAGGTACGCCGACAGGACATTCCGGGTACCCAACCGGTCGGGCTTGTGCAAGGGTGGCGGCCGCGCCCAGCTTATCCGCCGTGGATGCTCCAAGATTGATACTCGCCTCGCGGTCGCCGCGCCGTGCCGAGCTGCTGGCGCGGCTCGGGCTGGAATACACCGCCCAGGTGCCCGAAGTCGACGAGTCGCTGCGACCGGGCGAGGGGCCCGCCGAGGCCGCTCAGCGGCTGGCCCGGGCGAAGGCGGAAGCGGCGCGGACGGATGGCGCGCTGGCCATCGGCTGCGACACGCTGGTCGTCCATCGCGGCGAGATCCTGGGCAAGCCGGGCACCCGCGAGGAGGCGGTCCAGATGGTCTGCCGGCTGGAGGGTGACGAGCACGTGGTCTACACGGGGGTGGCGGTCGCGGCGCCGGAGCGCGTAGAGAGTGCGGTCGAAACGACGCGAGTCTGGTTCCGTTCGCTTGACCCCCGTGAATGCCAGGAATACGTTGCGACCGAAGAGCCCATGGACAAGGCAGGCGCCTACGGCATCCAGGGTTTCGGTGCGGCGATCGTCGAGCGCATCGAGGGCGACTACTTCAACGTGATGGGCCTGCCGATTCAGAGACTACTCGAATTGTTTCGCCGCTGCGGCTGGCGATACGCGTTCGGCCGACTGGTCGAGCTCGACTGACCGTCTCAGCCCCCCAGACGCCGACAGTGTCGATCGACATTCCGCGCGCAGTCCGCTGGCACGATGATGCCGTGCGCATCATCGATCAAACCCTTCTACCGACCGAGTACAGGGAGATCGATCTCCACGACGTCGATGACGTCGTCGAGGCGATCCAGAGCCTGCGCGTGCGCGGCGCACCGGCCATCGGCATCGCCGGCGCCATGGGCCTGGTCGCGTCGCTCAAGTCGCACGTGGACGAATCGGAGGCCGACTTCCGGGCGCGTGTCGCTGCAGCGGCGGCACGGATCCGCGATGCCAGGCCCACCGGGGCGAACCTCGCCTGGGCGGTCGACCGGGTCGTCGCGGTCGCCGAGCGGCTGGCAAACGCCAGCCCGAGCGAGCGCTGGGAGGCGATGCGCCGCGAGGCGCAGGCCATCCTCGATGAGGACCGCGACATGTGCCGCCGCATCGGCGAGCACGGCCTGACGCTGCTCCAGGACGGGTCGACCGTGCTGACCCACTGCAACGCGGGTGCCCTGGCGACGGGCGGGATCGGCACGGCGCTGGCGCCCGTCTACCTGGCCGCCGAGCGCGGGCTACGGGTCCGAGTCCTAGCGACGGAGACGCGCCCGCTGCTCCAGGGGAGCCGGTTGACCGCCTGGGAGCTGAGCCGCGCCGGCATCGACGTGACGGTGCTCACCGACAACATGGCGGCGGCCGCGATGAAGAACCTGGGCGTCGACCTGGTCATGGTGGGTGCCGACCGGATCGTCGCGAATGGGGACGTGGCGAACAAGATCGGGACCTACGGGCTGGCGGTTGCGGCGCGGCATCACGGGATCCCCTTCTACGTGGCGGCGCCGTCGTCGTCGTTCGACTTCGACCTCGCGTCGGGCGACGCGATACCGATCGAGGAGCGTGGGGCGGACGAGCTGCGGCACGGCTTCGGTCGTCAGACAGCCCCCGACGATGTTGCGGTTTACAGCCCGGCGTTCGACGTTACACCGGCGGCGTTGATCAGCGGGATCCTAACGGAGCGTGGGATACACGACCCCGGCGATCTGTCGGACTCGATGAGATGAAAACGTACAGGGCCAGGCGGTCGACGCTCGTCTTCACGCTCGGGTTCCTCGCCTTGCTGACGGGGCTGACGATCTTCGGTGTCTTCTACGCCGAGCCACAGCTGTTCTTCGTCGCCTTCTTGCTCGTGCTAGGCTGGCGTTGGCATCAGATTCTCAAGTCGCCGGTAGCGGTGAGCCTGGGGGATGACGGAGTGGTCGAGTTCCGCAGTATGATCGGTCGTCTGAAGATGAGCGTCGATCAGATCAAAGGGATCACGCGCGTCGGGCGCGGCTACTATCTGGAGCATGACGGCGGTTCGCTGAACCTATACGGCAACATGGAAGGGATCGAGGACCTACTGGCGCGCTTGGAGTCGTTGAATCCGGCGCTGAAGGTGAAACCATTCACCTGGGGACAGAAGAGCTGAGGCCGCCATGGCGGTGATCCTCGCTGTCGATCAGGGTACGACGGGCACAACGGTGCTGGCGGTGGACCGTGACGGTCGCGTTGTGGGGCGTGCCTACCGGGAGATCGAGCAGCACTACCCACGGCCGGGTTGGGTGGAACACGACCCGCAAGAGATCTGGCGGTCGGTGCAGGCGACCGTGCAGGGAGCGTTAGCGGCCGGCGGCCTGAGGCCGACCGACGTCGCTGGGATCGGGATCACGAACCAGCGGGAGACGGTGGTGGTCTGGGAGCGGGCGACGGGCGAGCCGGTCCATCGCGCCATCGTATGGCAGTGCCGGCGTACGGCGCCGGAGTGCCAGGCGCTCAAGGACGCCGGGCACGCGGCGTTCATCCGGGAGCGCTCGGGCCTGGTGATCGACCCCTACTTCTCGGGCACCAAGATCGCCTGGATCCTCGACCAGGTGCCCGGCGCCCGCGGGCGGGCCGAGGCGGGCGAGCTGGCGGCGGGCACCATCGACAGCTGGCTCATCTGGAAGCTGAGCGGCGGCCGGGTCCACGCGACGGAGCCGACCAACGCCTCGCGCACGCAGCTCTTCCGTATCGACGAGCGGCGCTGGGACCCCGACCTCTGCCGGACGCTCGGCGTTCCCGGGGCGCTGCTGCCCGAGGTCATGCCGTCGGGCGGCGTGTTCGGCATGACCGACGCGGCGGCGATCGGCCTGGAGGCGCCCGTGGCGTCGGCGATGGGCGATCAGCAGGCGGCGCTCTACGGACAGGGCTGCTGGGAGCCGGGCCAGGCGAAGTGCACGTACGGGACGGGTGCCTTCTTGCTGGTCCACACGGGTGACGAGCTCGTCCCGTCGCAGCATGGACTGCTGACGACGGTGGCCTGCGGGCCGCACGGCGGTGCCACCTACGCGCTGGAGGGCTCGGTCTTCATCGCCGGCGCCGCGGTGCAGTGGCTGCGAGACGGGCTGGGTCTGGTGGAGAGCGCGGCGGAGACCGAGGAGCTGGCCCGGTCGCTCGAGTCGAACGACGGAGTCTATTTCGTGCCGGCCTTTGTCGGTCTGGGCGCGCCCCACTGGCTGGCCGCGGCACGGGGGACTCTGGTCGGCTTGACCCGGGGGAGCGGGCGAGCGCATCTAGTGCGAGCGTCGCTCGAAGCGATGGCTTATTCGGCCCACGACTTGATGGCGGCGATGGGGGCGGACTGGGGACACCCGGTACGCGAGCTGCGGGCCGACGGCGGTGCCGCGGCGAACGACTGGCTGATGCAGTTCCAGGCGGACATCGCCGGAGTCCCGGTAGGCCGACCGGCCATGGTCGAGACGACGGCGCTGGGTGCCGCGGCGCTGGCCGGTCTATCGACGGGTTACTGGTCGGCGCCGGACGAATTGCGCGAGGTGCAGAAGTTGGAGCGGCAGTTCGAGCCGGCGCTGTCGGTAGGTGAGCGCCAGGCGCTGCTGCGCGGTTGGCGGCGCGCGATCCATGCAGCGGCCGCCTGGGCGAACGCAGAGGAAGCGGACAACGAGTGAGGGCGCGGGAGAGAGCGAGGTGACGCGGTGCTACGCATAGGAGTCATCGGGGGCCACAAGTGCGAAGAAGACATCGCCGACGCGGCCCGCAGGGTGGGTGAGCTCATCGCCTGGGAGGGAGCGGTGCTGGTGACAGGTGGTCTGGGCGGTGTCATGGAGGCCGCTTCGGTGGGCGCCCGCGACGCCGGTGGCGTGGTCATCGGCCTCCTGCCTGGCGATGACGTACGCACGGCGAACCCCGGGGTCACGATCGCGATACCGACGGGTCTGGGCGAGGCGCGCAACGTGCTGGTCGTGAAAGCGTCGGACGCGGTGATCGCGATCGCCGGCGGCTGGGGCACGCTGTCGGAAGCGGCCCTCTGTTTGAAGATCGGCGTCCCGATGATCCGCCTGAGATCCGACCTACCGAAAATGCCGATCCCCGAAGCTGAGACTCCGGAGGAGGCGGTGGTCTGGGCGCTCGAGCAGGCCCGTAATCGTGGCAAAGAATAGCGCGGCGGGACGCGTCTAGCGTGGCCGCTTTCAGCGAGCTGTGCCTCTGGGCGGCCGCACCGCTGGCCGCCCTCGCCGCCGTCACCTCCATCGGTGGCGGCTGGACCGGGCGCGGCGACCTGGAGGTTGTGGGCGGTCGTGCCACGGGCGTGACGGCGGTCTTGCTGCTCGTGGGCCTCGTCGGATTGGGTTATGCCCTGGTGACCGTCGAGCTCCGTTATGGCTACGTGGCGGCCTACTCAGGCTTCCAGTACGGCTGGAGCTGGCGCCTGGCGGCGCTGTGGAGCGCGCCGGCCGGCGGCACCCTGCTTCTCACGTTCCTGGCGGCAGCGGCCGGGGTTCTGAGCTACTGCACCGAGCGGTCACGCCAGGCAGCGGCTCGCACCGGAGCCCTAGCCGCCCTCACCTTCGTGGGACTCCTCGTGGTCGCCCGCGCGCGCCCGTTCGCCCAGCTTGGCGTGCCCGCCGTGGCGGGAGTGGGTTTGCCGTTCGCCGTGCGCGACCCGGTCTGGCAATTGAGCCTCTGGGCGACGTTCCTCGCCACCGCTGCCACGGCTTTCGCCTTTGCCGGCGTTGTCGGCGAGCAGATCGCCGAGTCGCCGGCCTCGGAACGGCCCGAGCGGGAAGCGGCGGTCTGGGCCGCCGCGCTGCTCACCCTGGCGCTCTCGGCTGCGGCCTGGTCAGCCGCCGCCCACGAGGACCGGCTGTTTGGGCCCGTCGGACTCGCTTCGGTCGCCGTCCACCTGCCGGCCTGGCTGCTCGCCCTATCGTATCTCCACGCGCCAGCGGGGGCGGTGGCCACCTGGGCTCCGCGCTGGCGCCGTATCCTGGGCGTGGCGCTCTTCCCGGCGGCGCTGGGTGCCACGGCGTCTCTTCTGGCGGCGCTGGGCGATCTGCCGCCGGCATTGCCCTGGGCGGCGGGATTCGCGGTGGGGTTGGTCTCCGGGGGGATGGCCGGGCTCGGCCGACCGCTGGCCGCGGGAGGCCGAGCGGAGGCCGTCCCCGGCTTCGGGCCCTTCGCTCTGCTGGGCGGTCTGGCGACTCTCACCCTGGCCGGCCTGGCGGCACTCTGGGGCATCGTGGGCGGCTCCGCCTGGCGGCACGCCACCTGGCCTGTCATGCTGCTCGGGTTAGCCGGGATCGTCGGCTGGTCGGTACGCCGCCCTGCCGGACGTTGGAAGAGGGTCTGGCCGACCGCCCTGACCGCGAGCGTGCTGGGCGGTCTGATCGCCTACGGGCTCAGTGATTGGCGAACGCCCGGGTTCGCTGTGGCTGGTGCCCTGGCGACCGGTGTGTTGGCCGGCTTCGCCGCCGATTTGATGCGGGTGGTCGCAGCCGGACGCCGCCTGTCAGGTGATCCCGATCGGCCTGAGGCTCTCGATCGGAAGCTGCTGCGGGCCCGCACCCGTCGGCGTTGGGCGTCGGCGACCGCCCACCTCGGCGCCGCCCTCCTGGTGCTCGGCCTCGCCGCCGGCGACCTGGTTCGCAGCGAGACCCGCTCGCTGGTCCCCGGCGATCGCATCAGCGCGCCCGGTCACTTCGGCGCCCGAGTCGAGGTCACCTTCCTCGGCCTCTCCCGCTATCAGGTCGACGACCAGGACAAACAGGTCGCTAGCTTCACGCTTCGCCAGGGCGACGACGCGCCCCAGCTCATCACCGCGGCGCAAATCATTGACGGCATCTCGCGCCGCCAGTTCCGTCAGCCGGCCGTCCGCCGGGGCGTGCTGCGCGACGTCATCATCGACATGATGGGCCAGCGGGGGCGGGACACCGTCCTCTGTCGCCTATCGGTGCGGCCGCTGGCGGGACTCCTCTGGCTCGGCGCCATCCTCACACTCGCCGCTCTCCTCCTTCGTGGTGGCCACGCAGAGGCGGAGAGCCGGGCGCTGCTGGCCTGGTCGGTAGCGGCGGGCGAGCTGACCCGGGCACCAGACGGGTCAGGAAAAAGAGCCCTTGACCCCGAATAAGTCCCGAAGTAGTTTGGGCCTGTCACCCGGACCGGGCCGCCTTCAACCCAGCGAGACATGACGCGAGACGATATCGTCGACCTGCGCAGCGATACGGTGACCCGTCCGTCGCCCGAGATGCGCCGGGCGATCGCCGAGGCGGAGGTCGGGGACGACGTGCTGGGCGACGACCCTACGGTGAAGGTGCTGCAGGAGCGGTTGGCCGAGCTGTTGGGGAAAGAGGCGTCGCTTTTCTTCCCCAGCGGTACGCAGGCCAACCAGACGGGGATTCTGCTGAACACAGAACGGGGTACGGAGGCAATCTGCGAGGCGAACGCCCACGTGCTGCATTACGAGTTCGCCGGCGCGGCGAACTGGTCGGGCGTGCAGTTGCGGGCGGTGGCGACGGAAGACGGAGTGCTCACGGCAGATCTGGCGCGGCCCTACATCCGGCCGGCGAGCCCGCACCTCATGCGCACCTCGGCGATCTGTGCGGAGAACACGCACAACATGGCGGGCGGCAAGGTCATGCCGCTGGCGGTGCTGCGGGGGCTGCGGGAGCTGGCGAGCGAGCACGGGTTGCCGCTGCACCTGGATGGCGCGCGGCTGTGGAACGCGGCGGCGGCGACGGGCACTTCGCCGGCCGAGTTCGCCGCCCAGGCGGACACGGTGATGGTCTGCTTCTCGAAGGGGCTGGGCGCACCTGTGGGCTCGGCGCTGGCCGGAACGGCGGAGGCGGTGGCCCGGGCGCATGGCTGGCGGAAGCGGCTGGGCGGCGGCATGCGGCAGGTGGGGATATTGGCGGCGGCGGCGCTGTACGCGCTGGACCACAACCTGCCCCGGGTCGCCGACGACCATGTGCGGGCGCGGCGACTGGCGGAGTCCGTCGACGGGCTGGACGGCTTCCGCGTGATACCGCCGGACACCAACATCGTCATGATCGATGTGGAGCGCGACGATCTGGCACCGGTCGATGTGGTGAGCTACTTGGACGAGCGCGGCGTGTGGCTGCTGGCCATCGGCCCGCGACGGCTGCGTGCCGTGACGCACCTGGATGTGGACGATGCCGGCATCGAGCGGGCGTGCGCGGCGTTCGCGGAACTGGCGAAGCGATAGTTGTTGACGATCGTTTGAGCATAGCGGGCCAGCTTCGGTCCGAGAAGGCGATGAGCGTCAAGCTCCCGGTGGGCGGCGCTGTTACGTGCAAGGAGGGGAAATGGCTGCGGAGCTGAGTGAAGAGAGAAAGAAGGCGCTGAACGTCGCGATCTCCCTGGTGGAGCGCCAGCACGGTAAGGGCGCCATCATGCGCATGGGCGCCGAGGGAGCTCGAGTGAAGGTCGCGGCAATCGGTACGGGCTCCATCGCCCTCGACGCGGTCACCGGGATCGGCGGCATCCCGCGCGGTCGCGTGACCGAGGTCTACGGGCCCGAGTCGTCGGGTAAGACGACGCTGACGTTGCACATCATCGCCCAGGCCCAGAAGGGCGGCGGCGTGGCAGCGTTCATCGACGCCGAGCACGCGCTCGACATCATCTACGCCGAGAAACTGGGAGTCGATGTCGAGAACCTGCTCGTCTCGCAGCCCGACACCGGCGAGCAGGCGCTGGAGATCGCCGAGGTGCTGGTGCGGAGCGGCGCCGTGGACGTCGTGGTGATCGACTCGGTCGCCGCACTGGTGCCGCGGGCCGAGATCGAAGGCGAGATGGGCGCCTCGCACGTCGGCTTACAGGCGCGACTCATGTCGCAGGCGTTGCGCAAGGTGACCGGCGCCATCAGCCGCTCGAACACGGCCGTTGTCTTCACCAACCAGATCCGCGAGAAGATCGGCGTCATGTTCGGCAACCCGGAGACACAGCCGGGCGGCCGGGCGCTGAAGTTCTACGCGTCGCTGCGGCTCGACATCCGGCGCATCGCCTCGATCAAGGACGGCAACGACCAGGTAGGTAGCCGTACCCGGGTGAAAGTGGTGAAGAACAAGTGCGCGCCACCGTTCCGCCAGTGCGAGTTCGACATCATGTTCAACCAGGGCATCTCGCGCGCCGGCGAGCTGATCGACATCGCCGCGGAGCACGACATCGTGAAGAAGTCGGGTGCCTGGTACTCGTACGGCGAGCAGCGGATCGGCCAGGGCCGCGAGAACGCCAAAGGCTTCCTCGAGGAGAACCCGGATGCGGCGGATGAGATCGAGGCGAAAGTGCGGGTCGCGCTCGGCATAGCGCCGGCGCTGGTCGCGGCCGTCGAGGAGCCGGCCGCCGATAAGACGGAAGAGGATGCGTAGCGCGAATCGCGTAGCCTCGAACCAGTGAACGAAGAGATTCACACACAAGAAGACCGAGCCCCTGAGCCTTCCGAGGAGGCCACGCGCCGCGCCATAGACGCGGCACTCAACTTCCTATCCTACCGCCAGCGGACAGGCCGCGAGGTGCGGCGCAAGTTGGCCGAGCGCGGCTTCAGCGAAGAAACCATCGAGGCAGCCATGCAGCGGCTCGGCGCCGTGCGGCTGATCGACGATCGGGCGTTCGTCGGCGCCTATGTGCGCGACCGCATCGCCCACCGTCCCATGGGTGTGCGCCGCATGGTGCAGGACTTGTACGTCAAAGGTATCGAACGGCAAGTCGCCCTTCCGGTGGTCGAGGAAGTGCTGCGCGAGGAAGAGACGGACGAGCGCGAGCTGGCTCGGCGCGTCGTCGAGAAGAAACGCCGCACCCTCTCGTCACAGAGCTGGGACGAAGCGAGGCTGCGCCGGCGGCTACGCGATCATCTCATCCGCCGCGGCTTCGACAGCCGGGTGGTGCGGGACGTCGTGGGTGAGTTGGTCCCGGAGCGTGGTCGGGAGGATGAGTAGTGAACGGTCGACTGTCGACGGCAATATGAGCCCACGCCAACCTGCTCGTTCGGGGATGATCCGGCGCGCCCGGCCCGACGAGGCGGATACGCTCAGCGCGCTGGCCTTCCGGTCGAAGGCCCACTGGGGCTACGACCCGGTGTTCATGGCAGCGTGCCGGGACGCGTTGACGCTGACGGCGGGGTTCATCGCGGCTGGCGAAGTCTACGTCATGGAGGTGGCGGGCAGCGCCCTCGGCTTCTACAGCCTCACACCCTGGAACTCCGACTTGGAGCTGTTCCATTTCTTTATCGATCCGGGGGCTATGGGTAACGGAGTCGGCCGGCGACTGTGGGAGGATGCCATCGAGCGGGCCGCCGGGCTCGGATACTCGCGGATCCTGATCCAGAGCGACCCGTACGCCGAGGGGTTCTATCTGAAGCTCGGCGCCGAGCGGATCGGCGAGGTGCCGTCGGCGGTACAGGCCGGCCGGGTCCTGCCCCTGCTGCTCTTCCCGCTGGCCGACGGCGGTCCCCAGGAAGGAGGCAAGAGGTGACGTGCTGCGGGTGCCGGGGAGCGGAGAGCGTCTTCTCCCAGCGCTACGTGGCCAAGGAGCTCAAACGCTACCGCCGGCACGGCCCGCGCTCGACGACGAAGATGCTCCTCTCGGCGCTCACGGCGGAGGGTGTCGAGGGCGCGACGCTACTCGACATCGGTGGCGGCATCGGGGTCATCCAGCACGAGTTGTTGGAGGCCGGAGCCAGTCGCGCGGTTGGCGCCGAGGCGGTGGACGGCTACCTGGAGGTCGCGCGGCGTGAGGCGGCGCGCCGGGGACTGGCCGATCGGCTCGAGCAGCGCTACGGGGACTTTGTTCAACTGGCGCCGCAGCTGCAAGAAGCTGATGTCGTCACCCTCGATCGGGTGATCTGCTGCTATCCCGACATGAACGCGCTGGTCGGGCTCTCCGTCGACAAAGCTCGCCGGTTGTACGGTGTAGTGTACCCGCGCCACGTCTGGTGGACCCGACTGGGCCTCCGGTTCCTCAACGTCTTCCTCTGGATCGCGCGCAACCCGTTCCGTGTCTTCACACACCACACCGACGACGTCGACCGATTGATCAGACGCGCCGGCTTCCAGCAACGCTACTATCGAGAAACCCTGCTCTGGCAGGTCGTCCTCTACCGGCGCAACGGCTCAGGGCGGTGACAGCTCGAGTCGCCGCGTGTCGGCCAGCGGCCTGCGGGCGGGCAGCGCCGCCGCTATACGAGCGAGTACCTTCTCCGCCGTGGCGCGGTAGCCGGTGAGCTTGCCGCCGTACACGCTCAGTAGACGCGGCGGCTCGCGATCCTTTTCGCGGTCGCTGAGCAGGATCACCTCACGTGTGCGATGGAACGCATGGCCCGGTCCGGCCGCTAGCACGCGCAGGCCGGCGAAGGCGTCCAGCATCGTGCACTGGTCGCGGTAGCGCGGGAAGTGGCGATGCAGGACGCGCAGCAGGTAGTTCTTCTCGGCGCGCAGCGGTTGTACGATATCGGGGTCGCCGCGGAAGCGCGTCTCCGTCGTCCCGACCAGCGTGTTGCCTTTCCACGGCATGATGAACACCGCACGCCCGTCGCGCGGGACCTCGAGATAGTAGAGGCCACGCTCGACGTCCCCGCTGACGACGATGTGCGTGCCCTGCACCAGCTCGATCTCCTGGCAGCGCGGCAACGGCGCGACCCGCTCCAGCACCCGGTTCACCCAGGGGCCCGCCGCGTTCACCAGCACGCGGGCCTCACAGCTGCGCTCGCTACCGTCCTCCAAGTACTTGACCACCGACCCGCTGGCCGTCAGCTCGGCGCTCACCAGCTCCGCTGGCATCGCGAGTTCGGCGCCGAGCCCCTGCGCCGATCGCATCACCGCCGCGGTTAGCGCCGCGTCATCGGTCTGAGCATCGTGATACTGGAAGACGGCATCGAGGCCGTCCGTCAGCAACCCATCCAAACCGCCCCACTCCGAGCGCGGTAGCTTCCGGAAACGTACCTGCTTCCGCATGCGGCCGAGGATCGCGTAGAGCGTCAGCCCGCTGCGAACCAGCCACGGCCGCCGCCGGGTCCGCGAGAAGATCGGGATGTAGAAACGCTTCAGCTGCACCAGGTCGGGTGCCAGACGCAATAGGGTGGCGCGCTCGTCCAGGCTCTCGTGGACCAGAGAGAACTCGTAGCTCTCCAGGTAGCGTAAGCCGCCGTGAATGAGCTTGCTCGACTTGCTGCTGGAGGTGCCAGCCGCCAACGCCGTCTTCTCGAGCAACAAGACGGAATGCCCGGCGGCGGCGGCGGCCTGGGCCACGCCGACTCCCTGGATGCCCCCCCCGACCACCACCACGTCGTAAGAGCGGCTCACGACATCACCGCCCCGGTGCGAGTCGCAGGTCGCTCAGCATCTCCGCGATCGCCATCGTCTCGATGAACGCCGCGCCGCGAGCGGCGAGCCCGAGGGCGAGATCGGGATCGACGACCTCGTAGAGCGCCCAGCTCCAGGGGCCCGGCCATAGTCCCTCGTCGTCCGGGATCTCCCGGTAGTTGCAGAAGATATACTCCGGTTGGAATCGCTCCGCCGCCTCGCGGGCCAACAGGTTCCACTCGGCCAGCACCCAACCGACGCTGGGCGCGTCCCGCTCCCGAGCCGCTCGGATCGCTTCCAGGGCAAAGGAGATGATGACACAACGGGAGAGGATCGGCTCGATCGCCTCCAGGATCCGCTCCACGACAGGGCCGCTGCCGAAACGGCCGAGGCTCTCGCGCTTGACCTCCACGAACGCCGTCACCCCCGGATGCTTCTGCAGTAGGGCGGCCGCTTCATCGAGCGTCGGCACGTGTATCTCGCCGAACTTGGGGCCGAAGCGCGCCGTCTCGTTGACCCAGGCGTCCTTCAATTGCTCGAGCGTCATCTCGAGGACGCTGCGGTCTACCCGGGCGGTGCGCCAGAGGTCGGCGTCGTGCATCAGCACCGGCACACCGTCCTTGGTCAGCTGGACGTCGAACTCCACGTACCCGGCGCCGGCCTCGATGGCCGCCGTCAGACTCTCCAGAGTGTTCTCCGGATAGCGCAGGGCGTAGCCGCGATGCGCGATCAGCTTGGGTGGCTTGAGCGTGACGCCTTCGGGTATGTCGAGCGGACGCATGGTAGTGCTCAGTGATCGGTAATCAGTGATCAGTACTCAGTACTCAGTACTCATGCATCCATACGTGCCCATCGGACCATCGGTGACAAGACGGTCAGCGAGTCACTGACCTACCGGTCTACTGATTCCCCGCCTCTCCCTGCTCGGGATAGAGCGACACCCTGACGTAGTTCTCCGTGTTCAAATAACGGACCGCCGCCTCCTGCACCAACTCGGCGGTCAGTCCGTCGATCAGCTCCCCATAGTCGAGGATGTTCCGCGGGTCGAGCCCGTAGCGCTCATGAGCGAGTAGCTGGCCCAGCCAGTAGCTGTTCTCGCGCAGGTCGACTTCCCTTTGGCGACGCTGCTGCTCCTTCACCTTGTCGATGTCCTGCTGCGAGGGACCGAAGGTCTTGAGGCTGTCGATCTGGGTGAAGACGACGCCGACCAGCTCGTCGAGCCGCTCGGGCGCCGTACCGAAACCGATGCTGAACTGGTAGTCGGGGATCGGGTCGCGGCTGCCGCCGCCGCCGACGCTGACGCCGTAGGTTCCGCCCATGTCCTCGCGTAGGACCTCGCGGAGCCGAATGCGCAACACGCTGCCCAGGGCGCGAATCGCGAAGCGGTTCTCGCGCGTCCACTCAAAGGGCCCGGTAAAGATGATCTGCGTCTCGCTCTTCGGCTCGATGCCCCGGTAGACGGACTTCTCGATCACCCCGCTGGGGTAGCGGACCCCCTCGTCGCGCCAGCTCTCCTCACGATCGCTGGCCGGCAGTCCGCCGAGGTACGTCTCGACGAGCGGCCTCAGGCTGTCGGGATCGAAGGTGCCGACGAAGACGAAGGTGAAGTCGCAGGCGTCGGCGAAGCGCTCCCGATAGAAGTCGAACGAGACGTCGAGGTCCATCTCACCGTAAAGCTCGGCGCTCGGCGGTCGGGTCCGGAAGTGGCCTTGAGTGAGCGTGACGTTGAGCGTGTCGCGGAAGGCGGACGTCGGATCGGCACTGCGGTTCGCCAGGAACGCCTGGATGCGTGACTGGAAGGACAGGAACGCGGTACTGTCGCGGCGCGGCGCGGTGAAGTACAGGTAGATGAGCTGGAACATCGTCTCCACGTCGACCGGCGAAGCGCTGCCGCCCATGCTCTCGGCCAGCGAGCCGATCGAGGGCGTCACCCGCACGACCTTGCCGGCCAGTTTCTTCTCCAGGTCGACCAGGCTGAACTCGCCGACGCCACCGAGGCCGACGACGGTCGCGGCGGTCGTAGCGGCGACGTACTCTGCGTCGCTGGCCAGCGACGAACCGCCCGGGCTCCAGGCGCTGAATTGGATCTCGTCGTCCTTGAAGTCGGTGGGCTTGAGCAATACGCGGACGCCGTTGGCCAGCCGCCAGCGATGCACGTCGAGTTCCTCGATGTACTCGGTCTCGACGATCTCGGCCGGTGCCGGGACCCGGGCGACGAGCGGGGCCTCGCTGGCCGCGTCCTCGTAAGCGGCGATCTCTGCCCCTTCCACAGCGGCGAACACGGCGAGGAACTCTTCGTCGCTCGGGACACGCACGCCCTCCTTCTCCGGCCCGCTGGCCATGATCACCCGGTTGCCCGCGGTGATCCACTGGCGCGCTAGCCGGTTGACCTCCTCCAGCTGGATGCCGGGAACCAGTTCCTGGTGGAGCTCGAATTCGTAGGCGATGCCCGGTATCGGTTCGTCGTAGAGAAAGGCGCGAATGTACTCGGCGGCGTAGATCGGCGACTCGGTCTTCTCCCGTTCCGCGTAGGCTCGCTCGTACGCCCGCAGCAGCTCGGCCTTCTGGCGTTCCAACTCCGACTCGGTGAAACCATGTGTCCGGACTCGCTGCGCCTCGGTGAGCAGCGTCTCGAGGCCGCGCTCGTGCCCGTTGTCCTGGACGCCGGCGCCCAGTACGTAGACTTCCTTGGCGCCGATGAAGCGGCCCTGGCCGGAGGAGGCGCCGAGGAACGGCGGGTCGGCCTGCTGGGTGAGCTCGAACAGGCGCTGGTTGAGCATTATGTTGTAGAGCGACTCGATGATCGCGGTTCGGTAGGCGCCCACCGTGCCCTCTTCCCGCGCCGGGTGCTTCCAGTAGACCGACACCGCGTTGAAGGTCGCCTCCGGATCGGTGGCGACTGCGAACAGGGTCTCCTCGTGGTCGGGTACCGGAAAGCTGGGCCGTTCTCGCGCGTCAGCGGGGTTCGTCAGACCGCTGAAATGCTTCTTGATCAGCCCCTCGATCTCGGACGCCTCGAAATCGCCAACGGCGATCACCGCCATGAGATCGGGGCGGTACCAGTCGCGGTAGAAACGCCTGAGCGTCTCGTGCTCGAAGCTCTCGAGGATTTCGGGGTCACCGATCGGGAGGCGCTCGGCGTAGCGCGAGCCCTGGAAGAGGATCGGCAGCTGCTGGTCCCGGATCCGGGCGCCGGCGCCGCGACCGCGCCGCCACTCCTCGATCACTACGCCGCGCTCTTTGTCGATCTCCTCCGCGTCGAAGAGCAGGCCGTGTGCCCAATCCTCGAGGATCTGGAAGGCGGTGGTGACGACCTCGGCGCTGTCCGTCGGCACCTTCAACTCGTACACCGTCTCGTCGAAGCTCGTGTAGGCGTTGAGCTCCGGCCCGAACCGCATGCCGATCCCCTCCAGGTAATTGATCAGCTCCTGCCTCTCGAAGTGGGTGGTGCCATTGAACGCCATGTGCTCGACGAAGTGGGCCAGCCCCAGCTGGTTCTCGTCCTCGAGCACCGAGCCGGTCTTCACCGCCAGGCGCAGCTCCGCCCGCTCCCGCGGTTCCCGGTTCTCACGGATGTAGTAGCGGAGACCGTTGCCGAGCTCGCCGACCGTGACCGCCGGATCCACCGGCAGCGGGCTGTCGGGTGTCGTCTGCTGGGCCGCGCCGGGGAGCACGGGGCCGAGCAGGGCGATGGCGCCGAGGATCAGCGACAAGGGTGAGCGTCTCATGTTCGGTGCTCCTACTTGGGGCGGACGAGCCCGTGCCAAGGCCGCAAGCGAAATAATGGGCATTCAGGCGCCTATAATGGGGCCGGCACCGGCGAGCGGCCAGTGGCGCTGAGCTTGAGAACCCCTGTGCCTTCAGTCATATTCACTCAATTACAGGGTTTTGGGGCTGGTATGCGGCAGGCGTCGGGCCGCTCATCTGTGGGCCAACCTACGGGCTACCGGCTCGCCGACCACCGACCACGGGTTTCGGATAGATGAAATCGGCGGAGATCAGACAGCGGTTCATCGACTACTTCGTGCGCAACGGGCACACGCACGTGTCGTCGTCGTCGCTCGTGCCGGCGGACGACCCGACGCTCTTGTTCACTAACGCCGGCATGAACCAGTTCAAGCTGACGTTCTTGGGGCAGGAGCCACGGCCGTACAAGCGGGCGACCACCTCACAGAAGTGCGTACGCGCCGGGGGGAAGCACAACGATTTGGAGCAGGTCGGAAAGACGGCACGACACCACACCTTCTTCGAGATGCTGGGCAACTTCTCGTTTGGCGACTACTTCAAGCGGGAAGCGATCCACTTCGGCTACGAGTTCTTCACTGCGGACCTCGGGTTCGAGCCCGATCGCATCTGGGCGACGATCCACCACAGCGACGACGAGGCGTTCGAGCTGTGGCAGGAAGTGGCGGGCCTGCCGCCCGGCCGGATCCTGCGCTTCGGCGACAAGGACAACTTCTGGCAGATGGCGGACACCGGCCCCTGTGGGCCGTGCTCGGAAATCCACTACGATCGGCGGCCGAAGGGCGCGAAGCAGAAACTGAAGCCGGCGGAATTCGAGGCGCTGACCGAGGCGGGTGAGATCCTCGAGCTGTGGAATCTCGTCTTCATGCAGTTCGACCGCGATGCAGAAGGCGTGCTGCACCCGCTGCCCAGGCCATCGATCGATACGGGCGCCGGGCTCGAGCGCATCGCCGCCGCCATGCAGGACGTCGACTCGAACTACCACACCGACCTGTTCATGCCGCTCATGCGGCGCGTTGAAGACGTGGTGGGTCGTACGTACGACGCCGACGATGCGCACGGCCTGTCGTTCCGGGTCCTGGCCGACCACGCCCGCGCCGTGGCGTTCCTGATCGCCGATGGTGTCTTCCCCACAGCCGAGGGCCGCGGCTACGTGTTGCGCCGCATCCTGCGGCGCGCCGGCCGACATGCCTGGCTGTTGGGCCGCCGCGAGCCGACGCTCTATGAGATCTGCGACGAGGTCATCTCGTTGATGAACGAACCGTTCCACGAGCTCGCCGACCGGCGCGAGCACATCCTTCGTAGCGCGCGCCGCGAGGAAGAGCGTTTCATGGCGACTATCGACGAAGGCATGCAGCGCTTCGACGAGGTGGCTCCGGTCGGCGGCGGCGGTGTGATCGACGGCGAAGAGGCTTTCAAGCTCTACGACACCTACGGGTTCCCGCCCGACATGACGGAACTGATGGCTCACGAGCGTGGGCACACGGTCGACATGGAGGGCTTCGAGGCTGCACTCGAGAAGCAACGTCAGCGCTCGCGGGAGCGGCGGGAGGAACAGCGCAAGCGCGGCGATCTCGAGGGCAAGACACTCGACATTCCGACCGAGGGCTGGGCTCGGCATTCCCAGCACGCCCAGGACTGGGTCGGCTACGAGCGACTGACCGTCGACACCGAGGTACTGGCGTCCGTCCGCCAGAACGGCCGTGTGGCGCTGGAGCTGAGAGAGAATCCGTTCTACGCCGAGGCCGGCGGCCAGATCAGTGATGGCGGCTATGTGGAGGGCGATGGCTGGCGCATGGAGGTCGAGGACGTCGCTCGCTTCGAGCACGGTGTGGTCATCGCCGGGCCGATCGAGGGCGAGTTCAAGCCGGGCGCGGTGCGTGCTGTCGTTGACCCGTCGCGCCGCAACACGCAACGCAACCATACAGCAACGCACCTGCTGCACGCCGCGCTGCGGACGGTGCTCGGCGAGCATGTCGCACAGGCCGGGTCGTTGGTGGCGCCAGATCGCTTGCGGTTCGACTTCACCCACACGGGTCCCTTGAGCGAGGGCGAGCTGGAGGAAGTCGAGCGGCTGGTCAACGAGCAGATCTGGGCGGACACAGGTGTCTCCAAGAGCTTCGTGCCCTACCGCGAGGCCATCGGGCAGGGCGCCATGGCCCTGTTCGGCGAGAAATACGGCGACACCGTGCGAGTGGTCGAGGTGCCCGGCTTCAGCAAGGAGTTGTGCGGTGGCTGCCACGTACGGACTACCGGCGAGATCGGACTGTTCAAGATCGTCTCGGAGACGGGCGTGGCCGCCGGAGTGCGGCGTGTCGAGGCCGTTACGGGCTCGCACGCCTACGAGCGGGTCAAGGAGCAGGAGAGGCAGCTGAACGAGCTGGCTCGCATGGTCAAGGTGCCCGTTGCGAGTCTTAGCCAGCGGGTCGAGTCGTTGATCGAGGACCAGCGGGATCTGCGAGAGCAATTGTCGGTGAATGTGCAGAGAGCCGCGGCGAACCAGGTGGCCGAGATGGTCGAACGTGCCGTCGAGGTCGATGGCGCCAAGGTGGCGACTGGCACCATCGAGACGGCCGACTCGGATGCGCTGCGCGCGTTTGGCGACGAGCTGCGCGAGCGGCTGGGTAGTGGCATCGGCGTGGTTGCAGCCAAGATCGGGGAGCGGCACTCGCTGTTGGCCGTGGTCACCGATGACTTGATCGGGAAGGGTGTGCGGGCCGATGCGGTGGTCCGCGAAGTGGCCAAGCTGGCCGGGGGTAAGGGGGGCGGCCGACCGCACATGGCCCAGGCCAGCACCGGCGAGCCGGGCCGCGCTGCGGAGGCGCTGAAGCAGGTGCCCGAGATAGTGCGACCCATGCTGCAGCAGGCTGGGGCGTGATGGTCGCGGCGTGGCTCGAGGCGCGGCTCGACGCATCGCCAGCGCCGCTGCAGGATCGCCTTCGCTCGGTAGTGGCAGCGATCGACCCCGGCCTTGAGTTGTGCGACGCGTTGCTCGCTGCGGCCCGCGCCACTCTGGACGACGTGAGGAGCCGCGTGGAAAGCCGGGAGGCCGCACTCGACCTGCTGGTGGCGGATGGGCTGCTGACTCTGGCATGTGAAGCGGCGGCGTACTCGCATCCCGAGTCTTTGGCCGGACGTTGTGAGGCGATGGGGCCGGGCGGCGAGCTGGGCCGTATGGCTGTGCGCTGGGCGGGGAGGGGCTGACGAACACACGACGGATGGCCAGGAAGAGGCGGCGTGGCACGCTACCGCAGCTGGCGGACCTGCACACGCATCTGATCCCCGGCGTCGATGATGGCGCGCCCGACCTGGAGAGCGCCCTCGCCACGCTGGAGATCTTCTTCGCCGAAGGCGTCACCGCCGTGGCCGCGACCCCGCACCTGAGCGCCTCAAACCTGAACGGGAAGCGCCGAGCGCGCGCCGACGCCGCCTGGCCGGAGTTGGTAGAGCGCGCCGGCCAGCTGTTGCCCGACCTCGAGCTTCACCGGGGGTATGAGATTCAGCTCGACACTCCCGAAGTCGACTTGAAGGACCCCGGCGTCCGTCTGGCGGCGAGCCGCTTCGCCCTGGTCGAGTTCTATGCTTTCACCGTGCCTGAACATTCGGCGCAGGCGCTCGCTCGGATCGCCACCTCCGGGTTCGTCCCCATAGTTGTGCACCCCGAGCGCTACTGGGGCTACGATCAGGGCTACGGCGTGGTGGCGGACTGGCGGGCGGCGGGCGCGCTGGTGCAATTGAATAGCGGCAGCTTGCTGGGCGAGTACGGTGAGGCCGTCCGCCTGCTGTCCCATCGCTTCCTCGCCGATGGCTGGGTAGACCTCATCGCCTCGGACAATCACGCCAGACCAGAACGTAACCCCTCACTCGGCGCCGTCTGGGACTATCTGGTAAGCCGCGGCCTCGAAGAACAAGCCAGGTTGCTGCTCTCCACGAACCCGCGCCGTATCCTGCGGGACCAACAGCCGCTGAGTGTGGGCCGGGTCGAGATGAACGGCGGCCTGTTCGCCCGCCTGGGTCGAAAGCTGAGGCGCCGGCGCTGAGGGTGGCCCGAGACAGGGAGTGCCAATGAAGGAGCGGATCATCGATCTGAAGGGAAAGCGGGCGGTCGTCACTGGAGGTTCACGAGGTATCGGACGCGCGACCGCCGTACTGTTGGCACGCGCCGGTGCCGACGTGGGGATCGCCTACCGCGATCGAGAGGAAGCGGCGGCGCAGGCCCTGGCTGCGGTCAAGCAGGCGGGCGGTCGAGGCTGGGCAGTGGCCGCCGACCTGGGTCAACGCGAGGGCGTGGCGGCCCTGTTCCAGCGGGTCGACGACGAATTCGGTTGGCTCGATATCTTCGTGGCCAATGCGGGCATCTGGCCGCCGGAATATGTGCCGCTGGTCGAGATGTCCGACGAGCAGTGGCAAGAGATGATGGCGGTCAACCTCGACTCGGTGTTCTACTCGGTGCGGGAGGCGGCGCGCCGCATGGCCGACGGGGGCAAGGTCGTGATCGTCAGCTCGACGGCGGGCCAGCGCGGCGAGGCGGGCCACAGCCACTACGCGGCGACGAAGGGTGCGGTGATCTCGTTCGTGAAGTCGTTGGCGGTAGAGTTGGCGGTGCGGGATGTGGCGGTCAACGCGGTCGCCCCCGGTTGGATAGACACGGATATGGCGGAACCCGTGCTGGCCACCGGTGAGCGCGAGCGCATCATAGCGGACATCCCGCTGGGCCGGATCGGCAGCGCCGAGGATGTGGCCGGTCCGATACTCTTCCTGTGTTCGAGGTTGGCGCGCCACGTGACCGGCGAGGTGCTTAACGTTAATGGCGGCAGCGTGCTCTGCGGTTGAGGTGAGAGGTCTGCACGGCGAGCTCGATGTTCCGGAAGCGGTCACGGCCATAGCCAGACGGCTGGAAGATCACGGCTACGAGACTTGGGCCGTGGGTGGAGCCGTGCGCGATGCACTGCTCGACGTCTCACGCGGGGACTGGGATCTGGCTACAGCCGCGCGGCCGGAGACGGTGAGCAAGCTGTTCCGGCCATCGTATCCGGTGGGCATTCAGTTCGGCACCGTCGGCGTCCGCGGTTCGGACGGACACGTTTACGAGGTCACGACGTTTCGCCGTGACATCGAGACAGACGGCCGTCACGCGGTGGTCGAGTACGCCGAGCGACTCGACGACGACCTGGCTCGCCGTGACTTCACAATCAACGCCATCGCCTACCATCCGCTGCGGCACGTCTATCACGATCCGTTCGGTGGTTGGGAAGACCTGCAGCGTAAACTGTTGCGCGCCGTGGGTGAGCCGGTGGTTCGCTTTGCCGAGGATTACCTGCGCGTGCTGCGCGGGCTGCGCTTCGCCGGCGCCTACGCGCTCGAGATCGAGCAGGCAACGTGGGAGGCCTTGACCGGCGCGGTGCCGAAGCTGCCCCGCTTGTCGGGAGAGCGGGTCCGCGAGGAAGTCCTCAAGGTGCTCGCTGCCCCGCTGCCGTCCTCCAGCCTCGAGCTTTACCGCAGGTCGGGCGCCCTGGCCATCCTGGCACCGGAGCTATCGGGCATCGATGATGCGGACTGGCGGGTGACGCTCGGCACCATCGACCGCCTGCCGGCGTACCGCTTGCGGCTGCGCTTGGCGGCGCTGCTTATGCCGGCGGCGCCGACGATCGAGCCGCTGATGAAGCGGCTGCGCTTCTCCAACGCCGAGCTTCGCAGCGTGGCGGCGCTGAGCGCGGCACTCGATTCGCCGTTGCCTGGCGCGGAAGACGTGACGGCCGCACGCCGTTGGCTCCGGCAGGTCAGCCCGGAGAACGCGCGCGATGCGCTGTGGCTGCACTTCAAGAGCGAGGCGGCGCGTGGGGCTGGCGCGGAAGAGCGTTCGCTGATCGCCGGGCAGGCGCGAACGATCCTCGGGATCATGCGCCGTGGCGAGCCGGTAACCGTTGCCGACCTCGCGATCGACGGTAACGACCTCAAGGCGCTCGGACTGCGACCCGGCCCCGATTTCGCCCGTATCCTGGAGGCCTGTCTGGACGCGGTGATTGAAGACCCGACGCTCAACCGGCGCGAGATGCTGCTCGAACGGGCCCGACGGCAGGTGGAGGACTAGCGATGGGCAGGAAGGAAGAGCTGGACCTCTTCCCGACAGCGGGCTCGGATCGGGGCTCGCGCCCCGGGATCGCTGATGAAAGCTCGCCGGCGGCACCGCTGGCGACGCGCATGCGGCCGCGTAACCTGGAAGAGTTCCTCGGGCAGGAACACCTCGTAGGACCCGGCCGCATCCTGCGCGAGATGATCGAGCGCGATGAACTCCAGTCGCTGATCTTCTGGGGGCCGCCCGGCAGCGGCAAGACGACACTGGCGCGCATCATAGCCGACCGAACGAACGCCGCGTTCATCCCGTTCAGCGCGGTCACCGAAGGGGTACCGCGGGTTCGCCAGATCATCGCGGAAGCGGGCGAGCGGCTGCGAGCGACGGGGCGGCGTACGATCTTGTTCTGCGATGAGATCCACCGCTTCAACAAGGCTCAACAGGACGCCTTCTTGCCGCACGTCGAAGCTGGGACCGTCATCCTGATAGGGGCCACCACCGAGAATCCCAGTTTCGAGGTCATCAGTGCATTGCTGAGCCGCTCGCGCGTGCTGGTGCTGCAGCCGCTCAGCGAGAGCGACATCCGCACGATCTGCAAGCGGGCGCTGAGGGATGAGGGGCGGGGACTGGGCAAAGCGAGCCTCGAGGTCGACGAGGATGCGCTGGAGTTCCTGGCCCATGCCGCCGACGGCGATGCCCGACGTGCCCTGTCGGCGCTCGAGATCGCCGCCTCGATCGTGGGCCGGGCAGGACGCGTCAACCTCGAGATTGCCGCCGAGTCGCTACAAAAGCGCTGGGCGCATTACGACAAGACGGGGGAAGCGCACTACAACCTGATCTCGGCGCTGCACAAGGCGGTCAGGGGCTCCGATCCGGACGGAGCGCTCTACTGGCTGGCCCGCATGCTGGATGGCGGCGAGGACCCGCTGTATATCGCGCGGCGCATGGTTCGGATGGCCAGTGAAGACATCGGACTCGCCGATCCCCGCGCGCTGTCGATCGCGGTCGCCGCCAAGGACGCCTACCACTTTCTCGGCTCGCCGGAGGGCGAGCTCGCTCTGGCCGAGGCCTGTGTCTACCTGGCGACCGCCCCCAAGTCGAACCGGATCTACAAGGCTTTCGGCCAGGCTGCGGCGCTCGCCCGCGAGACACCCGCCGAGCCCGTACCGCTGCATATCCGCAACGCACCTACACGCCTGATGAAGGACCTGGGTTACGGCAGCGGTTACAAGTACGATCACGACGAGCCCGACGCCATCGCGCCTCAGGACTACCTGCCCGAATCGCTAGCGGGCCGCCGCTTCTACCGACCGAGCGGCCGCGGCTTCGAGTCGGAGATCGCCAAACGGCTCGAGGCGTGGGCGGCACGGCGGCGCGCGAAACGGGAGGCGGACAGCTAGCGTCACGGACCCGACTCGGACATCGGTGAACTCACTACCCGGCTGCTGGCCGCTCCCAGCGCCCGGGAATCGCGGCATGCCGGTCGGGTGTATAAGTTTACGGGGGTGGCTGCCCGATAGCAGCGTACGCTCGTAGATTCCTGACGAAAGGAGCCGGGTAGGCAGATAGCTAGCAACACGTTGATTGACGTCGGGTTGCCTCGAGAACGGGCGGTGCTGATCAGTGCGCCCGGCCCGGGAACGACCCGCGAGGAAGTGCGCGATCACCTCAGCGAGCTGGAGTCCCTGACCGATACGGCGGGCGCCCTCATCGTCGCCACCGTCGAGCAGCAGATCCATTCCCCGCACCCGGCCTACTACATCGGTACCGGCAAAGTCGAAGAGCTGCGGTCGGTCGTCGCCGGCAGCCGGGCCAGCTTGGTGATCTTCGATGAAGATCTCTCACCGGTCCAGGGCCGCAAGCTGGAGGAGGGGGTGGGGGTGCGCGTAATGGACCGGACCGAGCTGATCATCGACATCTTCGCGCTGCGTGCGCGGACGGCGGAGGCGAAGATGCAGGTGGAGCTTGCCCAGCTGCAGTACCTGATGCCGCGCCTGACGCGCATGTGGAACCACCTGTCGCGCATTCGCGGCGGTATTGGCTTGCGGGGGCCGGGTGAGACGCAGCTGGAGACGGACCGTCGGATAATCCGTCGCAGGATCGGTGACCTGAAGCGGCGGCTGGAGAAAGTGGCCCGCCAACGCGCGACGGAGCGTCAGGGTCGTCTGGGCGAGTTCCGGGTAGCGCTGGTCGGCTACACGAACGTGGGCAAGTCGTCGATCCTGGCCGGTCTCTCCGATTCGGAACTGTTCATCGAGGATCGCTTGTTCGCGACCCTCGACCCGGCGACGCGCGCGGTGGATCTCGGCGAAGGGTTCCAAGCTCTGGTGACCGATACCGTCGGGTTCATCCGCAAGCTGCCCCACCATCTCGTCGCTTCCTTTGGTGCGACGCTCGAAGAGGCGAACGAGGTCGACCTCCTGTGTCACATCGTCGACGTCGCACACCCCCGTTGGGAGGAGCAGTACGAGGTGGTCGAGGGTGTGCTGAGCGATCTGCAGTTCAGCCCGAAGGGCCGACTCGTCGTCTTCAACAAGGTCGACCGGCTGACCCATGAGGAAGAGGCGGCGATTCGGGAGCGTGCTGGAGCGCTGCTCGGCTCGCACGTATTCACCTCGACGGTCGAGCGCCATGGCCTGGAACGGCTACGCCGCACGTTGAGGGATGCTATCCGCCTGCGGTGGTCCGTCGCGACCCTGACCATCCCGGCCGCGGACGGCAGCGTGCTCGCCGAGGTCTATCGCGAGGGTGAGGTCTTGAGTCAAGAACAGCAGGGAACGTCGATCCGGGTGACCGCCCGGCTGCCCGCCCTGGTGCTGGGTCGGCTCAAGAGACGGGGTGGCGTCGCGATCGTCGAGGCGCCGCCGGCCGCCTGAAGCCATGAGAAGCTATTGGATCGTCGGTCCCGGTCGCTTAGGACTCTCGCTGGGGACGGTGTTGGCGCGCTCGGGTGCCGCCAGCGAGCTCCTGTTCGTCGGCAAGTCGCCGGATCCGCCGCAGCACCCGGTGATGGGAGTGGCGTTCGCCCGCTACGCGACATGTTTGCCGGGGCCACCAGCGGCCGGCGGCTGCGTAATGCTGGCCGTCCCCGACGATGCGATCGCCGACGCGACCGCCGCGCTGGCGGGCTGCGGCTCGCCCGGTGACGGATGCGTCGTTCTCCATCACAGCGGCGCGCAGCCAGCCGCGATACTGGAACCGCTGTCGCGTCTCGGCTACACCATCGGCTCGCTCCACCCGCTGCAAACGATAGCCGAGCCGATCGAGGGAGCCGAACGCTTGCGCGACGCCTTCTTCACGTTCGAGGGGGAGGTAGAGGCGCGCGACGCCGCGGCGGCGATCGTCGAGGCGGCCGGTGGTCAGATGCTCCAGGTTCACGCCGCGGACAAAGCAAGCTATCATGCGGCATGCGTGTTCGCCTCGAACTATGTTGTCGCGTGCGCGGCGGTGGCCACCCGCCTGCTGGCCGACGCGGTGGACATCGGCCGCGAGGAGGCGGCACGCGCGTTGCAGCCACTGTGGCGCGGCGCCGTGGCCAATCTCGAGCGGCCGGGACTCCCACGAGCGCTGACCGGACCGGTGGCACGCGGTGACGTAGAGACGGTAAGGGGCCATCTGGCGGCACTGAGCGGCGCCACGCGAGAGCTATACGGGCAGTTGGCACTGGAGGCGCTGGCGGTCAGCCGCGAGATCGGTCTGGACGATCGGACGGCCAGGGCCATCGAAGCCGAGATACGGTCCTGGGTGACGGGAGAGGTCGAACAGCGATGAGATTGTACATTAATCTCGATCACGTGGCCACGGTCCGCGAGGCTCGTCGGACGGACGAACCGGATCCGGTACGCGCGGCCGTACTGGCCGAGCTGGGCGGCGCGCAGGCGATCACCGTCCATCTGCGTGAGGATCGTCGCCACATCAAGGAACGTGATGTTCTGCTGCTGTTGGAGACGGTGCGAACGGGAGTGAACCTGGAGTTGGCAGTCGAGCCAGCGGTCTTGGAGTTCGCCGTCGAGCACCGCCCGCTGCAGGCGACACTGGTGCCGGAGCGGCGCGAGGAAATCACCACGGAGGGTGGCCTGGACCTCGGGGATCCCGGGCGCTGCGAGCGGGTAGCAGAAGCGCTGGTCCGACTGGCTGAGGCGGGGATCAGGACGTCTCTGTTCATTGACCCGGTGGAGGAGACGGTCCGGAGGTCCGGCGAGCTGGGTGCCGACGCGATAGAGCTGCACACTGGCGAGTATGCGAACGCGACACCCGCTGCACGCGTGCAGCAGTTGGATCGCCTTCAGCGGGCGGCGTCGCTTGGCCGCGAGGTCGGGCTAGCGGTTCACGCAGGTCACGGCCTGACCTACGAGAACGTGCCGCCGGTAGTGGCGATCCCGGAGATCGAGGAGCTCAACATAGGGCACTCGGTGGTGAGCCGGGCGGTGTTCGTCGGAATGGAGCGAGCCGTGCGCGAGATGCTGCACATCGTGAGGGAAGCGAGACGCGGGGTGGGGGCCTAGGAAGATGCCCAGAACGCTGCTGGAGTTCTTCAGCGACGAGGCGAACGACTACCTCGACAAGATGGACCGGGCGCTAGCCGCCGGTGCTACGCCGGATGCCGACGAGCTGCGGCGGTTCGCTCGCGCTTTGCGAGGGAGCGCGCGGATGGCCGATCAGGAGGCCATCGCGCGCGCCGCGGGGGCCGTACAGGCGGTCGCCGCCGATCTCGTAGCGGGCCGCCGGCACTGGGGTGGGGATCTGCGGTCCGCTCTCGAGTCGGCGCTGTCCGAGATCCGCGGGATGGTCGATGCGGTGAAGTCGCCGGCGCCGGACGTCGGCAAGCGGGCGGAGGCGATCGCACAGAAGCTCGGCGAAGCGAGCTCACCGCCACCGCCGCCGAAGGACGACGAGCGGTTCAGGCGTTACCTGGGAACCGAGCTGCGCGGCCTCGCCTCGGATATCGGCGAGTCGCTGGTCGTCCTGGAACGCGACCCGCGCAATCGCGAACCGCTGAAGAAACTTCTGCGCCGCATACGCCCGTTGCGGGGAATCGAGGGTGTGGACGATACCCCGGCCGTGGGGCCCGCCGTCACCGCGCTCGAGGAGGTCATCCTGCGGATCGCCGACACCAGCGCCACCGTGGGGCCGGGCCACCTCGTGTTGTTCCGCCGGGCTCGGCAGGCACTGGACGACGTGGCGACCGAGCTGATCCGTGGTGATCAACCGAGCCGGGCGCTCGAGGGCGGTGCCGAGATCGAGGATCTCAAGGAGCAGGTCCTGGAAACGGCGGCGCAGCGGGAGGTTACCTGGATCAGCGAGCTTTTTCCTGATGACCCGGGGCCGCACATCGAGGAATGTCCGATGGCGGAGCGCGGTGCGGGCTCCTGGGACGCATTCTTTGCCCTCGAAGCGACCGGCTCGCTCGACACGATCGAGCGGCTGCGCGCCGAGCTGGCGCGTGCACCGGAGGGCGCCTCGCGGATAGCCGAGCGGCTCACTTACACGTTCCGGCAATTGCGTGAACGGGCGGTGACGTTCGGCCACGCCGATCTGGGGAGGGTAGCCCGGCGTGCCGGAGCTGCGGTGCGGGCATCACAGGACGCGCCGCCGTGGCGACTGCAGGCGATCGCCATCGATCTCGCCGTCGCCGTCGCGGCGCTGCGCTCGTATTTGGAGGCCGCCGGCCACGACGAACGCCTCAACGCGCTCAGCCGGGCCGAAGACTCGTTGGAGGCGGCGACGCACCCGGCACGCGAGCCCACGGTGCCGGTCGAGTCGTTGCTCTACGCTCCGGAGGACGCCGTCGCCCGCGCTCGGACTCTGTCGAACGAGGTCTCCGGGCTATTGCGCATCGACGAGCCCGATATCGGTCGCGCGCAACTCCTGCTAGAGGAGGCCCTGGGGCTGATCGAGCACGCCCTGGTCCAAAGCGGCGCGGTGTGATGAGAGGCACCTGGCAGACGGTTCTGGGGCTCACCGTCAGCCTCATCCTACTCTACTGGGCCCTGCACGACGTCTCGTTGGCCGAGATGCTCGGGCACCTCAGGGCCGCGAACCTGTGGCTGCTCGGCCTCGCCGTCGCTATCCAGTCAGCGGGGTTCATCATCCGGGCGGCGCGCTGGAAAATCTTCCTCAAGCCGGCGCTGGCCACCACCAGCTTCGATGCCCGCTTTGGAGCGACCTGCATCGGTTTCATGGCCAATAACCTGCTGCCGGCGCGAGTCGGCGAGTTCGCGCGCGCCTACGCACTCAGCCGCAGCGAGCCGATCAGCGTGAGTGCCTCGTTTGGATCGCTCGTCGTCGAGCGGCTCTTCGATGCGTTGACTCTGGTCGTGTTTTTGGCGGCGCCGTTGTTCCTGCCGGGCTTCGAGGTGGCGCCCGGGCTGGGCGATCAGATCTTAGGCAAGGTGCTTTTCGTACTGCTGATCTTCGGCGGCGGCGCGCTGGCACTGCTCGGTCTCATCTTCCGACCGCAGCTGGCTGGCCGCGTCTTCAAGGCCAGCGTCGGCCGGGCGCTCCCTCACCGGGCGACGGAGAAGATCGTCGATGTGATGAAGTCATTCGTCGAGGGGTTGGGAGCGATGCGGAGCCCGGAGCTCGTGGTCAAAGGGTTCGCTTGGTCCTTCTTCCACTGGTGCTGGGGCGCATTGGCGCTTTACACCGGCTTGCTGGCCTTCGGCATCACCGAGCCTGGCTACCTCGGCGCGATCTTCCTCCAGGCTGTCAACGCGTTCGCCGTATCGATCCCCTCCTCACCCGGCTTCTTCGGCCCCTTCGAAGCCAGCGTCCGCTTCGCACTCGCGCCGTTCGGCGTCTCGGCCGGTCTGGCGGTGAGCTATGCCGCCGCTTTCCACCTTGGAGGTTATGTGCCGGTGACGGTCCTGGGCCTCTTCTATCTTGGCCGGCTCGGTATGTCGTGGGAGGAGGTCGGCCAAAGCGAAGAGATCGTAGAGGAGAGCGGCGATCCGGATGGCTGAGCCGTGGTTGGAGGCTGAGGCGCGCGCCAAGGTGAACTTGGGGCTGCGGATCTACCCGCGCCGCCCTGACGGCTTCCACACCATCCAGACCCTCTTCTGCCGGATCGATCTCGCCGATCGCTTGCGACTGAGGCTGCGCAGCCAACCGGGCGTCGCCATCCGGGTCAGCGGCCCCGAGAGCGCTCCGCAGGGGCCCGACAACCTGGCGGCTCGCGCTGCCGCCCTCTTTCTGGAGCAGAGCGGCCGGGCGGTGGGCGTCGAGATCGAGCTCGAGAAGCGGATACCGGCCGGCTCCGGCCTGGGTGGCGGGTCGAGCGACGCGGCCACGGTCCTGCGGTTACTCGACCAGGCGACCGCGTCGTCGCTGCCGCATAACAAGCTCTCGTCGCTGGCTCGCCAACTCGGGGCCGACGTGACGTTCTTCGCGGCGGACGTGCCGCTCGCTTTCGGGTCGGGGCGCGGCGATCGGCTGAACTGTGACGCCGGTCTAGCACCGCGGCCCATGCTGCTCGTCGTTCCTCGAGTCGCCGTCTCCACATCGGAGGCGTACGCGTGTTGGGACGAAGCCCAGGACCCCGCGGCTGACAGGGTCACCGTCAAAGCGCCCGAGCCCGGCGCGGCTCTTAGTTGGGAGACCTTGTACTCGGAAGCGGAGAACGATTTCGAGCCTGTGATCTTCCAGCGGCTGCCCCGGCTGCGTGCCCTCCACGAGGCGCTGAGCGCCACGGCGCCTTCGCTCGCCTTGCTCACCGGCAGCGGCTCGGCGCTGTTCGGGGTCTACGAAAGCGAGACGCTCCGCGACCGAGCGGCTTCTGACCTCGAAGATGTCGATGAAGATGTGCGCTTGATCAGCGCTCGCGGGCCTGTGTGAGCGCGCTGGCCCTGTCGTCCTCCGCGATCTCGTACCGCAGCAGCTGCCCCTCGGGAGGTGGGAGAACAGCGGCGTCCTCAGGCGCCGCCTCGAGGTCACCGCGCTTCCAGTAGGCGAAGGTGCGCGGGCCACACGACACGACGCTCACCAGGGCATCGGTGCGTCGCCGAAAATCAGCGACATCAGTGCGCGAGAGATAGCAATTGCGGGCGAGTAAATGACTGCTCACGCGCGTGATACCGGACGCCGGCGCCGGATGGTTGTGCCAGGTGCCTACGGAACCGCGCCTCACGTCGCAGCCTGCTGCCTGCACACGGCCCGTCTCCGAGACGATGATGTGGGGCATCCGGAAGTCCGTGACGTAAAGGTCCGGACCGCGTCGCTCGCCCTCGAGGCAGAGAACCAGTTCGGTATCGAACTGCTCGAACAGCAACGCCAAGTTGTCGGAGACCGCGGGGGATAGCACGAGATTCTCGAACAACAGCTGGTCGCTCGTCTCCAGACTCGACGAACTTTCGATGATCGGAGACACAGTCAGTATCAGCAGCCAGCAGATGCGCTTCACGCCTCAACCTCCCCCCCTCTGTGGACTCCCCCCTCACCAGAGCACGATCGCCCTTGTCCTTCACCACGCCCCGTACTGTCATCCTGGGGCTCTTTCCGAGGGAGGTCTGGCCGGTGAGTCGTGCGGCAGGACCTCTTTTCCGTACACTCAGGCGCCGCCGAAGTTCGCGGCGGACCCTCCGCCGTACCTTCCCGCTTTGGCATCGAGGGGGGCTTGATCCGGCCGGGCCCGCCGAAGAGATTGCTGCTGTCGCTGCTGGCCCGTCGTCTAATGGCAGGACGCTGGACTTTGGATCCAGAAACGGTGGTTCGACCCCACCCGGGCCAATCTCCACGTTGCCTGGATTCCCGTTCCAGCGCGGCGAGCAACGCCTCCCGGGCAAGCCAGTCGAGCTGCTCGTCGCGGCCCTCGGGCCAGCTTGCCTGAGCCGTCGTACACTGCAGGTCGAGTGGATCTCGTCTGGCGTGCCGTGCTGTCATGCCGCCCTCCTTGTGTCCGCCTCTGGTGATGGATGGGGCAGGGATTGTGCCCGTCGGGGGCGGACGGGCTAACGGTTTATCTGACAACTACTTAAGCGTGCTGACCCCTCGCCACATTGACGAGGAAGCCGGGCGGTGGCTACCGAGCGGTAACTGGATCGGTAACGGTGCGGCGGCGTGGCAGCTTGTGCTCGTGGGGGTGCCCGGATAGGATGCGGGCTTTCACGAACAGGATACCGAGCTACCGTCTCGGTTGGAGATCAAGGTAGGGGGGGAGTAGAGATGTTGAGTCGATCTTCAATCAGCTCTTCAATCTTGGTGCTGGCACTGATCAGTGGTTCGGTTCCCGCAAGCGCGCAGGAGCACGGTGCTGGCGTGGGGCAGGAGCCGGCTGAGTGGCTGCAGGTGATCAACGATGTGGACGCGCGCGAGCTTGTGTTCATCGTTGGGCCGCTCGACCTGCCGGCCGGCGCGGGTCACCAGATGATCGAGCAGCCGCCGATCCAGACAGGTGCCGTGCCGGAGGACGCCTATATCACGGGCTTTGAGATACAGCTCAGGGATGCGAGCGGTCAGCCGGTCCCGCAGCGAGTCTTGCACCACGTCAACCTGATCGATTTTGACCACCGGGAGTTGTTCAGTCCGGTGGCACGCCGGCTGTTCGCTGCGGGCAGCGAGACGCAGCCGGCGGCCATGCCCCGGATTCTGGGGATCCCGGTGAGCGCGGGCCAGCAGCTGGTGGTGAGCGCGATGTTCCATAACCCGACGGGGGAGTCGTACAGCGGCGCGCGCTTGTACGTCAGGCTCAAGTACCGGAAGGAAGGTTGGTTCTTCCCGATCGGTGTCTACCCGGTCTACATCGATGTCATGGGTCATGTCGGCGAGAAGGAGTTCGACCTGCCGCCCGGCCGCAGCGAGCGCTCGTGGGAGGGAAGCCCGGCCGTCGCCGGTCGGCTGCTGGCCGTCGGCGGGCACCTGCACGACAATGCGGTGGTGCTGCGCTTCGAGGACGTGACCGAGGGCAAAGTGTTGTGGGAAACGGGACCGGAGCTCGATCGGAATGGCCAGGTCGTCGGAGTGCCGATCGGCAAGTTCTGGTGGAAGGGTGGAATCGGGCTGACCCCGAAGCATACCTACCGGCTCACCGTGGTGTACGACAACCCCGCGGGCGAGACGGTGCCGGGAGGCGGTATGGGGGTGCTGGGTGGCATCTTCAAGCCGAGCGGAGAGTGGCCGGCGCTGGATCCGGACGATCCGGACTATCTGATCAATACCAAGACGACCCATCTGCGTGCCGAGATGCGTGCCATGGGAATCGACACGAGCCACGGCGCCCATCGGCATGGCGTGCAGGACGAGGGGCTCTAGCCTTGGCGCGCCCAGCCTGCGATTATGCCTTGAAGGCCCGCGACGAGCGGGCCTTCTTGTTATGCGGGAGGTGGTGCGGGGCCGCGGCCCACTACACGGAGGGCAGGGCGAGCAGGATGACGAACGCCGCGTAGGCGGCCAACATGATACCACCCTCCAGGCGCGTGAGCCGGAGCGTCGTCCAGACGAATGGCAGGACCAGGATGCTAACGGCCAGCATGACCGGCGCCTCGACTCGGATCACCGAGTCCGAGACGTGGATCGGGTTCGCGACTGACGCGCAGCCGAGCACGGCCAGCAGATTGAACACGTTGGAGCCAACCACGTTGCCGACCAGAATGTCGCCTTCGTCCTGGATCGACGCAGCGACGGCCGTGGCCAGCTCCGGAAGCGACGTGCCCAGGGCAACGACGGTGAGGCCGATAGCCAGCTCCGAGATGCCGAGGACACGGGCGACATCCGAAGCCCCGCTCACCACCAGGTGGGCGCCGGCGAGCAGCGTGCCCAGGCCGATGACGGTCAGCAGCATGTGCCCGAACAGCGTGCCTCCCGCCGGTACGAACTTCTGGTACTCGACCTCGATGGCCGGCGACTCGCGGCGCGCCCCCTCGAGCAGGTACAGGGTATAGGCGACGAATCCGGTCAGCAGCGTCAGGCCGTCCCAGCGGCTGAGCTGGTTGTCAAGCGCGAAAACGTAAAAGGCGAGGGAGGCGAAGATCATCAAGGGCACCTCTCTGACCAGAAGCCGCATCTGGACGCGGACCGGTCGGATCAGAGCGGCGATCCCCAGGATCAGCGCGATGTTGGCGATGTTGGAGCCCACCACGTTGCCGATGGCAATGTCGCCACTTTCACGGACGGCCGCGACCACGCCGACCAGCAGCTCGGGCATCGAGGTACCCATGGCGACGACGGTGAGGCCGATGACCAGGGCGTTCACACCGAGCTTGCGCGCCAGCCGTGACGCGCCCCGGATCATCAAGTCGGCGCCCACGTAGAGCGCGACCAGCCCGAGCACGAAGATGATCAGTGGTGATGCCATTGGCCCGGAAATGTTACGCGCTTGCGCCTCCGGGACAAGGTTTGCCCGGCATGCCGGGTAGCGAAGTCGCAGCAGGCCGGGCCGCCGCCAGTTCCGTGGCGTGCTGTTGACGCCAAATCGGGGTCGGAATAACTTCCAAAGCTCTATGTAAACAGGGTCTTTTGCTGTGACCGACACAACGTCCATCGATCCCAAGAGCCGGGAGATGATGCTGCTTTCGGGGACGGCCAACCTGCCGCTCGCCGAGCAGATCGCCGCCCAGCTCGAGACATCGCTCTGCTCCGTCACGATCAAGCGGTTCGCCGACGGCGAGATATTCGTCCGTATCGACGAGAACGTGCGGGGTCGCGATGTCTTCATCATCCAGTCGACGGCGGCGCCGGCCGAGAACATCATGGAGCTCTTGCTCCTGATCGATGCCGCGAATCGCGCCTCGGCGGCGCGGGTGACCGCCGTTCTGCCGTATTTCGGCTATGCGCGCCAGGATCGCAAGGACCAGCCGCGGGTGGCGATTGGGGCGAAGCTGCTGGCCAACCTGATCGTGGAGGCGGGGGCCGACCGTGTCGTGTCTATCGACCTTCACCAGCACCAGCTGCAGGCCTTTTTCGATATCCCGGTCGATCACCTGTATGCCCTGCCGGTCTTCGCCGAGCATTTCACCGAGCGCAAGCTGGAGCCGCTGGCGGTCGTCGCCAGTGACGTCGGCGCGGCGAAGATGGCACGCGGCTTCGCCCGGCGGTTGGGCGGCGAGATCGCGATGATCGACAAGCGTCGCCCCACCCACAACGTGGCCGAAGTCGTCAACGTGGTCGGTGACGTACGAGGCAAGAATTGCCTGCTCCCGGATGACATGATCGACACGGGTGGGACCGTGGCCGGCGCGGTCCTCGCCCTCAAGGAGCACGGTGCGAAGGACATCTACATCTGCGCGACCCACGCCCTGCTGAGCGGCCCGGCGGTCGAACGGCTGTCGGAGCTACCGGTGAAGGAAATCGCGGTCACGGACACGATACTGGTTCCGGAAGAGAAGCGCTGGCCGGGCCTCCGCGTTCTGTCGGTGGCCGAGCTACTGGCCCGGGCGATTCACTATATCCACGACAACGAGAGCGTCAGCAGTCTCTTCGAGTGAGGCTGAACGACGGAATGTGACGAACCTTTTTGACAGCAATCGAAGGTGTGCAGTAAATGACTACCAAATTGACGTTGCAGGCGCAGTTGAGGACCGGGAAAGGCAAGGGCGCAGCGCGCACGTTGCGACGCCAGGGCTACATCCCGGCGGTCATCTATGGCCACGGCGAAGAGACACGGTCATGCCAGGTCGAATGGAAGTCGTTGGAGAAACTGCTGGCCACGGGCGCCTATGAGAGCACGATCATCGACCTCAAACTCGACGACGGCGAGACTCCGAGCGTGCTGATCCGGGAGGTACAACTACACCCCTACCGGTACGAGGTCTTGCATGTCGACTTCCTGGCGGTCCGCAAGGGCGAGAAGGTGAAGCTGGCGGTCCCGATCCGCTTGGTGGGCGTTGCCCCTGGGGTTAAGGAAGGCGGGATCATGGAACACCTGCGCCACGAGGTCGAGATCCGCTGCATCCCGTCGAAGATACCGGAAGCGTTGGAGGTGGATATCTCCGAGCTGGGAATCGGTGACTCGGTGGACGTCGGCGATATCGTCGCACCCGCCGACGTGGAGATCCTCAGCGATCCGACCGCCACTCTCGCCTCGGTTGTGCCGCCGACCGTCCACAAGGTCGAGGAGCCTGTCGAGGAGGTCGTCGCTGTGGCCGCGCTCGAGGAAGAGGCGGAGCCCGAGCTCGTTGGTCGTGGAAAGCCTGCCGAAGAGGAGGCTACGGAAGAGGAGCAATAACTCTGAGAGCCGTAGTCGGACTGGGCAACCCGGGAGCCCGGTACGATGCCACGCGCCACAACGTCGGTTGGTGGCTCGTGGATCTACTCAAGCGCCGCTGGTCCGCAACTCCGTTCCAAGAAGAGGATCTCTGGCTCCGGTCCAGGGCCGAGCTGTCGGGGGTCGGTGAGCTCTGGCTGATCAAGCCGCTCACCTACATGAACCGGAGCGGCATCGCGGTGCGCGCCCTGCTCGAACTCGCCTCGCTCGATTTGCAGCGTGATCTGCTGGTCGTGGTCGACGATGTGGCGTTGGAGCCGGGACGCCCGCGTCTGCGAGCGAAAGGCTCGGCTGGTAGCCACAACGGGCTGCAATCGATAGAGGACGCGCTGGCGACCCGTGACTACGCACGCCTGCGGATCGGGGTGGGCGCGGCACCGCCGGGCGTCGGCCTGGCGGACTGGGTGCTGGCGGAGTTCGACGATCCGGATGACGAGGACGCGGTCCTCGATTCGCTGCCGCGAGCGGCGGAAGCCGTTGAGATCTGGGCGCGTGAGGGTATCGAGACGGCGATGAATCGAATCAACGCGCCGGCCGAGGAGGCCGGCGAGCAAGATGAAGATGGGGAGCAGGAGGAGGGTCAGTGACGAACATAGCTGTGACGTTCGCGGCGCCTTTGGGGCTGGCGGGGCTGGCGGTGGCCGGCCTCATCTATATCTACCTGAAACGACAGCCGGTGGGCAGCGAGTTGATGGGCGAGCTCGCCCTGCGGATCCAGGAAGGCGCGCGCGCGTTCCTGAAGCGCGAGTACTCGGTGCTCGTCCCGTTCATCGTCGTCGTGGCGTTCTTGCTGTACGTCGCGCTCGGATCGCTGGCGACGTCGGCCGCCTACATCGGGGGTGCCCTCTGCTCGCTGCTGGCGGGATTGTTCGGCATGAACGCGGCGACGAAGGCCAACGTGCGGACCTCGGAGGCGGCACGCGACTCGGGTCAGGGTAAGGCGCTCCGTATCGCATTCAACGGCGGCGCGGTCATGGGCCTGTCGGTGGCCAGCCTGGGGTTGCTGGGCATCGGGGTGGTGCTGTTCATCTACTCCGGTGGCCTCACCGATGACCCGGCGTTCAAGACGTTCAGCGAGGTGATCGCCGGCTTCGCGATGGGCGCCAGCTCGATTGCCCTGTTCGCGCGCGTGGGTGGTGGCATCTACACGAAAGCGGCCGACGTAGGCGCCGACCTTGTCGGTAAGGTAGAGGCTGGGATTCCCGAAGACGATCCGCGTAACCCGGCGACGATCGCCGACAACGTGGGCGACAACGTGGGCGACGTGGCCGGCATGGGTGCCGACATCTTCGAGTCTTATGTGGGTTCGGTCATCGCCACGATCGCCATCGGTGCGACGTCGGTCCAAATCATCTCGGGCCAGCGGCTCGAGGCGGTCACCCTGCCCGTGCTCTACGTGATGGTCGGACTGCTGGCGAGCTTCATTGGTATCTTCTCGATGAAGCTGATGGAGAAGTTGAACCCCGCCGCGGCGCTGCGTAACAGCACCTACATCGCCGCTATCGTATTCTGGGCGGTTGCGGCCTGGTTGACGCGCGAGCTTGATATCTTCGCCGGCAACCCGGACTTCGGCGCGCTGGGCCCGTTCTGGGCCATGTTCGGTGGATCGCTGGTCGGGATCTTCATCGGTCTCTCCACCGAGTACTACACGGCGGCCAAGCCGGTTCGCAGGATTGCGGAGGCGTCGCAGACGGGCGCCGCGACCAACATCATCGCCGGCCAGGCGGTCGGGATGCTCTCGACGGCGATTCCGGTGCTGCTGATCTGCGCCGCCATCTGGCTGGCCTACGAGTTCTCCGGTCTTTACGGGATCGGGATCGCGGCCGTCGGCATGCTGGCGACGGTCGGCGTGACGATGTCGGTCGATGCCTACGGCCCGGTGGCCGACAACGCCGGTGGGATCAGCGAGATGAGTGGCCTCGGTCCGTCGGTGCGAGCCATCACCGATAGCCTGGACGCGATTGGCAACACCACCGCTGCCATCGGCAAGGGCTTCGCCATAGGTTCCGCGGCCCTCACAGCGCTGGCCTTGTTCAGCGCTTACTCGTCCGCCGTCGGGCTGCAGGAGACCGGGATTAACCTCGTGAACCCGATGGTCGTCATCGGGATCCTGATCGGTGGCACGTTGCCCTTCGTGATCGCGGCTCTGACGATGACGGCGGTGGGTCGCGCGGCCTCGGGGATGGTCAGCGAGGTACGCCGCCAGTTCAAGGAGATCCCCGGCCTGATGGAAGGCCAGGCGAGACCGGACAGTGCCCGCTGTGTGGACATCTCGACGCGGGCGGCGCTGCGCGAGATGATCTTGCCCGGTCTGCTGGCGATCGTCGCGCCGGTAATCGTCGGCTCGCTTCTCGGTGTCGAAGCGCTGGGCGGCCTGTTGGCCGGCGCCACGCTCACCGGCGTTCTGCTCGCGCTCTACATGGCCAACGCCGGGGGTGCGTGGGACAACGCGAAGAAGTGGATCGAGGCGGGCAATCTGGGCGGAAAAGGCTCCGAACCGCACCGCGCGGCGGTAGTCGGTGACACGGTCGGCGACCCGTTCAAGGACACGTCGGGTCCGTCGATGAACATCTTGATCAAGCTGATGAGCGTGGTTAGCCTGGTACTGGCTCCGTTCTTCGTCGCGATGGGCTGACGGGCGACGCCCGGGCCGGAAGTAGGACATGGGCCGTGCACTCAAGGCCGGAATAGTCGGCCTGCCCAACGCCGGCAAGTCGACTCTCTTCAATGCGCTAACCGCTTCGAGCGTACCCGCTGAGGCCTACCCGTTCACGACCATCGATCCAAACGTCGGGGTCGTCGAGGTGCCCGACCCGCGGCTCGATCGCCTCTTCGAGCTCGTGCGACCGCCGCGGAAAGTGCCCGCAGTCGTCGAATTCGTCGACATCGCCGGCCTGGTGGAAGGCGCTCATCGTGGTGAGGGTCTGGGCAACCGGTTCCTGGCTCACATCCGGGAAGTCGAGGCACTCGTCCATGTCGTACGCTGCTTCGACGACCCGAACGTCGCGCACCCTGCGGCCTCGATCGACCCGGTGCGCGATGTGGAGATGGTCGAGACCGAGCTGCTGCTGGCGGACCTGGAGACGGTGGAGAAACGGCTCGACCGTACGGAGCGAGTGGCGCGCAGTGGGGACCGCGACGCGCAGCGCGAGACCGAATTCCTTCACAAGGTGCAGGCCTGGCTCGGCACGGGTCGGCCGGCTCGTGATCTCGAGTGCCGTAAGGACGAGTGCGAGATCCTGAGCTCGCTGTTTCTGCTCACTCAAAAGGCCGTCCTCTACGTCGCCAACGTTCCCGAGTCGGGGGTCGCCGGCGGCGACCCCCGAACGGCGGCCCTGGCCAACGCGGTGGGAGGTGACCGGATCCTTCCCCTCTGCTGCCAGTTGGAGGCGGAGCTCTTGGGCCTGGAGCCGCAGGAGCGGGGGGAGTACCTGCGGACGTTGGGCCTCGAAGAGCCGGGTGTTCAGAGGTTGATTCACGCCACCTATCGGCTGCTGGGCCTCATCACGTTCTTCACCTTCAATGAGAAGGAAGCGCGCGCCTGGACGGTGCGTGACGGAACCCTGGCGCCGCAGGCCGCCGGCGTCGTGCACACCGACTTCGAGAAGGGATTCATCCGGGCCGAGACGGTCAGCTTCGAGGGCTTCGTCAGCGCTGGATCGCTGAAGGCGGCGCGGGACCAGGGCCTGGTGCGGGCGGAGGGGCGCGAGCATGTGGTCGAAGATGGGGACATACTCCTGTTCCGGGCCCAGGCGTGAGGCCGAACGGGTACCTGGGGAACTTGAACTCTGGGGCCGGTTCGGGTAGCTTTGCCGAGTTTCAGGTTCAACCTGCCATAGACAGACAACCTGCTCTGCCCATGGTCACCGGGCGGGGCCGCGAAGAGTTCGAGCCTTCGATCTCTGACCAAAGGGAGGTGACGAATGCGTGACTACGAGGTCGTATTCATCTTCGATTCCGCGCTCGATCGTTCCGCTATCGATCAGAAGCTGGAGCGGCTGAATGGACTCGCCACCGCAAACGGCGGCGGCGAGGTTCTGGCTGTCGAGCACTGGGGTAAGCGCCAGCTAGCCTACCCGATCAACAAGCACGACAACGGTTACTATGTGGTCGTCCAGTTCCGGACCGACCCGTCCAACCTGCCAGAGTTCGAGAGGGCGATCAAGCTGGACGAGCAAGTCCTCCGCCACCTGGTGGTCTTGTCCGAGGGTGAACTGCCGATACCGCGCTCGGCGGCGGAGCCGGCTGGTCGATTTCGGTCGCCGGACGAGGACGAGCAGGATGACGACGAAGATGAGGACTAGGGTGCGTGCCGACTGTTGGCCCGCGATAGCGAGAACATCGGGAACCAGATCAGGCGGTAGACGATGAGAAGAAGAAAGAAACCCTGCCACCTCTGTGAGTCGAAGATCGATGTCATCGACTACAAAGACGAGCAGTTGCTTTCGCGCTTCGTCACGGAGCGTGGCAAGATCGTGCCCAGTAGAATCACCGGAACCTGCGCGCCGCACCAGCGTCAGCTGACGCGCGCGATCAAGCGCAGCCGGTTCCTGGCGCTCTTGCCCTACGTGGAAGACTACCGGCGCTAGCTGGAAGCCGTGAAGAGGCAGGGCGGAGCGCTGGCCCGAGCCGTAGGCTTCGGGCTGGTCACGATGGCGTTTGCGGTGACCCAACCGTTGGTGCTGGTCGCGCTGCCGTTGACGCTGATGCTCGTCGCCAGCGGGCCCCGCAACGCTTGGTCGGTGGCGGTCGTGGTGATGGCCGTGGGTTTCGCCTCGCTGGGTGAGCGCTCGGGGCTCTGGTGGTTCGAACGCGGTTGGCCCTTGCTGCTGGCCGGGCTGTACGTGTGGGTCGTGGCCTGGCGACCGAGTTGGGGTTTCACCGCCACAGCCCTGGCAGCTCTCGGGATGGCGGTGGCGATGGCGGCCGCCATCTTCGTGGTTAATCCGGGCGTCTGGCTCGATATCGACACGCTGATGGCGGCGCGGGCGACCCGGGCGACGGAGGCGGCGCTGGCATTGTTCGGTGGCTCTGCCGACGAAACGGTGCGTAACTTGATGCGTCAGGTCGCGGGCCTTCAGGTCGCGGTATTCCCAGCGCTGCTGAGCGTCAGCTCGATGGGGGCGCTCGGCCTGGCCGTGACCGTGCGCGAGTGGCTGGTGGGCGCGACAGGTCGGAGCTTCGGGCAGCTGCGCAGTTTCAGCTTCAGCGACCACCTGGTTTGGATCTGGCTGCTCGGCCTGGCCCTGATCGTGGCCCCCGTCGGCGAGCTCGCCGATCGGATCGGCGGTAATGCGGTGCTCTTCATGGGACTGATGTACGTGTTGAGGGGGTTCGCTGTGTTCTTGAGCCTGACGGGCGGCATATCGATGCTGGTCGGCATCGTGGGTGGGCTGGTCGCCTTGCTCCTCTACCCGCTGCTGGCGTTCGCTCTGGTGGCAGCGCTGATTGTGGGACTGGGGGACACGTGGCTAAACATTCGAAGTCGGTTGCGGCCCAGGGATAGCGGGCGCTGACCGTCTTGCAGGCATGGAATCGGAGCGACGTCAAAGATAGGGAGCGTTGCAGTGGCTAAAACTCAAGACGTGATTCTCAGGAGGAAGGTCGACAACCTCGGGGATATTGGCGAAGTTGTCACGGTGCGGCGCGGATATGCGCGCAACTACTTGTTGCCCCAAGGTCTGGCCTATCCGGCGACCGAGGAGAGTCGGCGGCTGCTCCAGCAGGAGCGGGCGCGGGCGCTGATGGCGGAGGAGCGGGATCGCGAGTCCGCGAAGCTGCTGGCCGAGCGTCTCGAGGGTGCGTCGATTACCTTCTCGATGCTCGCCGCCGAGGAGGGCAAACTGTACGGCTCGGTCGGACCGCGGGACATCGCCGGAAAGCTGAGCGAGGCGGGCTACGAGGTCCACGCGAAGCACGTGCAGCTGGTCGAGTCGATCAAAGCCCTGGGCGTCTACTCCGTACCGGTCAGGCTGTATCCGGAGGTCGAGGCTTCCGTCAAGGTCTGGGTAATCAAGGAGGAAGGGGAGTAACTCTGGGTATCGCTTATTGCGACGGGCGACGCCTGAAGCGCCTGGTCCTGGCCGGCTCGGACCACGTGCGTATGCACCGAGCCGAGCTTGATCGCATTAACGTCTTCCCGATACCCGATGGTGATACCGGAACCAACCTCGCCCTGACGCTCGGCGCGATCGCCGGCTCGCTGGATGGCGTCGAGGAGCCGAGCGTGTCGGGGATGGCCTCACGGATCGCCGAAGCGAGCGTGCTGGGCGCGCGGGGCAACTCCGGTATGATGCTGTCGCACTACTTCCTCGGCTTCGCCGAGGGGCTGGCGGGCAGCCGCCGGGCGGGACCCGAGGAGCTGGCCGCAGCGATGTGCTCCGCCTCAGGCTCCCTCTACCAGGCGGTCGATGAGCCGATCGAAGGCACGATCCTCACCGTCGTCCGCGAATCCACCGAAGAGATCGAGCGTCTCGTATCCCACATCCGGGATCTCCGCGAGTTCGCCGGCAGACTGCTGAGCGCGGCGCGCGAATCGCTGAAGCGCACGCCGGAGCTTCTACCCGTATTGCGGCAGGCGAACGTCGTCGACGCCGGCGCCAAGGGGTTCGTCTGCTTCCTCGAAGGCATGGTCTCCCTCATCGAGGGCCTCCGCGAACCGACCTTCGCTCAAATGGTCGCGCCGCAGGTGCCCGATGCCGCCGCGGCGGCGGAGTTCCCCGACGCAACCGATCGCGCCTTCCGCTTCTGCGCCGAGTTCGTGGTCCGAGGCGAGTCACTGCCCGACCAGGGTGAGCTGGCGGCCGCGGTCAGGGGGCTCGGCGGCTCGCTGATCGTGAACCGCGCGAGGGCAATCGCCAAGGTCCATATCCATACCGACGAGCCGGCGGCTGTCGCTCAGGCCCTCAGCGACCTGGGGAGCGAGGTCGAGTGCGTTAAGGCGGAGGACATGAGGGCCCAGCACCGGGGCCGGCGTCTGCGGCCGACCAAGCGGCTGGCCATCGTGACCGACACGACCTGCGACTTGCCGCTGGAGCGCGTCATTGAGCACGACATCACCATCGTCCCGTTGGCCGTCATGTTCGGTGACGAGTCCTTCTTGGACCAGGTCGACATCACACACGATGAGTTCCTGGAGCGCTTGGTCGACCCCCAGCAGCCGCGGCCCACCACATCGCAACCGGCGCCGGCCCACTTCGATCAGGCGTTCCGGCGCGCCGCCGAGCACGCGGATGAAGTTCTCGGCCTGTTCGTAGCGGGCGCGCTGTCGGGAACGCTCGGACAGGCCCACGTCGTGGCCGAGCGACTCGCCGAGGCGAAGATCAGCGTCTACGACTCGTGCTCCGCCTCGCTGGGACTCGGGCTGCAGGTTCTGCGCGCCGCCGAGCTGGCCGGGGAAAGCCGCTCGACGGCTGAGATCGTCGCCGAGCTGGAGCGGCTAAAGGATCGTTCCGGCCTGCTCATCACGGTGGACACGCTCGATCACCTCCAGCGTTCCGGCCGGATCGGTAAGGCACGTGCATTCGTCGGCACGCTGCTGGACCTGAAGCCGATCCTCAGCGTTGACCGAAGCGGCGCCGTCGTGCCGGTGGACAAGGTGCGCGGGCGCGAGGCGCTGATCCCGCGGGTACTGGAGTTGCTGGCGCAGCGGATCCCAACCAATCGCCGACGGTTGAGGATGGGGGTCGTCCACGTGCTGTGCCGCGACGTTGCCGACCAACTGGTCAGCGAGCTGGCAGGTGCTTTCAGGCCGGACGAGATCCTGGTCAGCCCGGCGGCCAGCGTCATCGCCGCCCACACCGGCCCCGGCGCGTGGGGTGTGTTCTACCAGGCCGAATAGATGCGATCCAATGATCTGCCGCTGACGGTGACGCGCGCGGTCGAGCTGTGCCAGGAGCGAAACGCTCGCGAGCTCATGGTCATGGACCTGCGGGGTCTGTGCGATGCCACCGACTTCTTCATCATCGCTTCCGGCGACTCCGAGGTCCATGTGCGGGCGATCGCCGATCATCTGATCGAGGGTCTGGCCGGGGACGGCGTGCGCCACTCAGGGGTCGAGGGACAAAGTGGCGCCCGCTGGGTGCTGATTGACTATATTGATATCGTGGTCCACGTGTTTCACCCGCTCGTGCGAGAATTCTACCAGCTGGAGAGACTCTGGGGTGATGCACCGATGACTCTGGTCGAGGAGCCGGGGCCAAGATGACCGGGTGTCCTTCAGCCACACGCCTGCCGCCGGCCCGTGCGGCGCTGCGGATCGCGTCATTCATGGCGCTCTTGCTGATCGCCGGAGCCGATCACGCCGACGCCCAGTTCTTTGGGCGGAACAAGCTTCAGTATCACGTCTTCGACTTCCAGGTCCTCCGCACGGCACATTTTGACATCTATTACTACCCGCGTGAGCGTGAGGCTGCACTGGACGCCGCGCGGATGGCGGAGCGCTCGTACAGTCGGCTGAGCCGGATCCTCGGCCACGAGTTCGAGGAACGCAAGCCGATCATCCTCTACGCATCGCACAGCGAATTTCAGCAAACGAACGCGCTCCCCGGCTTCATCTCCGAGGGCGTCGGCGGTGTCACCGAGTTCGCGAAGCGCCGGGTCATCATGCCGTTCACCGGCTCGTACGCCGACTTCGAGCATGTGCTGACCCACGAGCTGGTCCATGCCTTTCAGTACGATGTGATTGCCAGAGGTCTCACCGGCCAGCTGAATCCGCTCATCTACGAGCCACCTCTTTGGTTCGTGGAAGGGATGGCGGAGTATCTGGCGATCGGCGAACTGGACACGCACACGCATGCCTGGCTCCGCGATGCCGTGCTCTCGGGCTATCTGCGGACTATCCCGGAGATGTCGCGGTATGGCGACTATCTGTCGTACCGGTTCGGCCAGTCGCTTTGGGCGTTCATCGGCTCGAAGTACGGCGACTATACCATCGGGTTGCTGTTGCAGCGGGCGGTGCGGCTCGGACTGGAAGGCGCGGTGCGGATCACGTTAGGCGTGACGGTGGACGAGCTCTCCGCCGATTGGATCGGGAGCGTGAGGACAACCTACCTGCCCGAGGTCGCCCGCTACGCCGGCGGCGACGAGGTGGGCAGGAAGGTCACGAACCACTCCTTCAGGCCGGGGTCGGGCGAGTTCGCGTCCTATCTGGCGCCGACGCTCTCACCGGACGGCCAACAGCTCGTCTACCTGTCCGATCGTGGCCACGACCTCTACTCCTTCTTCGACCTCTGGTTGGCATCGGCCGATGACGGGAAGGTCATCGCCCGGTTGGTGGGGGCGGCTCGCCAGGCCGATTTCGAGTCGCTTCGTTTCATGAACTCGTCCGCCGCCTGGTCGCCCGACGGCCGCTACCTCGCCTTCGTAGCCCAGGCCAGCGGCCGCGACGCGCTCTACATTTACGATCTGCAGCGAAGAAGGGTCGCCCATCGGATCAAGGTCGACCTCGATGGCGTACAGAACCCGACCTTCTCGCCGGATGGACTGCGAGTCGCCTTTACCGGGCTGGCCGGCGGGATCAGCGACCTCTACGTCGTCGACGTGGGCGGCCAGCGGCTGCAGCAGCTTACCGACGACAAGTACGCCGACCTGCACCCCGCCTGGTCTCCCGATGGCCGCTACATAGCGATTGCGACGGATCGGGGTGAGGAGACCGACTTCGATCAGCTGGTGTTCGGGAACTTCCGGGTCGCGCTGTACGCCGTGGGCAGCGGCGCCATCGAGCTGCTGCCTTACCAGGGGGGCAAGAACACCAACCCCGCCTGGTCGCCGGATGGCGATGCCATCGCGTTCATCTCCGATCGTACCGGGGTTAACAACGTCTTCATCTGGTCGTTGGTCGAGCGACGCCTCTATCAGGCGACCGACCTGCTCTCGGGTGTCAGCGGGATCATCCCGCTCAGCCCGGCGATCAGTTGGGCGGCGCGCGCCGACCGGCTGGCGATCACTTACTTCGAGGGTGCCGGCTACAACGTGTACGTGATCGACGACCCGCGCCGCGCGGCCCGGCGGCTGGACCCGGCAGCCGGATCGGAGGTGGTCGCGCTGACGACGGACGGCGATGAGGGCGTCGAGGACGGATCAGGTGGCGGGGCCAAGGTCCTCGATCCGCGCAGCGTCGGCTTCCCGACACAATCCTACTACCGGGTGCTCGATGGATTCCGGCCTTCCGCCGCCAGGCCCGAGGCGGAGGAAGTGGTCGTCCAGCGTGAGCTGACAGTGGCGGACCTGTTGGCGGACGCACACGGAGGCCTGCCTGACACGGCAGCGTTCGAGCAACGTGAATACGAGCTCAAGCTGACGCCGGACATCGTGGGGCAGCCGGTCATCGGCGCACAGGTGGGGGGGCATTTCGGGAACGGCGTATACGGCGGCTCCTACATCCTGCTGTCCGACATCTTGGGTGACCACAACGTACTACTGTGGGGCCAGATCGCCGGCTCATTCGACGACGCCTATATCCTGACCCAGTACACTTACCTGCGTGAGCGGGCCAATGTGTCGATGGCGTATCAGCAGTTCCCGCTCTATCGCTTCCGCGGCACGATACCGTCGGTCGATTCGAGCGATCGACCGTACTACGAGGACCGCTTCGTCAGGGATGTCTATAGGACGCTGAGCACCGATATCCACTACCCGCTCGACGTGTTCCAACGCGTCGAGCTCTCGGCGGTCGGTGTGTACATCAGCCGCGACAGCATCGTCGATCGGATCGTGCCGGGTCCGACCGGCGGCACGAGGCGGGACACCCGGCGCCTGGAGAACCTGGTATTCGCGGGCCCGTCGGTGACGCTGGTGTTCGACAACGCGCTGTATGGCTACACCGGACCGATCGCGGGCCGGCGCTACCGGATGGGTGTCGGCAAGTACTTCGGAGACGTGGGCATCTACGACCTGACGCTCGACTTCCGCAACTATTTCAATCTGGGCGGCCAGTTCGCACTGGCTGCCCGCCTGACGGCCTATGCGCGGACGGGACCCGGCCAGCGTGAGTTCCGACTCTACTGGGGTGGGCCGTACTACATCCGCGGGTACGACGGCGGTTCTTTCACCGCGGAGGAGTGTGTGCGGTCGCTTTCTGAGATAGCCGATCCGGTGACCACGCTCTGTCCGGTCCGCGATCAGCTCATCGGCAGTAGCGTCGCGTTCGCCAGTACCGAGTTCCGGTTCCCGATCTTCAACTTCCTCGACCTGGGTTTCGTGCCGCTCGGTCTCCCACCGATCGATGCGGCCATCTTCTTCGACATGGGCGTGGCGTTCGACTCGTTCAGCCAGCTGGCCTGGTCACGGCCCGCCATCGCCGACCCGGTCGATGTACGGACGCCGCTCGCCGCCGTCGGCGCTTCCCTCAGGATCAACATCTTGTTCAACGTATTACGGATCGACTACGCCCACCCGCTGGATCGGCCCGCTCAGCGTGGGGGCGTGTGGTCGCTGTCGTTCGGGCCCACTTTCTGAGCCGGCCAAGGCCGGTCCTCACCTTGCATTGGCAGCGGCGCTGCGGCTATCTTTGCTCATGCCTACAGCACTCCAGCCTTTCCTGAAAACGATCCGACAACTGCGGATACCGGTCTGAAGTTGTACTCGTCGAAACGGGCTGTACTTCTGAGCATCCTGGCCGCCCTGCCGGGTCTGGTGTCGTGTGGCTCGTCGGGCGATTCGGCGCAGAACGGTATGGTGCTCGAACGAACCGCCTGGTTGGGAAGCGCCCAGGGATGGGGCCTGCTCGGGTTGCCGGTGGCCGGTGGCGCGCTGACCTACCGCAGCGCCGAGACGTTGGCATCGCCCACCTGGGCGCCTCCCGAACTCGAGGCCCTTTCCGGGGCCTGGCCGGGTAGGGGCGCGATCTGGCTTCAGTTCGACGATTCTCGTATCGCGCGTTACGACTATGCCACGGGCCACCTGCTGAGCTTCGAAGGGTTCGAGCGGACGGTCATCGCCACGACACTCGACGATGCTCGTGGCTTGGTCGTCGCTCCGGAGGGGCACCAGACTTTGGAGTTGGTCTCGGAGACGGATGACTGGCGCTTCCCGCTCCCGGGAGAGTTGAGTGGCCTGGCGCGGGTCGGCGACGGGCAAGTGATCGCGGTCGTGGACAGCGATTCTACCACCGAGCTGCTGGTCGTCGAAGCGGGCAGCGATGAGCCGTTGAGTCGGCGGACGGTCGAGCGGGTACAGGCGCTGGCGGTGGCGCCGTCGGGCGAGCGCCTCTACGTGCTGTCGACGGGTGAGGGCGACCCGATCGTGCACGGGCTGACCCTCCCAGATCTCGAGGAGGCGGAGGCGTTCGGGTTGCCGGAGCCGGGCCGAACGCTCGCTGTGACACCGTCGGGTCATCGCATCTATGTCGCCGTAGGCGAGAGGCTCTACGTATTCGATCGGATCCGCGGCACGCTGCTGCGCAGCGTCGCCACCCCCGGTTCGGCGACGGCGCTCCGCTTCAGTACCAACGGCGCGAACCTCATGGCTCGACTCGACGACGGGGACCAGGTCGCGGTATTCCAGGTCGGCGTCGATTCGCTACTTGGGGTCGTCTCGACCGGCTGGAGTGACAACTTGCCCGTCGCCTTGCCGGGCGGACGACTGGTGGCGGCGGACGGTGCGGATCTCGTGCTCTACGACATTCTCCGCCTGGTGGAAATCGCGCGGGCTCAGGTGGAGGATGCGCGCCTCTGGCTGGCGGTGGAGTGGCAACCGCCGCGTCCGCGCGTGGAGTTGGCGCAGCGAACGGCACGTCGTAGCGGCGCTACGGCGGCCAGCACGTCAGCGGCGCACGACAGTGGCGCACCTCGTGATCCCGAAGCTGGCGCGGCGCCGGGATATTATGCAGTTGTGTCGGCGGCGCGCGAGCAGGCTGGCGTGGAGAACTTGGTCGCCTGGCTGCGCAGCGTCGGCTACTCCGGTACCGTCGACCGGCACGTGGACGCGATGGGCGTGGTTTGGCACAGGGCGATGGTAGGACCGTACGCGGATCGCGAGCTCGCGGAGGAAGCGGCACGCTCGCTGAGTGCCCGCTATGGCTACAAGCCCTGGATCTTGACTGTGACAGAGGAAGCGGCGGGTGCGGTGGATACCCCGGCCGGGTCGGCGGAGACGCGCGAGGAGGGTGGGGATGAGACGACCGGCGTTACTGGTGAAGGCGCCGCGTAAGCAACACGGCGCCGGGGAGTCTGGGAGGTGGTGAGCGTGGAATCATCAGCGCCGGGAACTGATACGGCTTGGCCTCATGCGGCGACGCTCGTGCTGGCGGCCGAGACCCCGCGGCAGCGTCGCTGGGCCGTCAACACGGCGATCGAGATCGTCCGCAAGCTGGCGGCGCAGCGGCCGAAGGTCGTGCTGACCGACCTGCAGATGCGATCGCCCTCGGCTCTGGCCGCCGCTCTCGGCGTCGAGGATGGCCCGGGTATCGCTGACGTCCTGCTGCGTGATGCCGCCTTCTCGGCGGTGGCCAAGCGGCCGGACGGTGAGTCGTTCTTCTTCTTGGCGGTCGGGTCATCGCCGCCACCTATCGAGATCCTCTATCGACATCCGCGCTGGAAGAAGATCGCCGCGCGGCTCGGCGACACCGATGCGCACCTGCTACCGTGTGTCGCCGCGTCCGATTGGCTGGAAGCCGGACCGATCCCTGGCTTCGAGGCGTGCATCGTCCTCAACGCCGCTGGCCTCGAGATCGAGTTGCCGGACGAGGCGCGGCGATTGGCCGAGTTCCTCGCGCCGCCCGAGGTACGCGAGGAGCGAGGGGGGCCCGTCGAGCTGCCGCCCTACGCCGCGGCCGAACCGGATACGCAGCCGATACCCGGCATCGCGAGGCCGGTCGGCGAGCGGGTTGAGGCGCCAACCCCAGAGCCGTCGCCGCCGCCCGCCTCGGTTGAGGCGTCGCCGGCGGCCGCCTGGCGCGCCGCCTCGGAGCCGCCTAGCGGCGCCCGCCTGTCGTTCTTCCGGCGGCAGAAGCCCAGTCGTTTAGCGCCGATGGCGATCACGGCGGCTGCGGCGATACTCGTCCTCTTCTTGTGGCGCACCTCCGGTAGCCGGCAGGCTCCCGAGAGTCCGACGGGGCTCGAGGCCGCCGCCGACCCGCAGGCGGTAGAGACGACCGCGGCGCCGCCGGTCGAGCCGGTGGTGGAGCGGGGGCCTCGCCTCCAGGAGGTCAGTCTACCATATTCGGTGGCTATCGCGTCCTTCAGTTCGATGGACGATGCCATCGCACGGCAGCGGGAATGGACCAGGGCCGATCTCCCGTTCTACGTGGCGCCCACGGTCGTCCGTGGCGTCGTTTACTATCGCGTCTTCGCCGGCATGATGCCCGAACGCGAGGCGGCCGAGGCGCTGATGGCCCAGCTGGTGCGCGAAGGCATCAAAGACACGACCAGGAGCTGGGATGTGCGGCCCGCGCGGCTGGCCTTCAACTTCGGCACCTTCGCCACCCCTCAGGAAGCGCGCTCGGTGCTCGAGACGCTGTTTGGCCGTGGGGTCCCGGCCTACATGGTGCCGGCAGCTGCCGAGGCCGGAAGTGACAGCATCGCCTACCGCGTCTACGCGGGAGGTTACGAGCAGGCGGAGGACGCGCGGCCTTTGAGAGAGCATATCGAACAGGCGGGTATCCAGGTCGAACTTGTCGAGAGAGTGGGGTTGCTGCTGAAATGAAGCTAGTCGGCATCGAGTTCCATGGCTTTAAGTCGTTCGCTGATTCGGCCGACATCCGCTTCCATGACGGCATCACGGCCATCGTCGGTCCGAACGGCTGCGGTAAGTCGAACGTCGCCGACGGTCTTCGCTGGGTATTGGGCGAGCAGCGACCCACCGCGATCCGCGGTTCCCGAATGGAAGAGGCGATCTTCCAGGGCACGACGAGGCGAAAGCCGATCCATCGTGCGGAAGTTTCGTTGCGGCTCTCCAACGAGGACCACCTCCTGCCCGTCCCCTATTCCGAGGTCGGCATCAACCGGACCGTCTATACGGGCGGTGAGAGCGAGTATCGCCTCAACGGCACGCTCTGCCGCCTGCGCGACATCCAGGACATGTGCCGCGACACCGGCCTCGGCACCAACGCCTATGCCATCATCGAGGGTCGCATGGTCGATGCGATCCTGAGTGACAAAGCCGAGGAACGCCGCGCCATGTTCGAGGAGGCCGCCGGCATCGGCCGCTACAAGGAACGGCGGCGCATCGCGGCACGCCGGCTGGACGAAGCCGACATCGACTTGGCGCGGATCGACGACTTGATCTCCGAGGTCCAGACCAAAGTCCGCAGCCTCGCCCGTCAGCGCGGCAAGGCGAAGCGCTACCTCGAGTGGCGTGAACGCAAACTTGCCTTGGAGCTGGCGCTCGCCTTCGCCGAGCTGGCCCGCTTGCAGGGCCGGCACCGCGAGATCGAATCCGAACTGGGCAACTTGGACGAGGCGCGGGTCCGCGACGCGACTCAGATCCGCACCGGCGAGGCAGAGCACGAGGTGCTGCGCACGCGTTCGGCCGACCTGGAGCGCGAGCGCGCCGACAGTGCGCGGAAGGTCATGGCGGTCCGCGATCGGTTGGCGGAGCGCGAGCGCGAGCACCTGCTGGCGGAAGAACGTGGCCGGAATGCCAGCGGCCGCTTGGATCAGCTGGAAGCAGAGCGGCGCGAGCTCGAGGAGCAGCAGGCGGCGCTGCAGGATGAGGTTGGCCGCTTGCAGGAGGTCGTCAGCGAGCGGAAGGCAGCGCTGACGGCGCTACGTGAGACCCTGTCGCAGCAAGGGACCGCTGTGTCCGAGGTCAGCGAGCGCCGCCAGGCGATGGAGGCCGCGGAAGCAGCGGTCGAATCGGAGCGTCAGGCCTATCGCGAGCAGAAGGCTCAGCTCCAGGCACGTGGCGAAGCGGCCCGTGCCGAAGCGGAGGAGCTCGGCCGCCGGCTCGAGGATGCCGAACGCCGGCTCGCGGCTGCCACGGCGAGGATGGGAGATGCGGAGCGAGCTCAGGAAGAGGGGCGCCAGGCGGCCGAGCGCGCGGAGGAGCGCCTCGAGCGCTTGTCGGGCGAGCTCGACCGCGCCCGGCCGCGGCAGGCCGAGGTCCAGGCCGAGCAGGAGGAACTGCGTGCGCGCAGCGCGGCGTTGGCGGAACGTCTGCAGGCGACGGCGGCGCTGATCGGGGATCTGACCCCGCTGGCGACCGGCGAGGGTGGCCTCAACCCGGCGGTGCAGGCGGCGCTCGAGCGGGCCGAGGAGCTGGCTATCCGTGGGCTGCTGGGTCGCTGTGTTGACGTGCCGGAATCGCATGCCGATGGCCTCGAAGCCTATCTGGGCGCCTACATGGAAGGCCTATTGGTCGATGACGCCGAGTCGGTGGCCCGAATCCGCCGCTGGTTCCGGGACGAGTACGATGGTCCCGGCGGCCTCGTGCTGCTCCCCCTCGATCGGCTGGGCGAGGACTCGGACTCGCAGGTCGACCTGCCGCAGGGCTTCCGCGTCAGCGGGCCCGGCGCCGGCTGGGTCCGTCGCCTGTTGCGAGGCGTGAGCCTGAGCGGCGAAGCGCCGGAGGGTCGCCAGGCTTGGATCGGTCGCCGCGAGAGCGTCGACGCGCTGGGCATCTTCCGGCTGGGCCGGCCTTACGCCGGTGGCGGACTTCTGGCACGGCGAGCCGAGCTCGAGCGCCTGCGCGAACAACACCGCGAAGTGGGTGAACAGGGCCGGCGCGTCGCCAGCCGGCTCACAGACTGCGGCGAACGGGTCCGCACAGCTACGGCTGAGGTCGAGCGACTCGCCACGGAACGGCGGGCGGCCGAGGAAGAGGCCGGACGTTTGGCGGCCCGGGTCGAGGCGGCCGCCGAGCGTCGGGCCAGAGTGCGCGAGGAAGTCGAGACCGCCCGCGAGACCGTCGATCGGTTGCGCCAGGAGCGAGCCGCCGCGCTGAAGCGCCGCGAGTCCGAGGAGATCGCGCTTCGTGACCTCAGACCCGGTGGGGACGGCGCGGCCCCTCACCCGGAAGAGCTGGCCGCGGTGCGCTCCGAGTGGGAGCGATTGCGGGAGCGGCTGACCGAGGTCCAGTTGGATGAAGCGCGTGCCGCCGCGGCGCTCGATCGGGCCGAGCGGGAACTGCGCGGTCAGCAGAGCTCTTTGAACGGAGCCCGCGAGCGCCACCGGCGTCTCGGCCAGGAGGCCGAAGAGCTGCGCAGCACGCTCCAGCGATCCGAAGCGGAGATGGCGAGCGCGGCAACCGATCTCGAGTCGCTCTTCGAGGAGCGGGATGTGGCGGAACGCAGCGCTCGCGAGATGGACGAGCGTGCCGAGGAGTTGCGGCGCAAAGTGGCGGAGTTGGAGAGTCAGCTCAGGAAGGCGCAGCAGGAGGAGCGCAGCCACGCGGAGCGGCGGCACGAGCTCGAGCTCGAGCGCACCCAGATCGACGCGGACCTCAAACGCACGCGTGAGCGCCTGGAGGACGAGTGGGGCCGCCCGTTCGAGGAGCTATCGCAGGAGGTCGAGCCGGCGGAGGGCGATCCGCTCGCCCTGCGAGCCGAGCTCTCGGTCGTCGCCGAGGACCTCGGCCGGGTCGGGCTCGTCAACATGCTTGCCGAGGAAGAATATCGCGAGGAGCGCGAGCGTCTCGAGTTCCTGGAAACGCAGCGGGAAGATCTGGCCAAGGCGCGCGATGACCTGCGCGATACGATCCGCCAGATCAACGAGACGGCATCGCGCGCGTTTCTCGAGACGCTGGAGCAGATTCGGGTCAATTTCAGGCGGACGTTCGCGACTCTGTTCGCTGGCGGCGAATGCGATGTCTGGTTGGAGGACCCGAGCGATCCCCTCGATTCGCCGGTGGAGATCTCGGCTAGCCCCGGTGGCAAGCGCACCCAACGCATCCATCTGCTCTCCGGCGGCGAGCGCGCGTTGACCGCACTGTCGCTGCTCTTCGCCATCTACCTGGTCAAGCCGAGCCCCTTCTGCGTACTGGATGAGGTGGACGCGCCGCTCGACGAGACGAACATTCGGCGCTTCGTCGCGATGCTCGAGGAATTCAAGTCGAGCGTGCAGTTCATCGTCATTACCCACAATCCGGTGACCATCGAAGCAGCCGATTGGATCTACGGCGTGACGATGGAGGAGCCCGGGGTGTCGAAGGTCGTGGGCGTCGAGTTCAGCGAGTATGCCCGCGGCGCGGTGGCCTGATCGGCGATGAGGCTCGTGACCGTGGGGACGGGCACGGTGGTGCCCGATCCCGATCGCGCCTCGGCGTGCCACTGGATCGAGCATGAAGGCACAACCCTGCTCGTCGACTGCGGGGCCGGCGCGCTGCAGGGCCTCGCCCGCGCCGCACTGCCGTGGGGCGAAGTCGATCATCTCCTGATCAGCCACTTCCACACCGACCACATCGGCGAGATCCCTTCCTTGATCTTCGCGTTGCGCCACGGCTTGGCCGCGCCACGACGCGCCACGTTGCGGATTTGGGGCCCGGCGGGCACCGAACGGCTGTTTGCGGCTTGGGCGGCCGCTCTGGGCCCTTGGCTGGTCGATCCCGGCTTCCAGCTCGCCTTCCATGAGTTGCGGCCGGGCGCGGCGGCCGAGATGAACGGGCTCAGGGTGACGGCTGCGAAGACGCCGCACACCGAAGAGAGCGTTGCCCTCCGCCTCGAGGGCGGCGGATCGTCGATCGGCTATACGGGCGATACCGGACCGCAGCCGGAGCTGGCCGAGTTCTTCAAAGGCGTGGATCTACTGTTGGCCGAGTGCTCTCTGCCCGATGACCTGGTGGAGGGCAATCACCTGTCCCCGACGCAACTCGCCCAGCTGGCATCGCAAGCTGGAGTTGGCCGCCTCGTCGTCACGCATGTCTACCCGCAATTGCAGCGGTTCGACGTACCGGCGCTGATACGCGCCGCGGGCTATGCGGGGGACACCGTAATGGCCTACGATGGGTGCGAGCTTGGCGTCTGAATCATCCGCGACGGTTGAGGGTCTGATGACGGCGGCGCATTAGTCTGTGCCCCAATAGGAGATGCGAGACGTGTCGCGCCGATCCCGATTCCGCGCCGCCGGCCGTGCCGGCTTACCCACCCCGCTACGACGGGGCCAGACGGCCACGGATTGAGTTGTGGCCGCGCCACGCGACCTGGGGGTTGTGGGCGAGCAGCTCGCAGCGTCATACCTCAACGCGCGCGGCTACGCGATCGTCGCCCGCAACTTCCGCTTCGGTCGCCGGGAGGTGGATCTGATAGTCCGCCGCGGCGATCTCGTGGCGTTCGTGGAAGTCAAAGCCCGGGCGGGATACGGGTATGGACACCCGCTGGAAGCGATAACCGCCCAGAAGCGACGTGAGGTCGAACGCGTCGCACGATACTGGCTGCAGCGCCGCGGCGCGCGGCAGCTACGCTACCGGTTCGATGCCGTGGGCGTCATCGTGCGGCACGGCCGGCCGCCCATCATCGAGCACATCCCCAACGCCTGGCAGCTGGGCGAATGAACCGGGCCGGACACATCCCCCGAGCTTGGCAAAAGCTCACGCTCTTAGTTTCTTAGGGATAACCCTGCGGCTTTTGCCGCGCCCATATATCAAATCGCGGAGGTGACGCCGTGTCCACATCCACCCGTTCGCTTGCGCTCGTGCTCGCTTCCTGTGCCGCCATCTGTTTACCGCTCGGTCCGGCGCGAGCCCAAGGCAGCGGTTCGGTCTTCGAGCTCATGCGGGCCGAGGGTCGGCTCGCCGTCGGCGAAGAAACGAGTGGCACGCTGTCGACGGCGGACGTGCGATCGTCGGACGACTCGTTCCTGGAGGCGTGGGCCTTGGAAGGGCGGGTCGGCGAGTCGGTCACCGTAGACCTCATCTCGGACGACTTCGACGCCTATCTCTACGTCGTGGGCCCGGGCCTCGCCGGTACGCTCTACGACGACGATAGCGGCGGCGCCTGCCACGCACGTATCACCATCACATTCCTCGAGAACGGCGAGCACCGCGTCGTAGCCAGTACGACGATGCCGGGTGAGACGGGAACGTACGTACTCAGAATATCGGAGTCGCCCGGACCCGTAGCTGAGTACGAGTGCGGCGAGATCAACCCGGCGGTGCTGACCGAATTGCCTACCGATGGTCGCTCGCTGACCCTCGGGGATGTGAAGTCGGGCGCGCTGACCGCCGACAGCCCGCTGATCACTGAGGGTATGAGAGGCCAGGCCTGGAGCGTCGCGGGACGAGTCGGCGAATCGGTCGTGATCACGCTCGAGTCGAGCGCCTTCGACGCCTACCTCTATTTCACGGGCCCGGGGCTCGAAGGCGTCATGACCGACGACGATGGCGGGGGCGATCTCAACTCGCTGATCCAGGTCACGTTCCCAGCGGATGGCAACTACACGGCCGTGGCGAGCGCGCTGGCCGGCAGCGGTTTCGGGGCCTACACGATCCGGCTCGAGGAGCCACCCGACCTCAGCACACTGGACACCGCCGGGCGCGTCGCCGAGGTAGGCGGCACGATGACCGGGCAGCTCACGACAGACGACCCCATCGTGATCGATGGACGGCGCGGTCAGGCCTGGCTGCTCGAGGGGCGCGCCGGTGAAAGACTCACCATCGACCTGATCTCCGACGATTTCGATGCCTTCCTCTACTTCAGCGGCCCCGCCATCGCGGCGCCCATCTGGGATGACGACGGCGCGGGCGACCTAAACTCGCGTCTCGTCGTCACGCTGCCCGAGGACGGCGCCTATCGCATCATCGTGAGCGGCATCTCCGCCGACGCGACCGGGGGCTATGAACTGCAGGTGACGCGCGAGTGGCGTTAGGAAGGGCAGGTCGCCGGCACGGCGCGCCGGGCCCCCCCGTCCGTTGCTGCCCTGAAGCGCCCGGCATAGATTCCTGCAAACGTAGCCCTCGAATGATGACGCCGGGGCGAGGCGGGGTGGAGGGCTTCTTCACTCCTGCGCGCAGCGGCTAACCTCTTTCAACCCACGGAAATGCACCGCCCGGCACTCGCGCGACTCTATCGGCCACGCCGCTTCTCCGAGATCGTCGGCCAGGACCATGTATCGGCAACGCTCCGCACGGCGGTCGAGCGTAGCCGTGTCGCCCATGCCTACCTGTTCTGCGGCCCGCGTGGGATCGGAAAGACGACCGCGGCGCGGGTCCTGGCGATGGCGCTCAACTGCGAGCACCGCCAGGACGGCGAGCCGTGCGGCAAGTGTGAGAGTTGCGAGCGGATCTGGTCCGGCCGCACCTCTCTCGATGTGGTGGAGATCGACGCGGCATCGAACCGTGGTGTCGATGACGCGCGCGACCTTCGTGAGCGCGCGATGTATGCGCCCTCCGAGGAATCGCGCTACAAGGTCTATATCATCGACGAGGCACACATGCTCACGCGGGAGGCGTGGAACGCCTTCCTCAAGATTCTCGAGGAGCCGCCGCCGCGCGTGATCTTCGTGCTGGCCACGACCGAGCCGGGCAAGATATTCCAATCGGCACCACCTATCCTCTCTCGCTGCCAACGCTTCGACTTCCGCCGGATCACGTTGGATCAGATCCGCGAGCGCCTGGCCACCGTGCTGCAGGCCGAGAAGGTCGAGGCCGACGAGGCGGCGCTCGTGCCGATCGCCCGCAAGGCCGACGGCGCGCTGCGTGACGCGCTGTCCGCCCTCGACCAAGTGCTCGCCTTCAGCGGTGAGCGCATCACGGCGGAGGATGTCCATCAGGTGCTCGGGCTGATCGAGGAGGAGCTCTATTTCGAACTGCTCGAGATACTCCACGCCCAACGCGCCGTCGACGTTTTCGGCTTCGTGCAGCGCCTGGTCGACGGCGGCTACGACCTCGAAGAGTTCTACAAGGGACTCGGAGATACCCTGCGGCTTCTGCTCCGTATCCGGTTGGAGGGCAGGGAGTCCCCGGCCAGCCCGTCGGAAGAGCTCTCGGAGCGCTACGTCGAGCTGGCTCGCAACTTTGCGCCCGGCGATCTGCTGCGCATGCTCTCAGCACTCGCCGAGCTCGACACCGACGGCCGCTTCCGCAAGAGCGAACAGCAGCGCATCCTGATCGAGGTTGCTTTGCTGAAGTTCGCGATGCTCGATCGGACCGTCGATCTCGAGGAGTTGATCGACGCGGTCCGCCACAGCCCGGGTTCGCCTGCCAACCCCGCCGGCGGCGGCGCGCCAGCGCCGCCGGCGCGGGGCCGATCGTCGCGGGAGAAGCGTCGGCAGACGTCGAGTGGCGGGCCGCCGCCGCAGGCCGGCGGGCGCGGCCCCAGCGCTCCGGCCGGCGAAGGTGCCGACGAGTTGCGTGGCGCCTGGCTGGAGATGATCACGGACTCGGCCGTCCTGCGACCCGGCCAGGGCATCGCCCTGCGGGCGGCGCAGCTCGGCGGTCTGGCAGCCGACGGCAAGCTGACGGTCTCGGCGCCACAGGGCACGCCGGCGGCCGAGGTCCTGGCCGATATGATCACGCGGCGCCGGATCGAGGAGGAACTTTCGAGGCGTCTCGGGCGTCCCATACGGATCGAAGGGATGGAGGCGGGCGACCCGCTCCCTCCGCGGGTCAACCAGGAGACGGCCAAACAGCAGCGCCTGGGCCGTTTGGTCGAGGAGGACCAGGGTCTGAAGCAGATCGTCGACAAGCTCGATTTGGAGCTGATCGAATGAGCCGGCCGGCTTGCAGAGCGCGGAAGTGACTGGCCTTGCGTGGGTTTCGGCTATCTGTAAACTTCACCGGTGACGATGGGTGAGCGGGAGTAGCCAGGATGAATAATCTTCACCAGTTGTTCCAGCTGGTCCAGCAGGGTCAGGCTCGACTGACCGAGATACAGACGCAACTGGCTTCGAAGACGGTCACGGCCAGCAGCGGGGGCGGCTTGGTCAAGGTAGTGGCGGACGGCCAGGGCCGGATTCGTGAGGTCAAGATCGATCCGTCCGTGGTAGATCCTTCCGACATCGAGATGCTGGAGGATCTAGTACAGGCGGCCGTGTCCGATGCACAGGCTCGTGCTCGCCAGCTGTACGAGGAGGAGATCGGTCGCATGGCTGGCGGATTGTCCCCGTTCAACCTGGGCAGTCTCTTCGGGGGGTCGTAGGCCCAGGCATGTCGGTCATCGATGATCTGGCCAGAGAGTTCACGCGCCTCCCTGGCATCGGTCGGAAGACCGCCTATCGGCTCACCCATTACTTGCTGAAAATCCCGCCGGAGGAGGCATGCCGGTTGGCCCGGGCCATCGATACGGTGGCCGAGCGAGTGAGGCACTGCTCGATCTGTGGAAACCTTAGTGAGTCCGATCCGTGTGCTTACTGCACGAACTCGAGCCGCGATCGGGCGACGATTTGCGTGGTCGAGGAGGCCTCGGACATAACAGCGATCGACGCGTCGGGCGGATACAAGGGACTCTACCATGTGCTCGGTGGCTGCCTCTCGCCGCTCGATGGCGTTGGTCCCGAAGAGCTCAACGTCGACTCGCTGCTCGCCAGGTTGAAAGGTGGAGTGCGCGAGGTGATCGTGGCAACGAACCCGAGTGTCGAAGGGGAAGCGACGGCCACGTACTTGCACAAACTGCTGGCGCCACACGGGGTCACGGTCACACGCCTGGCTCGCGGATTGCCGGTCGGCGGTGACCTCGAGTACGCCGACGGCGTCACCATAGCACAGGCCCTGGCTGGACGCAGGGGAATGTAGGTGCAGCGAAGATGAGTAAGGGGGCGATCGCTACGAACAGACTGCTACGGACCATCGGTCTCGCCGCCGCCGGTGTGGTGGCGGTTAGCGCGCTCGGTGTGCTCTTGGTCCGCGACCAGGTCAACCGCCATCGCCGAGACCTCTTCAGCCCGCGGCCATTGCGACGCCTTGCGGCGCTGACTTATATCGGCAAGCATCCCGACGTGGAGAACGCTCATCTCCTGCGTGACTTCTTGAGCTGGGAGCGGGAGCCGATGCTGCGTCGGCGTGCGGCTTCGATCCTCGGACGCATGGAGCGGGCGCTGTCCGCCGGTCTCGAGGACACCGCTGGCGTTAACGGGAACGAACGAGCACAGGAATGACAGCTGGCGGAGCCCCGAGCTGGTCTTTCGGGCCCAGTGATTCGCAGCGTATCGAGGAGATTCTGAACAATCTCCTCTACGAGTCGAACGCGCGCTGCGCATTGCTCGTCGATCGAACGGGCCAACTCGTGACTACCGTAGGCGAGCAACCGAATTTCGACTCCGCAGCGTTCGCCAGCCTGACAGCCGCCGATTTCTCCGCCAATGACCAGTTGGCCACGCTGATCGGGGAAGAGGAGTTCAGCTCGCTCTTCCACCAGGGTCGCACCGAATCGATGTACCTGGCAGACGTGGGGAAGCGCCTGATCCTGGTGGTGCTGTTCAATCAACAGACGACGCTTGGCCTTGTCCGGATAAAGATCAAAGACGCGGTCGCTGGCCTGAACAAGGCTTTCGAGGAAGTGTTCGGGAGAGCGGAAGGTGAGGAGAGCCCGGCTCTTGAGCGGGGCTTCGTCGACGAAGCTGAGGATGAAATTGACCGACTGTTCCGGGAATAGGGGATCTCGACCATGTCGATGATCAACTACGCGTCCCGGGAGATAAACTGCAAGATCGTTTACTATGGACCCGGGCTCTGCGGCAAGACAACGAACCTGGAGTACATATACAACAAGGTCGCGCCGACGACTCGAGGCAAGCTGATCAGTCTGGCCACCGAGACCGAGCGCACCCTGTTCTTCGACTTCTTGCCTGTCGACCTGGGAACGATCCGCGGATTCAAGACCCGCTTCCACCTGTATACGGTGCCGGGGCAGGTCTACTATAACGCCAGTCGTAAGCTGATTCTCAAAGGTGTCGACGGCGTGGTGTTCGTCGCCGACAGCCAGGTCGAGCGGCTCGACGCGAACATCGAGTCGATGCACAACCTGTATGAGAACCTGGCGGAGTACGGATACGACTTGCGGCAGATACCGTTCGTCATTCAGTACAACAAGCGAGATCTGCCCAACGTGTCGCCGGTAGAGGAGCTGGAACGGCACCTCAACCCGGACCGTGTGCCGTCCTACGAAGGGGTGGCGACGAAGGGCATAGGCGTATTCGACACGCTCAAGGCCGTTGCCAAGCTAGTCATCAAATCGCTCGGATGATCGGGGGGTCTCTCCCGTGAACCTACCGAACGGCATTACGGTCGCGCGGATTCTAGTGGCGCCCGTGATCTTCGTGCTGATCCTGAGCGGGGGATTCGGCCAACTCCTCGTCGCCTTTGTCCTCTTCGTCGCCGGTGGAGTGTCCGATATCTGGGACGGCTACTTGGCACGACGGCGTGGCCAGATCACCGACTTTGGCAAGCTGGCCGATCCCATCGCTGATAAGCTGCTCGTCCTGGGTACCTTCATTCCGTTCTATGACGTATCACTGCACGAGCCGGTCTCGCCGGTCCCGGTCGTCTTTGGCTGGCAGGTGCTGCCGCTATGGGTGCTGATCGTGGTCCTGGGCCGCGAGTTGTTGATCACGGTCTTCCGCGGGTTCGCCAAGCGTAAGGGTGTGGTGATCGCCGCCGGGGTGGAGGGCAAGTACAAGGCGCTGTTCCAGAGCCTGTTCATCGGTGGCGAGATCTTGTGGCTGGCGCTGCGATCGCGGGCCCTGGAGCGCAGCTGGGACACCGCGTTCTGGTCATTCTGGCAAGTCTTCCATGGCTCGTACGTGGCGATCACCCTGACCATAGCTGTCGTGCTGACGGCCTACTCGTTGGTCGTCTACCTCTGGCGCTACCGAGCCCTGGTCGCGCGCCTCGGGACGTGATGGGGCACGGGCTGGCGGCGATCGAGATCGTTGCCGTTGGTGATGAACTCCTGAGTGGCGCCACCGTCGACTCGAATGCCGCCACGATCGCGCGGACCCTGGAGCCGCTCGGCCTGCGTGTCACCCGCAAGACGACGGTCGGCGACTGCGCCGCCGATATCGCCGGTGCGGTAGGCGCGGCGCTGGAGCGCTGCGGCGCCGTGATCACCACCGGCGGTCTCGGTCCCACCAGAGACGATGTCACGCGCAATGCTGTGGCCGGCGTGTTCGGTCGGGAGCTGGAGTTCCGCGAGGATCTCTGGCAGGCGCTCGAGCGACGCTGGGCTCGTCGCGGTGTGATACCGCAGACGAACCGGGTGCAGGCGGAGGTGCCGGCTGGCGCCGAGGTATTCCGCAATCCGCGGGGCACGGCGCCCGGGATCGCCATCGCCGACGACGAGCGCGGCCTCTGCATCATGCTGCCCGGACCGCCGCACGAGATGGAGAACATCCTGGCGGAATCGGTCGTCCCCTTCCTGGCGGCACGCGTCGCCGGCGCGGCGCGCCGGCCCTTCCGGCGCCAGCTGCGAACCACGGGGATCGCCGAATCGGCCATCGCCGAACGAGTCGGTGACAAGCTCGACGATCTGCCGTTGGAGGTGGCGTTTCTCCCCAAGGTCGATGGCAACGACATCCGGGTGACGGGTTGGGCGACCGACGGGCTCGCGATCGCCGGCGCACTCGACGATGCGCTAGGCCGACTGCGAAAGATCCTCGGAATCCACGTCTACAGCGAGGGCGACGTCGACCTGGCTCAGGTGCTGGGTGACCTGCTAAGGCAGCGCCGGCTCACTGTCGCCGTGGCGGAGAGCTGCACGGCGGGTCTCATCGCGAAGCGCTTGACCGAGCCGGCCGGCGCCTCCGACTACTTCTGGGGTGGTATGATCGTCTACGCCGACGCGGCCAAGGTCGAAATGCTCGGCGTGTCGGCGGACACGCTGGCCCGCCATGGCGCGGTCTCGGAAGAGACGGCGCGAGAGATGGCGGTGGGCGCCTGCCGGCGCTCGGGCGCCGATGCGTCGATCGCGGTCACCGGCATCGCCGGGCCGACCGGTGGCACGGAGGAAAAGCCCGTGGGCACGGTCTGGCTGGCCGTGCGGGTGGGGGATGTGACGGTCGCCGCACGGCGTTACTATCCTGGGACGCGTGACATGGTACGGGCGCGGGCCGCTCAGGGCGGCCTCGATCTGCTTCGTCGAACGCTGCTGGAGGTGGCGCTGTGAGAGGCGCGCACGCTTACTTACCGGGTTCCGGTAACATACGGCTGCACTACCGCTGCTGGGACGTCTCGACGCCTCGCGCGGTGGTCATCGTCTGCCACGGCCTGGGCGAGCACTCGGGTCGTTACGAGAGCTTGGCGCAGGATCTGGCTCGCGCCGGCTTGAGCACCTACGCGCTCGATCACCGCGGGCACGGCCGATCGGACGGGCGAAAAGGGCACGTGCGCCGATTCGTTCGCTACGTGCACGATCTCGAGAAGTTCCGGCGTCGCGTCCAGGGCGCCATCGGGGACGACATCCCGCTGATTCTCTTGGGTCACTCGCTCGGCGGTCTGATCCTCATCCGCTACCTGCAGGAGTATCCCGCCGTGCCAGCACGCGCCGCCGTGCTCTCGGCGCCGCTGCTCGGCCTGGCGGCCGAGGTGCCGAAGTGGAAGGAGCGAATCGCCTACGCTTTGAACTATGCAGTGCCCGCGCTCCCGATGAGCACCGGCCTCGAGCCTTCCTACCTGAGCCACGACGCTCAGGTGGTCGAGGCCTACAAGCGAGATCCGCTCGTCCACGATCGCATCACACCGCGGCTCTACGGCGAGATCGAGAAGGAGGTCGCCGTGTCCTTCGAGAGGGCGCCGCGTCTCCGTCTGCCGCTGCTGATGCTCATCCCCAGTTCCGACAAGCTCGTGCGTCCCGACCTCATGCAGCGCTTCGCCGTAGCGGCGCGAGCGAGCGTTCCGGTGACCGTCAGGACGTATGCCGGGCTCTATCACGAGGTGCTGAACGAAACGACCCGCTCGCGAGTGGTCGCCGACGTGCTCGGCTGGATCGAACGGCATATCCCGGTCGTCACCCGGCCGCCGAGCGGCGCCGAGATCGCCGGTTAGCCGGGCTTGACGGCTGAGTGGAAAGCGATGACTCTCAGAGGTGCGCAACGAATCAACGAGAAACCGCTATGCGTTCAAGGAAAAAAGTGAGAAAACGCGAGGATGAAGGTGTGAAGGACGTGGCCGAGGCCGGTCCCGAGCCGACGGAGATCCCCGAGGCCGCGGAAGAGAAGCGAGCCCCGACGCCGGAACAGGTGATCGAGGCGCTCAGTACCGAGCTCGAGGAGCTGGAGGACCGACATCTGAGGCTGGTCGCCGAATTCGACAACTTTCGCAAGCGCACTCTGCGAGAGCGCGCTCAGACGGCCGAGCGGGCTCAGGCCGACCTGGTAAAGCAGTTGCTCGAGTCGCTGGACGATCTGGCCCGCGTCTCGGAGCTGGGATCCACCGACCACGACGCCGCCGCGCTGCTCGAGGGCGTGCAACTCGTGGAAAGGAAGCTCTTGCGGGCGCTCGAACAGCAGGGGCTGAGACCGATCAACGCTGCCGGCCAGCGATTCGACCCGCAGATCCACGATGCGTTGACGACCGTTGCCACGGGGAATCCCGAGGAGGACGAGATCGTCTCCCAAGAGATCGCTAGAGGCTACGCGTTCAAGGACACGCTGTTGAGACCGGCGGCGGTCGAAGTGAGGATGTATCGACCGCCGGAGCCGGGCGGTGATGCCGAGAGCGGCGCAGACGCAGACGCAGACGAAGACGAGTCCTGAGGTATGCCGCGCGCGACAACCAAGGATTACTACCAGATACTCGGGCTGGCCGAAGACGCCGACGCGGCAGCGGTCAAGAAGGCGTACCGCAAGCTGGCCAAGCAGTATCACCCTGACGCGAACCCGGACAACCCGAGTGCGGCGGAGCGCTTCAAGGAGATCTCGGAGGCCTACTCGGTGCTCTCCGATCCGGAGAAGCGCAAGCAGTACGACCGGATGCGCAGGTTCACGCCGTTCGATGACTTTGCCCGGGCACCCGGTGGTGAAGACCGTCGCGGCTTCTCGTTCGATGATCTGGGTGGCATCGGCGATATCTTCAGCTCGATCTTCGACTTCGGTCGCGGGCGCCGAAAGCAGGCCGCCCAGCGTGGCCGGGATGTCGAGCATACGGTCGAGGTCGACTTCAGGACGGCAGCCCGCGGCGGCCACGTGACCGTCAACGTGCCGGTGACCGAGGAGTGTGCGACCTGCGATGGCAGCGGCGCGCGACCGGGCACCACCACTACCCGGTGCCCCGAGTGCGGCGGCACCGGGGCGCGGAGCTTCGGGCAGGGCGATTTCGCCATCAACCGGCCGTGCCCTGCATGCTACGGGCGCGGTGAGATCGCCACCGACCCCTGCCCGAGCTGTGCGGGCAACGGCCAGGTGAGGATGGCGAGGCGTGTCAACCTGAGGGTGCCGGCCGGTGTCGAGACCGGTTCTCGTGTGCGGATGTCGGGCCAGGGTGAGCGCGGGCCGGGCGGCGGGCCGCCGGGCGACCTGATCATCAAGTTTGAAGTCAAGAAAGACCGCTTCTTCCGCCGGCGCGGGCTCGACGTCTATTGCACGGTCCCCATCAACATCGCCCAGGCGACGCTCGGCTCCAAGCTCCGAGTCCGCACGATCGATGGTAAGCGGGTAGTGCTGCGTGTGCCGCCCGGCACGAGCAGCGGCACGAAATTCCGCTTACCCAGGATGGGCATCGAGAAGGACGGCCGTCTGGGTGATCAGTTCGTCGAAGTGAAGATCGTCGTGCCCGACAAGCTCGATGAGCGGTCGCGGGAGCTGATCAAGGAGTTGGCCGACAAGGAGGGGATCAAGTACTGATTCTGCCCCCTCCGAGCAATATCTCCCCATCATAGATCGCTGCCGACTGACCGGGCGTGATCGCACGGTGCGCCTGGTGGAGGTGGACCACGGCACTCTCAACGCTGACCTCCTCCAGGCGGCCGGCGACCTCGACCCCGCGGTGGCGGATCTGCACGCCCACTTCATCGCCTACGGCCGGTGGCCGGCCCAGCCAGTTGAGTTCGGCGACGGCGACCCGGGTCGAGTGCAGCGCGCTCGCTGGCCCGATGACCACCGATCGGCTCGGCGAGTCGATTCTCACCACGTACATCGGCTCCGCGAAGCCGCCCGGCAGGCCCTTCCGCTGGCCGATTGTGTAGCGGCAGTAGCCTTCGTGGCGCCCGACCTGCTCGCCGTCCAGGGTGACGATCGGTCCGGGCTGGAAGGCGGCGTGGTCGTCGGCGAGGCGGGTGGCGAGGAAGCCGGCGTAGTCGCCGTCCGGCACGAAGCAGATGTCGAAGCTCTCTGGCTTGTCCGCGGTGCTTAGCTCCAGCTCGCGGGCGCGGCGCCGCACCTCGTCCTTGGTCAGCGCGCCGACCGGTAGCTCGAGCCGCGCCAGAACCTCCGGTCCGACACCCCAGAGAAAATACGTCTGGTCCTTGGTCCGGTCGGCGGCACGCAGCAGTCGGGTGCCGCCGTCGGTGCGGACGAGCCGCGCGTAGTGGCCGGTAGCGATGCGCTGGCAGCCTAGCATGTCGGCACGCCGGAGCAAGTCGCGGAACTTGGTATAACTGTTACAGCGCACGCAGGGGTTGGGCGTGCGACCGTTGGCGTACTCGGCGACGAAATCATCGATCACGTCGAGGGTGAACTCGTCCTCGAGGTCGAAGACGTAGTGCGGAATACCGAGGCGGTGAGCGACGGCGCGGGCGTCGGCGATCCCCTCGAGCCCGCAACAGGTCTTGGAAGAGCCGGGTACCTCGGCGTAGCAGAAGGTCTTGATCGTGGCACCGACGACATCGTGGCCGCGCTCCACCAGCAACGCGGCGGCCAGCGAGGAATCGACGCCGCCGCTCATGGCCACCAGGACTCGCGATCGGTCCACGCTCTTCTCCGACAAACGTCAGGCGCTGGCGAACGCGCGTAGGCGCTTCACCAGCTTCGGAAACACCCGCAACACGTACGCGATATCATCCTCACGGGTTCCCCAGCCGAGGCTCAAACGGATGGCGTTGCGGGCGAGATCGCCTTCACGGCCCATCGCCGTGATGACGTGAGAGGGCTCGACGCTGCCGGTGGTGCAGGCCGAGCCGGACGAGACGCAGATCCCCTCGAGGTCGAGCGCGGTCAGTAGGCCCTCGAGGTCGATGCCCGGTATCGAGACATTGAGCACGTTGGGCAGACGCCGCGGAGCGTCCCCGCCGTTAACGAAGATCTCGGGCAACGCCTCACGCAGACCGCTCTCCAGCCGGTCCCTCAGTGCGCCCAGTCGCGCCGATTCCGTCTGTAACTCCGAGACCGCCACGGTCGCCGCTGCGGCGAACCCGACGATGCCCGCCACGTTCTCGGTTCCGGCGCGAAGCCCGCCCTCCTGGCCGCCGCCGTAGACGATGGGCTCGAGCTCGACTTCGCCGCGCACGAACAACGCGCCGACCCCCTTGGGGCCGCCCAGCTTGTGCGCCGCGAGCGCAACCAGGTCGCCTCCCGCGTCTTCCAGCTCGAGCGGGATCTTGCCGAACGCCTGAACCGCATCGGAGTGAAACGTGGCCCGGCGCTCGTGGCAGAGCTGCGCCAGCTCAGCGACCGGCTGTATGACGCCGGTCTCGTTGTTCGCCCACATCACCGACACCAGCGTCGGCCGGCCGTCGTCGGGTATCAGGTCGGCCAGTCGTTCGGTGTCGACCGTCCCGTTCTCGTGAACGGGCGCCACCCTCACATCATAGCCCGACTCCGCCAGCGCCCTGGTCGAAGCGATCACCGCCTTGTGCTCGATGGCCGACCGGACGACACAACCGCCGGGGCGGCGCCGCGCGAAGCCCAGCACGGCAAGGCAGTCGGCCTCGCTGCCCGAGCCGCTGAACACGATGCGGCCCCTGCGAGCGCCCAGGGCGTCGAGCAGGCTGCGCCGCGCCTCATCGACCGCAACGCGTGCGTCACGACCGTACCTGTGGGTGCTGGAGGGGTTGCCGAACTGGCCCTCCAGATAGGGCGCGATCGCCGGCCGCACCTCAGGGCGCAGCGGGGTCGTGGCCGAATAGTCGAGGTAGATGGCCTTCTTCACTGCGTTGAAAACTAGCGGTATCAGGTCAAGGCGGAAGGCGCTGCGCTAAAAGCTGCTCACGTCGAGGGACACGACATCGTCGACTCTCATCGTCTCCCGGGTATAGAACGGCTCCCCGTAGGCGGCGCGGATCAGCGAGCCACAATGCGCATCTTGGATCCGCACGAGGTCGTAGAGCGAGACGTCTGCCGGGTAGAGCTCACCCATGGCCTTAACGCCGTCGAACTGCGAGCTGTAGCAGCGGACCGCCTCGAGCTTGCGCTCGAACACACGGCTCGTGTCGACGACAAAGCTCGGCTTGAGCGCGTGCTCGCGGTAGGCGAGCGTGTAGAGCAGCTTGACCGGTCGATGGGGATCGCCGGCGGCCGGGAAGTTCTTGAGGCCGGCGAGGTAGCAGGCGTCGTAACCCAGCTCGGAGGCTACGCGATGGTCCGGGTGCCTACCCTCGAAGTAGGGTAGGATTACCGTGCGGGGACGCAGGTCACGAATCATCTCGACCAGCCGAGTCCGGCTCTCCTCGTCGTTGCGAATGCGCGCGTCGGGAAGACCGAGGTTGCGGCGTGTCGCCAGACCCAGGATCTCGGCGGCGCGCTCCGCCTCGTCCTTGCGGGTCTCCGCCGTGCCCTTCGACCCCGCCTCGCCGGCCGTCAGGTCCAGGATGCCGGTCGTGTAGTCCTGGTCGGCAGCATGGATCAGCGTCCCGCCGCACAGGAGTTCAGCGTCATCGGGGTGCGGTGCGATGGCGAGCAGATCGATCATGCCCTACAGGATGCCGGGTCGCGGGCGCCACCCGCAAGTCGAGTCCAAGCGGGAGTGGCGGCTACTCGTAGCGTAGGGAGGCCACCGGATCGAGGCGCGAGGCACGCACCGCCGGGAACAGTCCAAATACGACACCGGTGAACCCGGCTGCCGCGACGGCGAGCAAGATCGACCATACGGGTATGACGGCGGGCACCGGCGTGAAGGTGTTCAAGATCCAGGCGATCAGTCCACCGACGGCGAGTCCGAAGGCGCCACCCACGGTCGTCAGAGTCACGGCCTCGACCAGGAACTGCCAGAGGACATCGCGGCGCGTGGCGCCCAGCGCTTTGCGGATGCCGATCTCCTTGGTGCGCTCCGTCACCGAGACGACCATCACGGCGATCACCCCGATACCGCCGACCATGAGGCCGACGCTGGAGAGGGCGAACATCACCGTGAAGAGAACGGCGGTGAGCTGGTTCCACAGCTCCATCATCGATTCCTGGGTCACGATATCGAAGTTGTTCTCCTCGCCGGGCCCCAGCCCGCGCAGGCCTCGCAACCGGCCGGTGACCTGATCGATCGCTCGCGACATCTCGATCGCCGGCTTGGCGACGACCGTGAGCCAGACCAGCTCATCGAAGGTGATCCAGCGGACGTCCTTCATCAGGTATTTCTGACCGGTATTGAAGGGCACGAACACCCGGCTGTCGCCGAGCGCCGCGAAAAGGTTCGGCGGGTGCTTGTAGACACCCACCACCGTGAAGCTCTGGCTGCCGATGCGGAACTTCCTGCCCACGGCGTCCTGAGGCTCGAACAGATCCCGTGCCGCCGAGCTGTCGATCACCGCTACCGGCCGGCCCGCCTCTTCCTCCGCCTTCGTATAGAAGCGCCCGGCGACGATGTCCCCGGCGTCGGTCTGCATGTAGTCTGAGGGTACCGCCAGGATACTCGCGTCCGTCTCGTTCCCCTCGGCGCTGAGCGTGACGTCCAGCCAGGAAACGTCCGCAGACGCGAAGGAGTTTGCCACGGTGGAGAGCGCCTCCAGCGAGCGAGCGAAGCGCGCCGGTATCGGCGGTCGGCGCCGCCACGTGGGGTCGTCCTCGTCGAGGCTCGTGCTCATCTCGACGCCGTACGACCGGGCGACATAGAAGGTGTTCGCTCCCGAAGCCTCGACCAACACGTCGAAGCTGCGGTTCACCCCCTGAATCACCGCGGCCATGGCGACGACGACCAGGACTCCGATGCCGACCCCCAGAATCGTCAACCCGGTGCGAATCTTGCTCTGTCGCAACGCCTGCAGTGCGATGGTTACGCCTTCGCGAAGTGCCTTCACCTTCATGCTGATAGCCTCGTGTTACTCGTACCTCAGAGCCACGATCGGGTCGAGCCGTGATGCCCGTACGGCCGGGTACACGCCGAAGACCAACCCGACGATCATGCCCAGCGCCACCCCCATGACGATGGCGTAGACGGGGACCGACGCGGGGAGCGGGAACGCGACATCCACCAGCTTCGCCAGGCCGGTCCCGATCAGCACACCGACGGCGGCGCCGACCGTCGAGAGGGTGGCCGATTCCGCCAGGAACTGTCGAACGATGTCGATGCGCCGGGCGCCCAGCGCCTTGCGGATGCCGATCTCCCGCGTCCGCTCCAGCACCGACATCAACATGATGTTCATGATCACGATACCGCCGACGACCAGCGCCACCGCCACCAGTCCCGGGCCGGCGGCGAGCAGGACGTTCTTGATGGCGTTCCAGGCCTCGAGCACCTCGCTGGCCGTCTCGATATCGAAGTCGTTCTCCTCGCCGGGCCGCAGCTGATGACGTGCCCGCATGATCTCCTCGGTCGCCGCCTGACCGGCCGCCAGGCCCTCTTCCGTCCGGAACTTGATCTGGATGTCCTCGACGGCGTTGCGGCGGCGCGAGAAGTCGGCCTCGTAGGCGCCCCAGGGGATCACTATCGCGGCGTCGCGGATGACGCCGATCAGGCCGCCCTGACGCTCCAGCACGCCGACCACGCGGTAGCGAAACGGACCGCACCGTATGTACTGCCCGACGGCCGACTCCTCGGGGAACAGTTTCTGGGCTATGGCATCACCGATCACCGCGACCCTGATCGCCCGCGTGTCGTCGATTCGCGTCAGGCCCCGGCCGTCCACGATGTCCCAGCCCTGCAGCGCCAGGTACTGATCGGTCACGCCGACCAGGCGGACGTTCTTCCGCCTGTTCTGGCCGGCGCGAACCTCGGGCATGAACCGGTCGGCGCTGTAGGCCATGTACCAGATGTCCGGGACCCGCTCGCGCAGCTCCTCCGCGTCCGACACCGTGATGTCCGGGTTGCGTGATTCCCGGCGGCGCGTCTCGGCGTCCTGTCGACCGCCGCGACCCGACCAAACGCGGTTGATCGTGATGGTATTGATACCGAAGATCGAGCCGGCGAAGTCATCCTGCACGTAGCGGTTCATCCCTTCGACCACCGCGAATACCGAGATCAGAAAAGTGACGCCGACGATCACGCCCAGCAGCGTGAAGAAGGACTTGAGCTTTTGGGCCCAGACCGTTCGCAGCGCCAGTAGAACCGCGTCGAAGACGTTCAAGCTATCGGCTCACCTATCGTATGTCGCTCGTCGGTCTCGATGATGCCATCGCGCAATGTGATCAGCCGCTCCGTATAGGCGGCGATGTCCCGCTCGTGCGTGACCAGGAGAATCGTCTCACCTCGAGCGTGCAATCCGACCAGAATCTCCATGATCTCCCGGGATGTCGACGAGTCGAGGTTGCCGGTCGGCTCGTCGGCCAGCACCAGCGACGGCTGGTTCACCAGCGCGCGGGCCATGGCGACCCGCTGGCGCTCGCCACCCGACAGCTCGTTCGGGTGGTGGGTCATGCGGTCGCCCAGACCGACGGCGTCCAGCGCCTCCTTGGCCTGCTCGTGCCGCCGCTTCGCCGGGATGCCAGCATAGATGAGCGGCAACTCGACGTTGTGCAGTGCCGTCGTCCGGGGCAACAGGTTGAAGGTCTGAAAGACGAAGCCGATCTGGCGGTTGCGAATCCGGGCCAACTCGTTGTCGTCGAGCTGTGAGACCTCCTGGCCGCCCAGCCAATACTGCCCCGAGGACGGCGTATCGAGGCAGCCGATCAGGTTGAGCAGCGTCGACTTACCCGAGCCCGACGGTCCCATGATCGTTACGAATTCGTTCCTGTTGATCTGCATGTCTACGCCGCGCAGGGCGTGAATCGTCTCGGCGCCCAGCTCGTAGTCTTTCTTGAGTTCGCGCGTCATGATGACGGCGTTATCGGGCGGCATCATCATCTATTTGTTTCCCTCCCTCTGCGGTTACCTCGGTCGTTCTCGGGCCTGACCAGATCCCCCTCCTCCAGCAGGCGGATCGCCTGATAGCTTCCCGCTACGATCAGCTCGCTTTCCTCGAGACCTTCGAGGACCTCGAAGTGCTCGCTGCCGGCGATGCCGACCGTTACCGGCCGGAAGCTGACGGTGTTGTCGTCGTTCAGCACGAACACGCCCTCGACCTCTTCGGGCTCATCCTGCTCGACCAGCTCGATCTCCTCGGTCGCCGAGTCCTCGGAAGGCTCATCCTCTTCCTCGGTTGTCGGCGTGCGGAGCGTCAGGGCGATGATCGGGATGCTGAGGACGCTGTCGCGCACCTCGGCCACGATGTCCGAGGTGCAGGAGAGGTCGGTTCGCAGCTGCTGCGGCGGATTGTCGAGGCGGATCACGACCTCAAAGTCGACCGACTGGTCGGAGGTCGTGCCGCTGAACCCGAGGGCCCCGCCCTGGATCGAGCTGTGGCCGATCTCCGTCACACGGCCGGTGAAGATGTCATCGGGGAAAGCATCGATCTCGATGCTGGCGCTGTCACCCAATTCGATCTGCGGGATGTCGGTCTCGTCGACCTCCACTACCGCCTCCATCTCCGAGAGGTCGGCGACCGTGAGCAGCACCGTGCCCGGGTTGTTCATCGTACCGATGATCGCCGTCTCACCCTGCTCGACGTTCAGGCGGGTGACCCGCCCGGTCAGCGGGGCTTGAATCACGGTCTTCGCCAGTCGGTCATGCGCCTCACGCAGATTGGCGCGCGCTTGCTCCACCGAGTGTTCCGCCGCTTGGTACAGCGCCTCCTGGACCTCGAAATTCGTCTCGGCGTCCTCGAGCTGCTGGTCGGAGATCAGCTCCGGGTTCTGTGTCCTGATGCTTTGGGTCCGCTCGAGAAGCCGCTGGGCCTGGTCCCGATTGGCTCGGGTCTGCGTCGCCGTCGCCTGAGCCGAGGCGACCGCGGCCGCGGCACGCTGGACGGCGGCCAGGTAGGTCGATTGATCGATGATCAGCAGCGTGTCCCCCTCGTTGACCAGCTCGCCTTCGATGGTCCGTAACTCGACGATCCGGCCGGAGACATCGGCCTGGATCTCCACCCGGCGGTGCGGACGGATGCGGCCGCTCGCCGTCACCACTGATACCAGGTCGCGCCGCTGTACTTCCTCCGTGCGCACTTCGGTCCCTCCGCGGCGACCCTGCCGCATGGCCAGCGCCACGAAAACGATCACGACCAGCACGACGCCGACGGCGAGAAATACCTTGCGTTTGTTCACGTTCTATGCTCCTGGGCGTTCTGTCCGCCTAGCTACCTCCCGTTAGATCCAGCGGCCGGCCGACCGCGGCCTCCAGCGCGGCCAGCGACTGGTGGAACGCGAAGCCGGCGTCGATCTGATCGACTTCAGCCTGCGCGGCGAGCGTTTGCGAGTCGAGCAGCTCGAGGAAAGTGCCGGCGCCGAGCTGGTAGCGCTCCTGGGCCAGGCGCAGCTCCTCACCCGCCTGCGCTGTGTTCTCCTCCTGCAGCAGAACGGTGCGATAGGCCGTCTCGAGGTTGTGGACGGCCTCGGTGACGTCGGCGCGGATCTGCAGCTCCAGGCCGCGGACCCGGTGGTCGTAGTCGTTGCGCTGGGAAATCGCCCGTTCCACCTGGAGCTGGCGATCGAACCCGTTGAACAGCGGCAGCGAGAAGTAAGCGCTGAGCGTCACCGGCTCGTTCGAGAAATCGAACGGGAAGACCGAGTTACGCTGCTCGATCCCGATCGAGTCCTCCGCCGTGAACTCGTATTGCGAACAATTGCTGAACTCCGGCGGCGCGCTGCCACCGCTCAGCGTATAAAGCTCGTTGAACGTGTCGCAGACTCCGACCTGTGCGGCCGCGTTGCCTTGTGCTGAAAGGAACGATGATGTGAGGTCGGTCTCTTCGCGGGTGAACCCGCTCCAGCTCGCCCGCAGGGCGAGCGTGGGGAAGTACGAGGCCTTCGCCACCTTGACGGTCGAGTTGGCGGCATTGCGGTCGGCACGCGCGGCGATCAGGCTCGGGTGAGCGGCAAGCGCCTCGGCGAGCATCGACTGCAGATCCAGCTGTGGCGCGAAGATCTCGAACTCGCTGACCAGGTCGATCTGGTCGGCCTGCAGCTCGACGCCCAGCGCTTCGATCAGGCGGAGCTTGGCGACCCGCGCACGGTTCTGCGCCAGTACCATGTCGACCTCAGCGCGGCCGCGAGCGACCTCCGCCTGCATCGTCTCGAGCCGGGTTCCCGCGCCCACTTCCTCACGCGCCTCGGCCAGGCGCAGATGCTCCTCCGACCGTCGGAGATCGCGCTCCGACTGCACGGCGCGGGCCTCCAGGCGCAGGACCTCGATGTAGGCGCGGGTCACCGAATTGCTCAGCTGCAGCTCGGCGTCGGCCAGTCGGCGTTCCACGGCCGTCCGCTCGGCCTTGCGCTGGCCCGGCTGGAACAAGGTGGCCCCGTTGAGCGCGTAGCTGAGGCTGAACGAGTAGTTCGAGATCAGCACCGACGGCTGGGCGCTGGTGAATCCGCCGAACCGCTGCTGACCGGCGTCCTGCCACTGCGCGACGAAAGAAAGGTCGGCATTGGGCAGAAATAGGTTGGCGTTTGCCGCCCGCACGCCCCACTGGGCCGGCGCCACGTCGTTCAGCGCCTGAAGAAACAGTGGGTTGTTCTGCCGGGCGAGTTCGATGGCCTCCTCGACTGTGAGAGGCGCCCGCTGCTGGGCGCTGAGGACACTTGTGCAGGCTAGCAGGCACGCGACGAGCGTGCGACGGATCGTGGTCCAGTTCATGGGCCGACTCCACTCCGTGTTTGTCGTCTTTCTACTCCTGACTACACCCTGATAACAGCTTTATTCAGGCGAACGATGAGATAGCTCTTGCTTAGCTTTACGAGGCGCTTGGGTCAAGAGTTTCGGCGATTTGAAGGGTGCGGGCCGGTGGGCAGCGCCCGGTGACCGGTGGCCGGGTGCACCCGGCCACCGGTGTGTCAGCCTACAGAACGTCAGGCGCCGAACAGGGTGGCGCGAGCCGCGTTGAACAGGACCCAGACGAAGTAGAGGGCCAGTACCGTCCCGACCGCTTTCCCGGCCGTTACCCGTCCGCCGGACAGCCCGGCCTCGATACTGCCGAGCGCGAACGCCGACCATAGGCCGAAGATCGTGATGCTGTTCAGCAGGTGGCCAACGAAGCTCCGGGGTGCGTCTTGGAGCAGCAGCCCCAGGCCGAGCTGGGTCAGCATGTCGCCCTTCGAGATCCAGATCGGCACCACGACCAGGAATCCCAGCGTGTTAATCCAGTAGATGTGCGCGGCGGCGCTGAGGTGCTGCTTGTACGTAGTGTCCTGGCCGAACATGACGTTGAAGGTCAGGTATAGGACACCGGCCATCACCAGGGCGGCGATGAAGGGCACGATGAGTGCCCCGATCGACCCGCCGATGCGCGCAAACCCGAGCACCGTGTCGGGATCCGGCTGCTGGCCGCCGCCGGGTTGCTGCGCTGCCCGGGCCTGGGCCTCGAGGGTGGCACGCCAGACGTCGGGCGGTACGAGGTACAGGACGACGGCGGCGACGACGGCGACGATCAACAAAGTCCAAAACCAGGGCGACGCCTGCCGCAGCGCTTCGCCCAGCTTGGCCGGCGATAGGAATACCATCATCACTCGCTGGATGAGGTTGGGTGCCGCGCCGGTCGCGGCGGGGCTCTCAGCGGAACCAGCTTCCATGTTCATCGAGTCTCCCCCTGGCTAGTGGGTCGAGTGGTTGTTGCCACTGGAGCGGAGGGCGAGGAACTCTGTGCCGGGGATTTCAACTTTCATCACCCGGTCGCCGTCCATCCAGACGTGGCTCTCACCGTTGGATTCCGAGATGATGGCGATGTGACGGAGTTGGAGTTCGTCGCTGCCAACCCGCACGGACTCCACGCCCTGATCTACGATCTGAACGAGATTCTGGTTTCTGTCACGAGGGACGATTATGGTTGCCTCAGTCGACACCTCACCCGCTACGAGCTTAGAGGCGAAGAAGTAGTGGTGCGCCACGTACTGGTCGAGGATGGCCACGTTTTCCCGCAGCATGAACTCCTTCATTTCTGTACCTGCCGGGTGGCGAACGTCGAGACGCCAGCGGCCGCGCGCCATCGTCCCCAGGATCTCGACCGGCTCGGGGCCATTGACTTCCGCCTCGTAGCGAAGCGGACGGCAGCGCGAACCCAGCGCTTCCAGAGCCACGCTGACCCGCATGGTCTGCCCGTCCAGCTTCAGGAACAGTTCGGCCCCCGCGCGGTAGACGGGGCCGGCAGAGCCCGCGCGCTCGCGGCGGATCACGAAGCGCTCCTCGCCGATCCGCACCCCGGCGAGGTAGAGCGTGAAGGTGCCGCTGTCGATAATGTCGGGCCGCACGGCGGCTGGCGGCCGGAATCCGGAAGCGGCGACGAGCGTGAGGGCCAGCGCGGCACGGCAGAGCAGTGTCGGGCCCCTAATCCTCCGGCTCCAAGAAGATCCTCGTTCGAATCTTCTCGAGCACGTATTGATATATCCTCTCACCTTTGTCGACACTCGCAGCGGAGGGATGCCCGATCGCGCCCTTGCAACCGGGGGGCGGCTTCGGCATCCGGCCACGAAGGTAACGCCGCATCTGGCTCGGGTCGAGCGGGTAGTCCTCAATCTGGTCGGTTTTGACGAGTTCGGGAAAGAGGTACATCATCACCGCCGTCTCGGCCTCCCCGGCGTGCTCGGGCCCCCTCTGCTTGTCGAGGAACTCGCCGATCCGCACGCTCTGCAAATCGACGACCCGCGCCCGCGCGTGTTCCGTGACCACGGTGGTCACGGCGTCGAGGTGGGGGTCGTGAAAGTGGGCGGTGATCAGGATGAACTCCTCGAAGCCGTGACCTTCCCAGTCGGCCAGCAAGTCGTTCAGCGCCCGGTGTAGGGTCTTGCGGCGTAGCGAGGCGGTCCCCGCGTAGGCCTGCTCGGTGTCCACGTTGACGCCATAGGTGACGGTGGGCGCCACCAGCACCCCGAACTCCGCCGACAAGTCGTTTGCGAGACACTCGGCCAGCCGCGAATCGGTCCCGAGCGGCAGGTGGCGGCCGTGCTGCTCGCACGTACCGATGGGGATGATCAAGCGGCGCTCACGCTCCAGATACTCGGCGACCTCCGGCCATGAAAGGTCAGCGAGCAGAAGCGGTTTGGCGTTCGTCCGCGACTTCGCCACGCGGCCTCCGGCGCTGGTGGGATCGGGTTTGGGAAACCGGTGCCGCTGGCACGTTGTGAGCCCCGCCAGGCGGAGTCAAGGCCAGAGCTCGATCACAGCAGCGGCGCGCGGGACCCAACACTGTTGATTTTCCGTTGATCCCGCCGGGCGACAGTTGTTCCCGAAGCGCAATCGGAGGGCGCGAGATGCTGGCTTGTTTGCGGAGTGCGGCTATCCTGGGGATCGACGCCTACGTCGTGCTGGTCGAGGTCGACGCCGCGTCGGGCTTACCCGCCATGGCCACGGTCGGGCTCGCACAGAGCGCGGTGAAGGAGGGGAAGGAGCGCGTGCTCGCTGCGCTCCACAACTCCGGCTTCGAAATCCCACCGCGCCGGGTGACGGTCAACCTGGCGCCCGCCGACATCCGCAAAGAAGGGAGCCACTTCGACCTGCCGATCGCCTGTGGCCTGCTTGCGGCGACGGAACAGATCGCCACGGCGATGCTGGAGCGCTTTGCCCTGGCCGGTGAGCTGGGGCTCGACGGCGTGCTGCGACCGATCCGCGGCGCGCTGTCGATGGCCCAGGCCGTCGCCGAGGCAGGACTCAGCGGCTTCATCGTCCCGGCCGCCAACCTCACGGAAGCCTCGCTGATCACGGAGCTCGACGTGCGTGGCGCTGCGACACTGGGCGAGGTAGCGGCGTTCTTGGGCGGCCGGACGGAGCTCGCAGGGCGGAACGTCGACGCGAGCGCCTTGCTTGGCCGGCGTGGGAATACGGGACCCGACCTGGCCGACGTTCGCGGCCAGGAGCACGCGAAGCGCGGCCTGGAGATCGCTGCCGCTGGCGGTCACAACATCGTGCTGGTGGGACCGCCGGGTGGCGGCAAGACGATGCTCGCCCGCAGGCTGCCCGGGATCCTACCGCGGCTGAGTCTGGCCGAGGCCATCGAGGTCACCAGGGTTCACTCCGTGGCCGGGCAATTGCCACCCGGCCAGGGGCTGGTCAGCGAACGTCCGTTTCGGGCTCCCCATCACACGATCAGCGATGCCGGCCTGGTCGGCGGCGGAGCGGTGCCACGGCCGGGTGAGGCGTCACTGGCCCACCACGGCGTGCTCTTCCTCGACGAGCTGACGGAGTTCAAGCGCAACGTGCTCGAGGTGCTCAGGCAGCCGCTAGAGGATGGGGCGGTGACGATCGGGCGGGCCGCCCGCTGCCTGACCTATCCGGCGCGCTTCGTGCTGGCGGCGGCGATGAACCCTTGCCCCTGCGGGTTCCTCGGCGACCGGCGGCGGGCGTGCCGCTGCACACCACCGATGGTGCGCCGCTACCGCGCCAAGGTCTCGGGCCCGCTACTCGATCGCATCGATCTGCATATCGAGGTGCCGCCCGTCTCTTCCGGCGACCTGCTGGGTACCTGCGGTGGCACGCACTCCAGCGAGGTGCTGGCCCGTGTCGAGCGTGCGCGCCGACTGCAGCGACGGCGCTTCCGGGGTCATGCGGGAGTCTTTGCCAACGGTCAGATGGGTGCGCGAGGGATCCGCGACCACTGCCGGGCGGACGATACGGCGCTCTCGCTCTTACGGGCGGCGATGGGTCGGTTCAGCCTGTCGGCGCGCTCGTTTCACCGGGTGCTGAAGATCGCGCGAACGATCGCCGACCTGGAGGGTGCCGAGCGGATTGGCCCGTCTCATGTGGGCGAGGCGATCCAGCTTCGCGGCCTCGATCGCCAGCTGCTCGACGCTTCCGGCCGGTCTGCTTGACACCGGATCGGGGGGCTCCGAGTTTCGCGGACAGCACGTTGGCTCTAAACTGTCCGCATGGAACTCGGTTCAAACGATCTCGAGAAGAAGGAACGGGCGCTCTACGACCTGCTGCAGAGCTATGGGTCCGCTCTCATCGGTTATAGCGGTGGAGTGGATTCGGCTTACTTGGCGCATGCGGCGCTCGCCGCGCTCGGTCCGGACAAAGTTCTCGCCGTTACCGGTCGCTCACCCAGCTATCCCGAGATCCAGCAGCGCGTCGCACTTCAAGTCGCCGAGTCGATCGGCCTGCCGCGCATCGAGATCGAGACGGGTGAGCTCGACGACCCCGACTACGTGGCCAACCGGATTCACCGCTGCTACTTCTGCAAGGCGGACCTCTATGGCCGCCTCGTAGGGCTGGCGCGCGAGCGCGGCTACGCGGTGGTGCTGGATGGCTCGAACGCCGACGATCTCGACGATTACCGGCCGGGATCCGTCGCGGCGGGCGAACTGGGCGTTCACGCGCCGTTGCAGGAGGTCGGCCTGACGAAGTCGGAGATCCGCACGCTGTCGCGCCGGGCCGGGCTACCGACCTGGGAGATGCCGGCGGCGCCCTGTCTGGCCAGCCGAATCCGCTACGGCCTGCCGGTGACCCCGGCACGGTTGCGGCAGATCGAGGAGGCGGAATCGGGGCTGCGTGAGATCGCGGACTGGCGCGACTTCCGCGTGCGCCATCACGGAGGGTTGGCCCGGCTCGAGGTAGATGTCGAAGGCCTGGCCGGGTTGAGCGACCCGGGTCTCCGGGCTCTGGCCAAAGGCGTACTGCTGGCGGCGGGCTTCCCGCGGGCCTGCATCGACCTGGGCGGTTACCGGCGCGGCGCCCTGAACGAGAGGCCTACGCCCGCGGCGGGCGGTGCGCCTTCCGGCGACGGGGCGACCGTTGACGATCTGGAGCGCCGCTTGCGCGATAACGGGGTCGCCGCACGGGTGGAAGCGGCGGGGGTTGAGGGGGAGGTCGCGATCTTGATCCCCGCGGATGAATCGGCAGCCAACCGGCTGGTGGCTCAGCCGGGGGCCGTCGTGGAAGGCTGCCGCGCGGCGGGGTTCCGCTACGTCGGCCTCGGGCTCTACTGATGCGCGTCTTCGTCGCCCTCAACCTGTCGACTGCGGAGCATGCGCGGCTGTCGCAGGCCACCGCCGGCCTCCGCGAAGCGGGCTACCCGGTTCGCTGGGTGCCGCCCGAGAACGTTCACCTCACGCTCAAGTTCCTCGGTGAAGTCGCGGAGGGCCGGATCGCCGAGCTGAGCATGGCCGTGGACGAGGCGGCCGCCGGCGTCGGCGCGTTCCGGCTGGCGGTGGGCGGGCTGGGTGCCTTCCCATCGCTGCGCCGCCCACAGGTCATCTGGGTCGGCGTCCAGCTCCACGCGACCCTGGAAGCTTTGCAGCGCTCGCTGGAGGATGCGCTGGCGGAGCGGGGCTACCCGCGGGAGGAGCGGCATTTCCGCCCACACCTGACCATCGGTCGCGCCCGTAAAGGTGCGAAGCCGAGAGAGTTCCAGGGCCTGGAGGAGTTGGTCGCGCGAACCCCATACGATGACGCCTTCGAGATCCGCAGCGTCGATGTGATGAGGAGCCGGCTCATGCCGAGCGGGGCTCTGTACGACGTCGTTCACTGCAGCTCGCTCGAATCTTGAACGCGGACGAGCCCCATGCGTAGCTGTTTCTCGCTTGTCGGTTGTGGCGTCCTGCTGGCCGCAGGACTCGTCGCCGGTTGGCTGGCCCGCGACGAGATCGCGGCTTTCGCGTCCCGCCTCCTCGACCGTGGGGAGACTCCGATCGAGAATGCCGCGTCGGCGGGTCCCGAACTGGCCCGGCAGGTCGATGCCAAGGTCATCGCGCTCGGCCAGGGTGAACTCGACGAGGCGACGCTGAGCGTCGCCGAGCTCAACGCCTGGATCGAGCACGGTCTCCAGGGATACTTCCCCCACTATGTGTCCGATGTCGTGGCGCTGATCGAGGACGAGAAGCTCGTCCTCGCCGGCCGGGTGGCGGTGCAGGAGATACCCGGCATCGAGCGCCTCGGCTCCTGGGTCGCCTTCCTCGGAGACACGGCTAGTGTAACGGCGCAAGGGCGGCTCGACGGCTTGGGGCCGGGCGCCGGTGTGTACTACATCGATGGCATTCAGGTGGGCGCCTTGCCGCTACCCGACGCCTTCCGCGATCAGTTACTGGCCGAGCTCGGCGGCGGCGCCAGACCCGGACTGCCCGACAACGCGATCGCCTTCGAGCTGCCACGTTTCGTGACCGATATCGGTGTGCACGGGAGCGAGGTGGTCTTTCGCAGCTCCCTCGAGCGGGGCCGCTAGCCGCGTCGGGGTAGCGAAAGCGGCGGATCCAGATAGGTTTTTTTGGAACCCTGCGAATCGTTCGCTCGTAGTGCGGATCGGCGTGCAGGGATCCTCTCGCGCTTCGGTGAGGTAGGACAGGGTGAAGGGCGCGGGCCCGACCCAGGGCGGGCGCTCCACAATAACTGACGTAATGGCCAAGAGAAGAGAACAAACTAAGAAAGAACGCGCCCGACGGGAGCAGGAGGCACAGCAGCAGACGCGGCGGCGGGTAGACGAGAGCGCGGGACGCTGGCTCTGGGAATGGGTCAAGTCGATCTCAGTGGCGATCCTGCTCTTCCTCGTCATCCGGACCTTCGCGGTCGAGGCCTTCAAGATCCCGACAGGCTCGATGGAAAGCACCTTGCTCGTTGGTGACTTCCTGCTGGTCAACAAGGCGGTCTACGGAGCCCAGGTGCCGTTCACCCGAGTGCGGCTCCCCGCGTTCGATAGCCCCGAGCGGGGCGACGTGGTCGTCTTTGAATACCCGTTGGACCAGTCGAAGAACTACGTCAAGCGCGTCGTCGGGCTGCCCGGCGACAAGGTTGAGATGCGCAACGGCGAGCTGTTCGTGAACGGGGTTCGCCAGGAAGAGAACTACGTTCAGCACACGCAGCCCGGCAGCGACTACTACGACCCCCAGTTCGAGTGGCAGAGACGGTATCTGGCGCCCGGCGTCGACCCTGCGACCTACCGCCCGACGCGTGACGACTGGGGCCCCATCCTGGTCCCGGCCGACAACTACTTCGTGATGGGCGACAATCGCGACAACTCGCAGGATTCACGCTACTGGGGCTTCGTCGAACGGATCCTGATCAAGGGACGGCCGCTGTTCATTTACTACTCGTTCGATCGCAGTCGGCTGCGGCCGCTCCCCTGGTTGACCGAGGTCAGATGGAACCGCGTGGGCAATCTGGTTCGCTAAGCCGTGATGGGTAGGAACGCGCACAACCCCCCGACCCGGCACGAACAGCCCGAGCGGCGCGGCAGGCCGGCCGCCCCGAGCCTGGGCCGCTGGCTCTGGGGCTGGACCAAGTCGATCTCGGTCGCGATCCTGCTGTTCCTCGTCATCCGGACGTTCGTGGTCGAGGCGTTCAGCATCAGCAGCGGGTCGATGGAGCGGACGTTGCTGGCCGGAGACTTCCTACTGGTCAACAAGGCAGCTTACGGAGCCCAGGTGCCGTTCACCGTGATCTGGCTTCCTGCGATCGATACCATCGAGCGCCGCGACGTCGTCATCCTCGATCCGCCGATAGAGAGCACGGCACCCTATGTGAAGCGAGTTGTGGGTCTGCCGGGCGATCGAGTTGCGATGCGAGGCGGAGTGCTGTATGTGAATGGGGAGCGCCAGGAGGAGACCTACGTCGTTCACATCCCAGCGCTCGACGACTACTCCGACCGCCAGTTCGACTGGCAGTCGGGCCACTTGGCGGCCGAGATCGACCGGGCCGGGTATCGACCGACTCGTGATAACTGGGGCCCCATCGTCGTCCCGGACGGCGAGTACTTCGTGATGGGCGACAACCGTGATAACTCCCAGGATTCCCGCCACTGGGGTTTCGTCAAACGGAATAGGGTGAAGGGGCGACCATTTCTGATCTACTATTCGTATGATCGAGAAAGACTCCGCCCCCTGCCGTGGCTAACAGAGATACGATGGAACCGGCTGGGCAGCCTGGTCCGTTAGATCCGACCGTAGTACAATCAAGCTACGCCTTGGCTGAACCCGGGACCGACAGCGGAGTGCGCTTTTGAGTCGAGAGGGGCAGCAGCATACACCTGAGGGTGGGAACGTGGGGAATCGCCGCGACGAGCGCGTGCAGTTCCTCCCGGCTTTCGAGCCGACGCACCGCGCCGCCACACCCCCGGGCTCGCTGGACCAGTACTTGAAGGAGATCAGCGCCTATCCGCTCATCGACCGGGCCGAGGAAGCGGACCTCGCTCGCAAGATCCGGGGCGGTGACCGGGAGGCGCTGGAGAAACTGGTCAACTCCAACCTGCGCTTCGTTGTCTCCATCGCCAAGAAGTATCAGAACCAGGGTGTCGCCCTGGCCGATCTCATCAATGAGGGCAACCTGGGGCTGATCCGCGCCGCGGAGAAATTCGACGAGACCCGCGGCGTCAAATTCATCAGCTACGCCGTCTGGTGGATCCGCCAGGCGATCCTGCAGGCGTTGGCCGAGCAGTCACGAATTGTCCGCGTGCCGCTCAACCGGGCGGGCGAGCTACACCGGATCGGCAAGCGCTCCAGCGCTCTGGTCCAGGAGCTGGGACGCGAGCCTACGGTCGGCGAGTTGGCCGAAGGGTTGGAAGTCGACGCCGATGAGCTCTACAAGACCATGTCGATCGCCATGGCCCACCTCTCGCTCGACGCCCCGCTCGTGCCCGGCGAGGACAACAAGCTGCTTGACTACCTGCCCGACGATATCCGCCCGGGCCCCGAGCAGGAGGCCTTCGAGAAAGCGCTCAAGATCAACGTCGAGGCCGCTCTCTCCACCCTCAAGCCGCGCGAGGCCAAGATCCTGCGGCTCTACTACGGCCTCGATGGCGAGGAAGCCATGACGCTCGAAGAGATCGGACAGCAGCTGGGCGTCACCCGCGAGCGGGTTCGCCAGATCAAGGAGCGGGCCCTGGCGCGGCTCAGACACGTCTCGCGGGCCCGGTCTCTGGAGAGCTTCCTGGGCTAGCTCAGCCGCGCCGGAATGCCCGAACTTCCTTGACACACAAGGGCTGTCCAAATATCCTTCCCCGCTGTCCTACAACGCGGTAAGGCCCGCTACGAGAATCCGCACCGGCGCGGACCGGTGCCAATCTGACGGCGATATGGCAGGTCTGTTGACGAATTCGATGAAGACCCCGGTGGCGAAGCCGGCGGAACTGGACCACCAGTGGTACCTGGTGGACGCCGACGGCCTCGTACTGGGTCGGCTGGCCGCCGAGATCGCCAAGGTCCTGCGGGGCAAGCATAAGCCCAGCTTCACCCCGCACGTCGATTGCGGCGACGGCGTGATCGTCGTCAACGCGGAGCGCGTACGGCTGACGGGCAAGAAGGTCGAGCAAAAGACCTATTTCCGCCATAGCGGCTACATCGGCGGCGGCAAGCTCATCCCGTTCAAGCGGATGCTGGAACGGCGGCCCGAGTCGGTGATCAAGCGTGCCGTCAAGGGCATGCTGCCGAAGACGACGCTGGGGCGCCAGATGCTGAAGAAGCTTCGCGTCTACGCTGGGCCGGAGCACCCGCACAAGGGCCTGCAGACGCAGGCTCTGAAGGTGAGAAGCTAGCAGCGCACACGCCACGAAAGAACAAGACTGGGATATGATCGGTAAGAAAACAGAGGACGGGCGCCTTCACGCGGTGGGACGTCGCAAGACGTCCGTTGCCCGCGTCTACGTCAAGCGCGGCAAGGGAGAGTGGCAGATCAACGGTCGCTCGCTCGCCGAGTACTTCCCGCGCTCAACTTACCACACCGTGGTCGAGAAGCCGTTCCAGGCTACCGATACGCTTGGTGAGTACGATGTGACGGTCAACGTGCGGGGTGGCGGCCTGACAGGCCAGGCGGGCGCGATCCAGCTCGGTGTCGCCCGCGCATTGCTGGTGGAGGACGAAGATCGCCGTGTGCTGCTGCGCCGTGAAGGGTTGCTGACCCGAGACCCGCGGCGTGTGGAGCGGAAGAAGTATGGTCGGCCTAAGGCGCGCAAGCGCTTCCAGTTCAGCAAGCGCTAGCGCAGCGATTGCAGATCACTGATTACCGATGACGGAACTATGCCGGTAGGACTCGAAGATCTCTTACAAGCCGGGGTCCATTTCGGTCACCAGACGCGCCGCTGGAATCCGAAAATGCGCCACTACATCTTCGCGGAACGTGGCGGTATCTACATCATCGATCTCAAGAAGACACTCCGCGAGCTCGAGCGTGCAAAGGACCTGGTCCGTGATGTCGTCAGGCGCGGCGACACGGTCCTGTTCGTCTGCACCAAGCCGCAGCTCGCCGAGATCGTGCGGGCCGAGGCGGAGCGCTGTGGCGCCTTTTACGTCACCGTCCGCTGGCTCGGCGGCATGCTCACCAACTTCCAGACCATCAAGAAGAACATCAGGCGGCTGAAAGAGTTGGAGCGTGGGGCCGAGGAGGGCGCGTTCGAGTTCTATACCAAGAAAGAGAAGCTGCTGCTGGACCGCGAGCGCGAGAAGTTGGATCGCTACCTGTCCGGCATCAAGAACATGACACGGCCGCCCGGTTGCCTGTTCGTCGTCGACGCCCGCAAGGAAGCCATCGCGGTGGCGGAGGCCAACAAGCTGGGTATCCCCGTGATCGCTATCGCCGACACCAACGCCGACCCTGACCTGCTGACCGTCCCGATCGCCGGAAACGACGACGCGATTCGCTCGGTCTCGCTGATCACGGGCGAGCTGGCGGACACGGTCGAGCGGGCGATGGCGGAAGTGCCCGAGGAGTTGCGCAAGGCGGCGGCCGCCGAGGAAGAGGAAGAGGTGTTCACCTACTCCAGCGATGGTGCGGTCGGGGCGGTGAGCGAGCGCGAGTCGGGCGGCAAGCGCTCGCGCAAGCGGCGGCGGCCGCGTCCCGAGGTCATCGCGGCTCACCGTGTGCCGGCAGGCGCAGAGGGAGCGGACCTCGAGAGCGCAGCCGAGGACGACGAGGGAGGATCGGCGGGGGCCGAGGAAGATGCTGGTGCAGACACCAGCGAAGAGTAATCGCTGGCGGGGCCACTTCGGTGGCCCGCTTTTTTGAAGACGAACTCGGATCACTAGAGATGAGCGATATACAGGCTGCTGACGTCAAGGCACTCCGCGAGCGCACCGGTGCCGGCATGATGGACTGTAAGCGCGCGCTGCAGGAGAACAACGGCGATATGGATGCGGCGGTCGACTGGCTCCGTAAGAAGGGCGCCGCCGCGGCGGAGAAGCGTGTGGGCAAAGAGGCTCGCGAGGGCATCGTCGAGTCCTACATCCACCACTCCCGCAAGGTCGGCGTTCTCGTGGAACTGAACTGCGAGACCGACTTCGTCGCTCGCACTGAGCAGTTCCAGGAACTGGCACGCGACCTCGCGATGCATATCGCGGCGAGCGATCCGATCGCGGTCGGCCGGGAGGACGTCCCCGCTGAGGTCGTCGAGCGCGAGCGCTCTATCTTCCTCGCCCAGGTGAAGGAGCAGGGCAAGCCCGAGCACGTCGCCGAGAAGATCGTCGAGGGCAAGCTCCGCAAGTTCTTCGAGGAGCGAACGCTGCTGGAACAGAAGTACGTCAAGGACCCGGAGAAGACCGTCGCTGATCGCATCACGGATACGCAGGCGCAGCTCGGCGAGAAGATCGCGGTCGGTCAGTTCGTGCGTTTCAAGGTAGGGGAGTAAGTGTCCGCAGGATCGCCGACGAAGTACGCACGGGTTCTGCTCAAGCTGTCCGGCGAATCGCTGGCGGGCGGCGAGGGTTTTGGCATCTCGCTCCCGGCGATCGATCGTCTCACCGAGGAAATAAAAGCGGTACATGAAGCGGGCGTCGCCCTCGGCCTCGTCGTGGGCGGCGGTAACATCGTGCGCGGCACGGTTGCAGCGCAGGGTGGGATGGAGCGGGTATCTGCCGACTACATGGGGATGCTGGCCACAGTGATCAATGCCCTCGCCGTCCAGGACATGCTGGAGAAGAAGGGGGTCGAGAATCGCGTGCTGACGGCGATCCGCATGGAGCAGTTGGCCGAGCCTTACATACGGAGGCGGGCGCTTCGCCACCTGGAGAAGGGGAGGGTGGTCCTCTTTGCAGGTGGGACGGGCAATCCGTACTTTTCTACAGATACAGCCGCTGTCCTGCGGGCGATCGAGATGGAGGCGGAGCTGATCATCAAGGCGACCAAGGTCGACGGGGTCCATGCCGCCGATCCGATGACCGACCCAACGGCTGAGCTGATACCCGAGATCTCGTTCCTGGAGGTCATGACGCGGGAGCTCGGTGTGATGGACGCCACGGCAATCTCGCTCTGCAAGGACAACAGCCTGCCGGTTATCGTGCTGAACATCCAGCGACCGGGCGCGGTGCTGGCGGCAGCGCGCGGCGAGCGGGTCGGCACCTTGATAACCGGGGAGGTGAGTTCATGACGAACGTCAAGGAGACCCGGGCTCGGATGGAGAAGGCTCTGGATGCGGTGAGACGCGAGTTCGCGTCGATGCGCACGGGCAAGGCGTCGCCGGCGCTGCTCGAGCATGTGCGGGTCGAGGCGTACGAGACGCATATGCCGCTGGAGCAGCTCGCGACGATCAGCGCGCCTGAACCGCGGCTGCTGGTCGTCCAGCCGTGGGACAAGAACTTGGTGGGCGTGATCGAGAAGGCCATTCGCAGCTCCGACTTGGGACTCAATCCCTCGAACGACGGTACGGCGATCCACGTGCCGATCCCGCAGCTGAACGAGGAGCGTCGCCAGGAGCTCGTCAAGATCCTGCACAAGATGGCGGAGGAGGGTCGGGTGTCGGTCCGCTCGGCACGTCGAGCTGTCAACGAGGACATCAAGGTCGAGATGAAGGAAGGCGAGATTTCAGAGGACGAGGGACATCGCCAGCTCGACGAAGTTCAGAAGCTGACCGACGAGTACATCGAGAAGATCGACGCGCTCCTAAAGTCTAAGGAAGAGGAAGTACTCGAGGTCTAGGCCAGGAGCCGAACGGGTCCCGGCCTGTTACCGAGGCCAGCGAAGCCCACCGAGGCGCAAGCAGGTAGATGCCTTCTAAAAGTCTCCAGCAAATAAAGGCGAGTCCGAGCGGCGTGCCGAAGCACGTCGCGATCATCATGGACGGCAACGGACGCTGGGCGGCCGAGCGCGGCCTCCCGCGGCACGAGGGCCATCGTGCCGGGATGAGATCGGTTCGCGAGGTGGTCGAGGGCTGCATCGAGGCCGGCATCGAGGTGCTCACGCTGTACGCTTTTTCGCAAGAGAACTGGCAGCGGCCGAGGCGTGAGATCGCCTTCCTGATGTCGCTGTTGCAGACTTACGCGCGCTCGGAGATCCAGGAGCTGATCGACAACGGAGTCGAGGTCCACGCGGTGGGCGATGTCGGGCGGCTGGACGCGGCGGAGCGGAAGGCGATCCAGAAGATCATCGATTCGACGCGCGGCGGCGCCAACCTGCAGCTGGTGCTCGCGATCAGCTACGGCAGTCGGAGCGAGATCGTGCAGGCAGCGCGCAGCTTGGCCCTGCGCGTGGCGGCGGGCGAGTTGAAGCCGGACGAGATCGACGAAGCGGCGCTGGCGGCCGAGCTTTATACGGCGGCGTGGCCCGACCCCGACCTGATGATACGCACCTCCGGCGAATTCCGGATCTCGAACTTCTTGTTGTGGCAGATTGCCTACACCGAGCTCTATACCACACCGGTGCTGTGGCCGGACTTCACTCGCGAGCACCTCTTCGAGGCGGTTATCGACTACCAGAAGCGGGAACGCAGGTTCGGCAGGGTAGCGACGTGATGGCGCGGTCCGGCGGCGAACTCGCAAAGCGCGTGGGCGTTGCGCTCGTCGGCATACCGATCGCCGTCGGGCTGGTCTATCTGGGCGGCTATCCGCTGGCCGGCTTCCTGGCCCTGCTGGCGGCGCTGGGGGCCTGGGAGTTCGCGGCCATGTACCGCGAGAGCGGGGTGATGAGCGCTCCCGCGGCAGCGGCTCTGCTTGGCGCCGCCTACGTGGCTCTCGCGGCGGCGCTGGGCGCCGATCGCTGGTTCATCGTCGGGTGCACGGTGGTGACGGTCGCCGTAGGGACGGTGGCCATGTTGACGAGCCCCGCTGAGAGTCAACCCGGCCGGCTGGTCATGGTCAGCCTGTTTGGAGGCGCCTACACGGGCGTGGCTCTTGCCTTCGCGGTATGGCTGAGGGCCGTGGGAGGTGCCGCACCCGGCCTGCGTGGTACGGCCGTCGTCATGCTGCCCGTGGCGATTACCTGGCTGGGGGACACGGCCGCCTATTTCGTCGGCACGGCGTTTGGGCGCCACAAGATGGCGCCGCTGATCAGTCCCAAGAAGACCTGGGAAGGGGCGGCCGCCGGGCTGGTGGCCGCGGCCGCCGGGGCCGTCCTCTTTGCCGCGCTCACGGGCTCTCTGGTCTCGTGGACGATGAGCACGGTCGAGCTCCTTGGGTTCGGCGCCGTGGTCGCCGTGGTTGGACAGCTGGGCGACTTGTTCGAGTCGCGCTTCAAGCGCGATTGCGGCGTTAAGGACAGTTCGCACTTGCTGCCGGGCCACGGCGGTGTGCTGGACCGGCTCGACGCCCTGCTCTTCGTCTTTCCCTTCGCCTATCTGTATATCCTGGCGGTGGGGGTGTGATCGGCGTGCGATCTATAGCGGTCCTGGGATCCACCGGGTCCATCGGACAGACGACGCTGGAGGTCGCCAGCGCTTTCCCGGATCGGTTCAGAGTGGTAGCGCTGACGGCGCACCGCAACGCGGATGTGTTGCTCCAGCAGGTAGAGCGCTTTCACCCCGAGCTGGCCGTCCTCGCCGATGGTGACTCGCTGCCCGGCGACGGGCCGGCCGGGACGAGGTTGGCCAGTGGTTGGGATGCGGTGCTCGAGGCGGCGAGCCACCCGGACGCGGAGATCGTGGTCAATGGCTTGGTCGGGGCGGCGGGCCTCGAGCCGTCACTGCTGGCGCTCGAGGCGGGCAAGCGTCTGGCGCTGGCGAACAAGGAATCGCTGGTTGTGGGCGGCCCGCTGGTGATGCGGGCGCTGGAAGCGCACGGCGGTGAGCTCATCCCGGTGGATAGCGAGCACAGCGCGGTATTCCAGTGCCTGCAAGGGTGCGATCTCGACAGCGTGAGGCGGATCGTCCTCACCGCTTCCGGCGGCCCGTTCCGCGATCGTGACCCGGTGGAGTTGGCGCGTGTGACGCCCGAGGAGGCGCTGCGCCACCCCACCTGGAACATGGGGGCGAAGATCACGATCGACTCGGCCACGCTGGTCAACAAGGCTCTGGAGGTGGTGGAAGCCCACTTCCTGTTCGGCGTGCCGTACGAGCGGGTCGAGGTGGTTATCCATCCTCAGTCGATCGTGCACTCGCTGGTCGAGTTCAGGGACCGCTCGGTGCTGGCACAGCTCGGTTACCCGACCATGGCGATCCCTGTGCTCTATGCGCTCAACTACCCGGACCGGCTCCCGTTCGAGACACCCTCGCTTGACCTGGTGGACGTCGGTGCGCTTACTTTCCGGGCGGTGTCGCCCCAGCACTACCCGGCCTTCGAGTTGGGTCGACAGGCGGCCCTGAGGGGGCAGACGGCGCCGGCCGCCTTCAACGCTGCCAGCGAGGAGGCGGTGGCCGCGTTCCTGGAAGGGCGCATTCCCTTTACCGGGATCCCCGAGGCCATCGGGGAGGTTTTGAGGCAGCACGAGGTGGAAGAGGTCACATCGCTGGAGGTCGTGCGACGTGCTGACGGGCGGGCCCGTGAGCAGGCGCGGGCCTCGCTGGCTGAGATTTCGAGCAAGACACACCGGTAAGACATAGATGCAAACGATTCTCGCGTTCGTAATCGTTCTCGGCGTTCTGATCTTCGTCCACGAGCTCGGGCATTTCATCACCGCCAAGCTCGCCGGGGTCGCCGTGCCGCGCTTCTCGATCGGCTTGGGCCCCAAGGTCTGGGGCTTCACGATCGGCGAGACCGAGTACGTGATCTCGGCGCTGCCGCTGGGCGGCTATGTGAAGATGGCGGGCATGGGCGATGACGAAGCGCTGGAGAAGCTCGAGGGCGGCAAGTCCGAACTGGAGGTGCCACCCGAGCGACGCTTCGACTCGAAGCCGGTGTCGGTGCGGGCCATCGTCATCTCGGCCGGCGTGATCATGAATTTCCTGTTCGCGATGGCCGCCTACTCGGGGCTTGCCTACTACGACTCGGTCGCCCCCATCGTCAGCGAGGTGAGCGAGGGCTATCCGGCGGCCGAGGCCGGAGTGCTACCCGGCGATCGCATTCGGGCGCTGGACGGTACCGAGATCGACACCTGGCGCGAGTTCGTCGCGTTTGTCTATGAGCGGCCCGGCGCGACGGCGGAGCTGCTGGTCGAGCGGGATGGTGAGTTGGTGCGGCTGACCACGCTGATCGCCGCGGTCGATACCACGGTCAGTGATACCGAGGGCAACGATACAACGCTTGCCTTCGGGCGCGTCGGGGTGACGCTCGACACCTTGAATGTCGTTCGGGCCTACAGCGTTGTGGGAGCCATGGCGGTCGGGACGGGGCGGACCGTCGATCTCTCGGTCCTGATCCTCGACTTCCTCGGTGGGCTGATCACCGGGCGGCATTCGCCACGCGACCTGGGCGGCCCGATTCTCATCGGTCAGCTTTCCGGCCAGGCGGCACGCGCCGGGCTGTCGGTGTTGATTGCCTTCATGGCCTTCCTGAGTGTTAACCTGGCCGTGCTCAATCTCTTGCCGATCCCGATACTGGACGGGGGGCATCTGGGGGACGGGCGCTATCGTTGGAGACACGAGCCCGGCTGAGCCAGGTCGGGTTCATCCTGATCATGGCCTTGATGGTCTGGGCGATCACCAGCGACGTGCTGCGGGCGACCGGGAACTGAGGGAGTCGGGGGTTCGGGGAATCGGGGAGTGGACATCCGATTCCGTACTCCTTAACTCCCCAACTCCCTAACTCCCCAACTCCCCAACTCCCCAACCTCCCTCCTTCCACAGTGACAGCTGCGGGGAACGCGCGGCGGCGGCCATCCCTGTGACATCCAATCCAGCCAGCGGCTCATCTTGGGAAGCCACGTGCAGAGGGGCGGCGTAGCCTTGCTTCTCCAAAGCTTCACCGACGACCTGTGCGGCTAGTTCGGGCTCGTTGCACTCCTGGCTCAAATGGGCGAGCACGACGCCGGCGAGTCCGGGGTGATGAAGTTCCTTCCCGAGCTCGGCCGCCGCGCGGTTCGAGAGGTGGCCCTGCCGTCCAGCGATGCGACTCTTTAGCGACCAAGGGTAAGGGCCGGTGCGCAGCATCACCTCGTCGTGGTTGGCCTCGAGAATGAGCAAGTGACAACACTGGAGCGCGTGGCGAACCGGGACGGTGGGCGTGCCCAGGTCGGTGGCGATCCCGACTTTCAGGCCGCTGGATCGCTGCCGCACCGTGACGGCCACCGGGTCGATCGCGTCGTGACAGGTCAGGAACGGCTCGACGCGCAGGTCACCCAGATCGACCGAGCGGCCGGCGCGGTAGTAGCGGATGTCCTCGGCACCGGTGAGCAGACTGGAGCATGAGGCGGCCGTCGCGCGCGCGATGTAGACGGGCACGTGCCAGCGGCGCGCGAAAACACCCATCCCCTGCGTGTGGTCGCGGTGCTCGTGAGTGATGAACAGCGCGTCGATGCTCTCCGGAGCCACCTCGGCCACGGCCAACCGACGCTCGAGTTGCCGCCCGCTGAAGCCGGCGTCGACGATGATGCGTGTTTCGGAAGTTTCTAGAAGGATCGAATTGCCGCGACTGCCACTGCCCAGAACGTGCACCCGGAAGGTCATCCACCCCGCCCTTTGCGCCAGCAGCTCTCCAGATATCGCCGCCCGCGCTCGTCCAGTTCAACGCCGCGTCTGGACATCACCCGTTCGGCCGTGCCGAGGAATTCCGCCAGACGGTATTCGACAAGCTTGCTACCCTCGCCCCAGCTGAACGGCTCAACGTAGCGGGGCGGCATCGTGCTGCCGTATAGATTAGCCCCGGCCCCCACGACCGTGCCAGTGCCCAAGAGGGTCCCGATCCCGGTCTTTACGTGGTCGCCGAGGAAGCAGCCGACCTTCGTGTGTCCGGTGTTCTGGATGCCGCTGGGCGTCCAGACCCTGACGGGGCCGTAGTTGTTCTTGAGATTACTGTTCGTGGTGTGCGCGCCCAGATTCACCCACTTGCCTACGTACGCCTGGCCCAAGTAGCCGTCGTGCGCCTTGTTTGTATACCCGAGGAACACACTCGCCGAGATCTCTCCACGCAGATACGAGTAGGGGCCGGCGCAGACCCGCTCGAACGAGCCGCCAAGCAGTCGGCAGCGTGCGCCCACCGCCGCTGGACCCGCCAGTCGTGTGCCCATCCGCACCTCGACCTCGTCACCCAGCTCGATCGGGCCGTCGCGCGTATCGAATAGGACCCCGGGCTCGATTCGCACGCCGCGGCCCACGATCAAGGGATAGGCGCCCTCACGGTAGGTGCCGCGGGGCAGGTCGGGCGCTGGGCCTTCGGCGGGCAGATCGCGGGCCAGCTGTTCCGGTGTCTCGAGCAGCGCGTCCCAGATCCATTCCAGGGTCCGACCGCGCAACTCGACCCGCGTCGCCTTCGCGCCGTCCCACCGCAGCTCCGTGAGGAAGGTTGTGTCCGGCACCTCTCCCGCCGGTGCGTAGAAGCCGACCGGGCGCCCGTCGATTAGGTAGAGGGTGGCGCCCGAGGGCCGGGGGATCTGCTGCGGCGTGTCCGGTACGGCGCGCGAGCACCAGAAGAGGAGATCCCGGTCGCCGGGAAGGTCCTCGAAAGCGACGACGCTTGCCGTTCCGCTCTCCTGGAAATCGGCGAGATGTCCGGCGGTCAGATAGCCGAGCAGCGGATAGGCGAAAAGGCGCTGCGCACGATCCACCAGCCTCTCGGCACCGAACAGGAGATCGCCGACCGGCCGTGTGAGTGCGAATGGTTCCCAGCATCGGGCCTGACGATCGTCGAACAGGATCAGTGCGGGCACGGCCACGGTTCAGTCGCTCCCGGCTCTGAGGTTCTCGGGCAGGCCGGCGAGCAGCCGCTTGATATCGACGGCTCGTTCGCGAGGTGCGACGAACGTGATGCCGGAAGCGCGTACGATGACGAGATCGGAGGTGCCGAGTGTGACCACGGGGCCGTCCTCCGCCCAGACCAGGCTGTCCCGGCTGTCCAGCGCGTGAGCGTCTCCGATGAGCAGGTTGCCTTGC
>JBDHKD010000105.1:0-7159 GCA_039586575.1 Gemmatimonadota bacterium | reverse complement strand
CGTCGTCCACCTCGACCGCCCACGTCCGGCGCTCCTTCCCGAGCTCCCCCTCCGCGACCTCGATCGTCTCCAGCGGCTCCCCCTCCCGGGGCCGAGCTCGGGCGACGTAGCCGCCCGCTCGCACCGCCCCAGCGCTTCCGGGGGTCACGGGCTCGCCGGTGATCGTGTCGACCCAGCGCTCGCGGGCGCGGGCTCGGGTCTTCTTGCTCCGTGCCATGCCCCAGCCTATCAGCCGATCCGCCGGCGCAAGGCCTCGCCGGTCGGGCTCTGGGCAAGTAAAAGGCCCGAGGGACCATCCCCCGGGCCTGACCCAGCACGAGCCCGCACGCGGGCGCCTGCGAGTCTACAGCGCCTCCCAGACCTGCGGCAACGGCTGACCGTTGCGCAGGGCAGCGGCGGCCTCGTTCACCCGGTAGCGCGCCTCTCGGAACGTGTCCGCGGCGCATACCCCCGCGATCCCCTCGTCCGGCACCGCCTCACACCGCCGGACCAGCGCCCACGAGACGACCGCCGGATCGTCGTCCTCGACCTCCTCGATCGTGATCTTGTATCGCCCGTCCTCGCAGCAGTGGCGGAACCCGTCCAAGACCAAATGGCCCGGCCACTTGGGATCCCGCTCAAACCCTTCGGGCCACCCGAGGCAGCCGTCGAAGAACGCCGCCAACGCAGCGCGCACCGGATCCGGGAATCCATCGAACAGGGCGGCGCACCGCTGGATCTGCTCCGCTTCCGCCTCGTGGGGCCCGAATGTCAGAAGCGCCAGCGGCAAGCCATCGAGATCGATCGCAAAGTCGAACCCCGCGAGCGCCTCTAGCAACGCCTCGCCCCACGGCTCCGGCTCGCTGCGCTCGCACCCGTTCGGGCAGGGGATCCACGCCTCGTCGAACCCCTCCCCGCACTCGTCGCAGATCCCGTCGCTGTCCAGGCGTTGTGGGATCTGCGTGTAGTAGTCCGGCTCTCCTCGATTCTCGGCGAGTCCATAGACGGTGGACACGCAGACCGAGAACAAGTCGCGCGGAACGGAAACAGGGGAAGCGGGAGCGGTTGCGGTTGCCATGCCCTCCAGACGTACCACGACCCCAGATCTTCACAAAAAAACGGGCGCCCCCTCGGGCGCCCGTGCTCCGGTTCGGATCAAGCCCTCACCAATCGACCTTGCGCGCCTTGTACATCTTGCCAAGCTCGGGGTGATGCCACACCTCCACCCGCGGGCTCGTCTCGATCAACGGGCGAAACCGATCCGCGAAGAGGACGGCGCGAACCGAGAGATCGGGAGCCGCGGTAAACAGATCGACGATCCCGCCCACCGTCTCCGATCGGATCTGGCGGCACCTCTCCTGATGGCACCGCACCTTCTCCCGATTCCGCCGCACCGATTCATCCCCGCGGCCCATCACTTGCCGCCCTTCTTCTCCATCGTGAATCCCAGCGCCTCCAGGCGCCGCACGGTGTGCGCCGTGCCGCCGGAAAACTCGGACCCGCGCAATGGGGCCTTGCCTTGCGACAAGCCCCACGCCAAGCCGGCGACGCACTTTGAGTCGTACAGTTTGCCCTTGTATTTCAGGAAATAGGACCGCGACGGCCGGAAGCCGTGCGCCTCCAAACAGGCATCGCGGCCCATTGCATCGAACAGGCCGATCGCCGCCAGCACGCCCTCTCGCGTGATCTCGGACAGCGGAGCCGGGCGCGTCTTCTTTAGCGTGCGGGGCTTCTTCGCCGGCTTCTTCGCCGACTTCTTCGGGGTGGGGCGCGTCTTCTTCTTCTCGCCGACGCGCGGGGGCGATTTCTTCTTCGTGACCATGCCGGGACGACGATCGCCGGCCGCGTCCATTCAAAACCAGCAAAAAACGAACCCGAGCGCCGCACCATCACAGCGCCCGGGTTCGTGGTCACGTTGCCCCGCGATCGCGGGTCGGTCGGAGTCTGGACAGGGGAGCTCGGGGAGTCAAGCGCCGAAGCCCCACGGGCCGCCGCCCGCCTCGATCGATCGCCAGTCCTGCGCTTCGGCCGAGTCCATCGCCGCTCGCATGCTGGGGTGCTCGGGGTTGCTGTCCTCGGCCGTCCCCGTGGACCACGTGACCGACCAGCCCGACGCCGGAGAGACTCCGCGGTCGCGGTTGCTCTCCACCTCGACCACGGTCCGATCGCCGAACAGCCGGACGTAAAGGCCGCCGCGGATCCGCGTCCACTTGCTGTCGTACACAGGCACCCCCGCAAAGTCCCCCGTGCGGCCCGGCTTCTTCTTCTTGGTCTTCTTCTTGGTCTTCTTCTTGGGGCGGCGGACGCCTGGCACAAACGCGGTCTTGTGCTCGGTCTTGCTCGATCCCGGACCTGGCACCCCGCCGGTCCGCAGCCAACGATCGAAATCCTCCGGGCCGAGCCAGCGCCCGATCTTCTCCTCTTGGGCCAACAACGCCGACGCGGCGTCACGCAGGGCCCGGAGATCGCCGATCCATCGCTCCCACTGCTCGCCGCGTAGCTCCTCCAGCGAGCGGATCCGCCCCGCCTCGTCCGCGAACGTCAGATCCAGATCCGCCTGGATCCGGTCCATCATGCGGATCCGCTCCCGGCTGGACTCTACCAGCCGGGCGATCCGATCGATCCGCGTCGTTGCTCTTGCTCGTGCCATCTCAGCGCCTCGCCCGCTTGAATGCTTCATTCTCCCGGAGCTCCTCCTCCAAGCGATCCGCGATCGCCCGGGGCGTTTCCTTCGCGAGCTCGCGCAGGTCGATCCCCGTGCTCATCGCGGCGCCCGCAGTAAATCGGCCGTCAGGGGATCCCGACTGGACGTAGGCGGTCTGCGGCCTGAGCCATACCCGCCCGGTCTGCCCCTTGCGAGCGTTCTCCTGCGTCGCGTGCGGCACCTTTAGACCCGCCTTGACGGTCCAGCCCTCGGACTCCAGAGCCTCTAGGATCGTCGCTCGCGCGTGCTTGAACGTCCCCGGCTTGCCCTTGGCCGCCTCGCGGCGCTTGCGGTCGTCCGCCTCCCGGGCCAGTCGAGCCAGGGCAAACGGCGCGAGGTCATGCCCCCACCGATCCGTGCGGAACGTCCAGGCCCCGCCACGCGTCGCGGGGAGCGTCGCCGTCACCGTTCCGATCAGGAATCCATCCGGCTCCGTCCAAAATTTCACGATCACCGAGTTTCCCCGCGTCTGCCAGGTCGCCGTGATCTCGGACTCCCACCATGGGACGGACGCAGACCGGAGCCAGGGCGTCCGGGGAACCTCCCCTGCGCGGATCCCCTCGCCCTCCATCACGTCCCCCATGCGTCGGGCGTGGCGCTTGCCGACCTTGAACGAGACGCGCCCGCCGTCGCCCTTGGACTGCGCGAGATCGCGGAGCCGCGACTCCGAGACGAGCGCGGCCCGCTCGGGCACCTTCGGTCCTTCCCGGGGCGGGGCCGGGTCGACGGTGGGGATCGCGGCCACGGCCGCCCCCCGCTGCTTCCGCTGCTCCGCCTCATACTCGGCCAGCGGCACGGCACCGAGGCCCGAACGCTCGCCAGGCTTCCCGTCCGCCCACTTGGTCTGTACGTAGCCGCCGGCGACGGGCGGATTGCCGCCGCGCTTCACGATCTCAGCGAAACGATCGTAGCGCTCGATCTCCGGCGGGAGCGTCCGCAGGATCTCCGCTTTGGCGATCCTCAGCAGATCCGCTTGGGTCGTCTTGCTTCCGACCTTTCGGCCGCCCGCCGAGGTCGCGCTCATTAGCCCCCACCTCTTCGACTTGTAGCCATAGCTAACGCGCACGCTGTATTCCTTCCCGCCCCGCTCCACTCGCAGGCGCCAGGATGACGAGTCCGGGATCTTGCTCTCGGGGTCGCGCGGGCCCAGCGATCGGCCGGTCCGGCCAAACTTTCGCCCCTCCGTGATCCTCCCCGACGTCAGCAGCCGGGCGGCGTCCTTCGGCTTCGGCTTCCCCGAGCGCTTCTCCGCCTTTCGGGCGTACTCCAGCGCCCGATCGTATTCGGCGGGGCCCAGATCCTCCAGCGGGACCAGCACCGAGCCCTGGGCGCCGCGGTTCACCATGATCCAGCGCTGCGGGCCCACTGATCTGCCGCTTGCATCGCGACCCCCGACGGTCGTCGATCGAAAATCCGGGTGCGTGTGCTTCCAGATCAACGCCAGATCGGCGGCGGGCCTGCGTGGTTTCTCGATCCTCGTCAGGGTCGCCCCGTCGAAGGCCACCCGCTCCGCCTTGTGCAATTGCTCGGCCGCGCGTTGCAGCTTGGCGAAATTGACCCCGCGGAACAGCGGATCCCGGGCGGCGTCCGTCAGGTACACCAGCGCACCCCCTCCAGCGCTGGCGATCGCCTCCAGACGATCGCGGATCTCCGCCATCGTGGGCGCCTTCGGCTTGCGACGTACGGGCGCCTTCTTCTTCGCGGCCTTCTTCTTCGCGGTCTTCTTCTTGGAGGGCTTCGGCGAGGGCTCCGCGATCCGCAGGGCCCACAGGTCGACGCCCATATCCCCCCACGCCAGCGAAACAAACCGCGATCCGTCCTTCCGTTCGCGCTTGTACAGCGTGTACCCGCCAAACTTTGGCGGCTTCGTCTCCCCCTTCCGCAGCAACGGGATCCGGGTGTAGCTGTAGCGCTTCGACGTGGACCGCCGGCCGACTTTGAGATCCGCCCACTGCGGCGCGCTCGATGCCATCACCGCTACCGCGTAGACCTGGACCGTCTGGCCGGGTTTGAGCCGATCGAAGACCTCGATCAGCTGTTCTTGGGACATTCGCTCTGGTTTGGTTGCCATGCTGGCACCGACGCTCGGGGCGGCCCCTCCATTCACTCCGGCCCCACGCTTGGCCGCCCGCTCCGCGATCTCTCGCGTTCGCATCCGCTCCATTGCCTCGCGGCTCACCTTGCGCGAAACGCCGCCGAGCGTTTGCTGCGTCCCCTGGGGCGTCTCCGTCCTGCGCGTCGTCCCCCGCGGACTCGTCAGAGCGAAGCCCTCCGCCCCCGGGGCGATCAGCGACGCTTGGCCCGCCGAGCTCCCGGCCCGGCTACTTTTTACGGGCTCACGTCTTTTTTTTTGAGCTGGGGCGTCGGGGTCGATCCCCCGCTGGCGCGCGAAGATCCGATCGTAGTGTTTGAGAAGCTGGGACGCGCTGCCCTTCCAGTCCCGCACGCGCGGAGTCAATGCGAGCTCGGACCCGCGCCGCACCTCCCACAGATCCACCGAGCCGGACTCCGCCGGCGTCCCGTCCGGGCGACGCCCGCCCTTGTTCCGATGCACGATCAGCTGGGGCGGGGAGATCCCCGCGTCCCGCTCCGCTCGCGTCGCCCCCCGCACGAGTCGCCACGTCTGCGACGTTTTCTTGGCGTCCTGGAACCGCAGCGGGCCCCCAGGACGGTCGATCGACGTGTAGACCTCCGCCGGGTTCGCCGTCCACCCTCCCGCGAATCGGCGCTCACCCGTCCGCGGAAACGTGAGCGCGGGACGCTTGGCGGATTTCTTCTTCGCTCGGCCTTTCTTCTGGGCCGCTTTCAGCTTTGCCAGGGCGGATCCGGTCGGCCCGGTGGCGTCGGGATCCGCGTACTGGATCAGATCTTCCGCCGCGCTCGCGGACACGTTGCCCTTGCGAACCAGATCCCGCACCGATCGCCAGTATTTCAGAGAGTCCGAACTCTCCGCCCCCGACTCCGCCCCCTCCCAGTTCTCGATCGCTGCGTCTGCCAGCCCGACCAACGCGGCGATCTCCTGCGCCGTGAAATCCGATCCACGGAGCGGGCGGCGACCCTTCGGCCCTTCCCCGTTTTCCTTCCGCACCTTCTTGGTCACGGGGATCCGAGCCACGCCCACGGGTCGGCCGGTCTTCTTGTCCTGTAGGCGGATATCGCAGCACGCCTGCAAGATCGACGCGAGACGGGCCGGACCGCCGCTGAATTCCTTATGCGACAGCGGCCGGCCGATCGGCTCGTACTTGAACGCGACGCCGACGATCGCCTTGGAGTCGTATTCCTTCCCGTCGACCTTGATCATGTAGCGATTCGCCTTGCGGTAGCCGTATTTCGCCAAGAACCGATCGCGCCCCAGCTTGTCGAATTCCTCCATCGCCCGCTTTACGCTGTCATGGCTCACCGTGGCGAGACTCCCGGCCATTTGCTGCGCGCGGCGCTTCTCCGCCTCGCGCTCGCGCTTCTCCGCCGCCTTTTCCCGCCGCTTCTCCGCCGCCAGCCGTCGACGCTCCCGCTTGTCCCACTCCTGCGCGGGGATCGGCAGCTTGCGGCCCGCTTTCTTCGCCTCGCGCCGGGCGTCCTTCAGTCGAGAATCCGCGCGACACTTCGCGGCGGCCTGCGACGCGTACACGCGGGACGGGGGCGCCTGGCCCTCCCACTCGACACGCCAGCCCAGCCGGCCCGGTTTCTGCAGGTTGTAGGGCTCCGAGTGCGTGGCCGCCTCTTGGCCCTCGGGCGCCGTCACCCGGCGGAGCTTGATCTCCGTGATCTTCCCGGTGTCCGGGAACGCCACCCGGGCAGATCGCACGTTCTCCGAGGTCTTCTTGTAGCGCAGCGCGAGAGGCATAGCCCCTGCACCTTATCCCGCGGATCCGCTTGACGTCGCCCCCGCCAGGTGGATCGGCCTAAACCGCGTCCAGTTGCGCCCACCCTCGCAGATCTCGACGCTCCCGATCACGCATCCCAGGGCCCCGATCTGCGGCTCTAGCTGCCGGAAGATCCACACCGCCAGCCGCTCCGTCGTCGGATTCTCGATCGTGTCGTTAAGGATCCGGTGATCCAGGTGGTCGCGGCAATGCTCGCGCCAGAGCTCATCGAGATCCGCATAGTCCACGACCCACCCCAGGACCGGATCCACGGGCCCCCGGGCCCAGACCCGCACCGTCCACGTGTGGCCGTGCAGCCGGTGGCACTTGTGATCTGGCGGCGTATTGGGCAGCCGGTGCGCAGCTTGAAACGTCCATTCTTTGCAGATCTCGATCATCGTCCGTCGTACTCCCAGAGCGGCAATTGGCGCCGCGCGCCGTCGAGCTTGGGCAGGTTCACCACGAACCGCGAAACGCTCGACCCGTCGAAACTATGCGCCCCCGCGGCGGCGCAGTGCAGAACCCGGCGCGACGTATTGACCCGCGCGACGTGATAGTGACAGCCACGGTCCCGACACCAGCGACCCCAGCGGATCAGGTTCCGCAATTTCCA
>JBDHKD010000104.1:0-11721 GCA_039586575.1 Gemmatimonadota bacterium | reverse complement strand
CTGGGATCCGCTCCGCCACCACCCGCGGTTCGCCGCACTGGTCGACGGCTGAGCCGCGGCCGGGCCCGGACGTAGCGGGTCAGGGTGTCATCCGCCGGCCGCTGATCTCCATCATCTTCTGTTCCTCGCCGTTGACGATCTCGTAGCTGACGTAGAGGAGCTCGGACTCGGAGAACCGCATCACGCTGCGCGTCTCCTTCCATTCCTTCGTCATCGGGTCCATGTACGTGCCGGTCAGCGTCATCTCGTCCCCGGCTTCGTTGAGCGAACCCTCGTAGGCGAAAAGCGCGGTCGACATGTTGTCGATCCAGATCGCCTGCACTTCGCCGGTCAGGTTGTTGTAGGCGTAGAGCCCACGACCGGAGAACGGTTGGCCCATGAACTCCGACGTGATCGACTCCTCCAGGTAACGGCCGTCCATGACCATCCGGTACTCCGCCGTGGCCGGCGTGACCGTCGGCTCGCCCGCGGGATCCGTCCACATCTTGGTCTCCGCCTCCCAAGTGCCGACCAGCCTGGCCAGGTGCTCGTGATGCACACCCGGCTGACCGGCCCGCTGCCAGGCCGCCATCATCTCGGCCATTTCGTCCTGCGCCGCTGCGGGAACGGTCCACAGTACGAGACCGCATAGCATTGACGTGCTGAGCAGGGTTCGGTACCTCATGTCTCTCCTCCTGGGTTGGGGCCTACTGCTAAGCACTAGCATCATCGCGCTACGCAAGAGCCCGGAGGTCGCCCTCCGGGCTCGGCGGTCTGCAATCGTTTGCGGTGGTTGTCGGGTGAGCGTGCCGCGCTCAGTCGGCCGAGCCGTGCTTCGAGCCGCTGGAAAACCAGCGGCGCCAGCCCTTCACCTCGTCGGTGTCTTTGGACTTGAGCTTCTTGAGCTTGTCGACGCCCTTGGGCCGATCGCGACCGGAGGCGGTGGCGAACAGGCGGCGGTAGGTCTCGTCCTGGTAGATCGGGGCGATGCGCTTCTTGTAGTTGAACCACATACGCTGGACCTCCTTTGCCGCGCAGGGCAACCTCGGTACGCAGTGCTGCCGGTCAACCGCGGATTGGGCTGAACGATTGGGCTTAGCCAAGCTAGTGGATCGGGCGCCCGCACGACAAGGGGCGCGCGTCGCCCGCTACTCCGCTCTGAGCGCCTCCATCGGATCGACGGCCGCGGCGCGCCGCGCCGGCAGGTAGCTCGCCAATAGCGCCACCGCCGTCAGGCTCACGGCGACCATCGCGTAGGTCGTGGGGTCGAGCGCGCTCACCCCGAACAAGAGCCCCTCCATCAAGCGGGTCAGCCCGTAGGCAGCGGCGAGCCCCAACGCCACGCCGACCACGGCCAAGAACAGACCCTGCCTCACGACCATGCCGGTCACCGTCGACGAGCCGGCGCCCAGCGCGATGCGGACCCCGATCTCGCGCGTCCGCTGGCTCACCACGTAGGAGATCACACCGTAGACGCCCACCGTGGCGAGCAGCAGGGCGACGGCGGCGGCGATGCCGAGCATCACCAGCGTGAACGAGGTGCGCGCCATCGAGCCGCGCAGGATGTCATCCATGATCTGGACGCTGGTGAGCGGTCGGTCGGGCAGGATCGACCAGACGGCCGCTTTGATCTCGCCGAGGAAAGCGGCGGTGCCGACCCGCGGGCTACGGATCGCGTAGAACTGGGTCCGGGCGACGAAAGGCGCGTCCCCGCGGATCTCGGTCCAGAAATCCTCCAACACCATGGGCCAGTAGACGACCGCGACGGGATCCTGCGTGACGCCGTCGTCCCGCACATCGCCGACCACGCCGATGATCTCCCGCCAGTTGCCCGCCGCCAGCCCCGTGCCGATCCGCTTGCCGATCGCTTGGGCCGGTTCGCCCCAGTACTCGCGGGCGAAGTTCTCCGTGACCAGTACCACCCGCGCGCGGTTGTAGATGTCCGTCCAGGTGAGCGTACGGCCGGCGATGACTGGATTACCCATCGTCTCGAAGTATCCCGCGCCGATCCACTTGAAGCGGCGGATCGGCGGCAGCTGACCTTCGGGGAGCGGGAAGTCTTCGACAAAGATCGGGTCGAAACCGCCGCGGCCGTCCATCGTGACCGAGCTGGACGACCCGACCGAGGCCACGCCCGGGACCTCCGCCAGCCGGCGCGTGATGAGCTCCTGAGTCTGTATGACCTCGTCAGGGCTCTCCGCCACAGCGCTGGGAACCGAGACGCCCAGAACGAGCATCTCGTCGGGGTTTCGGAAACCCGGGTTCGCCCGCCGGATCGCCTGGAAGCTCCGGACCATGAGCCCCGATCCGATCAGCAGCACCAGGGCCAGAGTGATCTGCCCGACGACCAGCGCATTCCGGGTCCGGTGGCGTTCGCGCCCGGCGCCGGAACCGCGACCCCCCTCCTTGAGAGCGTTCACCAGGTCCAATTGCCCCCAGCGCAGGACGGGGAAGAGCCCGAAGAAGACGCCCGAGAGGATCGAGATGACCAGGGTGAAACCGAGGACGACCGGATCGAGCGACACCTCGTTCAGGCGCGGCAGATCGGCGGGCCCAATAGCCACCAGGAGCCTAAGCCCCGCCTGGGCCAGGCCCAGCCCGACGGCGCCGCCCACCAGGCCCAGTAGCACGCTCTCCACCAGGTACCCCCCGGTGACCTGGCGACGCCGCGCTCCCATGGCGGTGCGCACCGCGAGTTCCCGCTCCCGCGCCTCGGCGCGCACCAGGAAGAGGTTGGCCACATTCGCGCAGGCGATGAGCAGGATGATCCCCACCGTCCCCAAGAGCACCCAGAGCACCTTGCCCACATCACCCACCAGGGTCTCTTTCAAAGGTCTGAGAAGCGGCGCGCCCTGCGCCTCCTCCAGGAATTCCAGGGTGACGCCGCCGGGGAACTTCTCCACCGCCACGGGCAGCAGCCGGGCCAGGTCGGCCGTGGCCGCCTCGATCGTCGCGCCTTCTCTCAAGCGGGCGATGCTCGGGTTCGTGAAGTTGGTCAGGGCGAGGCCGGAACGATCGAAGCGGAAGGGGAGGTACACCGCGGGATCATACTCGAGGAAGCGGAAGCCCCGGGGCATGACACCGATGATCTCCCGTGCCTGGTCGCCGATCTGCAACGTACGACCGAGGACCGCCGGATCGCCTCCGAACTGACTCTGCCAGTAGGCATGGCTGAGGATCACCGTGAGCGGGCTGCCCGGCGTCGCGTCCTCGACGCTGAACAGCCGGCCCAGCAGCGGCCGAACGCGGAGCGTCGGGAGGGCCCCCGCCGTCACGAAGATGGACGGGATGCGAACCGGTTCGTCGGGCCCCAGCACCGTGACCTCGAAACGGTTCCACAGCCCGACCGATTCGAGCAACTGCGCTTCGTCCTCGTAGGTGAAATGGAGCGCCGCCGACTGACGCAGGATATCCTCGCCGATGCCCGGCGCGGTGTTGAGCACCTCGACCAGTCGCTCCGGCTCGTCGTAGGGCAGGGGGTCGAGCAGGATCCCCTTCACCAGGCTGAAGATTGCCGTGTTGGCGCCGATCCCGATCCCCAGGGTCAGAACCACCACCGCGCTAAAGAGCGGCGCCCGCCGCAGCCGACGCACCGCGAGCCGCAGGTCGCGCATGAGATCGGCCAGCCACGCCCAGACACCACCGCGCCCGCGGATCGCCAGCTCGCGCTCCTCGAGGCGTCGCTCGATCCGCGGCGCCGCGGCGAATCGCGGCGAGCCCAGGATCTCCCGGGCGAGCGCGCGCCAATCGCTGATCAGCGCCCGCGCCTCGGCGTCGGCCTCCTCTGCCGTGGCGCCGCGCGCCAACGCCTCCCGGTAGCCGTCCTCGAACTGCGAGGCGATCTCCTCGACGATCTCCAACTCCACCGGACCCTCGACGTCGCCGAGTGGCAGGTGCTCGCGCACGTAGCGCTTCCAATCACGCATGGCTCGGCTCCACCACCAGGTTCACCGCGCGGATGAACTCGTTCCACGTCTCATGCTTCGCCGCCAGCGCCTCCTCACCCTTGGCGGTCAGCCGGTAAAAGCGACGCCGCCGCTCGCCCGCCTTCTCCACCCAGCGACCCTCGATCCAGCCCCGACCCTCCATCCGGCAGAGAATCGGGTAGATCGAGGAGATGCGGAACTGCAGCCGTCCGCCCGAGCGTTCCTCGATCAGCTTGCCGATCTCGTAGCCGTGGCGCGAACGGTCGCGGAGCAGCGAGAGGAGAAGGAACTCGAGGCTGCCTTTCTTCAGCGAATGGCTGAACACGGAGGCCTCCATATAGTGGGGTCATATATGTTGGAGTCAAACATATATACGGCGATGCCGGTTGTCCAGGCTTACTTGGTCCCCGACGGCCGGGGACTCGCCCTTATCGATGTAGTCTCACGAGACTACATTGCAGACATAAAGGCGGTTGCTATTCGCGAGGGTGACACGCTCGATCCGGACGGTTACACAGTCACGGTCGACGGAGCCCGGAGCCTGGCCGTGGGTCTCAACGAGGTCGTCACGTTCGCCGAGTTGGCAGAGGGGGATCACAGCGTCGAGCTGGGCGGCGTGGCGAAGAACTGTACGGTGAGCGGCGCCAATCCGCGCGACGTCAGTGTTAACCCCGAGGACACGGTGGAGGCAGGCTTCGCTGTCAGTTGCGCGGTCGCGCTGTTCGATCACATCGCCTTCCACTCCTATCGGGATCGGGACCCCGAAGTCTACGTCATGAAGGCCGACGGCTCCGACCCCACCAACCTGACCAACGACCCGGGTTCAGACATCATCGCCGCCTGGTCGCCGGACGGCACGCGGATCGCGTTCTTGAGCGATCGGGACGGAAACATCGAAGTCTACGTCATGAACGCCGATGGTTCGAACGTCGCCAACCTGACCAACGCCCCGGGTCTCGACGGGAGTCCCGACTGGTCGCCCATACGGTAGCCCCAGGCGGCAGGAACCGCGTGCTGTTCCAAGCTAGCGCCGTTCCCAGCTGACGCGGAAGTCACGCGTCACCGCCTCGACCAGCGCGTCGACCAGCTCGCCGTAGGCGCGCTCCGGATCTTCCGCATCGAAAGAGACATCGCCCTGAAACACGCTGATGTGGCCGACCCGTTGGGTCACGCTGGCCGAGCGGCTCCAGAGCGAGGCGCCGCTCGCAGTTTCGACCATCTGCACGGTCAACTCGGCGTCGACGTCGGCCGCGGCGCCCAGTGCGCTCAAGTCGGGCGTGATGCTGACCGCCGGCCGGATGTCCGAGACCTCGAGCACACCGGTGAAGATCGTCGCCACCTCGTGCCGCCGGCCGAGTTCCTGATAAGCCGCGCGGTTCAGCCGCGTGCCACCGATCTCACTCAGCGCCTCCGCCTCGGTCCCCAGCTCGACCATCCGCACCAGCCCCTGGTCGACGCGTACCCACTCCATGAAGCGGCGCGTCGCCAGCGGGCCCAGCTCACCGTCGTCGGATGTGGTGAACTCGATGATCGCGAGGACCTCGTGCTGCTGGAGGTCGATGAGCGGCGGCACCATCACCTTGGACCCACCGCAGCCCGGCAGCGCGGTGACCGCTAACACGGCAAGGCTGAATCTCGATACGCGTCGCATGGGGTGGCTCCCTTCAACGGATGCGTGGCGGAGTTGGGCAGGGGGAAACCCAAGTTACTGCCTTTCCCAGGCCGTGGCGAGCCGGCAGCTTGAAGACCCGTAGAGCCCCGTGCCGCTAAGATTGCCCAGAGTCGGCTTGACGGCGAGCAGCCTTGCCACCAAAATGGAGGAGAAACGGAGGAATCGATGGCCGTTCTCAATATCAAGAACCTGCCCGACGACCTCTACCGCCGCCTCAAGGAACGGGCGCGCCGGCAGCACCGCTCCATCGCCCAGGAGGTCACCCATATCCTGAGCCAGGCTGTGGCGGAGCCTGACCCGCTCTCGATCCTCGAGCTGCGGGGGCTAGGCAAGGGGCTGTGGGAAGGTTTAGACGCCGCGAGGCACGTCGCTGAGGAGCGCCGTACGTGGGACTGATCGACGCCATCACCCGTGGTCCGGTCGCGCTCGATACGGCCGCCTTCATCTACTTCATCGAAGAGCATCCGCGGTTCGCGCGCGTGATCGCTCCGCTGTTCGAAGAGGCGGACCGCGGCGAGCGTCGGCTGGTGACTTCGGGCCTGACGCTGCTCGAGGTCCTCGTCATTCCTTATCGCGCCGGCGACATCGCGCTCGCCGACCGTTACGAGGCGCTACTCACCCGGAGCCGCGGGGTCGAATTGATCGACCTGGGTCGCGTCCAGCTGCGGACCGCGGCAGCGCTGCGAGCGGTTCACGACATCCGCACGCCCGACGCGCTGCAACTGGCGGTCGCGCTCACGGCCCGCTGTGGGAGCTTCGTCACCAACGACCGCGAGATACCTTCGCTGCCTGGCTTAACGGTGGTTCAGATCGGGGACTTCGGCTGAACAGTCCGAGCGCCGCGGCCGTTCGGTCAGCCGATCGGCACGGCCGCGCCGTTGACGCCGCGGGCTTCGTGGCCGGCCAGGAAGACGATTGCATTGGCTACGGTCTCGGGCGCGACCCAGCGGCTGAAGTCTGCGTCGGGCATGGCCTCGCGGTTCTGCGGCGTGTCGAGCGTGCCGGGCAGCACGCAATTGACGGCGATCTTCGATGGCTCGAGCTCTTTGGCCAGGCCTTCCGTGAGCCGCAGCACGGCACTCTTGCTGGCGCTGTAGGCGACGGAGTTGGCGCCGGCGGCCAAGGCACTGCGCGCCGCCACGTTGACGATCCGGCCGCCTCCGCCTTCCTGCATGACCGGGATCACCGCCCGGCACATGACCAGGGTCGTCCGCAGGTTCACTTTGAACAGGAGATCCCAGGTCTCCAGATCCTCTTCATGGACCGGCTTCCCACCACGGTAGGTGCCCACCGTGTTGATCAACGCGTCGATGCGCCCGAAGCGCTGCGCCACGTCGCGCGCCAACGCCTCCGCCGCCGTGGCATCGCCGGCATCGATTCCCTCGGCCAGCTGGTGCTCAGCTGAGTCGCGGAGTTCGGGGTACAGCTCCCGCAGCCGCTCCGCCGCCCGATCGACCAGGACGACCCGCGCGCCCGCGTCCAGAAAGGCACGCGCCGTCGCCTGACCCAGGTTGCCGGCGGCGCCGGTGATCAACGTGACGCGTCCGCTGAGCTTTGCCATCGCGATTACTCCTCGTTGCCGGCGGAATGAAGGACTCCAAGATGCGAGATGCGACCGTGGATATCAACGCAGGGCCATCGGGTTCGAGCTGTTGACGTCCCGATGATCCGCCGTGCAAGCATCCGGCCCTGGCTTGATCACCCCCACCCGACCCGCCATCTTCGTTCTACCGAGCCGCGCGGACCGTTCATTCACGGGCCGTTCTCTTCGCCACGGAAGCCCAGATGACCGACCCGACCCCGCCCTACCGGACCTTCTTCGCCGAGCTGAAACGCCGCGGCGTGTTCAAGGTGGCGGCTCTGTACGGTGCCGTCGCCTTCGGGGTCCTGCAGGGTGCGGACATCATCTTCCCCAACCTCGGCCTGCCGGAGCGAGCGCTGACCGTGCTCGTGGTCGTCGCCCTGCTGGGTTTCCCGGTAGCCCTGTTGCTCGCCTGGGGTTACGAGCTGACGGGGCAGGGGGTAAAGCGCGAAGAGCCGGCGGCGAGCGGTCAGCTGAAAGAGGTCGAGGCGCAGCCGCGCAGCGCGCGTTGGCTGGCGGGCATCGCCGCCCTGGTGTTCGTCGTGCTGATGGTCGGCAGCGGCTGGTGGATTCTAGCGCGGGGACCCGGCGAAGATTTCCGAGCGGGTGCGGCGGACGCGTCGTATGCAGCCCGCGTCGTCGTGCTTCCCTTCACGATCCGCGGCAGCGGCGAGCACGACTACCTAGGCGAGGGGATCGTCGACGTACTGAGCCGGAAGCTGGATGTGGCCGGCGAGCTGCGCGGCGTTGACCCGCGTGCGGTTTTGGCGCTGGTGAGTCGCGAGGGCGGCGGCACGTTGGGTCCGGAGCGGGGGCGCGAGATCGCCCGCCGCCTGGAGGCAGACTACTTCGTACTGGGTGCCGTGCTGGAGGTCGGCGGGCGGCTGCAGGTCGATGCCTCTCTATATGATACGGATGGTGGCGTCGAGGCGATCGCCGAGGCTACTGCTGAAGGAAGCGCCGATGACGTGTTCGGTTTGGTGGACGGTGTTGCGGCCCAGTTGCTGCTGAGCACGGGCGCCGGCCGCGGCGGTCCGGTGGCTCGCATCGCGGCGGTGACCACCGACTCGCTTTCGGCGCTCAAGGACTACCTGCATGGCGAGCGGGCCTTGCGGGCGGGTCAGTACCTGGAGGCGGCGGAAGCATTCGAGGGCGCCGTCGCCGTCGACCCGTCCTTCGCCCTCGCCTGGTATCGGCTGAGCGTGGCCTACGAGTGGCTGACGCGGGACGACCTGGTGGCCGTGGCGGCGGAGCGGGCCTTCCGGCACAGCGGACGGCTGTCGGAGCGCGATCGGCGGCTTCTGGAAGCCACGGTGGCCGCCCGGTTGGGTGATCGTGTCCGGGCGGAGCAGCAGTACCGCACGATCGTGGGCAGCTATCCGGACGATGTGGAGGCTTGGTTCCAGATCGGCGAGGTTCTCTTCCACTACGGGCCCCTGGAGGGTCACTCGATCGCCCAATCGCGCCAAGCGTTCGAACGTGTCCTGTTTTACGAGCCGGATCACGTCAACTCGATCATCCACTTGGCGCGAATCGCCGCGGTCGAGGGCGACACGGCAAAGCTCGACTCGCTGGTCGGCCGGTTCTTGGCGCTGAACCCGGAGGCGGACCGAGCCGTCGAGCTGCGCGCCTTGCGCGCTTTCGTCACCGGCGACTCGGCCGAGCAGCGAGGCGCGCTGGCCGACCTGAGACGGGTCTCCGATCCGGCTCTGCTGGTGACCGTGGCCTATGTGCCGGTCATCGCGCTCGATTTCGAGGCCGGCATGGCGCTTAGCGAGGTGCTGACCGAGGGGGGTCGAGCGCCCGGGATGCGGTCGCTGGGCCATATCTACCGGGGCTACTTGAGCGCCACGCAGGGTCGCTTGGACGCCGCCGCCGCCGAGTTGGCCGCGGCGGAGCGCTTCGACTCCTATCGGGCAACCGAGTTCGGTGCCTTCTTCTCGATGTTGCCGTTCATCCCGGCGAGCACGGAAGAGCTGCGCGGTATGCGCCGGCGGATCGCGGCACTCGATCCTGATACCGTTCCACCGATCACCCACCCCAGCGGATACATCAGGGCGCACGAGGAAGTACACCGACACGTGCAGGATTTTCTTCTCGGCGTGCTGAGCGCCCGCCTGGGCGACTACACGTCGGCACGGCGCTACGCCGACGATCTGCGTGGGTTGGAGAGCCCGGAGAGGTCGCTGTCGCTACCTGAAGACCTGGCGTTCGGGGTGATGGCCTACGTCGCCATGTTGCGTGGCGAGTCGGCGGCGGGCCTGGAGCAACTCGAACGGGCGCAGATGCAATCGTTCTACCAGAACGCTTTCCAGTCGCCCTTCTATTCGGGGTCTCTGCAGCGATACTTACGCGCGATGCTGCTGGAGGATGTGGGACGCCTGGACGACGCGCTCCGCTGGTACGGCTCGTTCGAGCAGGTCTCGATGTACGATCTCGTCTTCCTGGCGCCCTCGCAGCTGCGCCGCGCCGAGATATACGAGCGGCTTGGCGAGCTCGACGAGGCCCGCCGGCACTACGCGCGCTTCGTGGAGCTCTGGTCGGCCTGCGACCCCGAGCTTCGCCCCCTGGTCGAGCGGGCCGAGCAGCGCCTGGCGGGGCTCGCCGCCAACGGATAGCCCGTCTGTGTCCGGTACTGGCCCGGTTTAGCGCATCCCTATTCAGTCGTGCCGTAGGCGCGTGCGCGGCGCGGCCGCGATTCCACGGGCTGGAGGAGACGATGAGCCGAGCTGTACCCGTCCCTGAGGTTGATCTCGAGACCCTACGCTGCGAGATCCAGAAGGAATATGCCGACGTCGCCGACGACCCGGGGCGCGGTTACCACTTCCACACCGGGCGCCCGCACGCGCTGCGGCTCGGCTACGACGCGGCGCTGGTCGACTCGATCCCGGCGGGCGCGGTGGAGTCGTTCGCTGGGACGGGCAACCCGTTCAGCCTCGGCGAGCTGAGCCCGGGCGAGCACGTGGTGGACATCGGGTCCGGCGCCGGGATCGACAGCTTGATCGCTGGGCGACTGGTAGGGCCGGCAGGGCGGGTCATCGGCATCGACATGACGCCGGAGATGCTGGCGAAGGCGCAGAAGGCGGCGGCGGAGGCCGGCATGGATCACGTCGAGTTCCGCGAGGCTTTCGCCGAGAACTTGCCGATCGAAGACGGTTGGGCGGACGTCGTCATCTCGAACGGTGTGATCAACCTCTGCCCGGACAAGGCGGCGGTGTTTCGCGAGCTGTATCGCGTGCTCAAGCCGGGCGGTCGGCTGCAGATCGCCGACATCAGCGTCGAGAAGCCGGTCTCGGAGAACGCCAAGCGGAACATCGACCTCTGGAAGGGTTGAGTGGCCGGCGCTCTGCTGGAAGCAGAGCTCGCCGCAGTAGTTGAACAGGCCGGCTTCCAGGGCTTCGAGATCACCTGGCGGGGCGACGTCTTCGGTGGCGCGCCGCACGAGTCGAGCGCCGCCTTCTTCGGAACGCTGGGGATCAACTACCGGGCTCGGAAGGCCGGTTAGTCGAGCCGGCCTCCACAACGGTTCGCGGCCGTGAGGTGTCTAATCGTTTGAGCGCCGCGCCCCACGGCGCTACGCTGAATCTCGTTACCAACCACACCATCCAGGGAAGGGAAAGAGATGAGACGGCTGTCCATTTCTGCGGAAGCGGTATGGGTGTGCCTGCGGCATCGCTTCATTCCGCGCCTTGCGGCCATGGTCCTTATAATAGGGACCGCCGCCGCGCAGCCGACCGTCGTGGCCGGCCAGGCGCCCAGCGATGTGCCACACCCGCCGCCCTACTACGCTATCACCAACGCGCGCATCGTGACCGTCTCCGGCCCCGTGATCGAGAGCGGGACGGTGGTCATCGCCAACGGCCTGATCGCCGCGGTCGGCACGAACGTGACCGTGCCGCCGGAGGCGTGGGTGATCGACGGTGCGGGGCTCACCGTCTACCCGGGACTGTTCGACGCACTGTCGGATCTCGGGCTCGAGGGCGCCGACAACGGGGCCGCCGGCGCCCGCGGCGGCTACGGCGCGGCGTCGACATCCGATGGACCGGAGGACCGACCCGCTACCTTCACGTCGCGGGCGGCGGCCGACGTGCTGACGGCTGACGACTCACGGATCGCGACCTGGCGCGCGGGCGGCTTCACCACGGTGATGACGGTCCACGGCGACGGGCTGGTGACGGGGCAGGGGGCGGTGGTCAGCCTGGGTGACGGGCTGCCGGCGGAGCTGGTCGTCCGTACCCCGGCGGCGCTCAGGCTCAACATGCGATCACGACGCGGCCTCCGCGGGTATCCCGGCTCGCTCTTCGCCGTGATCGCCTACCATAAGCAGCTCTTCCTAGATGCCGACCGCTATGCCCGCGCGATAGCCGCCGACCGGGCGCGAGCGGCCGGGCGCGAGCGGCCAGCCTACGACCCGACGCTGGAGCCGGTGGGCCGTGCGGTCGCCGAGCGCTGGCCGGTCCTCATCCCCGGCGACGAGCCGCGTGAGATCCTCCGGGCTCTGGCGCTGGGATCGGCGCTCGGCGTGCGGCCGGTGGTCTACGGCGCGCAGCACGGCTACGAGG